>JAJZFH010000049.1:0-166960 GCA_021805445.1 Pseudomonadota bacterium
GAGAACGGGCCATGGGTGGGGGACTTGTAGACCGCCAGTTCACCGTACCAGGTCTTGTTCTTGAAGAAATAGCCGCCCACCCCCACCGCTGCGTGCTGAGAAGATTCTCCCATCAGGTAGGTGGTCGGGGCTAGGGCATTGCCTGCATTGAAGTAATTGATCCAGCCCGATTCCCAGGCGCCAAAGTTGTTCCAGACATCGGACATCATGGCACGGTTGTTGATGTAGGCTCCCAGAATCAGGTCGCTGTTGGGAGTCACGGTGCGATCGGCATAGCGGAATTCCGTATTGTCAATCGCAGCGGCCTGATAAGAGCCCGCTTGCGCCGGGCTCGGCGTCTGCATGCCGGGACCACCTGCTGAGGCACCGTTATATTTTGTCCCCGTCCATTGCATGAAGGCCCCGAAGTTGTCGGTGATCTTGCCGCCGGCAAACAGGCTCACCACCTGCATATCCGCCGACGATGAAGGGGCATTACCATTGATGCTATGGCTCGTGTTGTTGTAGTACTGCTTCGCGCCCTGCACCATGATGGCGACGGGTGGGTAGTCATTCTGAACTTCCAGGCCATCCAGGTTGGGGCGGTTACCCATGGTATAACCGGTCAACTTGAACATACGACCGAGTGAAGTGAGTTGCGGGAACATGCCCCCCACGTGACAGGCCACGCACTTAAAGCCGGTTTGCCGAGCAAAGACCGGAATGGCATTGGCGTCCATGGATACCACCACGGATGCCGTGCCCAGCAGCAACAGGGCAGAACCCTTTGCCTTTCCAAGCAGGTTGGATACCTTCATTCTGAAACCCCCTATGTTTTTCTGTAGGAACCGAGTTGGTGCAGCGCGCCCCAAGATGGAGCGATTTGCGCCAGGTCAAAAATTAACACTGGCCTAATGAGTCTGTAAATAGTTTTGTAACAATTAGTAAGAAAAAATTCCAGGCGTTGTTTAATTACAACAACCGGTTCGAGATACCCCAAAAACAATGGCCTTCCCCTTGCGAGGGAAGGCCATTGTCGAGTGCGGGGATTCCCGCTTAGAGGACGCTCTTGACCGTTTGTGCCACCTTGTCGGCGGTCAGCCCAAAGTGCTTGAACAGGGCACCGGCAGGGGCGGATTCCCCGAAGGTGTCGATGCCCACCACGGCGCTACAACCGTACTTCCACCACAGCGCCGTACAACCCGCTTCCACGGCCACCTTGGGCACATGTCTGGGCAAAACGGAGGCGCGGTACTCTGCATCCTGCCGGTCAAAGACCGAGGTGGAGGGCATGGACACCACACGCACGGCGATGCCTTCCGCTGCCAGAAGTTTTTGCGCTTCCACGGCCAACCCCACTTCCGAACCGGTGGCGATGAGAATGGCCTGCGCCGCCCCATCGGCTTCCTTCAGAACATAGCCCCCCTTGCTGATCTCGATGATCTGCTCGGGCATGCGGGTCTGGAACGGCAGGTTTTGACGACTGAAAATCAGGGAACTCGGTCCATCCTTGCGGCGGATGGCCGCATCCCAGGAAACGGCCGTTTCCGTGGTATCACAGGGACGCCATACGTCCATGTGCGGAATCAGGCGCAAACTGGACACATGTTCGATGGACTGGTGCGTCGGACCGTCTTCCCCCAGGCCAATGGAATCGTGGGTGAACACGAAGATGCTGCGAATCCGCATCAGAGACGCCATGCGCAGGGCATTGCGACTGTAGTCCGAGAAGGTCAGAAAGGTTCCGCCATAGGGAATGAACCCGCCGTGCAGGGCCACCCCATTGAGGATGGCACTCATGCCGAATTCCCGCACCCCGTAACTCAGGTAATTTCCGGGGGTAGTGGCATTCATCGGCTTGCTGCCACTCCAGTTGGTCAGGTTCGATCCCGTCAGGTCCGCCGATCCCCCAAAAAACTCGGGCAGAGCGGGACTCAGGGCTTCCAGGGTATTCTGACTGGCCTTGCGGGTGGCGATGCTTTCTGCCTTGTCCCGACACTTGGCCACGAATTCCAGGGCAGCCCGTTCAAAGTTGGCGGGCAAATCCCCCTTCATGCGGCGCAGAAACTCCGCCGCTTCGCCGGGGTAGACTGCCTGATAGGCCGCAAGGCGCTGGTTCCACTCGTCCTCCTGGGCCTGCCCACGGGCCCGTGCATCCCAGGCCGTATAAACTTCTGCAGGAATTTCAAAGGGACCGTAATTCCAGCCGAGCAACTTTTTGGCGGCAGCGATTTCTTCATTGCCCAAAGCCGAACCATGCACGTCGTGGGTACCCTGCTTGTTGGGGCTCCCCTTTCCGATGACCGTCTTGCAGCAAATCAGGGTGGGTTTGGAACTGGTTTTGGCGGCCTCGATTGCCTTTGATACCGCCGCCACATCATGCCCGTCCACGGACCGAACCACATTCCAGCCATAGGCTTCGAATCGTCCAGGCACATCTTCAGAAAACCAGGGTTCCACATGACCATCGATGGAGATACCATTGTCATCCCAGAACGCAATGAGTTTCTTCAGACCCAGGGTACCCGCCAGGGAACAGGCTTCGTGACTGATCCCCTCCATCAGACAACCATCGCCCATGAACACATAGGTATGGTGGTCCACGAGCGTATGTCCGGGCTTGTTGAACTGTTCACCCAGCAGGCGTTCCGCCAGGGCAAAGCCCACCGCATTGGTGATCCCCTGCCCCAGGGGACCGGTGGTGGTTTCCACCCCCACGGTGAGGCCGTACTCCGGATGTCCGGGGGTCTTGCTGTGCAATTGGCGGAAAGCCTTGAGTTCATCCATGGGCAGATCGTAGCCCGTGAGGTGCAGCAAGGCGTAGAGCAGCATGGAAGCATGGCCATTGGACAGGACGAAGCGGTCTCGATCGGCCCAATGGGGGTTGGTGGGATTGTGTCTCAAATGCTGGCCCCACAGGGCCACGGACATTTCTGCCATGCCCATGGGCGCACCGGGGTGGCCAGAATTGGCTTTTTGCACCGCATCCATCGCCAATGCGCGAATAGCATCGGCCATCGTTGCCGTGGAGGTTGTACCTTGCGTCATGATGAAATCTCGTTGTCGGTAAGTTAGGATGGAAAGAGGTCTGTGCGCACTCGGGTCTCAACGCACTTGAGGCTTGAGTTCACCCTTGGCATAACGATCACTCATGGCTTCCAGAGAAACCGGTTTGATCTTGCTGGCCTGCCCGGCGCTGCCAAAGGCCTCGAAGCGGGCCTTGCAGATGCCCATGGCGGCCTTGCGGGCTTCCGCCAGGAACTTGCGCGGATCGAATTCTTCGGGCTTCTTGAACATGAGTTGGCGGATCGCTCCGGTCATGGCCAAACGGATATCGGTATCGATATTCACTTTACGCACGCCATATTTGATGGCCTCGACGATTTCTTCCACGGGCACGCCATAGGTTTCCTTGATGGTACCGCCATTGGCACGAATGATTTCGAGCCAGTCCTGGGGCACAGAGGAAGAACCATGCATGACCAGATGGGTGTTGGGAATCCGCGCATGGATTTCCTTGACGCGCCAGATCGCCAGCGTATCGCCCGTGGGTGCCTTGGTGAACTTGTAGGCCCCATGACTGGTCCCGATGGCAATCGCCAAGGCATCCACTTCCGTTTGCCGGACAAAATCCGCGGCTTGTTCGGGATCGGTCAGCAACTGATCATGGCTCAACTTGTCATCGGAACCATGCCCGTCCTCTTCGCCCATCATCCCGGATTCCAGGGAACCCAGACAACCCAGTTCACCTTCCACCGAGACGCCCACGGCATGAGCCATTTCCACCACCCGCCGCGTGGTATTGACGTTGTACTCGAAACTGGAGGGGGTCTTCATGTCCTCCATCAAGGATCCATCCATCATCACGCTGGAGAAGCCGGAGCGGATGGAACGCTGGCATACGGCGGGGCTGGCCCCATGATCCTGATGCATACACACGGGAATATCGGGATACATTTCCACGGCGCCCTCGATCAGTTTGCGCAGGAAAGGCTCACCGGCATATTTACGGGCACCGGCCGAACCTTGCATGATGACGGGACTGTTGGTGGCTGCTGCGGCTTCCATGATGGCCTGGATCTGTTCCAGGTTGTTCACGTTGAAGGCAGGCAAACCGTAACCGTGTTCGGCGGCGTGATCGAGCAACTGACGCAGGGAAATGAGAGCCATGATGTGTCCTCAGAGAAGAAATAGAGAGTTATAGACTTGGGGTCAGATGGATTGTGAAGCCAGTGGAGGACATACCCCCAACTGTTGCAGCAGTTCCGGAAAACTGTCCAGAACACGGTCGGGGTTGGCCGTCGCAATGGGCTCTCCGTGATTATACCCGTGGTTGAACGCCCAGACTGTTACACCGGCACGGCGTGCGGCCTGGACATCGTTGCTGGAGTCTCCCACAAAAAGCGCCTCCCGGGCGCTCAACCCTGCATCAGCCAGCGCCTTTTGAAGCGGTTGTGGGCTGGGTTTGCCTTCCGGGGTATCCCCGCCACCCACCAGGATATCGATGGCCTGGGCCAACCCCTGGCTGTCCAGCAAACGTTGGGACAGGTCCCGATCCTTGTTGGTCACGACGGCCAGTTGGCAGCCTGCCGCGCGCAGGGCTTCCAATGCCTCGGGCGCCCCCGGATAGGACCGGCTGTGAATCCCGGTCAGATCATGATAGACCTGCAGAAAACGCGGATAATATTGGTCATACAGGTGTGACGCCCGTTCCTTGTCCTGCCCCGTCACCCGTTGCAACACGGTTGCAAACAGCCAGGCGGTGCCTTTACCGATCCACTCCCGAATCCACTCCGGGGGCAAAGGATCAAAGCCCGCCTCGTCCAGGGTTTGATTCACGGAGTGGGCGATCTCGATGGCGGTATCCACCAAGGTACCGTCCAGGTCGAACATGATCAGTCGGGGCAGGGGTGCAACCTGTCCCATCAGCAGGCAACCTTACGCTTGCAATCCATCATCTTGAGAATCATGGGGGTGAAGATCAATTGCATGGCCAGGCCCATCTTGCCGCCGGGGACCACCAGCGTATTGGGTCGGGTCATCATGGCGTCATGCAACATGGACAGCAGATAAGGAAAATCGATGCCCTTGGGATCAGAGAAACGGATCACCACCATGCTTTCATCCGGGCTGGGAATGTCATTGGCAATGAAAGGATTGGACGTATCCACGGTGGGCACACGCTGGAAATTGACATGAGTGCGCGAAAACTGGGGACAGATGTGGTTGACGTAATCGGGCATTCGGCGCAGGATCACGTCCATGACGGCTTCCTGGGAATAGCCGCGCAATTTCTGGTCACGATGGAGTTTCTGGATCCACTCCAGATTGATGATGGGAACCACCCCCACCAACAGGTCCACTTGGGCCGCCACATTGACCTTATCGTCGGCGTACCCCCCATGCAGCCCTTCGTAGAACATCAGATCGGTACCCGACGCGATGTCCTGCCAGGGAATGAATGTCCCCGGTTCCTGCTTGTAGGGAGCGGCCTCTCCGGCATCGTGCAGATATTTGCGCACTTTGCCCGAGCCCGTGGCCCCGTAAGTCTTGAACAGGTTTTCCAGTTCCTCGAGGAGATTGGCCTCGGGACCGAAGTGGCTGAAGTTGCGATTGCCCTTGTCTTCCCGTTCTTTCATCTGCGCTTTCATTTCAGCGCGGTTGTAACGGTGAAAGGAATCTCCTTCCACCAGTTGGGCCGTGATCTTTTCACGGCGAAAAATATGCTTGAAACTGTTCATCACGGTGGTGGTACCAGCACCGGAAGAACCCGTCACGGCAATGATAGGGTGTTTTCGGGACATGATCGATGACCTCTTGTATGTTGTATGCGATTATTTTGTAAAGTTTTTCAAGCCCGGAACAGACCACGCTCGCTGAACAGCGGGGAAGAAAAGGGCTCTCCCTTTCCCTCATCGTGTTCCTGATGGTACTGGATCACCCGCGCCACCTCGTGACTCGACCCCAGAATGACCGCGATGCGCTGATGGATCTGGGTGGGCACCACCTCCATGATGCGTTCACGCCCGGTGCTGGAAAGCCCTCCCGCCTGTTCCACGATCATGCTCATGGGATTGGCCTCGTACATCAGACGCAGACGTCCTGGCTTGGAAGGATCCTTGGTATCGCGGGGATACAGAAAGATCCCTCCCCGAATCAGGATACGGTGCACTTCCGCCACCATGGAAGCAATCCAGCGCATGTTGAAATCACGCTCGCGGACGCCCGTCTTGCCCGCCTTGCATTCGCTGATGTAACGGGTGACCGGGGGTTCCCAGAAACGTTCGTTGGAGGTATTGATGGCAAACTCATGGGTATCCGCCGGAATCCGGATGTCTGGATGGGTCAGAATGAAGTTGCCGATTTCCCGATCCAGCGTAAAACCATGGGTTCCCTTGCCCACCGTGATGACCAGCAAAGTCGCCGGACCATACAGTGCATACCCCGCCGCCACCTGTTCGGTTCCTGGCTTGAGGTAATCCTGCATCTCGGGTTCCCGACCTTCTGGGGCATGCAGAATCGAGAAAATGGAACCGACCGAGACATTGCCATCGATGTTGGACGATCCGTCCAGCGGATCAAAAATGGCCAGAAAAGGGCCACGCCGATGCGGTGCGCGCACGGGGAAGGGATCATCCATCTCTTCCGAGGCGACCCCGGCCACCAACCCCCCCAATTCGAAGGTGTTCACGAAGGCCGTGTTGGACAGGACATCCAGTTTTTTCTGGGTCTCCCCCTGCACATTGGTGGTATCCATGCTTCCCGTGGCCCCCCCCAATGCGCCCTTGGAACTCAGGGCAGAAATGGCTTTCACCGCAGCGGCTACATCCACCAGCAAGGCGGCCAGATCGGCTCCATCCTTGCTTCCACTGACATTTTCAATCAAATACTTGGATAAGGTCTCGCGCCCCAGATGCATGGTATGTTCTCTCCGTCAATCAAGCGTCGCCGCGTTATTTTATGCCCTCGAGAGCCTCCAAAACAGAGGATTTTCCCGAGGATTTATGGTTTTCTGTCGATGATATCCCGAATCCAGTATAAGCAATCCTAAGAATTTTTTATCCGGACCATAAGAAAAAATTATCGACAGGGACTCGTCGTCTCATAATCGTAGTATGACGCAATTTTACCGCGTTGCACAACTCCGAATGTTTCCCCAAAAACAAAAGAGCCGGGAAATCCCGGCTCGATCGCTCCTCAGGTGCCCCCATCACAGGGGGTACGGAAATAAAATTATTTATGCCACACCGAATTGTCCAGCATGAAAATGAGAATCGCCGGTCCTACGATCCCAATGATTTCCATCCACGTAACGCTCATCGCAACCCCCTCGTCTCGTTGTCTGCGCTCTGATGGCACTGCTCCCCTGAGCATGTCCGGCGCATGGTTTCGAAGATACGGGAGTCACATGGATTTGTTTTTGATTTAAATCAATTTTTATTCATTTTCCATATTTTATCCATTTTCCATAGTCTCTTCGGAGGATCCGGAACTCCAATGAGGCAGGCAAGCGGTCAGCACGGCAGACAACAGGATCACGGTCCAGGACAGGTGAATCCACGCCAGAAAAATGGGTAAGGCAGCAAAGGTCCCGTAGATCAGGGTATAACTGGAAATGTGGGCCACAAACCAGGTAAAACCGTTTTTCATGATTTCAAACAACAGGGCCCCCAGGATGCCGCCAAACAAGGCATGGCGACGCCGTACCGGGTGATCGGGCACCTTGTAGAACGCCAGGGCCAACCCTGCCGTCATGATCAGAAAGGACAGCCACTTGAGGACCAGATGGGTCAGGTATGCCCCCTTCCCCGCCCAACCGATGGACATCTGCACCAGGAGCGTCATCCCCCACAATCCCAACCCGAAAAGCAGAGGCCCCAGGAGGATCAACACGCCATAGATCGCCAGGCGGGCGTGCAAGGGGCGACGGGGCGCCGTTCCCCAAATGGCATTGAAGGTATGATCCACCGTCAGGATCAGTGAAAACACCGTGCCCATCAACAGGCCCAGACCCAGGTACGTCAATTGGGCAGCATGCCTGGAGAACTGGGTCGCATAGGCGGCCACCAAACGGGCCGCCACATCGGGCAGGAGATTGGCCATCAGAAATCCCCGTACGGCCTTCCCGAAATGCCCGAATTCGGGGAAAAGCGCATAGATGTCGATACTGAAGGTGATCAGCGGTACCAGTGCGAAGAGCGTGGTGGTGGTGAGGCTGGACGCCGACTGCATGCAGCGGTCCTGCTGAAACTTGCGCCCCACCATGAGCACGAACTGCCACAGGACCCGTCCCATGATCTTCACACTTGCGGATTGACCCGTTCCGTACGCACTTGCAATTTATTCAAGGCATTCAGATAGGCCCGTGCAGAGGCCACCACGATGTCCGTGTCCGCCCCCAACCCATTGACGATGTGCCCATCCTGGGCCAGCCGTACGGTCACTTCACCCTGGGATTCGGTACCACTGGTGATGTTATTGACGGAATAGAGTTGCAACTCCGCGCCACTCTGTGCCACCCGCTCGATCGCCTTGAAGGAAGCATCCACCGGGCCGCTCCCTTCGGCCTCCGTGGTCTGTTCGAAGCGCCCCAGGGTCAGCACCAGACGGGCGCGGGGCGGTTCCCCCGTTTCACTGTGGGCCATCAGGGAAACCAGTCCATAGTGATCGTTCTGACCTTCTCCGGCTTCTTCTCCCACCAGAGCCTGAAGGTCTTCATCAAAGATTTCATGTTTCTTGTCAGCCAGTACCTTGAAACGCTGGAAGGCGGCATTGAGGGAAACTTCCGAGTCCAGCACGATGCCCAACTCCTGCAGGCGAGTACGAAACGCATTGCGCCCCGAATGTTTGCCCAGCACCAACTTGTTGGCTTTCCAACCCACCTCTTCGGCACTCATGATCTCGTAGGTTTCCCGATGCTTGAGGACTCCGTCCTGATGAATCCCGGATTCGTGCGCAAAGGCATTGGCCCCCACCACGGCCTTGTTGGGCTGCACCGGAAAACCCGTGATGGTGGACACCAGACGGCTGGCCGGAACGATCTGGGTCGTATCGATGCGCGTGGTCAAGCCGAATACATCCTGGCGCGTACGCAATGCCATGACGATCTCTTCCAGGGCGGCATTTCCGGCACGTTCCCCCAGCCCGTTGATCGTGCATTCCACCTGTCGGGCCCCCGCCAGCACGGCGGCCAATGAATTGGCGACCGCCAAACCGAGATCATTGTGGCAATGCACCGAGAAAACCGCCTGGTCGGCATTGGGAATGCGGTTCATCAAGTCGGCGATGAGTGCCCCATACTGAAAGGGAATGGCATAGCCCACGGTATCCGGGATGTTGATGGTGCGCGCCCCCGCCCGGATCGTCGCCTCGATCACCCGGCACAGGAAGTCCGGTTCGGAACGGACCGCATCCTCGCAGGAAAATTCCACATCGTCGGTGAACTGGCGGGCCAACGTCACGGCCGAAACCGCATGCCCAAGCACCTGCTCTGGAGTCATGCGCAACTTGCGCTCCATATGCAGGGGAGAAGTGGCAATAAAGGTATGAATGCGTTTTGACGGGGCGGGGGCCAAGGCTTCGGCCGCACCGCGGATATCCTTTTCCTGGGCACGGGCCAACCCGCAGACGGTGCTTTCCCGAATTGCACTGGCCACAGCCTTGACGGCCTCGAAGTCGCCGGGACTGGCCGCAGGAAAACCCGCCTCGATCACGTCCACCCGCAAACGCTCCAACTGGCGGGCAATGCGAACCTTTTCTTCACGGTTCATGGAAGCGCCGGGGCTTTGTTCGCCATCGCGCAAGGTCGTATCAAAAATTTTTACAGTATTCATGGTCTCGTCCTTGAAAGTCCAGGGACTTTCATTCATGGCGGAGAACCCCTCGGGGGAGGGGAAGCGATACATAACGATGGGGGAAGAAGGATTTTAGCGCGCAAGGCGCAGCAGCAGGAGAGATCCTGTGCGGAAAAGAAGGGCAGAAGTGAAATTTGAGTTCTTCATGGGATGATTCTATGAAAAAGTCAGAACCTCTGTCAAGGACTATCGGTCCGAAACAAACCTCTCTCAAAACTGCTCCCCTCGGAGGGATCGAGGAGGAGCGTTCTCACCCGGCATCGAGGCAACCGAGGTTGCCTGGGCAGCCGGGATTTCCATTTCCACGGAGCGCGCCCTGCAGGACAGGGCACCCGCCGTCTGCAGGGGCAAGGACACCGGCTGAAAATCCGGTCGCCGTGCCCGCATGACGAGGGATTCGGGATGTTCTCCGGCCTTTTGTAGCCACTGCCCCCAGGCCTGGGACGTGGTCCAGCCCACCATCCCGCCGTGCGAAAGGGATCGGGCAGACTCCGGAGGGTGCAGCGCAAGTTCCGGGAAACGTTGATGCCGTGCAAATTGTTCCGGCCCCGTCACCACCAGGACCAGGGCCGCCCCCCGGGCCAATGCATGATCGATCCGATCTTCCTCTTTCAGGTCCAGATATTGACCTGCTGAAGCCAGGGCCTGCCCCGAATCCACCAGGATACCGTCGGGCAAGCGGGAATTTCCCGCCATCAGGACGACCGTTTTGCCCGTCAGGTCCTGCGGGCCGAAATCGTCGATGCCCAAGGCCGGGATCCATCGTCCATATCCCGCAAACAGCCAGGGCGAATCCACCAACGTATGTTCCCCCTGCGGTTGTCGACACGACACCACCACCTCGTCGTTCAATTTCACGGACAGCGTCTTATGGTGGACGATCCACGTCATCTGCCCGGTTCCACGCAATTGATCCACCGTCAGGTACAGGGTTTCCGGCATTTTATGCGCACAAGCGCGGAGCCAGCGAATCTCCTCACCACGACCGGACACCTCCGCCACGGGCGTCGGCGTTTCCGCACAGCCTGCCATGACAAGCATGAATGCCCCCTGTATCATCGCTGCCAGACGCATCATTCAGCCCTCCCCCCCGTCGTGTCCCGGCCATTATGGCGCACGGATCGCCCCCCAACTGCGTTAGAATGAGCACCAATTTTTCCTATTTTCCGGAACATCCTGTCATGCGCGCCAGCCAACTGTTCATCCCCACCCTCAAAGAAGCCCCTGCCGAAGCCGAACTGATCAGTCACCAACTGATGTTGCGGGCGGGTCTCATCCGTCGTCTGGGAAGTGGGCTCTACACCTGGATGCCCTTGGGGTTGCGCGTGTTGCGCCGGGTAGAAGCCGTGGTACGGGAAGAAATGAACCGGAGCGGAGCCCAGGAAGTGTTGATGCCCGCCATCATCCCCGCCGAGTTATGGCAGGAGACGGGACGCTGGGACAAGTTTGGCCCCCAAATGCTGAAAATGAAGGATCGGCACGAACGGGATTTCTGTTTCGGCCCCACCCACGAAGAAGTCATCAGTGACATTGCACGCCGGGAGATTCGCAGTTATCGCCAACTTCCCGTGAATTTCTACCAGATTCAGACCAAGTTTCGCGATGAGATTCGCCCCCGCTTCGGGGTCATGCGCGCCCGCGAGTTCATCATGAAGGATGCCTATTCCTTCCACCCCGACCGCGCCAGTCTGGAATCCACCTATGCCCTCATGGTTCAAACCTATCAACGGATCTTCACTCGTCTGGGGCTGGAATTTCGCGCGGTCTCTGCCGACACCGGGGCCATTGGGGGATATGCCTCCCAGGAGTTCCATGTCCTGGCGGATTCCGGTGAAGACGCCCTGGCCTTCTGCCCTCATTCCGATTATGCGGCCAACGTGGAATTGGCCGAGGCGCTGGCACCCACGACTCCTCGCCCTGCTCCCTCCGCCCTCCTGACCTCGGTGTCCACCCCCGGCATCACGACCTGCGCGACCGTGGCGGAGGCCCTGAATCTGCCGCTCGACCGGATCGTGAAATCCCTGCTGGTCATGGATGAGGACCAACACCCGCACCTGTTGCTCCTGCGGGGGGACCATACCCTCAACGAAGTCAAAACCGAAAAACTCCTGGGCCCGTTCCGTTTCGCCTCAGATCCTGAAATCACCCAGTGGCTGGGTCCCGTCAAAGGTTTTGTCGGTCCCGTCGGTCTGCCCCCCGGCATCACCCTGTGGGCAGACCGGTCCGTGCACGTTCTGGCTGACTTTGCCTGCGGCGCCAACCAGCCCGACGCCCACCTCATCCAGGTCAATTTTGGCCGGGACCTGCCCGAACCGAAGCGGGTGGAAGACCTGCGTAACGTGGTGGCAGGAGACCCTTCCCCCGATGGCCAGGGTCTCCTGGAATTGGCACGCGGTATCGAGGTCGGGCACGTTTTTCAGTTGGGCGCCCGATACAGCGAAGCCATGGGCGTCAACTATCTGGACGAAGACGGTCGTTCCCGGGTGGTGGAAATGGGGTGCTATGGCATCGGGGTCAGCCGTATCGTGGCCGCAGCCATTGAACAACACCATGACGCCCGGGGGATTTGTTTCCCTCCGGCACTGGCTCCTTTCCAGATCAGCCTGATTGCCCTGAGCCCGAACAAGAGTCCTCTGGTGCGTGACATGGCAGAACACCTCTATGCCGACTTGCTGGCGCAGGGGGTGGAGGTGCTCTTTGATGACCGCGATGAACGCCTGGGCGTGATGCTTGCCGACCAGGAATTGATGGGTATCCCCTGGCGCATCGTGGTCGGCGAACGCAACCTGAAAAATGGCTGTGTGGAAATTCAGGGCCGGCTCGAAACCAGTGCCCGCCTGGTCTCTCCTGAAGCCGTCGTAGCGTGGGCGGCCTCAGCCTTTCAGGTGCCCGAAGGCAGGAAAGGATCCGCATGAATCTCCGCCATCGAGGCCCCGCCCAAAAAAATCTTGAGGCGCGCATCCTTGACCATCTCCGGGTGACCACACAGAAAGACACGATGGCGCGCAAACCCCGGGTGGTCACCCACGGCAACTTCGAGCACGCTCCCTACCCGGGCATTCAATGCCAAGGCTTCCGGGCTGGCACGATCCACGCAGGGGACATAATGGAAGTGGGGAAACCGGGCGGCCAGACGCTGCAAGGGGGCCTGATGATAGAGGCCTTCCGCCGTGAAACTGCCATGGTAGAGCCAGATCGGCCCGCGATGCCCCTGGTCCAGAGCATCGCGCACGATCCCGTAAAGGGGCGCCAGACCAGACCCCGTCCCGAGCAGTAACAAGGTCTGCTCTTCCTGTCCCGGGGTATAAAAACACTGTCCCAGCGAATCCCCGATTTCGACCTGCATCCCTACCTGGAGTTGATCGTGTACCCAGGCACTGACCCGTCCCTCCGGGATCCGTCGGATATGCAGTTCCAGCCAGTCATCCAGCGTGGGGACACTGGCCAGGGAATAACAGCGCGACAGATCCGCCCGACGATACAAACGCACATATTGTCCGGCCCGATAGTCCAGAGGGCGTTCCGGTTTCAGGCGCAGGGCCACGATATCCTGATTCAAGGATTCCACGGCCAGGACGTGCGCCTTCTGGCGCAAGCCCTCCGCGTCGGCCAGCGCCACCGTCAGGTCCGAAGAGGGACGGGCCCGACAAGCCAGAAAATACCCCTGTGCCACCAGCGCGGGTTTCAAACCCTCCTGAGATCCGACCGGTATCTCTCCCTCCAGACAACGCATCAGACAGGATTGACAAACGCCGGCCCGGCAGCCTGAGGGAATCTCGATACCCTGTTCGGCCAAACTTTCCAGCACCGTCCGGGGAGCCTCAGACGCAAAATCCCGCTCCTGAAACCGAATGACCGTCATGCTCACCTCGCATAAAAAAGCCCCGCGGAAATGGCTCTCCACGGGGACAAGGAACCCACCGACCGGAATGAAAAGTGAAAAGTTACTTTCCCAGCACGTCGTTGCGCGTGGTTTCAGCCACCGCCGCCACTTGTGCGATCAAGGCGTCGGATACCCCCAATTCCTTGAGCGTGGCCCCCAAATCCTCCACCACGGCATCGAAGTGGCTGTCATTCAATCCCTGTGCCACCAGATGGGCGTGCCCCCGACGCATATCCGCCCCCGTGTAGTTGTTGGGGCCCCCAAACGCCATGGTCAGGAAAGCCTTTTGTTTGGCCGCCTGTTTTTCCATGTCCACCCCGCTGAAGAAACGGTTGATGCGTTCATCCTGCAGAACCTTGCGGTAAAAAATATCCACGGCAGCATTGACAGCGGCCTCTCCACCCAGTTGCTGGTATAAACTCATGATCGATCCTCACTTCTGACGTTCGTTGAAGAAAACCTCCGCCCTTCGCAGGGCAGAGCATGACTGCGTGACCATGTTCGCAGAAATGGTGCCATGATGCACGACAATGATTGGGTAGTCGACAGAAACACCCTACTCCCTAAGAGGTATTCCCTGTCTTGGAAATACACTGGAAAATGGCGGGGAATCATTTGGTTGGAATGACCTTTACGATACGTTAAAATTGCCCATGAACCTGTTTTCTCGTTCCCTGTCCTTTCTACCCGCGCGCCCCTGGAGCCTTCCGGGCTTGCGCCGTCGGGCAGGACAGACTTTGGTCCTGAGATCGTTACGCCAGCGCTTGGCGCTTTCCCTGGCATTACTCTTCTTTCTGGTCCTGCTCGGGGTCCTCAGCGCCTGGCGCATGACGATCCATAGCAGCGGGGAAGCCCGCCTCCTCAATCACACCGCCGCGATACGCATGCAGGTCTGGCGCCTGGAGGTGACGCACCTCACGGGCGATCACAAG
This sequence comes from Pseudomonadota bacterium, assembly GCA_021805445.1. Lineage (GTDB taxonomy): Bacteria > Pseudomonadota > Gammaproteobacteria > Burkholderiales > Ferrovaceae > Ferrovum. The sequence continues at coordinate 14,649 of JAJZFH010000049.1, forward strand.
GCTCTGGCAGAAGAACTGAAGGAATGCGAGGTTCAACTCGCGTCCTTGCCTCTTCTGGTGAAAGAGGGGTTACTTCCAACCGACAGCCCGTGGCCCCCCTTGCTGCTCCAGGCATGGCCAGACCTGCGCGCCCACCTCGAAGCCGCCCCTGACCCGGAAAACCGGCGCTGGTTGGCACAAGCGCTTCCCGCCTTCACCCACTTGCTCGACCAGGTGGTCCACGGACTGGAACAGGATCTGGAATCCAGCATCCAGACCCTGCGCTGGGTCCAGGGGGCCACCTTATTGGGCGCACTGCTGCTGACTCTATCCATCATCCTTCATCTCCAACAGGATTTCTTCACCCCCCTCAAAGTCCTTCTGCGTTCCGCCCAAGCCGTCCAGAACGGGCAGTTTTCGGCACGCATCTCGCCCCAGCCCAATAACGAACTGGGCGAAGTCGGCAATGCGTTCAACGCCATGGTCGAGAGGCTATCGGTATTGTATGAGGGACTCGAACAGCGGGTTGCAGAAAAAACCCGTGAACTGCAACACAGCAACCATCTCCTGCAACTGCTCTATCGTACGGCAACCCGCCTGACCGAGGGGGACCTGACCCAGGAAATCCTCCTGGAAATGCTCGTCGATGTGGAGCGAGCCCTGGATCTGGGGCCGGGCATCGTCTGTGTGCGCCGCGAGGAGGACAGTCGCGCCTACCCCCTCGCCACCACCTTACCCGAAATCGAGCGGGCCGCACTGTGTGAATCCCTGGGCTGTTCCATCTGTTTTGGTTCCGGTCGCCCCCCCACGGCCATCAGCGAACACCACGTGGGCGCGGTACATTTGGTCAGCATCCCTCTGACAGGCGGAGGACAATGGCAGGGAGTCATGCCGTTCCAGATCCTTGCAGGAAACACCCTGCAAGTCTGGCAGGCCCAGATTCTGCAGACCCTGGCCGGTCATGTCGCCACGGCCCTGGCCAATGCGCGACGCACCGAAGAACGCCATCGTTTGGCCGTGTACGAGGAACGGGCCGTCATCGCCCGTGAACTGCACGATTCCCTGGCCCAGTCACTCTCCTACCTGAAAATTCAGGTTTCGCTCCTGCAAACCCGTCTGGAACCGAAGGCCGCGCCCGAACTGCAGGCTACCGTAGAAGAACTCAAGACGGGCCTCAACAGTGCCTACCGGGAATTACGCGAACTTCTGACCACTTTCCGCCTCACACCGGGCCAGACGCCCTTCACCGAAGAGTTGACCAGTGTCGTACAGGAAGCCAGACGGCGGTGTGGTTTCGATATCCTTCTGGAACAACGCATGAACAATCTGGAATTGGGCGCCAACGAGGAAATTCATCTGATGCGTCTGATCCGCGAAGCCCTCGTCAATATCGAACGGCATGCCAAAGCCACTTGGGCGCGGGTCACCCTGGAAGCCAACAGTTTACGCCAGGTGGAACTCTGTATCGAAGACAATGGGCAGGGGTGGCCAGCGACGGCTTCTCCCGAGGGGCATTTCGGCCTGACGATCATGCGCGAACGCGCCGCTTTCCTGAAAGGCCTGTTGAACTTCGATACTCGCCCCGCCGGTGGTGCACGCATTACTTTGACGTTCATTGCCCTAACCCCCTACGCCGCTCATTGAGGTTCTCTTGCCCCCGCCCCTCCCCCCGCACGATATTCGCGTTCTGGTCATCGATGATCACCCCCTGTTCCGCCGCGGGGTCCTCCAGTTACTGGCCAGCACCCCTCATTTCAAAACCGTGGGGGAAGCCGATACCGGTGATGAGGGCATTGCCTTGGCCCTGGAACTGAAACCGGATCTGATCTTGCTGGATCTCAACATGAAGAGGGGATTGGACGGTATCGCGACCCTCCAACACCTGCAAGGGACCGAACTGGATGTCAAAATCATCATTCTCACGGTATCTGACGACCCTCAGGACCTGGTGACCGCCATTCGGGCAGGGGCCGAGGGGTACCTGCTGAAGGATACGGACCCTGAGCAAATGATCGGACACCTGAATGAAGTCATGTTCGGCCGTACCGTCATCAGTGACACGTTGACTCATCATCTGGCCATCGCCTTGCGCGATGATTCGATGAAAACATTACGCCAGCCCTCCGCCCTGACCGAACGGGAGGACAACATCGTCCGTTGTTTGGCACAAGGTCTGTCCAACAAGTTGATCGCCCGCGAGTTGGGCATCATGGAAAGTACGGTCAAAGTCCATATCCGCAACCTCCTCAAGAAGCTCAACTTCCATTCACGTCTGGAAGCCGCAGTCTGGGCGGTGACGCAAGGACAACGTTAGCACCTCCTTCATGTTCAAAATTGCCGGTTGTTCACGTTTCCTCACCCCCACCCAGTTCATCCTGTTCAACCTCACCCTGGGCATCGGGCATTTCCTGGTACTTCTCAATGCAGGGGCGTATCTACCCATGCTGCCCTATGTCACCGGCTCGATGGATGAGGGTCTGCCCTATGTGGTATGGGGACAGAGCGACTACTTTACCGCTCTGGGCAGCGCTTTCCTCATCGCGCGTCCCCTGATGAAACGGTTCGGCCCCAAGGTCATCGCCATCGCATCCTATCTCCTGTTTTCCTTTGCCAGCCTGGGCACCCTGTTCGTCGTCCATGACCTGATCCTGTTCACCGGTTTCCGGGTCATTCAGGGATTTGCCGCCGGGTTGAGTGTCATTCCCTCTTTTTTTCTGCTCCTGGAATATTACAAGACCGAACACCAGCACACCGCGACCTCCCTTTGGGGACTGGCCGTGTTCATTCCCTTTTCCGTCGGCCCTGCGCTGGGCGGATGGCTCGCCTATGTGCTGGGGGACTGGCGGTTATTGTTCTTCGCCTCCTTTCTGATTTCTCTCCTGATTGCCGGAATTCTCTGGGGGTTGCTGGCCGATTGGGAAGATGTGGTCGACCGGTCCTACCCTCTCTTCGACCAGAGTCTGACCTTCGGTTTGTTTTTCGCTTCCGCCCTGATGTTGCAGGAATTCTTTGATGTCGGTCTGCTGAGCGATCTTTCCAGCCGTTTTCGGGAATTATGGGGGATTCTATTCCTCACGCTGATCGGCTTTGCTTCGTTCCAGATTCGAAATGCCCGCAGCGAAACGCCCCTGCTCGACCTTGCTCTTTTTTCACACCGCAACTTTGGCGCAGGCACCCTTCTGTTCTGTCTCTCCTTCATGCTCCTGCAGGGGGGCATCGTCCAGTACATCATCCGGTTCCAGTTGGTGGAGGGCTATACCCCCTGGCATGTGGGACTATTGTTTCTCCCTTTATTCATTTTTTCCAAACCCTTCAGCCTGCTGACCCAGAGACTCATCCAGAACGGCTGGGACCCAAGGATCCCGGCCAGCTTGTCCCTTCTGGCCATCGCCTTGGATTTTTGGTGGATTTCCAGTTATCTGCGCCCTGCGACCTGGGAATTACTGCTTCTCCCCCAACTTTTGCTGGGCGCCGCGATTGGCCCCTTCTTTTCGTCCATGACGACCCTCGCCTTGGGCCATGTGCCGAAAAACCAACAACTACACGCCCTCGATCTGCTCAATGGGGCAAGAAACATGGGAGCCGGTTTGGCCATCACATTCTCGGATATCGGCTGGGATCGACTGCAAGCCCTTCAATGGAATCTTTTCACCACCCCCGACCCCTCCAATTCCTTGCGTTTTTTGTCGTTTTCACAGATCGAACCCCATCGTTTGCACACCGAACTGGAAAGGGTATCCGGCTATTTGACTCTCAATGACTTTTTTCAATTGCTGGCGTGGGGCGGCGTACTCTTTTCCGGTCTCGTCTGGTTCCTGACGCCGCCCCAAGCGCATCTCCCCGATCCTGACCTGATCATTCTCGAAAATCTTGGAGAAGAGCCATGAGACGCCTATCGTTTCTGCTTGCCTTTTCATTGGTCGGCTGCGTGCCTGCCGTCAGCCCAAGCGTCCCCGTTCTGGGCGGCGTGTCCGTCCCTACCGCGCTCACAAACGCCAATTCCGCCGTGCAACCCCGAGAAAACGCCGTGCTTCCGGACAAATGGTGGCAATCCTTCCACAACCCCACGCTCGATCGACTGGTGGAGCAGGCGTTGGCGCATAACCCCGGATTGGATGAAGCGCGCAATCGCCTCCTCGAGGCCCAGGCCCAGGTATTCAAATCCAAGTCGTTGCTGTACCCACACGTCAATTCCGGGGGCGCCATCATCCATACCCGCATCTCACGTAACGGTCCCACCGAACCGTACAGCGGGGTCACGGCCAATCTCTCGACCCTGTTTCCCCTCATGGTCAACTACGACCTGGATTTATGGGGCCGGGATGACGCCTTGATCCAGGCTTCCGAGGCGTCGGAAGAAATCACCCGGGCCAGGTACCGGGAAAGTGCCCTGATGCTGAGTTCCGCCGTCATCAAGACCTATTTCGCCTTACACAGCGCCAAAGAACTGGTCGAAGGACAAACCCGCATCGTCCGGCTGAACGAAGAAAGAATGAAACTTCTCGACACTTCGTTCCAGACAGGCATCGGACCCAAACCCCCCGTGCTGACCAGTCAGACCCAATGGCATGAAGCCCGGAATGAACTCGAAAAGTTGCAACGTCAACTTGCCTCCCTGAATTATGCCTTGTATGAACTGATCGGCAAAAGCCCGGAAGACACCTTGACGCCAACCGACCCCTCGCTACCCGACCAATTTCCTCTTCCCGCCCGGGTGGATTTGAACCTCGTTTCCCAGCGCCCGGATGTGCAGGCTGCCTTATGGAATATCAAACGTAACGAACATCTGGAAAAAGCGGCACGGGCCGCCTTTTACCCCAATATCAATTTGGTTGGCCTGATGGGGTTCAACAGCATCGGTATTTCCGATCTGGTGACCCCGGCCGGAGGAACCTATGCCTACGGTCCGGCCTTTGACCTGCCCATATTCGAAGGGGGGGCCCTGGAAGGACAATTGCACGCGACGGAAGCGGCCCGAAACAGCGCCATCGATGCCTACAACCATGCCCTGCTCGTGGCCGTGCGCGAAATTGCCGATGGTCTCTCGACCATGAAACATCGCCGTGAACGTCTTGAAGAGATTTCTGCTGCCGTCACCGCCAAGACCGCAGAAACAGCGATCGATCAGGAAAAATTCGGGACGGGAGTTTCGGGGAAACTCCCTTATCTTGAGGCTTTGATCCGTTTAGAGAGTGAACAAATGCAAAAAACTGAAGAGAGTCTGGATTGGCTGAACAGTATCACCGATACCGCCACGGCCCTTGGGGGAGGTTTCGGCGGGTGGGCATCATGAAAACCGGCCCCGTCAAACATGCCCGAATCCGCCATCACCGACTGCGCGGCATAGGGATACTCAGCGGCATCACCCTGCTTTCCCTGTTGTCTTACTGGTACCTGTTTTTGCGGCCCGTGGTGGAAAGCGAGGATGCCTATGTCACGGGCAACATCATTCCGGTGCAGGCCCTGACCTCCGGCATCGTTTCCGATGTCCTGGTGGAGGATACCCTGCCGGTTCGACGGGGGCAGTTGCTGGTCAAGGAAGAACACAATCTGTCTCAACTCCGTTTACTGAAGGCCGAGTCGGCCTTGGCACAAGCCGTTCGTTCCACCAGCGGTTTGTTTCATCAGGTCGAAATGGAGCGCGCCGAAATCGCCGCCTTGCAAGCCAAACAGGAACGCTTGACCCATGACCTTGCCCGCTACCGCAGCGCCGAACCCTCGGGGGCCGTTTCCGCCCAACTGGTTTCAGACACCCAGGATGAACTGGACGAATTGAACAGGACCCTCGACAAGGCCGCGGCCCGGTTACTCAAGGCCCAAGCTCTGGTGACGGGCACCTCGCTGCAGAACAACCCTTTTGTGGCCAAAGCCAAAGCCGAGTTCATGGAGGCCCATATCGAAAATCAACGGGCCAATATTTATTCCCCGGTGGACGGTTACATCAGCAATCGACAGGTTCAGGCTGGTGAGCAGATCAAAACCGGGCAGAAACTCATGGCCATCGTTCCGCTCGACGACCTGTGGATCACCGCCAATATCAAGGAAACCAGACTCGCCGACGTGAGAACCGGAGAAACGGTCGAGATCATCTCCCATACCTACGGCAGGGATCACGCCTATCACGGAAAAGTTCTTGGCTTGGACCCTTCGGGGGGCAGCACCTTCAGTCTCTTTCCCCCCAATAATGCAACGGGCAACTATATCCACATCGTCGAACGGATTCCCGTCCGGATCAGTCTGTCAAAGTCCGAATTGACCCATCATCCGTTGCGTCCCGGCATGTCCGTCAAGGTCAAAATCGACACGAGTCACCCTGGTGAATTTCAAACGCTGGACAGTGCGGTCGTCCTCACGGATCCCAGTTATGCCACCACCCTTTATGGGAAAGAGGGGGAAATTGCCCAGGAAGCCGCCGATAAAATCATCCGAGGAAACCTGTAACCCCCCTCTTTCAGGATCGGGTCAGCCCGGCGTAGAGCAGGGGCAGTTTCTCCGGAAGGCGGGCCACATGGTCCACCACCAGGTAGTTGCGCGCCCCGAAAATCGTCGAAACATACTGATCGGCACGAGGGTCCAGAGTCAGGCAATAGACTTGTACGCCTTCCCGAACCGCATCTTCCACCGCCTTGCGGGCATCGTAACGCAAATATTTACGGTCCCGTACATCCACATCAGCGGGCTCTCCATCGGTCAGCAGCATCAGCAACTTGCGCCCTTTCTTTTGCCATTCCAGATGGGTCGTGGCATGCCGGATGGCGGCCCCCATGCGCGTCGACAATTGGCCCCGCATCCCGGCCAGGCGGGCCTTGGCCAACTGGTCATAGGGCTGGTCGAAGTTCTTGAAACAGTAGTAACTGACATTGTGCCGGCTGTCCGAGCAAAAACCATGGATGGCAAAGGGATCCCCCACCTTGCCGATGGCATCGGCCAGTAGCACACAGGCTTGTTGGGTCAAGTGCAAGATGCTGTGGCTCTGGCCGGGAACCTTTTCGTTGGTGGAACGGGACAGGTCGAGCAACACCAGCACGGCAATGTCCCGTTCCTGACGAAGGGTGCGCATCATGATGCGGGTATCGGGGGGAATCCCCATGCGTATGTCGCAGTATGCCCGAATGGCCGCGTTGATATCCATCTCATCCCCCTCCTCCAACTTGCGCAAACGCTGGTTTTCCGCAGGTTGAAGCGCATCCAGCACGAAGCGCATGCGCGAAATCAGGGGCTTGTGCTCGGCAATGATATCTTCTACCCATTGGGAATCCCCGCTGTCGGGTAACTTCTCCAGGATACGGACCCAGGAAGGGCGCTCGATTTGCCCTTTATAGTCCCATTCCGGGTAACGGTACACACCCAGGGCATCGGTATCCTTGTCCTCGACAGAAACACCAATATCCAGTTTGAAATTGAACAGTGCCGCAAGCAGGGAAAACTGTTTGGCTGACGGGTTATCGGACTCATCCACCACCCTGAAATTGAGTCCGAAAAATTTGAACCGTCGATTCCTGACCACTTTTCTTGACACGGGCGCAGCAGTCTCGCCCACCCCGGAACGTGCAGCCCAACACTGGCGGTTATCGTCCCGATACGTCAGAAAAATCTGGCCGCCCCGGACCTTGATGGGGATTTTTTTGGCCCGAAAAGACTGCGCCAACGCGCGTCCTACCTGAACGGAAAAATCTTCCTGATCCAGGGGCATCGAACCGAACAGAACCCTTCCTTGCCGAATCCACTCATCCCCGTCTTCATAGGTTGAATCCAGCAGGGCGCGCGCCAGACGTTCCAGATAGTGACCGGCCGAATTCCCCGCGGCCGGGGTGATGGTATGCAATCCCTGCCACAGCCGCAACAACCCCGGCCAGGTGCGTAGAGCCAACGCTTCGACGCGGGCATCTTCCACCATTTCCACCACACGCCGGGTCCAGGCATCCAGCCCGCCCTGCACCAAAGGAATGCCGTATTTCAGGTGGCATAGGGCATGGGCCAAGGCGGCACGGTAGACTTCACCGCCTGGCACCCCCCCCTGTGACTCGAAAGTTTCCGGCAGATAAAGAACTCCATCCTGCCAGTGGGGGCGTCGACCCTCCCGCTCACTCCAACCATGACCCGTGGAAGCCAAGCGCACCTCGGCATCCCAAAAGGAGCGCCCGTAAAAATAAAGACGGCGGCGCACCGTCCCAAAAGAGACCCCTTTGAGCGGTCGCAGGTGGTCCTGATCGAGTCGGCCCGAGCCAAAATAACGAATAAAAAAATCCGCCCAGGAAAATTTTGCGGGCACAGGAAAATCACTCATCGTCTGACCTGAGGAAAAGAAGCCGTTTCCAGCGCCTGCAAGTGTTTCTGGTTCAGGCGCACACATTGTTGCCAGATGTCCCGCTGGGGATTGGTGGGGTCCTGCTCCAGAGAACAGGCACAGGTACACGCAGCCGCCTGGTAACAGGCCGCCAGATGGTCGCCGCGACATTGGACCTGCAGGGGCGCGCAGCGAGGCTGACAGTGATGGGCAATCACCCGTAACCGCTCCTGGTCTGCCTCCATTTTTTGGAAATCCACCGTCTTTTGGGTCCAGGCCCCCCACCCCATGAGCGCGCAGCCCCCCAGAAACAGAAAACCGGCGCCACCGCGCAGCAGCGTCAGACGCAATCCGGCCTGTTGCTGGCTCGTTTGGGGCACAGAGGAACGGGTAGAAAAATTCAACAGCCCAACCGTCCCCTCCTTGAGGTGCAAACGGTCACAGGCATCGATGCATTCTCCGCAATCGATGCAAATATCATGTTTTTGAATGCGGTTGGGTTCGATCCGGGTCGGACATACGGTCGCGCAATAATGGCATTTCTCGCAGTCCGCCACCCGTGCCCCGTCATGCTCGACATGGAGGGCCGCCCGGGTCTGGAACAGGCGCTGTCCCATGCGATAGAAGCAGGCATAGTCGCAAAGAAAATAACGGACCACCGCGAGATCGATGAACACAAAAAAAACGACGAATGCCAGCATGATGGCAAAATTGGCCTGGCGGGTCGTGGTCCCCCACAGAAATCCCCAGACATCCTGCGCCGGGTAATACAACTTGAGCACGACCAAACCGAGAAAGAAGGAGGCGGTCAGCAACGTGGCCCCCAATTTCAACCAGTTCAGCCAGCGATTTTTGTCCGGTGCCAGCACCAGACCCTGACCGTCCACCCGCACGTCGGCGCGTTTCCCCAGCCATTTGAAGGTCAGTGCATCAGCCCATTCGGTCAGAAGATTCTGTGGACAGGCCCAGCCGCACCAGAGCGAACCGATGGTGACGTAGGTCAGCAGGGGCGCACTGAGAATCGCCAACGCCATTCCGCTCAGGAACCGGTAGTTGTCCCACCAGATCGGGCGCCCAAAAAACACGAAACTGGCCGAAGCCAGATCGATCCTGAACACACCCAGGACAGGAATCGCACACAGTAAAATCAGCACCGTCAGTTGCACGACCCTGCGTTTGACGTGGTAGGGCTTCACTTCCGCCCCCCCCGGAATTCACTCCTCTCTGGCATTCTCCTCTCCGACCCTTCGTGACACTTGCATTACACCCGTGATTCGGTCATTCTATAGTATTATGGCGACTAGACACGGAGCCCTCATGTTCAGTTCCTTCAACGTTCTCTTTGCGGTCTTTGCCATCCTGGCGCTGAACCTGACGGTCTTCGCCCTTGCCGTGCAGATGGACTTATTGATCATCGATTCCAACATCGCCAAAGTGATTGCCTGGTCTTGTGCCGTCGGTATGTGGCATATGGCTTGGCGTTTCCGGCACCCCCCGCGCCACTGAGAGATATCCCCCATGAATTCGCCACGTCACTACCCGGAACACGAACACCTCGATGCGGGGCTGACCCATATTCAGCAAGCCCTGGATCAGGGACACTTGGCCGGCGGAGCGGCCAAGGGACTGTTGTATGGTTTGACGGAAACCCTGGGGGTTCTGCTCGGCGATCCCGCTTTGCCTGACCAGTTGCGCGATGGTTATCAGGGCCTGATGGACAATGCCAGAGCCTTGCAACAACGGCTGAATGAGCACTGATCAGGTACGCTGAACCGAAGTGACGGGAACATGTCCTGTGACCACATGCTGACGCGCCGAGTCGCAATGGGTCGTCTGGTCATCAAAAAATATGTCGGCGCCGAAGGCCTTGAGCACCGGGCCCTTTTCTACCCCCCCCAGAAACACGGCTTCGTCGATACGCACACCCCAGGCCCGTAAGGTATGAACCACGCGCTTATGGGTCGGTGCGTTGCGTGCCGTCACCAGAGCGGTACGAATGGGGCTATCCTGGGGATTACTGTCCCGTTGGATGCGATGCAGGGCCTCCAGAAAGGGACGGAAAGGACCGCTGGCCAAAGGCGTGTTGGCCTTGGATCGTTCATGCTCGATGAACGCTTCCAGTCCGCGTGTCTTGTAGATCAGTTCCGCCTCATCAGAAAACACCACGGCATCCCCGTCGAAAGCAATCCGTAACTGTGGGGAGGGATTATCTCCCACCGTGGAGGGCAGAATGGTCGCAGCGGCGATCCCCGCCTCCAATGCCAGACGCACATCCCCCGCATCTGCCGACAAAAACAGGTGAACGCCCAGAGCCTCGGCATACTTCCAGGGAGTTTCCCCTCGCGAAAAAACCGCCCGGGTGATATTCAACCCATGGTGTTCAATGGCATTGAAGATGCGCAATCCCGTATCCGCACTGTTCCGGGACAGCAAAATGACCTCCACACTGGATTCTTCATGCTGATTCTTGAGAGCCAGCAATTTTTTCACCAGCCCGAACGCCACCCCTTCGCCCAGGGGTTCATTTTCATGGGCGATCTGATAGTTGCTGTATTCCTCTACCCCGCGCGTTTCAAACAGGGCATGACTTTCTCCCAGTTCAAACAATGCCCGCGACGATATCCCCACCCTCAATTTTCCTGCCAGATCCACTGCCATCAGGGTCTCCCTGAATGAAAGAACGGGGCCGCACAAACTTTTCCCCGACAGATCAGAACCAGTTGCTCCGACTGCCCCTCGAGTTCCGCCCACCCTCCACCCGGCAGATCACGAGGGGATGAGGCAATGACCAACCCATCTGTAAGACGGGAAGGAGGGCTGACAACGGCCGGTCGATCAAAATTCCGGCTGTCGATGAGCGCCACCACGGACAATCCCACCGAAGACCAGTTCATAGTATAAATGGGATAGGGTCCCGCCAGTGCTTCGATCTGGCTTGCCATGCGTGCATAGTCGTCCCCGCGCACACGCTGTTGATAGACAGGGTACCCCACCGCCGAGACGCCGAGTCCCAGCAGGGCCAGTCCCACCACCCAACGTTCCGGACGCAGGATTCCGTTCTGAAACAAGGCAGGTTCGTGGGTCAGGTAATACGTTGCCACCAACACCACCAGACCATACTCGGGCAAAACGTAGCGTGGGGCACTGTGTGGCGCAATCCAGTAGGGGAGAAAATTGAGCAGTGCCATGCCGGCCAATGATTTGACCGGTAGGGGCCAGGGAATGCCCCGCCGATGCTGTAAAACCATCCCCCGGAGCGCCCACAGGGAAGAAGGCAGGAGTCCCGCCAGGATGGAAAGAGGGAATTCGCCCAACTTCAGGAGCCAGGCTCCCAATGCATCGGTGGACAACAGTTTATCTCTCACATCGGCCAATTGCCCGGTCACCTGCAGGGTATCCTGGTGCCCCACGGTTCCCAGCCACAGCCCCATGGGCAACAAGCCCAGGATGTAAACGCCCATCGCCCGACGGGACCACAGGAACGCCCGATTGGAACGCTGACCGGACAGGACCAGCCAGACGCCGCCATAATAAGCATAGGCCGTCATCACCTTGGTCAGATAGGAAGCAAAGATCACCAATAATGACAGGAAAAGACAGAGCAAACTGCGCCGCTGCACCGCGTTCCATAACAAAAAAGCCGACAACACCATGAAAAATGCAAAAAGGGGATCCGCATAGGCCAACCAACCTCGGTAAAACAGGACATCGGCAGTCACCAGATAAAGCAACCCGGCCAATTTCCCCGCACCCACCCCCGGCCAAAGGGCGCGTGCCCACCTACTCAGGATCAGAGCGGTACCCAGGGTCGCCCCCAGGGTCACCAGGCGCGCTGCCAGCAATATCTGAGTCCAACCCACCCAGCGCGCCACGGGAATCATCACCCAGTTATACAAGGGGGGACGCCCGCCTACGCCTCCCAACGACACCACACTGCGAAAAATCTGGCGCTGCCACATTTCCATGGACATGATGGTGTAGTTGGCCTCTTCGCCCACATAGGCATGAAACAGGGACAGCCCGTAGGAAGCCAGCACCAGTCCCAGAATTCCCCAGTAATATCGGTGTAGAAACGACATTCATTCTCCCAGATAGGCTGCCCGCAATGCAGGGCTGGCCAGACATACCGCTGCGCGGTCAGAAAACACCACGCGCCCCGACTCCAGGATCAGAGCCCGATCACACAGTTCCAGGGCCCGCCGGGCATTCTGCTCCACCAGCAGCAAGGTCGTCCCGGCCTGCACCATTTCCGCGATGACCTCGAAAACCTCATCCACCCGTTGGGGTGCCAGTCCCATGCTGGGTTCGTCCAGCATCAGAAGACGGGGCCGGGCCAGCAGGGCGCGCCCCAGGGCCAGCAACTGCTGCTCCCCACCCGAGAGCGTGCCTGCAGCCTGGGTCCGTCGTTCATAGAGACGGGGGAAACGCGCGTAGACCTTCTCCAACGCCGCCGGATCGGAATGCCCCATCTGCCCCATCTGCAAGTTTTCCACGATGGACAAACGCGGGAAAACCCCCCGCCCTTCAGGAACCAGAATCAGGCCAGCGCGCGCCCGTTGCCAGGCCGGTCGGCGGGTCCAGTCCTGGCCGTCGAATCTCAGGCTCCCCTGCGCAAAAGGCACCACTCCGGCCAGAGCCTTCAGGGTACTGCTCTTGCCCGCGCCATTGGCTCCGATCAGAGCAACCTTTTCCCCCTCTTCGAGTTGCAGGGATAAATCACAGACGGCTTCGATACCCCCGTAATGCACCGCCAAATGGCGTACTTCCAGAAGAGGTTCAGCCATGGGACCCATGCCCCAGGTAGGCTTCGATGACTTGTGGATTGTCCTGAATTTCGGCGGGCGTTCCCTCAGCCAAACGTTGCCCATGATCCAGAACGGTGATGCGTTCGCACAATTGCGCGATCCAGCGCACATCATGCTCGATGACCAGCAGGGCAATCCCCGCAGCACGGATGCGCAGGATCAACTCGGCCATGTGCCCCCGTTCCGCCCCATTCATACCGGCCACCGGTTCATCCAGTGCCAACAGACGGGGGCTCGTGGCCAGGGCACGGGCAATTTCCAGTCGGCGCTGCGCCCCATAGGACAGGGTACTGGCCACCCGGCGCGCCATTTCCTGCAACCCCACCCATTTCAACAGTTCCTGAGCCCCTTCCCGAATCTCCCGCTCTTCGCGCCGCACGGCCGGGCCGTTGAACCAGGCCCCCAGCAATCCGCTGCGCGTCCGCCCATGAAACCCCACCATGACGTTTTCCAGGACACTCATCTGGGGGAATACCCGAATGTTCTGGAAAGTACGCACCAGGCCAGCTCGGGCGACCCGATGAGGCTGACCTGCGGGCAACGGTTGGCCGGCAAAGGTCAGCGTCCCCCCGTCGGGCACGTAGACCCCGGTCAATACGTTGAAAAAGGTGGTCTTTCCGGCGCCATTCGGACCGATCAAGCCCACGATACTGGCTGGTTCGACCGTCAGGTAAACGTTTTGCAAAGCCTGGACTCCCCCAAAATGTTTGCTGATACCCCTTGCTTCCAGCAAACTCATGACGTATGCCATTCCCGTGCCCGCGCCCGGGACGGCAATAATCCCTCAGGGCGCCAGCGCATCAGGACGACCAGAGTGACCCCGAAGAGGAGCAGGCGCAGGGTGGAGGGATCGATCAGGACGCGATGAAACCAGTGCTGTTGCCATCCCCCCAGGGGCCGCAGCACCTCGGGCAGAAAAGCGAGCAGAAGAGCCCCCGCCACAACGCCGCGCAGGTTACCCATCCCCCCCAGTACCACCATGCACAGGATCATGACGGATTCCTGCAAGGTAAAACTCTCCGGGCTGACAAAACCTTGAAACCCTGCAAACAGCCCCCCCGCCACGCCCCCAAAGACGGCACCCAGCGCATAGGCCAGCAATTTGAGGCGGCGCGTATCCAACCCCATGCTGGCCGCCGCAATCTCGTCTTCGCGAATAGCCATCCAGGCCCGTCCAATCCTGGAATATTCCAACCGTCGGGAAAGAAAGAGCGCCAGCAGGACGAACAGGAGAAACAGGTAATAGGTCCCCACCAGGGCAGGCAACGGGAGGCCCAGCACCCGATGGGGGCGGGCAAAGGACCAGGTCCCCAGATGGAGGGCATCGATCATCGTAATCCCCTGCGGACCATTGGTGATATTGACCGGCGCGGTCAGATTATTGAGAAAAACCCGGATGATCTCGCCAAAACCCATGGTCACGATGGCCAGATAATCCCCGCGCAGACCCAGGGTCGGCCAACCCAGCGCCACACCAAAACTGGCCGCCACCAGAACACCCGTGGGCAGGATGGCCCAAAGGGGCCAATGCAGCCCGAATTGGGGCGATGCCAACAGGGCATAGGCATAAGCCCCCACTCCGAAGAAGGCGATGAACCCCAGGTCCAGAAGACCGGCATAGCCCACCACGATGTTCAGACCAACGGCCAGCAAGACGGACAGCAGGGCAAAATCCAGGATACGTACCCAGCCCCGCCCCAGCAGTCCTTCAATCACCCAGGGCAAGAGCAGGATGCCCAGAAAAATCCACAGGGGTTTGAAACGAGGGAGGGGGACAATCATACCTTTTCCGGGGCATGGCGCCCCAATAAACCGGAGGGGTGAAACAGCAGAACCAGAATCAGGGTGGCAAAGGAAAAAACATCCTTGTAGTTGCTGCCAAACAGGTTTCCCGTCCAATCCCCCAGATAGCCGGCACCCAAGGCTTCCAGCAAGCCCAGCAGAATCCCGCCCAGCACCGCGCCGGACAAGTTGCCGATCCCGCCCAGCACGGCCGCTGTAAACGCCTTGAGTCCCAGCATGAAGCCCATGGTGTAGTGGGCCACCTGATAGTAGGCCCCCACCATCAACCCGGCAACGGCAGCAAGCGCAGCGCCAATCACAAAGGCCAGGGTAATCATCCGTTCCGTGTCTATCCCCTGCAACTGGGCGGCCACGGGGTTTTGCGCCGTCGCACGCATGGCACGCCCAAGCGCCGAACGCTGGATGAGCCAAAGCAGGCTGCCCAACAGCCCGAGACTTCCCAGCACGATCACTCCCTGAAGAGGACTGATGAGCACGCCGCCCAACGTCAGGGAATGGGTCAGCCCCAAATCCGGAAAGGAACGATAGCCTCGCCCCCAGAGCAGGGCCGAACTCTGCTCCAGCACCATCGACATTCCGATGGCCGTGATCAGGGGCGCCAGTTTGGGCGCATGACGCAGGGGACGATAAGCCAACCGTTCCAGCGCTATCCCCAGCAACACGCAGGCCCCCATGGCCCCCACGAGCCCTCCCGCCAGAGCCACAGGGAGAGGTGCGCCCCATCCCAGCAAGATACGCACCAGAGAAAGGGAAACCAGGGCGCCGATCATGACCAGATCCCCATGGGCAAAGTTGATCAGTTCAAGTATCCCGTACACCAGGGTGTATCCCAAGGCAACCAGGGCATAGATGCACCCCAGGGTCAGGCCATTGAGCACCTGTTGCAGGAACGTTACCATGGGCGGCAAAAACGTCCTGACCTCACAACCACTCCCGCCCGTTGAGGAATCGTTCGAGTAATGCGGCTTCAGGCGACCCTGCCTCGGGATGCCAGTCGTAACGCCAGCGCACGATCGGAGGCAAGGACATCAGGATCGACTCGGTACGCCCCCCGGACTGAAGGCCAAATAGCGTCCCCCGATCATAGACCAGATTGAATTCCACATAACGCCCCCGCCGATAGGCTTGAAAATCTCTTTCCCGATCGCCATAGGGCAGGGAACGGCGACGTTCGACGAGAGGCAGATAGGCCGCCAGAAAATGATCGCCCACACTGCGCCAGAGGGCCTCGGCCTGGGGCAGGGGCAACTCGTTGAAGTCATCGAAGAAAATACCCCCCACGCCACGCGGCTCCTGCCGATGTTTGAGAAAGAAATACTCGTCACACCAATGTTTGAATCGGGGATAGTAATCGGCCCCGAAGGGAGCCAGGGCGGCATGACAGATTTGATGAAAATGTCGGGCATCTTCCTCGAAACCGTAATAAGGCGTGAGATCCATGCCCCCCCCGAACCACCAGACCGGCGCAGCATCCTCGGCAAAGGCGGCAAAGAAGCGGATGTTCATGTGGACGGTGGGGACATAAGGGTTGCGGGGGTGCAGCACCAGAGAGACCCCCATGGCCTCGAAGCGACGTCCGGCCAACTCGGGGCGATGAGCGCTGGCCGAGGGCGGCAGACCGGAGCCCATGACATGGGAGAAGTTCACCCCCCCCCGCTCGAAAAGAGCCCCCTCTTCCACGAGCGCACTGAGTCCTCCCCCACCTTCCGGCCGAGTCCAGGCATCCCGTCGGAACGTATGGCCATCGGCTCTTTCCAGGGCCGTGACGATGCGCTCCTGCAGATCCATCAGGTAAGCTTTCAAACGCTCGGGATCGAAAGAAGAATGGGATAGGGTCTGTTCTGCCATAATGTCATCCATGAGTGAAGAAAAACGCCCCCATCTGGTGCTGGTGGACGGGTCATCGTACCTTTACCGCGCCTTTCATGCCCTGCCCGACCTACGCAACCGCCATGGAGAACCCACCGGTGCATTGTACGGCGTACTGAACATGCTGGCCCGACTGAAGGAGGATTATAAGCCGGATCATGTGGCCTGCGTGTTCGATGCCCCCGGCCCCACCTTCCGCCATCAGGCCTTTCCGGACTACAAGGCACAGCGCCCCGCCATGCCAGCCGACCTGGTCGGTCAGATCGCCCCCCTGCATCAGGCCATCCGCGCTCTGGGCTGGCCCCTCCTCCAGGAATCCGGGGTAGAGGCGGACGATGTCATTGCCACCCTTACCCACCAGGCCCGAATGTTAGGCTGGAAGGTCACCATCTCCAGCGGCGACAAAGATCTGGTCCAGTTACTGGCGGAGGGGGTCACCCTGATCAACACCCTCTCCAACGAGCGCCTGGATGGGGTCCGAGCCACCGAAAAGTATGGCGTGACGCCCACCCAATTCGTGGATTACCTGACCCTCGTGGGCGATACGGCGGACAATGTTCCCGGCGTTCCCAAAGTCGGCCCCAAAACCGCAGCCAAATGGATCCAGCAGTTCGGCACACTGGACGACCTGATGGCCCGTTCCGACGAAATCGGCGGCGTCGTCGGCAATCATCTGCGGCACAGTCTCGACTGGTTGCCTCAAGCCCGTTTTCTGATCACCCTCAAATCCACCGTTCAACTCTCCGAATCTCCGGAAACCCTGGTGTGGCATACGCCCGATGACGCTGCATTGGCCATCCTGGCAGAGCGCTATGACCTCAAACGCTGGAAAAATTCGGCACAGGCCAGCCCCGCACCCCTTGCCCCGCTTCCCACCCCTTCCCCCCCCCCGGAAGTGCAGTACGAAACCCTGTTGACTTCCGCGCAACTGGAGTACTGGCTGACCCAACTGGAACAGGCGGAACTGACCGCTCTCGATACGGAAACCACGGGGCTCGACCCACTGCAGGACACCTTGGTGGGACTTTCCTTCTGCTGCGATGGCCTTCACGCCGCCTATCTGCCCCTGGCCCACCAGACCTTGGGCGCATCTCCCCAACTTCCTTTCGAAGAAACCCTCCAGCGTCTGCGCCCCTGGCTTGAAAACCCGGCAGCGGCCAAGGTGGGACAACACCTCAAGTATGACACCCACATTCTGGCCAATCACGGCATCGCCCTGCGCGGCATCCGCCACGATACCCTGCTTCAGTCCTACCTGCTCGAGGCGCACCAACCCCATGGCCTGGAAAGTCTGGCACGCCGCCATCTGGGGCGGGAGACCCTGTCCTATGAAACGGTGACCGGCAAGGGGGCCAATGCCATCGGCTTCGCACAGGTCGCGCTGGATCAGGCCACGATCTATGCTGCCGAAGATGCGGAAGTCACACTGGCGGTACACAAGGTCCTGTACCCCCAACTCTGTGCCGAACCCCGCCTCCTCGAATTGTATGAAACACTGGAACTGCCGATCCAGCAGGTCCTGTGGCGTATGGAGCGGTACGGGGTACTGCTGGACGCGGCCGTTTTGACCCGACAGAGTGCCGAGTTATCCGGTCAACTCAGCGCGCTCGAAAGTCAGGCCCATATCCTGGCAGGACAACCCTTCAATCTCAATTCTCCCAAACAGGTTCAAACCCTGTTGTTCGAAACTCTTGGACTGCCGGTTCTCAGAAAGACTCCCGGAGGGCAGCCCTCCACCGATGAAAGTGTGCTGGAACAACTGGCGCTCGATTTTCCCCTCCCCAAGTTGCTTCTGGACTATCGAACCCTGGCCAAACTCAAGTCCACCTACACCGATGCACTGCCCAAACGGATCAATCCCGGAACGGGGCGAGTGCATACCCATTTTGCCCAGGCGGTGGCGGTCACCGGACGCCTCTCCAGCAGCGATCCCAATTTACAAAACATCCCCATTCGTACAGCCGCCGGACGACGCGTCCGGGCCGCCTTCATCGCCCCGCCCGGTCATGTACTCATGGCGGCGGATTATTCCCAGATCGAATTGCGCCTCATGGCCCATCTGTCCGAGGATCCCGGACTGCTGAACGCCTTTGCCCAGGGTCTGGACGTGCATCGATCCACCGCCGCCGAACTCTTTGCCGTGGCGGTGGATCAGGTCACCGCAGATCAGCGCCGCGCCGCCAAAGCCATCAACTTCGGACTGATCTACGGGATGTCGGCTTTCGGTCTGGCCCGGCAACTCAATCTCACCCGTTCCGCCGCCCAACATTACATGGAGCGCTATTTTCAACGCTACCCCGGGGTGGCCCTGTATATGGAGAAAACTCGCCAGCAGGCGCGGGAAAAAGGGTATGTGGAAACTCTTTTCGGACGCCGCCTGTTCCTTCCCGAACTCAAAAACTCAGGGGCCGGCCGGCGTCAGGCGGCGGAACGGGCCGCCATCAATGCCCCTCTCCAGGGCACGGCTGCCGACCTGATCAAGCGCGCCATGCTGGCGGTACAGGGCTGGCTGGATGAAACCCGGAGCCAGAGCCGTCTGATCCTGCAAGTTCACGATGAATTGATCCTGGAAGTCCCCGAGGATGAAGTTTCCCGGTTGCGTCCCCACCTCATCCGCCTCATGGAAGGGGTCGCCTCCCTGCAGGTACCCTTGAGCGTGGAGGTGGGGACAGGAAAGAACTGGGATGAAGCCCACTAAAACCATGGCAGGGGTATAATGGCGGCTTTTCCACCCCCCATCGAACCCGCGTGATGCAGATCGGACCTTACCGGCTCAAAAATGCCCTCGTGGTCGCCCCCATGGCAGGCGTGACCGACCGTCCGTTCCGCCAATTGTGCAAACGGATGGGCGCTGGTCTGGCCGTGTCGGAGATGGTTTCTTCCAACTCTCTGCTCTGGGGTTCTGAAAAAACCCGCCGCCGGGCCAACCATGAGGGAGAAGTGGAGCCCCGCACCGTACAGATTGCCGGGGCCGACCCGCGCATGATGGCAGAGGCCGCTCGCTACAATGTCGATCAGGGGGCTCAGATCATCGACATCAACATGGGGTGCCCCGCCAAAAAGGTGTGCAATGTCATGGCGGGTTCTGCTCTGCTACAGGATGAACCTCTGGTGGCGCGCATTCTCGAAGCGGTGGTCTCCGCCGTGTCGGTCCCCGTCACCCTCAAGATCCGGACGGGGTGGGACCGCGAACATCGCAATGCCCTGAGTGTGGCGCGACTGGCTCAGGATTTCGGGATTCAGTCCCTGGCCATTCATGGCCGGACACGGGCCTGCGGCTACTCCGGTGACGCCGAATACGACACCATCACCGCCGTGAAAGCCGCCGTAACGATTCCCGTCATCGCCAATGGCGACATCACCAGCCCCCAAAAAGCCCGGGCCGTGCTCCACCAGACCGGCGCCGATGGAATCATGATCGGACGAGCGGCTCAGGGACGTCCCTGGATCTTCCGGGAAATTCAGCATTACCTCGACACCGGGACCCTGTTGCCCTCTCCCGTCGTCCTCGAGATTCACCAGGTCCTGCTGATGCATCTGGAAGATCTCTATCACTTCTACGGAACCGAGTTAGGCGTGCGCGTGGCGCGCAAGCATATCAGTTGGTATACCCGAGGACTGGAGAATTCCGCCAATTTCCGGCACACCATGAACCGACTCCAGGACATCGGAGAGCAGCGCCATGCAGTCACCGAGTTTTTTGAAAGACACGCCGTTCACAGCCCCACCCTGTGTTATGAAGAACCTGCGGTTTCCGAGGAACTCGCGGCATGAAACCCGTTGAAACCGAGTTGTCCGCCTGTATCCGGCGCATGGTGGAAACATACTTCCAGCATCTGGAAGGAGAACGGTGCTCTGCACTCCATGACCTGGTCGTTCACAGTGTCGAAAAACCCCTGCTCGAAGTCGTTCTGGCGCACTGTGCCCAGAACCAGACGCGCGCTGCCGAGTTACTCGGCCTCAACCGCACGACCCTCCGCAAAAAAATGCAACGATATCAACTCCTATGACCCTTCAGCGCGCCCTCCTCAGTGTTTCCGACAAAACCGGTCTGATCGAACTGGCCCAGGCTTTGCACCACCTCGACATCGAGTTGCTTTCCACGGGCGGAACGGCGCAAGCGCTACGCGACGCCAAAATTCCCGTACGGGAAGTTTCCGACTTTACCGGCTTTCCGGAAATGCTCGATGGGCGGGTCAAAACCCTGCACCCCAAGGTTCATGGAGGTTTGCTGGGTAATCGGGATATCCCCAGTCATCAGGAAGCCATGACCCGGCACGGGATCGACCCCATCGACCTGGTGGTGGTCAATTTATACCCGTTTCGGGAAACCATCGCCCAACCCGGCGTCACATTGGAAGAAGCCATCGAGAACATCGACATCGGGGGGCCCGCCATGGTCCGCTCCGCAGCCAAAAACCATATCCATGTCGCCGTGGTCACGGACCCCGCCGATTATCCGCGCCTGCTCGACGAACTGAAAAAGAACCGCGGGGCGCTCAGCGCCGCCACCCGTTTCGAACTGGCCGTCAAGGCTTTCTCCCATACCGCAGAATACGATGGGGCCATCGCCACTTACCTGTCCGGCTTGAATGCCGCGTCCCAGGCCGATGGGTACCCAGAACGGCTGCACCTGTCCTTTGTCAAACATCAGTCGCTGCGTTACGGCGAGAACCCGCACCAGGGGGCAGCATTCTACCGAGATCCCGCCGCCCCTTCCGGCGTACTGGCCCATTACCGCCAACTGCAGGGCAAACCCCTGTCCTACAACAATATCGCGGATGCAGATACGGCTTGGGATTGTGTGCGTTTTCTCGACGCTCCCGCCTGCGTCATCGTAAAGCATGCCAACCCCTGTGGCGTGGCCCTGGGCAACCAGGCGCTGGATGCCTACCAGCGCGCCTACGCCACCGACCCCACCTCGGCCTACGGGGGCATCATCGCCTTCAACCGAACAGTGGACGAAGCAACGGTGGAAGCCCTGCAACGTCAGTTCGTGGAAGTGCTGATTGCCCCCGGGTTTACTCCTTCTGCCTTGCAACGCCTCACCCAAAAGGCCAATGTGCGCGTCCTGCAACTGCCCGATGACAAAGGACTGAACCGATGGGACATGAAACGCGTCGGGGGAGGACTGCTGGTTCAAACCTCCGACCCCGGTGGGTTGAATGAAGACACGCTCAAGGTGGTCACGCAGATCGCCCCCACCGAAGAACAATGGACCGATCTGCGTCTGGCCTTCCACGTCGCCCATTACGTCAAATCCAATGCCGTGGTGTTCTGTGGCCAAGGTCGGACTCTGGGCATTGGTGCCGGACAGATGAGCCGTGTGGACAGCACCCGCATTGCCCAACGCAAAGCCGAGGATGCGGAACTCTCCCTGCAGGGAAGCGTCGCCGCCTCCGATGCTTTCTTTCCTTTTCGGGATGGCCTCGATGTCCTGGCTCGCGCTGGCGCTCGTGCCGTCATCCAGCCTGGCGGCAGCCTGCGCGATGACGAAGTCATCGCCGCTGCGGACGAGCAGGGGGTCGCCATGGTACTGACCGGCATTCGTCATTTTCGTCATTGAGCACACTGAATCATGAAGATTTTGGTCATCGGGAGCGGGGGACGGGAGCATGCGCTGGCGTGGCGTCTGGCTCAGTCTCCCCGGGTTTCCCATGTGTTTCTGTCCCCCGGAAATGACGGCGCGGCGCACGAAGAAGGCGTCCACTGCGTCCCCGTGCAAGGGGTCGACGCCTGGTTGGACCTGGCTCGCCGGGAGCAGGTGGCGTTTACCGTGGTGGGTCCCGAAGCCCCTGTGGCAGCGGGGATCGTGAACCGGTTCCGGGATGCGGGACAAGCCATTTTTGGCCCCACCCTGGAAGCCGCTCAACTGGAAATATCCAAGGACCATGCCAAACGCTTCATGCACCGGCACGGCATTCCCACCGCACATTTCTCCACCTTCGAAGACCCGGCGCTGGCCCATGCCTATCTCGAGCAGGTGGGGGCGCCCATCGTCGTCAAAGCCGATGGACTGGCTGCGGGCAAGGGAGTCGTGGTCGCCCAGACTTTGGAAGAAGCCCATCATGCCGTCGATGCCATGCTGGACGGAGGTTTGGGGGAGGCGGGACGGCGGGTGGTGATCGAAGAATTCTTGACGGGGGAAGAAGCCAGTTTCATCGTCATGGCGGACGGCGAACAGGTGTTGCCCCTGGCCACCAGTCAGGACCACAAGCGCCTGCGGGACAATGATGAAGGCCCCAATACCGGAGGCATGGGCGCCTATTCCCCGGCCCCCCTCATCACCCCCACCCTGCATGGACGCATCATGCGCGAGATCATTCAACCGACGTTGCAAGGCATGATCCAGGAAGGACATCCCTACACGGGGTTTTTATATGCCGGCCTGATGATCGCGCCCAATGGAACGATCAAGGTACTGGAATACAACTGTCGCCTGGGAGACCCGGAAACCCAGCCGCTTCTCATGCGTCTGAAAACCGACCTGGTGGATCTGATCGAAACCGCTCTGGAAGGTCACCTGCGGGATGCCGTGGCTGATTGGGACCGTCGTCCCGCACTTGGCGTGGTATTGGCTGCCCCAGGTTACCCCGAGCATCCTGAGGTGGGTTTTCCCATCACGGGTCTGGATGCATCCTTGCCGGATACGCACCTCTTTCATGCCGGAACGCGCCAGGAGGGGAAACAGTGGGTGACTCAGGGGGGACGGGTCGTGTGTGTCACGGCCCTGGGCGACACCCTGAAAGCCGCCCGCCATCAAGCCTATGAACGAATCCGGCTCCTGCACTTCGACGGCATGCAATACCGGCAGGACATTGGCTGGCGCGCGCTGAAACCCCACGGCACTCCCTAAACTCGAATAACCCGGCCAGTGATCAAATCAGCGACCGTGGAGGGACGGGCATTGGCCTGACAGCGCCCCTCGATGACTCGTACCCGGGAACCAAAAGCCTGACGGCACGCCCGTGCCGTTTTCAAGGGTTTCCGCCCACTGCGATTGGCACTGGTGGAGACGAGCGCCATGTTGAGGCGTCGACACAACCGGGCCAGAGGCGCATAGTCATCCTGACGCAAGGCAATGCGCGGTCGCAAATCCCCCTCAAAGCCCCGCTTTCGTCCCCGCAACCAGGTGGTCATGGGCTGACGGGCGGGAACCAGCCAGGTGTGCCCCCCGGGCCACCGCGCCTGCAGGCGCGCCTCTTCTTCCTTACTCAAGGAAACATGGAAGCGACGCAGAAGATCCCGGCGGTCCGCAACCACGATCAAACCCTTATGGATCGGACGGGACTTGAGACGCAACAGGGCGCGCAAGGCAAGGTGATTGCCGGGATCGCACCCCAGGCCATAGACGGCCCGGGTGGGGTAAGCCACGAGCCCCCCTTTGTCAAGAAAAGTGCGCAATCCGCGCATGCGTTCATCCATGCCGACCCATCGAGTTCCCTCCCATTGAATAGAGGTCAGGATATACCAAGTGCCCAACACCTGTTAGAATTCACCCATGACTTCCTTCTTTCGCATGCTATTTTTGATTGGGCTCGTGGTTCTGGGTGTGCAGGGTTCCTTTGCCGAAGAACCTCTGCCCCCATTGGGAGCGGATACCCCTTTGCCCCCCACCCTGGACGATTCTCACCCCGATGTGCCGGACGCCCCCTCCAAAGAGCGTCCGCCCGGCCCCGTTCAGGCTGCTCCTTCAACGCCTCAGACCAAAGAAGCCCAACCCCGGAATGGTGCAGCCGATGCCGATGATCTCGGTGCGCAAGTCACGATCGTGGAACGAGACAGCGCACGCTTCGAGGAATACCGGATTCGTGGACGTCTGTACAAAATAAAAGTCACCCCCAAAGTCGGCCCTCCCTATTACCTGATCGATGAAGATGGCAGTGGAATCTGGCACCAGCGCGATGTGATTGAAGACTATGTTCAGCCCCCTCAGTGGGTCATTTTCGAATTCTAAGCACGGATCACCGCTTCATGGCTGTCTTTACCACGGTTTCTCCAGAGGAACTCTCACTTTGGCTCGAACACTATCCGGTGGGGATACTACAGGATCTTGTTCCCATTGCTGCGGGCATTGAAAACACCAATTATTTCGTCCACACCAGCACGGGACGTTATGTCCTGACGCTGTTCGAAAAACTCCAGCCGCAGGAGTTGCCCTACTATCTGGGCCTGATGAATCATCTGGCGACCCAGGGTCTGCCTTGCCCCGCCCCCCTTCTCAACCAGCAACGTCAGTTCCATGCACTGCTCAAAGGCAAACCCACCAGTTTGGTGACCCGTTTGGGGGGACAATCCCAGACCCACCCCACCGTCGACCACTGCATCGCCCTGGGTCACATGGTTGCCCGCTTGCATCAGTCCGCCCTCACTTTTGAAGGGGTACAGGACAATCCCAGGGGACAGGGCTGGCGCATCCGGACTGCGCGGGAGATCCGCCCTTTTCTGACGTCCTTCCAGCAGGCCCTGCTGGACCATGCCCTGGCACAAGCCGCGCCTTTCGACTCCACACTCCCGCAGGGTCCCGTTCACGCCGACCTGTTCCGGGACAATGTCCTGTTCGAAGGAGCGCGTATCAGCGGTCTCATCGATTTCTACTTTGCCGGGACCGATAACTGGGTCTACGATCTGGCCATCGTCGCCAATGACTGGTGCATGACCCCTCAAGCGCGCCTCGACCCCCTCCGGCTCTCCGCCCTGCTGGGCGCGTATCATGAAAAGCGTCCCCTCTCCGCGGAGGAAATCAAACACTGGCCCCGAATGCTGGTGACGGCCGCTTTGCGTTTTTGGCTTTCACGCCTGCACGATCAACATCAGCCTCGTATCGGTTCGCTCCTCAACCCCCATGACCCCGCCTGGTTTGAACGCATCCTCAGCCATCACCTCGAGCAGCCCTGCCCATGCCCCCTCTGACCCCTCGTCAGGTACCGCCATGGCACGGTGCGTTATGGATTCGTCAGGGGGCCTACGCAGTCCTGCAAAGTCCCATTGGCTGGATGACCAGTCTGGCGCTGTGGTTTGCCTTCATCCTGGTATGCAGTCTGTTCCCGATGCTGGGTCCTGTCTTTTTTTCCCTGTCACTTCCCGCTCTGTTTGCTGGCATGATGGCCGGCTGTTCCGCCATCGAACAAGGACGCTCACTCAGGGTTCCGCATCTGCTCAGTGGGTTCAAAAGCAGTTCCAGACGATTATTCCAGTTGGGGATGGTCAATATTGCCGGTGAAACCCTGCTGACTCTGGTATTGGTCCTGTGGGGGGGGCAACAAATGATCGACCTGCAGAATTTGTCCCTGGACGGCGCAGAGAATCTGGAACAATTACGTGCGGCCTTATTTTCCCTGACGCCCCTGTTCATCACCCTTGTGTTTCTTCAGGTGGCCCTGCTCATGATGGGCTGGTTTGCCCCGGCTCTTCTGCGTTTTACCGATTTGTCCACGCTGGAAGCCCTGACCCTCAGTACCCGGGGCTGTCTTGTCAATCTCCCCGCCTTTCTTCTGTTCACCCTGATCATGGGAATCCTGCTGACCATCGCCACTTTCCTCAGTTTCGCCCTCCCCTGGATCAGTGGTTTGATCGGGTTTTTCATCGTAGCGCTCATCATCGCCAGCGTCTATGCTTCCTATCGCGATGTCTTTCATGAAGCACCGCTTCCCCCCGTCACCCCATGATTTGCGACCAGTTGCTCTTTAACATTGCCTTCCCCTTTTCATCCATACGGGAGTGGGATAAACTAAAACCTTCCACAGAACAGATTCATGCGTGGGGTTCTTTTTTGGAGAGGTCCTATGGTCAGTCTGAGTTCCAAAGCATTGGGCGGACTAATGCTCGTCTTTGCCCTCGCCAGCGCAGCCTCACCTTCTGGCCCCAGAGTTCGGGATTGTCCTGACTGCCCGGAAATGACCCCGATTCCGGCGGGGAGTTTCATCCTCAGCGGGGGGGGGAAGGTGACCTTTTCCAAACCCTTCATGATGAGCACCACCCTGGTCACCCAGGGACAATGGCGCGCACTCATGCGGCGCAATCCCAGTGCCTTCCCTCGATGTGGCGACAACTGTCCGGTAGACCGTGTCAGTTGGGAAGATGCCCAGGTCTATATCCTGCGCATCAACGCCAAGACCGGCCGGCATTATCGTTTGCCCTCCGAAAGCGAATGGGGATATGCCTGCCGAGCCGGCCTCACCAGCCCCTACTGCGGGGGCGACGCGCTCGATCCCATCGCATGGTACGGGGAGAACAGCGCCAATCACCCTCATCCCGTGGCCACCAAGGCCCCCAATGCCTGGGGACTGTATGACATGAGCGGCAATCTTTGGGAGTGGACGGAAGATTGCTATCAGAACACCCGTCGGATCAATCAGGATGATCGGCGCAGTGTTCCGGATAATGGGGCGGCCTGGGAAGGCGATGCGGCTGAACAGGACGGGGAATGCCTGTCGCGGGTCGTGCGGGGGGGGTCATGGAACAATAATGCCCACGATCTCGCCTTGAGCAGGCGCACCGCCGATGACCCCACCGTACGCGTCAATACCATCGGATTCCGTCTGGTTCGAGATCAATGAGGCCGGTGACCCGATCCTCCCCGTCCGTCGTTTTTCTGCTCTGCACGGCTCTCCTCATTCTGGGAGGCCTGGGGCTTTTCTTCTGGTACCAACCCGCGCCTCCTCGAGGGCTTGGGGATCGAACGCAGTGGCTGGCTCGAGGCCCTTCCCTACCGCCCTTCTCCTTGCCTTCCACCCAGGGCACCTTGACCCGGGAGTCCTTATCAGGGCACTGGACCTTTCTGCTCTTTGGCTATACCCACTGTCCCGATGTCTGCCCCACCGACCTTGCCCTATTGGCCTCGGTATCCCGATCCTTCAAAAGAGGGGGCCACCCCGCCCCTCAGGTCATATTCGTTTCCGTGGACCCTGGGCGCGATTCCCTGCCCGTTCTGGGACGCTACCTCCCTGCCTTCGACCCCTCTTTCCTCGGGGCTCAGGCCACGACCACCCAACTCACCCCTTTCACCCAGAGTTTGGGGGTCTATGCCGTCCTTCATGACAATGAAAAGGATGGACGGGGAAACTATCCGGTGGATCACAGCAGCGCGATCTTCCTGTTCAACCCTTCGGGTCGCCTGCAGGCATCCTTTCAGATGCCTCAGGTTCCCGACCAGTTGTTCCATGATGCCCAGGCCATCCTGGCCAATTAAAAATGTTTGCCAAGAACCCAGGTCTTTTGTTACCATCCCAGTGTCATGTCTGATGGATCTTGACGTCGTCCACTTCAAATTTTATAAAAGGGGAGAGAAATATGGAAATTATGGATAAAGGGTACATGATCATTCCCGTGATCCTGTTCGTTGGCGGTATTCTGGTGTCCCTGTCCCTCGGTGGCTTGGGCGTCGACATTCTGGCCAATGATCAAAAGAAAGGCAAATAACCCGGATTTATCCCTGGGTCCCTGCTGACCAGAGGGAAATTCTTCAAACACCCGGTGTCTGCTCACCGGGTGCTTTGTTTTAGGCCTCCCTTTTTACGGACTCTATTTATACAGGTTGGCGCATGCATTCGCTCTCAGACCTTCGCCGTTTAGTCAAATTTTTTATCGTTTCCGCCACCTCCCTCTTCATCGGAGCCATGCACGGAATGTTGCAGGTGTTCCCCCCCATTCGAGCCTGGCTCGATTCCATTGGAAGCCCCTACGGGGGGCCAGGACACATGATCGACCCCTTGGCTCATGCCCACATGAACCTGGTGGGCGGTGTGGTCACCCTGGCCATGGGCACCACCTATTACCTGCTCCCGCGTTTGAGTGGCAAACGCATCTACTCCCAGCGTCTGGTTCAGCATTCTTTCTGGTGGCTGTTCATTGGGGTCTACGGGTTTTATACCACCCAAATGGTCTTTGGCATCTGGGAGGGCTACCTGATGCTCCATGACCGATCGGCCATGACTCATGCCCACCATTTCTACGGACCCATCGTGGCCGTGGCCGGCACCTGCATGGCCGTGGGGTTCATGGTCTACTTCTCGAATATCGTCCTGACCTTGATGGGTCCGGTGGAAAGTACCCGCGCCGAAGATTAAAGTTCGGTCTCAACAACCCCTAGTCGGAAACATGCAGCG
Organism: Pseudomonadota bacterium; assembly: GCA_021805445.1. Lineage (GTDB taxonomy): Bacteria > Pseudomonadota > Gammaproteobacteria > Burkholderiales > Ferrovaceae > Ferrovum. The sequence continues at coordinate 43,499 of JAJZFH010000049.1, forward strand.
GGAAAAACAAAATGCTGTCCCGCTGCGCCTCGTCCGCGCAGTTCAGGCGAACCTGCACCGTACGCCGTTCTCCTGGCTCGACCAGAGCAGCCCGCCGGTACACCCCCACCCGTCCATCCTGAATAGCCTGTTTCCAGGGATCGCTCTGGGCCGTCCGAATATCCACCAGGCAGCGGGAACCGGGACGGTCATGGGCTCCGGTGACCATGACCAGAAATTCATTCATACCATCCCGAGGGGGGCTGGGGCGGGATTCCACGCGCACGGTCCAGTCATTCCAGGTTTGGGATGTCGTATCGGGCAGGGTCGATTCTGTTTTGCTGCAGGCCGCCAGGAAGAACAGCGGACCCCATCCGAGGAGGCTCCAAAAGAACTTATCAACGAACTTCATCGGGAGTTTTATGTGGTTGAGGATCGGTAGAATCCAGGGCATGTTGAGAATCCTCCTCCGGCCCCCCCGGATGAGCAATCCCATACATCCGGACCATGTAGTACACAAAGGTTCCAGCGCCCGCGAGGTACACCAGCGCCAACAAAAACCCCCAGTCCAGCCAGTGCTTCTGGTGTCCGGGACGAACACCCCAAAAGGGAAAGGCGAGCCCGATCGCGACCAGCAGGACCACCACGATCACGGCAAAAAACCAGTAAGGGACGGGTTTCTGGGATAAAGGAACGTTCTCTACCAATTCCCAGTCCTCCAGTCCCCGTTTGTCCTTGCGCTCTTCATCCGATGCATAGCCAAAGTGCTCTTTGTCTTTTTTCCCCCATTCCGGCTGGATCTCGCTCAGGGGTGGCTCGGGTTCACGGGTTTGATTCATGGGTTTCCTCCCTTGGGGGCTTCTGAGAAATGCTGGATGGCAAACTGATCCTTCCAGTCCTCCTGAACGGCATGGGCCAGAATTCTGAAGGAATGGACGCCATGAGGCAGGGCCGGCGAGATGGACAGGATCGCGGACAGTCGTCCTGCCGCAGGAATCGTCAGTTGGGTCCGGGACAAATGATACTCTCCCGGCTTCAATCCCTGCACCGACAATTCCACCCTTTCAGGACGGTAACGTTTATTGGCGATTTCGATACGGTAATCCAGATCGTTCGCGGCATCTTGCACCTCGGCCCGGTAGGCTGCCAGATGTAGAGGTTCCCAGGTCCACAGTCCCCAGGAAAAAAAACTCAGTCCCAGGATCATGACGACCGTCATCCACCCGGTGCGCGAGTTCAGGCCGATGGCATTGTTGCGAAAGTGAATACGCGCTTCCCGTTTGGTTTTACGTTCGCCAAATTCAAAACTCAGCAACCCCGGATTCCCTTTCTTTGCCTGAAGACGGTTACAGGCATCGATACACTCGCCGCAATTGATGCAACTGTCATAGATATCCGTCTTGCGTGGATCGATGTCGATGAAGCAGGAGGTCACACAATAGTTACACTTTTCGCAGGCACTGGCACGGCTCGCGTCGTAACGCACATGAAGGGTTTCACGGGTCCGAAAACTGTGCTGCCACACCCGATAGACGCAGGCAAAACGGCACCAGAAGTGGCGAATCACGGCAATGTCCACCAGAATGATCAAAACAAAAACCGCATAAATCCAATGCAGGGAACTGGCCAATGCAGGGTCCGAACGCCAGAGAAGAAAAGCCAGGATCGTCGAAGGGTCATAAAAATAGAACAGGGGAATCACCCCCAGGAACATGGAAGCCAACAGGAAGGAAAGGCCCAGCAACACCCAGTTCCACACACGATTTTTGGCTGGAGCGATGACCGGTGCCTGACCATCCAGACTGACTTCGGCCCGTTTTCCCAATAGCAGATGGGTCATGTAATTGGCCCATTCGGAAAAGATGTTCTGCGGACAAACCCACCCGCAAAATACGGTGCCCGCCACGGAATAGAGCATCACCAGAAGGCTGAGCAGGGTGATCCACAGTCCGGCGATCAGAAAGAAATCGGCGAACCAGATCTGACGATCCAGCACGACCAATGCACCGGCGCGGGGATCGATACGAAACAGTCCCAAGGCTGGCACCAGAATGACCAACATCAGGGTGACTCCCTGCACCACGCGACGGTGCAGATGAAAGCGCGAGACCTGTATCAATGCCCCATTCATTTAGCCCTGCGCTCCCTGAAGTTTACTGAAAACTTTCATTCTTCGCCATTCCAGCTTCGCGGTCAAGAGGGGCTTCGCGCAGCAGGTTCAGACGGGTTTTTTCTGCTTCGGAAAATTCATGGCGCTCTCTTTGTATTTTCCAGAGTGCCCTTTGTACCTCTACATGCCAAGGGAAACGAAGCGCCAGCTTGTCCAGCACGGCTTCCTTTTGGGCGTTGGGCAGCGGCGCACGCATCAACTGGGCCAATACCTCATCGGCCAGCGCATAACCCACCCAGCGATCCCGCGGATTGGCCTCGAACGCAAGACGAACCAGACGTTCGGCTTCGCCGTCACGCCCGGTCATACGATCCTGCCAACTTTGCACCAGATACTGGGTGGCATGCCAGGCAGCGGCAAATTCCGTGCTCCGGGATTCGGGCAGATTCAGATCCTGCGCTGCCTGCTCCAGGGAAGGCCTTTGATGCCACAGAGCCGCCAGCGTAACCTCCAGGGCGCCACCGGTATATTTCAGTCGGGGCAGGGAAAAATCGATGACCGGGGCCCATTCCTTCTGAACAGGTCCCGGCATATCAGGGATTCTGCCCCAGTAGCGTCCCAGCCAGGTCATCACCCCCTCCCCGCCCGTGGCTTCAAATCGTTGATCCGAACTGAGACGCTCCTGGCCCGCTTCCACCGTGGACCAGCCTGCCCAGGGTTGGCGAAACCCCACCAGAGCCAGATGCATGCCGTCCAGAAACAGATACGCATCGGGGAAAACCCGCCGGAAGGTTCTCAACTCCACCTGGAGAGCGGCAGGATCAAATTGGTTCAGGGCCAACCATTGGACGAATACCCCATGGGCCGACAAATGATCCCGCACCCGCCCAAACTGTTCCAGGGAAAGTAAAGCCCCCACCCCAGCCAGGTCAGGATGGTAGAGATCGCCCACGATGACGTCATAATGATTTTCCGTGGAACTCATGAAATGCCGCGCATCGTCCTGAATCAGTTCGGTTTCACTCAGGATCGGACCATCCACGGGCGTAAAGTAACGACGTGCCGCTTCAATGGACCCCTGCGACAATTCCACGGCTTCCCGTCGTACCTTGGGATACGCCGAACTCCCGGCCAGCGACAGTCCGGTGCCCAGTCCCAGGAACAATACCCGTTGGGGATGACCCTGCAGCAACAGGGCCAGACGACCCTGGTTCCGCTGCACGAAAGCCGCCGTCGGATCCGAGGAGGCATCGTGACGTTGCAGGTCGGTGAGCAGGATTCTCTGCCCATCGGGCTGCTCTACCACCTGAGTCATGGCCACCGCATCTTCATAGCGATAAATATCATGACTTCCGGCCAGCGTTTCCGGCAGCAATTTCTGTGCCGGCGGGAAGGTCCAGAGTCCGGCCCCCAACCCCACAAACCCTACCATCAGCCCCCCTTGTACCAACGTCCAGGGACGGGTCCAGGTCAAACTGGCCCCCAGGATCAGAAGAGCGCTCCAGACCAGGGTTCCGGTGGTCCCCAGCCAGGGTAACCAGACAAAGCCCGTCATCAGAGCACCCAAAGCGCCCCCCAGAGAATTGACACCGTACAGTTTCACCCCGGTACGGAGACTGCCCTGCGCTTCACTCAGAAGAGGGAGCCACAGTCCCAGGACAAAAGTCACCGGAAAAGTCAGTACGGTCAGGATCAGTCCTTGCAGCAGAAGCGCCTGGGTCAGCGTTTGACCCAGCGGGTGCTCGACCCAGGCTGCCACGACGGGCAACAGGGCCAGTCCTGCCAGAACGCCGCCGGCAGCCACCCATGGAAACGCGCTGCGGAATCGGCGCAGCGTGGACTGCCAACGCGTCGCCACCAGACTGCCCAACCCGATTCCCACCAGAAAGGACGCCAGAATCAAAGCCAGGACATACTCGGTACGCAGAAACAATAGTCCGAAGAGACGAGTCCAGGCCACTTCAAGAGAAAGGCTGGCCATCCCCAGAATCCCATAAAAGAGCAGGAGCATCGAATCGGTTTTTTCTGCTTTTTCAGTGGGCGCGGTCGATACCTCGTCCTGAACCAGAGAACGGGTTCCCTCGCAACGCTCCAGCATCCACCAGCCGACTCCCAGCGCTGCGCCCAGCAGTGCGATCCCACGCAGGGCGTGGACCCAACCGAACATCGGCAGCAGAATCAGAGGAAGCAAAGCGCCCAACACGGCACCCAACGTATTGACCCCGTACAGCAGTCCCAACCGTCCGGATACCTGTTGGCCGAGCGACAGAACCAGAGGGAACCCGGCACCCAGGGCCACGGCGGGCAGGGTCAGCAGGAGGAAAGACACCAAGGCCAATCCCAAATGCCAGTTCGAAGCCCCTTGATGAGAAAATCCCGCCCAGAGCGCATGTTCCTCGAGGGGGGCCAGAAAAGGCAACAGAGCCGAGAAGAGGGCCACACTCACTTCCAGAAGGGCAAGCAGGCGGAGAGGTCGACGAAAATTGCAGCCGGACAGTGCCAGTGCCCCCAACCCCAGTCCCGCCATGAAGGCGGCCACCGTAATAACCACTCCAAAGACACTCAGACCAAACTGGAGGGTCACCATGCGGACCCACAGTACCTCGTAGGCCAGCCCCACCAGGCCCGACAAACCATACAGGGCCGGAATCAGGAAGGGGTTCAAAAGGGGAAGAACCAGGCCACCCCCACAATGGCATGGACCAGGGCCAGGGTCATGGTCAATCCCGCCATGATCATGTGAGGGACGAACCAGGGCTTACCATAGATGCCCATGCCGATGCCCAGGCCTCCCGTCACCAGAACCATCAGGATGAGCGGGACCCCCATGACAAACATGATGATTTTTTTCTTGTGGTCGTCAACGGGCGTCACCCCATCGTCCTTGTCTCCCTGCTGCTTCTGGAATGCCTCCATCATCTGAACGGCATTGGGGTTTTGCGGGGCAGCCGGGGCGGCGAATGCCGGCCGAAAGAGCGCCAGTCCCAGGATGAAGACCATACCGGTCAAAAGATGCCATCCCCCACGGGATCCCGGAAAACCAAAGGATTTCATGGATGATCCTCTGGAGAAGACGGGGGATTGGGCGGTGCTGGTTTCTTTTTGAAGGAAAAATACCACGCCAGCACGCCCATCAGGATGAAAGGGGCAAATATGCCAATCAGCAAAAAGAGGAAAATATTCCACGGCGTATCTACGGTCACATGCAAATAGCGATAACTATCCACGGCATGGGCGTCAGAAATCCATAGACACTGCGCCAGCACGGCTGGGATACGAAGTTGACGCAACATGGGTCGATACTCAATGAGAGGGAGGAAGGGAACTGGCACAGCGAAACCCGTAAAAGTCGGAAGTCATGTTGGCAAAGGCATTGTCGCGGTGAAAAAGGGAGGTGGAAAAGGGATCACTTTTCCAGGATCCGCCCCGCAGCACCTTGTAACTCCGTTTGATCAGTTTTTGATCGGAAATCCCCAGATTGCGATCCTGGGAGGATTCCTGAACCGCCACCTTGCCTTGAAACACGATGGTGGGGGCTATGGACCCGGGGTAGGGCGCAAAATCACTGTCGGTCCACTCGTCCACGTTACCCGATAAATCAAAAACACCGTAGGAACTGGCCCCTTGGGGATAATCGGTCACAGGGGAAGACGAATTCCGGTTGTAATACGTATTCAATCTGGTCGGGTCCATGATGTTTCCCCAGGGCCAGCGGCGTCCATCCGTGCCCCGCCCGGCTTTTTCAAACTCGGCTTCCGTGGGCAAGCGCTTATGTGCCCATTGGGCATAAGCCTTGGCGTCATACCACGTGACCAGGGTAACCGGGAGCAACAGAGCCCCCTGCGGAATCCTTCCCTCTTTCCAATTGAGCGGAGGGCGGTGTCCGGTAGCCGCCACGAAGCGGGCATACTGTGCGTTGGTGACGGGATATTTATCGATGGCGTAAGCCGGAAGATCCACTTTATGTTCCGGCTTGTCGGGAGGATCGGCACGATCGAGATTGGTTCCCATCTGAAACGGGCCTGCGGGAATGGTCACCATCGTGTTCAGGTTTTCCCATTGTTCGCGAGACAACAAGCGATCAGCCTCCTCCACCGTGTAGCCGCCTTTGACTTCTCCGGCCTCGTGCTGTTCATGGATTTGAATATCCTCACCCGCCGCGCGAATATGGCTGTCCGACTCCTTGATGTTATAGGACACCAGATTGCGCATATCCTCCATGCGCCCTTGTCCCAGTTTGATGACATGGAGCGAACTGCCAATCATGACGATGCCGATACACGTCACCAGTGTGGCTGACAGGATCTTTTTGCGTTTGAGCCGCTCTTCCGGGGTAGACGGCAGTTTGGGGGAAAGTGCCACCGTTTACTCCCTGTTTTTTCGCGCGCGTTGACGTTGGCGTTGACGTTCTTCCCGTGCCAAACGCTCCTGATAGATCATTTCGATGGTCTTGCGCCCATAGTGACGCTTGATCACGGTTTCTCCAAGCACGGCCCCCACCATACCCGTTTCCATGGCCAGAATGATAAAAAAACCCCACCACCCCAGGGGAATCAGATGACCATACTCCGGCACCCCGGAGATTTCTGCCACGTTGAAATAACTGATGCCCCGGACGATCAGGGGGGTGGCATAGCACAGCCATTTACTCCCCTTGCCAAAAATCAGGGCCAGAAAAAAGTTCGCAACCAAGGGAACGAGAAAAACATCCAGCATCCAGCGAAAAGAAAAATAATCCAACGCATTGGTAAAGACTTCAATGGTGACGCCCAGCAGGCGATCCCCAAAGTGATTGATGGCGGTAGCGACGCCCAATCCAATCAGCGCTCTCCCCCACTTACCCGTATCTTTTTCCTGTGGGACTACTTCCTTCATTTTTTGTAGTCATCCTTCCCCGTGAGTTTTTCATATTCGCTCTTTTTGGTTTCATCCAGATACCAATCCTTGACATGCAGACTGGCCAGATAATGGGCCAGCGTTCTTCTTTCCTGCTCGGGAAGCGTGGCAAAAGAAGGCATCCGGTATTCGGGCTTGAGGCGACTGGGTAACATGGCCTGAGGATGGGGAGACGATAGATACTGGTAAAGCCATGCCTCGCTCCGTAAATCCCCCATTCCATCCAGTGAAGGGGAAGGAACCGACTGCATGATATTACGCACTGACCAAAGCGAATGGCACTGACGACAGTCGTTCTGGCGGATCAGATCGGACCCTTCCCGCGCCAATTCGGGGGTGGCCGTCGTATAAAAAGGCAAACCACGATCACCGTTCTGATCACCCTTTTCGTGATGGATGATATTTTGTGCGACACCCGCCACCGCCAGCGCCCCAATGAGGCCCAGCACGACCCATTCACCCCGTTTCATGTCGTCTTGGTTGTCCTGACCGCCGCTTGTTCTGCCAGAACTTCCGCTCGTCGGGCTTCCTGTTTTGCCAGGACTTCGCGACTTTTGGCATATTCTTCCGGACTCATCTTGTCCTTGTCGCTTTCTTTGAATACCAGATACTTGATATCTTCATCGAACTGCTCGTTTTTGGAACCCCAGCGTATCCCATAGATACTCACGGCAATGATGAGTCCCCCAGCAATGAGCCACAGGTAGATGGTCCACCCATCGGGTAAAGTATCGAGGTAATTGCCCATGCCAGACTCCTGTATGAAGGTTGCCGTTATTCTAACACTCTCTTGCACGAATTGGAGTTGTCATTCCTGCAAAGGTTCAAAATACCCAATCGCGCCAAAATACCGTCAAAACAGATAACCGGTCAATAGTTGGGTAGCGCCAAACCCCGTGGCCACCACCACGCCCAGGATGATGGCGATGAACATCAAGCGCTCCCCGATACGCATCTTGGTGGGGGCATATTGCCCTTTGAGCAGGGAATAGATGATTCCAGAAAAAACCGCTATGCCGATCATCAGAAATACAAAAATATAGACGCTGAAACGTTGACTCCTCATTCCTTCGATACTCATATCGATTTTTCCAGAAGTCGTTGCGGCCACGAGATGCGAGATTTCAGTGATCATGAGATAAAGTTCGAATGGGGTCAAAAAAAAGTGCCATACCGTCAGGTATGGCACTGGGAGTCATTTCAATGGTTAGGGTTTCATCTGCCACCAAAACGCATTATTTCTTCTTGTCGAAATTATCCACAAAGAAACTATAGAGAAACGGGCAGACAAAGGCAATACTGATGGGCAATGCAAGGGCCAAAGGGCCGTAATCCAGATCGATCATGATCTCATCTCCTTGATGTAGGGTGCTCAGTGATCATGCTTGGGTTGCCACGTGGTGGGGGGCAGCCGCTTGATCATGGTAAATACGGATAAAAAGAAGTAACTCAGATAAAAAACATCGATGGTATATCCCTTGTCCCACCAGGGTTGCTGACGGATACGGGAGCCGTCCGGACGATAATTCCCTTCAAAGTTGGCCGTGACCACCTGATCTCCCACCACTTCAAAATCATGCATGTGCGCGCCCTTGGCTTCCAGCGCCTTGATTTGCGGAGCGATCATGCGCAGATCATCCATGGTCAAAGGATGCCGTTCCAACAAGGCATCATTCGGCGTCCCCTTGTTCATGTCCACGATTTTGGCCATGGCTTCCTTGTCATCCTTGGCTGCCAAAACTTCAGGCTTGTCCATGGAATTGACGTAGGGTTCATACAAGGCCGCTGTCGGACGTTGGCCCCAGAGCGGGAAGGTAATGGCAAACGCCGTAATCACCGTCAAACCAACCAGCCACACCACCGGTGCAGGAACCGGATTGTTGTCTTCGTGTACCCCACCCAGATTGTCGTCTTCCCACAATTTTTCATCTTTACGGACCTTTTCTTCATCAGAAAGGGTGCGCAGGGGCGAATCAAAGGACCAATTACTCATAGAGACCTCCACTTATTATCGACTGTCCCATCCCTCTGAAAGGAAAGGAACAGTCAGTTTGGTATCAGATTTACTTGAGCGACAGAACGAAGTCGATCAACGCACGGGCATCAGAATTGCTGGCATACATGGGAACTTCAGGCGGTGTGACCCGCTTTCCATCCACATACTCGTTATACTCTGCACGCCACTTGTCAAAATCGATCTTCTGGCCCTTGTCGTCGATCGGACCCCAAAGATAGTCAAAACGGGGCATGATGGAATGTGGCTGGACCAGACGCGGATTGAAGAAGTGCAACATCATCCATTCACGCGACGAATTGCGTGATCCCACATGAAGAATATCCGGTGCCTTGCGGTCAGAACCAAAGGCAGTGGGGGATTCCCCGTTGAAGTCACCCAGCATGGGGGGCGCACCAAACACTTGCCAATCCTGGGTTTCTTCTGGCAAGAGGGTGTGACACCACCAGCAGCCTTCACGCACGAAAATGGCTTTCCCATAAGAAGCATGGTAGGTATTTTCATCCCCAGCGGCTTTCATGACCTCTTCAGGATTCCAGCCCTTGGTGGCCGAGGCATTTTCAATATAAAACTGCTTGGAGCCATCGCCTTGAGGCTCGGAACTGAGCAGGAATACTGCCCCCTGAGACTTGCTGGCTTCACCGATCCGACCTTTGTCCCGACTCAACTGCTCCACGATATTCCCGAGGTTATCGGGGTGGTCCACGCCATTGGGAAGGGGTGTCCCCGCTGGATAAACATAGGCGACCGTGGATGCCATGGGTTGACCCGTTTTCGGATCTGTTTTCAGGGTCACCCGCACCGGCCGATGCTCTCCCGTCAGGAAGGGATCGGCCAGACTGAACCCCGACTCATGACCGGCCCAAAGTTGCTTGTCCAGGGCCACCTCTGTGGCATTGACATTGCGCAAGTCGAAACTGGGCATAAACAAGGTGATCGTCATCGAACCACCCAGGGCAAGACCGAAAAACCGCGCTCCGATCTTGTACTCTCTAAAATTGACCATTTGATATTCTCCTCCAATTCTGCGATCAGTGGCCGATTAACGTTCGTAGGCCAGTTCGTGGGCCATGCGTCCCTCTGGAATCACTGTCCCAGCGCGTGCGGTCATCCACATGTTATAGAGCCAGAAGCAGTTTCCTGTAAACACCAGAGAACCACCGATCCAGCGGGCAATCATGTAGGGATGCTCTGCCATCACCACGTCGATGTACGGGACTTCGTAGATCTTTCCGGCCCCCTGAATCAGCCCGGCAATGGTCATGGACACCCAGTAGGTCGTAAACCCGATCAACAGAAACCAGAAATGCAGATTGCCCAGGGTCAGAGAGTACAACTTGCGCTTCATCAGAGTTTGCAAACCCAGATAGACAGCGGCGGCTTCCAGGAAGGTCGAAAAGCCCAGGAGAGCCAAGTGTGCGTGCGCCACGATCCAGCCCGTCCCATGAATGTACCAGTTGATGGCGCGGGTTTGCTGGAAGCCCCCTTGCATGTTCAGCGGAATGGCCATCAGACAGCCCGTCACCGTGAAGCGGATCTCCAGGTTTTCCACGAACATGTTCCATTTTCCTTGCATGGTCAACAGGATGTTGGACACGAAGGCAACGGCCGGCACCAGAATCAGAACCCCTTCCACCGAGGCGAAGGATTTGAGCCATTCAGGCAAAGGTGCGGACATCAGGTGATGGGCAGCAGGAGTGGAGTAGAACACTACGACAGACCAGAAGTGCAGGTGACCAATCCGGTGCGAATAGAGCGGATTGCCAGTGACCTTGGGAATGGTGTAGTAGGCAATGGCCGCAGCTACCGGGGTGATCCACAGACCCAGCACATTGTGCGCAAACCACCAGGTCAGGTAGGCTTCGGTCAATCCGGTCAGATGGAACCACTCGGGCAGGTTACCCACGATGAACACGATGCTGACCATGAACACAGCGGAAGCGAAGAACCAGTTGGTGGTGTAGATCCCCTGCGTCTTGCGGTGGATGACGGTCATCCAGACATTGATCCCCAAGGGAATGGTCATGAAGGTGGCAATGTACAGATCGATGAACCAGGGGAAGTCAGAATACTCCCGCCCCGAGGTCATCCCGGACCACAACAAGGTCAATCCCAGGGACAGTCCGACATTCCAGAGAAACGCATTCCAGATGCCCAACTTTTCCGACCACAACTTGGTGTTACCCAAGGCCGGGGTCATGTACATCATGGCCATGGCAAACGCCATGGAGATCCAGCCAAAAATCACGGCGTGGACGTGCACTTGACGCATGTGACCAAAGGAAACGAACTCCAGACCCGTGACAAAATCAGGAAATGCCAACTTGGATGCGTTGAAGGCACCCAACCCGGTTCCAATCACAAACCAGACAATCGCGGAGAAACCGAAATAAACCGCAGCCGATCCCTCCGGAATATCTTCGCTACGCGCAAATAGGTACTTGAACATCTTGAACCCCCCCCTGTTGATTTCTATATCAGATTACGTGAGTAAATGAATATGTGTTATTGGAATGAATTAATGGTGGCCTTGACGTTTACGAGGCATCAGGACATACCAGGAAAGAAGCATGCTGGAAAAGGCAAGGGAAATCCCCAGAACTGCAGCGATAGTACCGATCATTTCAATGTCTCCTTGACGCGAATGGCGCGCAAATGGTTGGATGAGGATCAAGCGGCGTTTTCAATGGCATCATGCCGCTGAAAGGCGATGGCAAGAATACCGATGTAAGCGAAACCGAAAACGAGCATACACCAGTCGATGAACCCCGTGAAGGTATGAGGATCATACGCCTGACCGTTCCACCCGCCCCAGTTGTTGAAGTCACCGCGCCCCAGGAAACACATCAAGGCTGCACCGAACACGCTGCCATTGCCCATACCCGTCAGCATTCCGCCGACGATCATGCACCAAAAGCCGCGCGACATGATGGATTTTTTTTGCATTCCTCCCCCCTCTCTTTCGTTTTCACTGAAATTAATGATATTCAGCAACTTACAAAACTTTTTATTTTGCTGATTATCTCTCTTGTCCCACTTGTGGGTCGTTTCCTTGCGGTTTCAACCTCTCATGCCACTTTATACCAGCATCCAGTGCGGTTTTCAACCCATCCGCACTGGAAATTCTTCTTTCTTACTTGATCACCTGCGTACTTTTCAACCGATTGCGTACGATCAGGAAAGCCGTGACCATCACCACCACCGTCACCCCGATGTCAAAACTGCCGGTCATCGGAAAATGCGGGGTGGGATAAGTGCCGGAAATCCAGGTATAACGTTCCACCCAGCTGCCTAAAACGATGTCACAGGCAATGAAAAAAATCACTCGGGGATTATGCCGACTGAAGGGAAAAACCAGGGTCACGAAGGGGATGATGAACTTCATCACGAAGAACATCCAGAACAACGGGCTGTAGTCACCATACTGCATCTGGTAGATCCGTCCCGTTTCTTCCGAAATGTTGCCGTACCATATGATCAGGTACTGCCCAAAGAAGGTATAGATCCATAAAATGGTGAAGCCCAGCATCATCTGCGCCAGATAATTGAAAATCTGCAGGCGAATCTTCTGCCGGATCACCCCGGTGTTCTGGAGGATGGTGAGCAGAATCACGAAGGAAGCCAGGAACATGCCCGAGACGCTGACGATGTAATTCACGGAAAACATGGAACTTTCCCAATGGGGCAAGAGAGTCATCTCGAAATCCCACGCCACCATGGTGCAATACAGGACATGAATGAAGGGAATGGCGGCAGCGAGCGCCTTGAAGCGGGACAGATTCTCCGGAGAATCTTCAGAGGTGCGCTGCAGTCGGACAAACGCTCCATAAGCCAGTCCCACGATGATGATTCCGGCAATCTCACGCACCCGCAAAAACTTCAGGTTGTTCCACTTGGGCAGTTGCTCGAAGGTGCCCGCCCAGGGAAAAGTCATCTCCCCCCCAAACAGCAGAATGAGCAGAAGTATCACGGCGAGCGGATACAGGGCAAAGAAAGCAACAGAAATGTGGCGAACTTCATAGCGCCACTTGGCATTGACCAGATGCAGCAGGCAAGGCAGGGCAACCCCTGCCAGACACAGGTGCAACACGATCAGAAAATCCACGGTCAGTACTGACCAACTTGCAAATGGAATCACGGCGCGGCTCCTTGGGTTATTTATTATCGGTGGTCGTCATGTCGCGTTTTTTGGCGGTAGGGTCAGTCAACAGACCATGTCGCACATAATTCACCACATCCCAGCGCTCGGAGGGAGACATGTCGTTCCCGTAGGAGGGCATGAGTGCCCCACCAAAAGTGATATGCCCCCAGATATACCCTTCGGGAACTTCTTTCTGAACTCGAGGGGCGGTCAGATCAAAGGGGCGTACGATCAGTTTCTCCCCCACCAGGCCATCTCCCGTGCCCGAATCTCCATGACAGGGGACACAGTAGATCTTGAACATCTCCCGTCCGTAGGCCACCGACTTTGCCGTGGGCGGATTGGGGTTGGGCAGATTCATGGCCGTTTCCGCATCATGCACATAAGGGGTCGTCGGGGTTCCCGTCATCGGCACGGAATTTACCGGAAAAGGTCGCACGGCATCCGGACCTTCCTGGGGTTTGACGCTGATCTGATTGGCCATGTCCATGCTCCATGGCCACGCCATGGCAAGAGAGGGAACCAGTGCCAGAAGGGGTATCCAGCGAGTAAGCGATTTCATCGTGCTTGGTCTCCCATGATTTCGAGAGGCTTGTGACGCCCCAAAATTTCGTTGATTTGTGGAATACTTTGCGGTTCGGCCTTCACCAGAATACCAATCTTGTCTTCGGACACGCTGGCATTGTAGAGCGGACTCCGGTTCCCCGGCAGTTTCATGGCCACGAAGGTCGCCAGAACCGTCATGAGCACCCCGGACAAGATGAACAGTTCATAGGTCAGCACCATATCCGGCGGAAGGGGGACCACAGGTCGTCCACCCCGTACCTGATAAATGAAACTGGCCTGGGCCGAGGCAATCAACACCAACCCCGTGGTGGGCCCCAGCAAGACCCCCAGCAGGGTGAACCACTGGATATAGACGGGGCGTGGTCCCAGCAACTCACTCAATTCCGGATGATCGATGGGGGACTTGACCACCACATCCTCCATTCTGAAGCCCGACACGCCGGAGGATTTGAGTTCCTTGAGCGCATTGGCTGCTTCGTCCATGTCAGCATACAGCGCCAGAGTATGAGATTTTTTCATCACGCCTGTCCTCCTTCCATTTCCGGCAACAGACCTGGTTCATGAACCTCTGTCTGTGTCGCATGAGCCTTTTCTTCCATGTTTTGTTCGTGCACCATTTCCTTGACTTCGTACATGGATACACTGGGGAAGATCTTGCAGTACAACATGAAGAGCATGGTGAACCAGCCAAAACTCCCGGCCACGATGCCCCACTGCACCCAACTGGGGAACCAACCTGCGGTCCATAGCCATGGATAGTGCGATTTGGCAAAGGTGGGCGTGATGATCTGGAAACGTTCCAGCCACATGCCGACATTGAGAATCAGTGAAATGATCAGCAGGGTCGTGTAATTGGTACGCACGAAACGAATCAACAAAGTGAAGGGCATCACCATGGCGCAGAAGATCATTCCCCAGAACTGCAGGGCATAGTCCCCTGTGGCACGGTAAACCAGGTCAGCCTTGGCCACTTCATCGCTGCCGTACCAGGTGGTGGCATACTCGATCAGATCCAGATAGGTCCAGACCATGGCAATGGCGAAGGTCATCTTGATCAACTTGTTGAGAATCGGCTGGGTCATGTAGGCTTCAAAACGGAACACATAACGCAGGACGATAAACAGGGTGATGATGCCCGAACATCCTGAATACAGCGCCCCCAGCACGAAGTAAGGAGGGAAGGACGTCACATGCCAGCCTGGGTTTTGGGATACGGCAAAGTCGGTGGACACGATGGAATGAACAGAAACCGCCAGTGGCATCAGGAAGCAAGCCATGGTCATATAAGCCACCTTGAAATTGGCCCATTGGCGATCGGTCCCTTGCCAACCCATGGAGAGAAAGCGGTAAAGTGCCCGCCGAGCCCCCCTGGCATTGTCACGACAGATCGCCAGATCGGGAATCATCCCCATGTAGAGGAACAGCAGCGATGAAGTCAGATAGGTTCCGATGGCCGTCGCATCCCATACCAGGGGAGAAGTGAAATTAGGCCAGGTCCAGCGTTCGTTGGGATAGGCCACCACATAGTAGAACTGCCAGAGCCTTCCCATGTGCACCAGCACGAACAGGGCTGCCGTGAGCAAGGTGAAGGTGGTCATGGCTTCCGAATAACGATAGATCGGTTTTCGCCAGTCCGCATGAATGATATGAAGCAGGGCAGACAGCAAAGTCCCGGAGTGCCCCATCCCGATCCAGAAAATGAAGGTGGCGATGTACAGACCCCAGACCTGCGGGTTGTTCAAATCCGACACCCCCATTCCGTTTTGATACTGATAGACCTCACAGTAAACACCAAAGGAGAACAGGGCCAGGGCAGAAAAGAAGATCACCCAGAAAACGGGGCGCGGCTTTTCCAGACTTTTCAGCACATCCTTGTTGATCTTGGCCCAGGTAACGTCTGCCCCCAGATCTTTCTGCTTGGGGACGAACTTTCTTTCAACTTGCACATCCATTTGCGGACGGCTAGGAACACTATGACTCATGGTTTTTTCCCTGAATGGTGGTAATCATGAAAGCGCGGTTCAACTCAAGCCTCAAGATTACGTAAGCGTTCGAGATACACGACGGACGGATAGGTATTCAAATCCTCCAGAATCCGGTAGCCGCGAATCCCCTCCTCTGACTTTTCCTGGCTGTTCTTGGCCAGATCTACCTGCTGGTTCTTCCACATTCTGGCCACCTTGGATTTTTTATCTGCCCAATTGCCAAAAGTAATCGCCGAGGTAGGACAGGCCTGTGCACAGGCAGTGAGTACTTCGCCATCGGCCAGAATGCGTCCTTCGGTCTTGGCCTTGTCCATCCCGGCACGCAAACGTTGCATGCAGAACGTGCACTTCTCCATCACCCCTTTGCTCCGCACCGTCACATCCGGATTCAATTGCAGTTCCAGAGGGTTGGGCCAGGCCCGATCAGGATAATTCCACCAATTGAAGTAGCGGACCTTGTAGGGACAGTTGGCAGAACAGTAACGCGACCCCACACACCGGTTATACACCTGGGTATTCAGACCATCCGGCGAGTGGTGGGTCGCGCCCACGGGGCAGACAGGCTCGCAGGGCGCCGCTTCACATTGCTGACAGAGCATGGGCAGGTATTCCGCCCCCCGTTCAGGAAATTCCGTCGCTTTGGCTTCGTCTGCGCCCCAGTATCGTTCGATGCGAATCCAGTGCATGGCCTGCCCCTTGCCAAAACGCTCCTTACCGACGACTGGCAGGTTATTCTCGGCATAACAGGCAACGGTACAGGCATTACATCCAATGCAGGAATCCAGATCGATGACCATGGCCCACTTATAGGGCGCATCCTCATACTGACCTTCATAGGGACGACGGGTCCGGAAAGAGTTCCAGTTCTGAATCAGATTGCTCAGTGACATGCTAGATCTCCTTGGACAATTTGGCTTGATCGGCCGGCAGGGTGGCGACAAGTTTCTGCCCACCTTGGAAGGTGGTCGGTCCCTCGTCCTTCACGATCTTTTGATATTCGCCCGTCTTTCTCACTGCCACGCGCGTGGCATGCATGGCCAATTCTCCCGTATGGGCATCAAAAATCGGATCGAGGATCTTGTAGGGATTGACCCCGACCCCCGTGGCAAACCGACCGAGTTGGGTATGCCCCTGCCCCAGGGGCATGGATACGGTATCGGGTTGGATGCCGGGAAACAGATAGGCCTTGGCACGCACAGACCCCGTCGCAGACTGGATCTGCAGAATATCTCCTTCCTTGATCTGCATCGCCTCCGCCATCTTGGGGTGCATTTCCACCCAACTGTCCCAGACCACGGTGGTCATGGTTTCCGGAGACTCTTGAAGCCAGGGCAAGTAGGCATGACGCCCATCGCGCATGTCCGGCCGGATGGAAGGAACGAAGTAGAAGGGGTAATCCGTTGCCAATTCTGCAGGCTTCGGCATGGTCAGGGCCGGTAATCTGGACTCCAGGGAGGTGGGTTTTCCATCCCACTTGACGAGACCATTCCGCAGGGCGTCTTCCCAGAAATGATCATCACTGTCACTCACCTTGAAGACCGGCTTGGCCTTGACCATGGCGGTTTTGAGATAACTGTAATAGTCGGGGAACCCCGCATAAGCCTCGGGTTTGCGTTTTTTCAACACCGACAGGAGGATATCGCCATACCCTTTGGACTCGGGATAGAGTTTTTCCATCAAGGGTTGCTGAAGCATCACTTCCACACCCTCCGGTTGATATTCGGCCACATGGCTGCCAAAGTCCTCCAATGCGGACAGCAAGGGGAGGATCAGATCGCAGTGTCCCGCCGTTTCATCCATGTGCGTCACGAAAGCCACCTTGAAAGGGACTTTGCTCATGGATTCCGCGAAGGGCAGATGGGATGGTGCCGTAAATACCGGGTTGGTACCATAAATCAGCAAGGCCTGGGTTTGTCCCGAGGCCATTTTTTGATTCAAGTCGACCAATGCCTGATAATTTCCCAGGACGGGAGTCAGTTGGGGGAAGGGATGCTCGGACTGCCCCTCCATCGTTGTGCCCCGATTGCCCAGAATCACGTTGAGCAGTTGCACGGCAGCCGCATTGCTGAATCCGTAGGAATGTCCCTCCACCGAAGGGCCGGCAATCACCAGTGAGGGAGAATTGTTCCACAGTTGAGCCGCAATCAGGCGCACCGCATCGGAACCGATTCCCGTGATATCGCTCACGGCATCCCGATCGTAATTTTTGACCAAATCCAGAACTTCCTGTGGGACTCCTTTGGAAAACTCTTCGTGTTGCAACAGGTCATGGGCGATTCCCAAGGCCAGGATCCCTTCGGTCCCTGGCTTGATGGGATACCAACGATCTGCATTCCCCCCCGTCAACGTCATACGCGGCTCGATCTGAATCAAGGTACCGCGCGGTGCCTTGCGGAACAGTGCGTACTGACGCGCCATGTAGACCGGCGAGACACCGTTGCCCAGAAAATCATTGCCAAAGGAAACGATCAAACGCGCCTTGTGGATATTCCAGAGGGGCTGTTCTGCGCCCAGAATGGCCTTGCTGGCGGCCCTCCCCGTGGCGGTGGAGAGCGCATCGTAGGCCACATGATGGGTAGAATCAAAAGTTTCCAGGAAATTTTCCAGTAGCACCCGTTGGTGACCGCTGACCCCACCGGTCAAGAAAGCGATCTGTTCGCCTTTCAGCGGACTGTTCGGTCCCAGACGTTGTTCCAGGATCTGATGAGCCCTCTCCCAGGAAACGGGAGTCAACCCCCCTTCGCCCTGGTACATGGGGGTACGCAGCCGATCCGGGTTGTAGTGGGCTTGCACACCCGCCTGTCCCAGCCCACAGATCTTTCCGCCGCTGATTCCTGACTCGGGGTTTCCTTCCAACTTGAGAACCCGTCCTTCGCGGACCTTGCCCATGATCCCGCACCCGGAACCACACTGCGCACAGGTCGAAGCATAAAAAACTCCGATACCCGGTACCACAAAGTCCTGGGGATTGACATAAGACATGACTTCTTCCACCCCCGACTCGATGGAAGTATGACCACATCCCGCCAGCGTGGCAGCCGCCCCACTGATCCCCAATACCTTGAGGAAATCTCGGCGATCCAAATTACTCATTGTCATTTCATCGTCTCCTGTTTGGTCGCCGTTTTATTTATGACAGAGCCAGCAATCGTTGGGACCATGACTGGTCACCGTGCTCCCCGCCTTTTCCAAATGATCTTTTTGGTGACAACTGACACACCAGCCCATGGACAACGCCTTGACCCGGCGCGCGGTCGTCATGGAAGCGATATCCCCATGACAGTACCCACAGGTTTCGCGAATGGGTCGTTTTTCCTGGAAGTAAAAACGTTGAATATGGCGCTCATGGTTGAAACGAACGAAATCCGGCAAGTCATGCACTTTTTTCCAGGGAATGGGCTGTTTGTTTTCCCAATATTCAAACAATTTCTTGATCCGCGGACGATCCTTGACGCCTTCGATCAAATTGTGGCACCCCATGCATTTGTCGAGACGGGGAATCCCGGACACGTTGCTGCGGCGCGCATAGGTATGGCAGTACATGCAGTTGATCTGCATGCGACCGGCATGGGTATTATGCGGAAACTCGATGGGTTGCTCCACCACCGGGCCCAGCGCATCGTACCCATCACTGGTTTGCGAACCGATGGGCCCCCCCTGAACGAAAGGCTCCGCAAAGACCTGCGCACTCCCGATCCAGAACAGCATGATCCAGAGAAAAATTCTTTTTCCGTAATTCATTCAATAATCCTGCCCAGAAAAAACTCACCCGCGACATCGCCCCAACTGACGAAGGTCTTGACGGTCGATCCCTTATTGACATCCACGCACCCACCTGAAACCCAGAAACGACACCCTCCACCGTCACGGCATGCAGAGGAATGCGGAAATGGGCAAGAGTCGGTACGCACACGCATCCCGAACCAGAATCAAAGGGTCAAGAAAATACGCTCTTCCCCCAAAAATTCGGATCGAAAACAGAAACGAAAAGGTGCCTTTGGCACCTTTTCGAATACGACTTGGAACTATTGAGTTATTTGGGTTTTGCGACGAAGCCGTTGCAATAACAGGTCGGGCAAATTTCATCGTCCCCGGGGTAGAGTTTACACCCGTGCACGGCACCTGGATCGGTTGGCTTGTCTTTGTTGGGGATGAAGTTCATGCAGCGGTTACACTCCTTTTCCCCGTTGGGATGGTCCTGGAAATGCAAGGCTGTCCGCACAGCGGTGTTCTTCTTTGCGAAGGCCGAAGTGGTAAAGCCAGCCATCGGCGCTGCCACGATAGCGATGGTGCCCATCTTGAGCAACTGACGACGTGAGTGTTTGATACCATTTTCCATGTTGTAACCCCTCCAGATCGATTGAATAGTTTTAGGTTATTAGGACCAACGTTAAAGCATATTTTATTTATGTGTGTGAAACGACAGAACTCATGGCCGAAAGAAAATCCGCTTCTTCGACTGACCATATGCGTAGCGTAGCGCCCCTGAAACCGACTGTCAAGTGGGTCTATTCTTTCACCTTTTTCGGTCCTGCCCACGGCTTCGACGAGGATGCCTAAAAAATCAGTTGCGAAGCCGGTTTTGCCCATGATATAGTCCGCTACGATGCCACATGGAAAGGCTAGCCAGCGCGAAATTTTGCGGTGAAACCAGCGAACCATGCGGCGTTTGGGAATCTTTGTAGCCCGTTCAATTAAAAAAGCAGTACGGGTTCATGGAACAGTGGGTCCTGTCTACTGTCCTGTCATTCAATGTCATTCTGGAGGGGGGTAAATGCGTAAGTCATTCACTAAGATCACATCCGGGCTGGCTGTGGCCGCGGCTCTGGTGAGCATGACGGCTCTGGCTGAAGAAGAGGGGGTCATGAACGGCGACCCAGCCAACGGCAAGAAGATCTTCACGGAAGGGAAAGGCGCCGCTCCGGCGTGCATGACCTGCCATGGAGCCACAGGATGGGGAATGGAAGCCATGGGGGCTCCCCGTCTCAACAATCTCGGGTTTCCTTATATCGTCAAGCAATTGACGGATCTGGCCGAAGGCCGGAGAACCCCGTCGGGTGCAGGAGCGGTCATGCCCCTGTTTGCACAACAACTCACGCCACAGGATCGACGGGATGTCTCGGCTTACGTCAACTCCCTGCCCCTCGACCCCAAGGACCTGTCAGATTTGCAGGCGATCAAGGATGGGGGACAACCCATTGGAACCCGTTACAAGGGAGAAATCCTGGTCAAGTACGGCGTAGGCGGCAAGGTTTCTGCCTGTATGTCTTGCCATGGGTACAACGGACGGGGTGCTGCGCCTGTTTTTCCAGTCATCGGGGAACAAAAGTTCACTTATCTGGTCAATCAGTTGCACAACTGGCGTGATGAGAGTCGTACAAACGACCCCTACGGGATGATGCGTGCCATTGCCAAAAAGTTGAGTGACGAGGATATCCTCGATGCCGCAACCTACCTGGCGACTGCACCACGTACCACGGAAGGGAACACGCGCGTCCCAAATACGACCCGGTAATCGTTGGCTTCAAGTCAGCGCATCAGGGGAGTGTGATCAGAACCCGCGTGCTTTGCGCGCGGGTTTTCTATTTTACCTGACAGGATACTGACTGATGAGATTCAACTCTTTGAAACTGGGCGAAAAGATTTTATTCGGCATCTTTGCACTCCTGGTTGTTTTTGCCGTGTCCAGTTTCGTGATGCTGGAAATCTATCGCTCCCACCTCAATCACCCCATGTACCCCAATACCACCCAGTTTGATTTCACGCCGGAAGGCAAAGCGGGATCCCAGTTGTTTCGTGAAAAAGGGTGCACCGATTGTCATCGTGCCCTGCGTAATGGAACCAACCACGGCGTGGTTCTGGATGGCATCGGCTCTCGGCATACTCTGGATTACATCGAATCATTCCTGAAAAAGCCCGAGTCCACCTACGAAACCAAAACAGTCGACCACGGTCTGAACAAGCAAGCCGCATACGTGGCGGCCTTGCCGGATAATGAAATTCATTCCATCGCCATATTTTTATCGGAGTTGAAAGCGACTCAAGGCTCTGCCGATGCCCGTCTACCCATGCAGGAACGCTCCGGATTCGTGGATGAAATGGTCAAGGTCTGGGCCCCCAGTTCCTGGAAAACCGAATATCACGATCTGCGCGAGGATGCAGGTCAAAATCAGAAGGAGAAACCCTGAGCATGTCTTCCACCGCCCCTTTCGATCAACGCATCAATGACCCGGAATACACGTTATTCACCCTCCTGTTCGTGTATGCCTGCATCACCTACGCCATCATCGGTTTTTCATGGGGGGCTCTGATGGGGGGAATCCCCGCCTTTCGCATGTTTGTGGATTCGGCGCCTCATGGTCACCTCATCTTGCTGGCCCACGGCCACATCAATCTGCTCGGCTGGGTAGAAATGGCGATTTTCGGTGCCATCTACTACTTCGTCCCGCGCCTGGTCAATCGACCGATCTACAGTCTCAAACTGGTCAAGATCCATTTTTGGATGCACAACATCGGATTGATGGGCATGGTGGTCCTGTTTTCCATTGCAGGCAGCATTGGGGGCTATGACCCGGGACCCGAGATAGAAAAGGCCGTCACCCATTTGATGGGGGGCGTAGGTTTTTTTGGCACGTTGGTTCTGCTTGCCAACATCATATGGGGCTATAATATCTTCAAGACTGGAAAGCAGGGAGTCTGACGTCCCATGAAATCAAAACTGAGGTATTCACTGATCGTCCTGGCCATGGCCTTGGGAAGTTGCGGCCAGCAGCAAGGCTTGGGACTGTCCCTGGGAACCCGGGCACCCAGACTGGCCACCAAGACCCTGGCCGATGTCGGCGGAGACTTGAGCCGCATGACCACCTATCGCCAGCCCGATCCGCGCATGTACCAATATTCGCTGGATCAGGCACTGGCCACGGGAAAGCCGATTCTGCTCGAGTTCGCCACCCCAGGTCATTGTTCCGTCTGTGATCGGCAACTGCAGATCACCAAGGCCATGCTCGAAAAATACCAGCCGAATGTACTGTTTCTGCACATGGACCAGTATGAAAACCCCGAAGCATTCAAAACCTACCGTGTGATGGGCGATCCCTGGACCTTCGTGATCGATGCACAGGGTATCGTCCGCTATCAGGAAGCGGGCCCTATGCTTTACCAGGAAATGGATGCAGCCATTCGGGCTGTTCTCCCTCTCCCTCATCAGGCTTCCCTCCCCTAGTCTGCCGATCCTTTATCTTTGTCAGCCCTCTGAGATCCCTAATGCTGCGCTCCTTTGAATTGAAAAAAGATCCTCGAGGCATGACCTGGGATCTGTTGCTTTACATCCCCACGGTTTCCGCTCTGGGCGCCTTTGCCGCCAATGCCTGGTACGCGGCAAACCCGAATCTTTCCTATTTGCTCCTTTTCATGGCCTGTTTCTTCTTGTTTGCGGGGGCCAATCGGGTGCTGAAGACCCGCCTGCTGTGCCTTCCCAGCGCACCTGTTCGACTGGAAGCCGATCCTCAGGCTCCCTGTGTGCGGGTCCATCTAAAAAACGGGACACACATCGAACTCCTCAAGGATATTCACGTATACCGTGAGTATTCTGGTCGCTCCATCGGACTGACCGGACTGGATGCTGCAGGCAAACGCCTGCAATTCGTTTTTCACAAAGGGCAGTTTTCTCTCGAACGAGATTACCAGTCCCTCCAGGATTTCTTTGCCAAGAAGAAGGCACCCCTTCCCTGACCCATGGCTAGCGGCGACGACGCACCACATCCCAAGCCATGAATCCGATCACCACCGCCACCCCTGAGCAAGCCATCCCCATGTAATGATATTCCCTGTCTGCCGGGACCAACCCCCCCACCAGCATGTGCACGGTATAGGCGGTCAGGAACAGCGAACTCAGGGTCACCACCCCATAAACCAAGGCTTCACGAGGGCTGATTTTCATTTGATGGGGTCTCCGGGTGCAGGAGGGGGCGGCTCATCGAGTACCGGTGCGGGTGCCGCAGGAGCCAGGTTGGGCGTGCGGATCTGCAAGACAACCCCTCCGACTTGCAAGGAAAGGGTCTCCACTTCATTCCCCAGCAGAGACAAGTTTTGAGTCAACCCCAGGTTGGCCGGAGTTTTTGGTGCCATGATCAGATGGGTCAATCCTCTCATCATGACCAATTGAGCGGCGGGATCCTTGGCGGCGGGGGGAAGAGGCAAGGCATCGCACCGACAAGCCAACATGGTTCGTGCGGGCCATTGGCTCGCGATCCGTAGACGTGGATCCGGCAGATGACGGGCTTCCGCATCGGTACGGTACTGTTCCACCGTCTGGGTAAGCGTCCATATCAGTTGATCCTGTTCGGTCAATTGGCGTACCTGCCCCAACGCAAACCAGGCACGATCATCCTGCATGCTGAGGGTAGAGATCAGGAAGATCCCCAGAAGGACCCAGCCCCGTTGCGCCAAAAAACCAATCTTTCCGGCGCCCCATTCGAGTAGCGCAGGAATCCCCGCATAAAGTAGCGTGATCATGCCCAGCAAAGCAAAGGTGGCGTCCCCATTGAGGGAGGAAACCAGGACTCCCCACCAGAGACACCGCCCCAACAAAGTCTTCCAGAGTATCTGCCGCTTTTGCCACCATACCCAAAGCATCAGGATGAGAATCAAAATTCCCGCCCCCCAATCTGCAGCCGTGAGTTCCGGTTCAAAACCGGGGAAATGACCCCACAAGGGGGTCCAGTCACGCAGTGGGTTCTGAAACCAGGTTACCCCGCTCCAACCCCAACGCAGCAGAATCGAGATTCCCGAAAAAACCGTCAATCCTATGAAAAATGTTTTTTTCTGCAAGGAATTCACCGGGTTTTTATGCCACTCCCAAGCCAGAAGCAGCGGGTAGACCAGCCCCACCGGGTGTAGGCTGACGGCAAAGGCGGACAACCCCAATTGCCCAAAATACAATCCGCTCAATGCGTGGGGTCGTTGCCGATAGGAACGGTCCAGCCAGTATCCCCCCATGAATGCGACCAGTATTCCCAGTCCGGGAGAAAGGTGATCGATTTGCAACAGGGTCAGCGGTGTCAGTAGCCATAATCCCGTGGCCAACAAAGCCGCCTCGTCCTGTCCTTCCAGGGACTGCCAGCGGTATAGTCCCCATGCCGTGAGCGCAGCCAGGGCGATCATCACTCCCTTGGCAGCCATGACCTGCCCGGGCCACAGGAATCCCAGAGGAAGCCAGAGAAGATCGCGAAAGTCCGGCACCCCCAGTGTCACGATGGAATTGGCCACATGGTCGGCCACGGACCAATCCAGCAGCAGTGCCTTGGCTGCTTCTTCCTCTATTCCGTAAGGCCCTCGGTGCAGAACCAGAAATGTTGCCACAGCCCAGACCAAAAGGGCCAACATGCCCCACTGCCTCAAACCCAACATCCGTGAACTCCTTGAAATCAAGCAAAAACTCTGTCGATGAATAGAAACGAAGTCAAAATCAATACACGCCAGCAGCGTAGTCCGACAGAGCCTTGACTTCTTCATTGGTCAGACGATGCGCAATGGTACGCATCACGGCAGCCGGGTCATTGCTGCGCGTGCCATCCTTGAAATGTTGCAACTGCAGTTCGGTATATTCCTGGTACTGCCCTGAAAGACGCGGATAAAGTGCAGGAACCCCTGCGCCCGTGGGACCGTGGCAACTGGAACACGCGGGGACTCCCCGGTCTGCATCCCCGCCCCGCCAAAGTCTCTGTCCGATGGACACGAGCTTTGGATCATTGGCGCGCGTCAGATGAGGGGGCTGGATTGCATACCAGGCCGCTACATTGCGCATATCCTCTGCACTGAGCATGGAAACGATGCCGGCCATGATGGGATTGTCCCGAGCGGGAGGTGCCCCGTTGACCGACTTCATATCATTCAATTGCTTGACCACATAGTCCGGAATCTGTGCCGCCAAATGGGGTTGGGTCGGGATCGGACTGACGCCATCCAGACCATGACAGGCATAGCAGATGGAAGCCGCAATGACCTTGCCTTTTTCCGGATCACCCGGTTGCGCCCAGGCAGGAAGAACCAGCAGACTCAGCAGGAGTCCAGTCATCCATTTATTCATGGTGTCATTTCCTTGAAATCACTCGCCAGAGAAGGATACGGGAAACTGATCGGTCCATTCTACCATGCACCCTCGCCGAAAATAAGTCCCCGTTGCTCAAAGGGAAGTCAGCCGGGCAAAAGCCAGCGCCAACCATTTCATTCCGACATCCCTGAAATTCACCTGAACTCGCCCCTCGTTTCCCTGACCTTCCCGTGCCAAAACCACCCCTTCTCCAAATTTGTCGTGCCGAACCCGCTGTCCGATGTGAAACCTTCCGGCTTTGGCGGATTCTGTGGGGGAAGCGGGGAAACGCACGGAGGTGGGAGCGCGTGTCCCGAAGGAAAGTTCAGATCTTTTGACGCGCGGATTCAAGATATGACAGAGAGATTCGGGGATTTCTTCAAGAAAACGGGAACGAACCCCATAACGCACCTGTCCGTGGAGCACGCGACTCTGGGCATGGGTCAGGTACAGTTGACGCCGGGCGCGGGTAAGGGCGACGTAGGCCAGACGACGTTCTTCCTCCAGGCCGCGCGTTTCCTGCAAGGCATTCTCGTGGGGAAACAGTCCATCTTCCAGCCCTGCCACGAATACCACTTCAAATTCCAGCCCCTTGGCCGCATGCACCGTCATCATCTGGATCGCCTCACTCCCTGGTGCGGCTCCGTGCTCTCCGGTCTCCAGGGTGGCATGAGCCAGAAATGACAGAACATCCCCTGAACCTTCCTCCTGGGTGAACGCCACGGCTGCGGCCACCAATTCTTCCAGATTGGCGATCCGGTCGGCCCCCTCCTTGTCCTGACGATAATGCTCCAGGAGGCCGCTGAACTCCAGCACTGCCTGGATCACTCTGGGCAAGTCCTGCCCCTGGTGGATCAACTCCGCCAGTTGATCGATCCCCTGCAAAAAACGTTGCACACCCTGTCCTGCCTTGCCCGCCAATGAACTGACCCGCGTCGCCTGAAAGAGGCTGGAACGGAGAGTCTGTGCCTCGATTTGAAGATTTTCCAGGGAGCGCGCCCCGATCCCGCGGGGGGGGAAATTGATCACTCGTAGAAAAGCCGCATCGTCTTCTGCAGAAACCGCCAGCCTCAGATAGGCCAGGGCATGACGGATTTCCTGGCGCTCGAAGAAACGTAACCCGCCATGCACCCGATAGGGCAAGTTGAGAGAAAACAGGGCCTGCTCGAGCGCGCGGGACTGGGCATTGGACCGATACAGCAGGACCATGTCCGACAGGCGCCCCCCTTGATCGCGCAACTCTGTCACGGTATGCGCGATGAAACGGGCTTCATCTCCATCCGTTTCTCCTTCGTAGACCCGAATCAGTTCTCCCCGCGCACCCTCAGTCCAAAGCGTCTTGCCGAAGCGCCCTGCATTATGCTGAATCAAAGCGTTGGCTGCTTCCAGAATGGTCCCCAGAGAACGATAATTCTGCTCCAGGCGCAGGACCCGGGTCACCCCGTAATCCCGCTCAAAATGGCGCATATTCTCGATTTCCGCACCGCGAAAGGAATAGATGGACTGATCATCATCCCCCACTGCAAATACCGTGCTGGCCGGTCCACACAATAAGCGCAGCCAGCGATACTGGAGCGGATTGGTATCTTGAAATTCATCGACCAGAAGGGTTTTGAAGCGCGCCTGGTAATGTTCGCGCAGTACGGGATGGTGTTGCCATAATTCCACGCAACGCAACAACAACTCGGCAAAGTCCACGGTCCCTTCTCGTTGGCACTGTGCCTCGTAGGCCAAATAGGCCTCCTGCAGAGGTCGCTGTGCAGAATGGGAAACCACGGCATTCTCCGCGCGTAACCCCTGTTCCTTGTGCCCATTGACAAAGTTCTGCAACTGGCGAGGATTCACCCGCTCTTCGTCAAAATTCAAGGCTTTCATGACCCGCTTGAGCGCCGCCAACTGCTCCTGTCCATCGATGATCTGAAATTGGGGCGTCAACCCCGCATCCAGAGCATGCAGACGCAAAAAACGGTGACACAATCCATGAAACGTCCCTACCCAAAGAGAGCGAACGGGCCAGCCCCCCATGGACGACAACCGTGTCATCATCTCGCGCGCTGCCTTGTTGGTAAAAGTGACGGCCAGCAACTCCTCGGGACGATTCTTTCCCGTCGCCATCAACCAAGCCATCCGGGTGGTCAGAACCCGGGTCTTTCCACTCCCGGCCCCCGCCAAAATCAGGGCAGACCCCTGATTCCAGGTCACGGCTTCCCGTTGCTGCGGATTCAATCCTTCCAGTAAATTTTCCATGGGTATCGCCATCGCCGCCTACTTGATCCCTGCATTATACGGGAGTCCCCTCCATCCCCCGTGCACGAGTATAATCACCCCTTTGCCCGACCTGTGCTGCCATGGAAGATTTTTACGATCCCCTCACCCTCGAACGTCGCTGCCAGGAGGCGTGGACGCGTACGCAACGGTACCGTGCCCGCGAGTTGCCGGACCGTCCAAAATATTATTGTCTGTCCATGTTTCCCTACCCCTCTGGAAAGTTGCACATGGGTCATGTGCGCAACTACACGCTGGGGGATGTGTTGGCCCGCTACCACCGCATGAAAGGATTCAACGTCCTCCAACCGATGGGATGGGATGCCTTTGGCCTACCTGCCGAAAATGCTGCGCTCAAGCAAGGCGTGGCCCCTGCAGAGTGGACTTATCAAAACATAGAAACCATGAAAGGTCAGTTGCAGGCCCTGGGACTGGCTGTCGACTGGGAACGGGAAATCACCACCTGCCGCCCGGATTATTATCGTTGGGAACAATGGCTGTTTACCCGACTGTTCAAGAAAGGATTGATCTATCAGAAAACCGGTACGGTCAACTGGGATCCCGTAGACCAGACCGTTTTAGCCAATGAACAGGTCATTGAAGGGCGCGGCTGGCGCTCGGGCGCATGGGTGGAAAAACGCGATATCCCCATGTACTACTTGCGCATCACGGCTTATGCCGAGGAGTTGCTGCAGGATCTGGAACACCTCGAGTCCTGGCCGGAACAGGTCAAAACCATGCAACGTCACTGGATCGGACGATCCGAGGGCGTCACCCTCAGTTTCAGGCTGTCTGACCGTGCAACCGACCTGACCGTTTTTACTACCCGTGCCGATACTCTTTACGGGGTCACTTATTTGGCCATTGCGGCCGAACATCCCCTGGCCCAGGAATGTGCCCGACAAGATCCTCGATTGGCGGCTTTCCTTCTGGAATGTCGTCAGGGCAGCGTGGCCGAAGCCGACCTGGCTACCCAGGAAAAAAAGGGGTTCCCCACCCCGTTACAAGCCATTCATCCCCTGACCGGACTCCCCCTCCCCATCTGGGTAGCCAATTACGTCCTGATGAGTTATGGGGAAGGGGCCGTCATGGCGGTTCCTGCCCACGATCAGCGCGATTATGAATTCGCACACGACCATGGGTTACCCTCGAAAACCGTGATTCGCCCCCCCACAGGAGAAGCCCCCTCCGGGGCTGCCTTCACGGAGGACGGCATTCTCTGTCACTCCGAAGATTTTGATGGACGTACGTCCGCCGATGCCCGTGCAAAAATGGCCCTGGTTCTGGAAGCACTGAACAGTGGACGACGTCAGACCCAATTTCGTCTGCGCGACTGGGGGGTTTCACGTCAACGCTACTGGGGATGTCCCATCCCTCTGATTCACTGCCCTTCCTGTGGAACCGTTCCTGTCCCGGAAGACCAACTCCCGGTCGTTCTCCCCGAGGAAGTTTCCCTTTCCGGCACAGGATCCCCACTCAAACGGGACGCTTCCTTCCGCGCCACGGTCTGTCCGACCTGCGGGAACCCCGCAGAGCGTGAAACCGATACTCTGGACACGTTCTTTGAATCCTCCTGGTACTACGCCCGCTATGCCTGTCCCGATGCGCCTGCCATGCTGGATGAACGAGTCGACTACTGGTTGCCCGTCGATCAGTATGTGGGCGGCGTGGAGCATGCCATCCTTCATCTGTTGTACGCCCGGTTCTTTAACAAGTTACTCCGCGACGAAGGGTTGATTCGGACAGATGAGCCATTCACTCGCCTGCTGACCCAGGGCATGGTCCTCAAGGATGGCAGCAAGATGTCCAAGTCCCTGGGCAACACCGTGGACCCACAGGCCCTGATCGACGCCTTTGGGGCCGATACGGCGCGCTTCTTCATCATCTTTACCAGTCCGCCGGAACAGTCCCTGGAATGGTCGGATAGCGGAGTTCAGGGAGCGCATCGTTTTCTCAAGCGCCTGTGGAATTTTGCCGCGCAATACCAGGCTCGACAGCAGGTAGGCCATGCCGGGCAAACCCTCGAAACCCCTCATGTCCGACACGAAATTCATCGCCTGCTCCAACAGGCAACCCATGACATGGAACGCCAACAGTTCAACACGGTCACCTCGGCGGCCATGAAAATGCTCAATGCCCTGGAAAAAATTGCCGGGGTCAACGATTCTCTGGCTCAGGAAGGTTTGTCCTTCCTTTTACGCATGCTGGCCCCCATCACGCCGCATATCAGCGATACCCTCTGGCAACGACTCGGCTTTGGTGAATCCATCCTCGACGAACCCTGGCCCACCCCCGACCCGCGTGCACTCGAACGCGAGTCCGTGGAACTGGTCCTTCAAATCAATGGAAAATTGCGCGGCACACTTTCGGTTCCCTCTCACCTGGCCGCCGCAGAAATCGAAAAAATGGCCCTGAGCCACCCCGTCGTGGAAAAATTCCTGAACGGAAGCAGCCCGCGCAAGATCATTCTGGTCCCTCAACGGTTGGTCAACATCGTGATCTGAATGCGCCCACTCACCTGCTCCCGTTATCATTTTCCAAGCCCGTGGAAAACCCTTTTTTTCGTTCTTTTTCCCCTCACGTTGGGCGCCTGCGGCTTTCATTTGCGTGGTCTCCCCGAAGCTCAATTTCACACCCTGTACCTGGACGGCAAGTTGGGGGAAGTGGGGGACCAGGAGCTCAAGCAGGAAGTTCTGCACCAGACGCATATTACTTTGGTCAATCAATCGGACAAAGCCGATGTCATTTTGTCTCTCTCTCCGATCCAGAACACCCAACAGATCCTGACCCTCAATGCCGAGGGAACCGTTTCCCAATATACCCTGTACGCCCGCTTGTCCTATCATGCATCGGATAATCTGGGGACCGAGTTGATTCCACCTTCCACCCTGACGGTCACTCGTCTGTACAATTACAACGTCATCCAGATTCTAGGCAAACCTGCCGAACAACAATTACTCACCCACGACATGCAAGTCGATCTGGTCCATCAACTGCTGCATCGCGTTCTTGCCCTGCATCCCGCCCTGGGCACCGCTGCCCACTGAGCATGCGTCTATCCCCCGAGCAGTGGCCATCCCATTTGAACCGTCAGGTTCCACCGCTCACACTGTTGATCGGGTCCGAACCCTTCCTTTCCCTGGAGTGTCAGGACCATTGGCGACGAGCCTGCCGTGCCCAAAACTACGAAGAACGTAAAGTCTGGACCGTGGAAGCGCGCTTTGCCTGGACTGAAGTGGATCTGCACTGGAACAGTGGTTCCCTGTTTGGTTCACGGAGCGCCGTGGAGATCCATCTGCCCAGTGGCAAACCAGGCCCTGAGGGCATCCGGCAACTGGAGAAATTGGTAAATTCTCCCCAGGAAGACAAGCGCCTCCTGATTCTCCTGTCCGAACTGGATTACCGGACACGCCAAGCCACCTGGTTGACCCAATTGCAAACCAAAGCCCTCTGGACGGAAACCCAACCCGTTCCCCGAAACGCCCTCACCCAGTGGATTGCGCAGCGCCTGGGGGCCTGTCAGGCCAGTTCCGAAGCTTTGGAGTTTCTGGCAGACTGTACGGAGGGAAATCTCTTGGCCACGGCCCAGGAAATCGCCAAACTTTCTCTCCTCCATCCAACCGGCCCTTTGACCCTGGAACACGTACAGTCCGCTGTCATGGTCATGAGCCGCCACACCCTGACGGATCTGACCCGCGCCTTGAGTCAGGGCAATGGGGCCCAGGCGCTGTTACTCCTGCGTTCCCTGAATCAGGAAGGCGAAGCCTTGCCCTTGGTCCTCTGGTCCCTGAGCGAAGATTGGCGCGCTGCCTATCTGTTGTGTCGCACCCGTGAAGAGGGACGGGCTCTGTCTCCGTCGATTTTCAAGGAAGCCCGTTTATGGGGGGAACGTCGCCCGTTGCTCGAACGTTTTTCCCAAAGGGTCAGCAGCCGTGCCTGCGCTCGGGCCCTCCAGGGGGCTGCCGAGGTGGATAGGTTGATCAAGGGGCTCCGCCATGGGGACCCTTGGGAAACCCTGGGTCAAGTCATTCTGGATTTGTTGCCCCGGACAACACTCAACTGACCCCCAGACGCATCCCCACCTGCAGTCCCTGTTCTTCCGCAAAGGGATGCGCATCCACTTTCTTTCCGCCTTCGAGTTTTACACGCAGAACCTCGATCTGCCCCCCTTGAGCGGTGACCAAAAACCCCTGGTCGGTCATTCCGGAGATTTCTCCAACCTTCCCCCGCACGGCACCAAAAGTCCGAAACAGATGCTTGCGGACCTCGAAAATCTGAAGCTTCTTTCCGCCCAGCAGAGTCCAGGCGCCCGGGGCCGGGTTGCACCCCCGAATCAGATCATGGAGGACCGTCACATGCTGTGCCCAATGGATCTCGGACTCGGCAGTCCGACACCAGCCTTCGTAACTGGCCAGTTCCTCATCCTGCACCACTTCCTGATGGGTACCGGCCACCACCTGATCGGCGGCTTCCAGCAACGCCTGTACGCCCAAGGGGAAAAGATGATCGAAATACACCGAACCCAAGGTATCTTCCGGTCCAATGGGGACATTTTTTTGCAGGATGATGGGCCCCTCATCCAGCCCGTCGGTAGGACGAAAAATGGTCAGACCGGTTTCACGGTCCCCACGCAGGATGGGCCAGTTGATGGAACTGGGTCCCCGATACCGGGGCAACAGGGAAGGATGGTACTGAATCATCCCGTGGAGGGGAATGGAAACGAATTCCTGGGGCGCGAATTGCAGCACATAAGCCATGACTCCAATATCCGGCGCCAGTTCACGCAGGATCTGGATGGCTTCCGACGTTTTCAAACTGGGGAGTTGAATGACCCGGATCCCCTTTTCCTGTGCCGCCACCCGCAGGAGGTCCGGCCGAGCCCCTTCTTTTTCCGGTGCGCAAAATACGCCCACCACTTCGTCCTGACGCGCCAGAAAGGCTTCCAGTACGGCTTTGCCAAAATCCTGCTGTCCTATGATCACTACTTTCATTTGTCAAAGGCTCCCTTCTGACGATGATGCTCGATGGTCTCGGGCGACCATTGCAGGATTTCCTGCAACAGTTCATCGGTATGCTCGCCCAACAGGGGAGAACGGGTGATGTCCACCTTGTTGTTGGACAACTTGATGGGCATCCCGACGTTGTGCCAAGGTCCTCGTTCCGGATGATCCAGTGGAACATACATCTCTCGCAGTCGGACATGCGCATCTTCTGCCAGATCCTGCGTGCTCATGATGGGGCCGCAGGGCACATTCAGCTCATTGAACAAAGCCATCAACTCTCGCTTGGTATGATCCAGCGCAAAGTTTTCCAGAATTTGCCACATCTGAACCTGATTTTTGCGTCGTTCGGCCAACGTGGAGAAACGCGGATCCGTGACCATCGCCTCCCCACCAATCCGGCGGGCCAAGGCATCCCAAACCACTTCCTGAACCACCACATAAATGAAATCATTGGGGCCTCCGGGTTTGCAACGAATGGCATTCCCCAACTGTCCTCCCCCCGAATCATTGCCGCTACGCGGGGTTGCCACAGTTTCCGCCGTAGGCACCGAATACTCCGGCAAGGTCCCACGAGTCAAACGCTGATGGTCGCGAAACTTGACCCGACATAGATTCATGACCGCATCCATCATGGCCACTTCCACAAATTGACCACGCCCGGTCCGGTAACGCGCATTGAGCGCGGCCAGAATACCGATGGCCAGATGCAACCCCGTCCCTGAATCTCCGATCTGTGCTCCCGTGACCAGGGGCGGCCCATCGTTGAACCCCGTGGTACTCATGGATCCCCCCATGGCCTGAGCCACGTTTTCGTAGGCCTTGAATTCGGCATAGGGACCGGTGGACCCAAATCCCTTGATAGAGGCCATGATGATGCGCGGATTTTTCGCGTGGATGGCTTCCCAGTTATAGCCCAGCCGATCGAGCACGCCGGGGCCAAAGTTTTCCATGATGACGTCGCATTCCTGCAGAAGGGCTTCGAAGACTTCCTTGCCAGCCGGCTTTTTCATGTTCACCGTAATCGACCGCTTGTTGCAGTTGAGCATGGTGAAATACAGACTGTCTGCTCCTGGAATATCGCGCAACTGTCCCCGGGTGATATCACCGCTCGGTGGTTCGAATTTGATCACATCCGCCCCCAGCCATGCCATCAGTTGGGATGCTGTGGGCCCAGCCTGAACATGGGTCATGTCAAGGATACGTATACCCGCCAATGCTTTATCCATGAATCCCTGTCTCCCGCAATTATTTGTACATGGTCTGGTTCATCGTCCCGCTGGAATATTTTTCGCGGTCGATCACCACATCCACCAAGGCCGGTTTTCCGGAATCCCGTGCTTTTTCGAGCGCAGGCCGAATGTCCGCCGGATCGGTCACCCGAATCCCGAAGCCCCCCATGGATTCGGCAAAGCGATCAAAGCGCACATCATCGAGGATATTCCCCACATCGCCCCGCTCTGCCCCATATTTGCGTGCTTGTCCATAGCGAATCTGGTTCCAGGAAGCGTTGTTGCCGATCACCCCGACAAAGGGCAATTGGTTACGCACCATGGTCTCGAAATCAAAACCGGTCAAACCGAAGGACCCATCCCCAAACAACACCACCACGTCACGCTCGGGCTGCAACAATCTGGAGGCCAATGCAAACCCTGTTCCTACCCCCAAGGTTCCCAGAGGTCCCGGATCCATCCACCCCCCGGGTTTATGGGGGCGCACCACCGATCCGGAAAAGGTCACGATGTCCCCGCCATCACCAATATATACCGTGTCCTCCAGCAGAAATTCATTGATTTCATGGACCAGACGGATGGGATGGATGGGGGTGGCATTGGCCTCGATGATGGCCCGGTTCTTGTCCTGGGATTTGGCCTCTTCAGCCCGCAACAAATCGAGGAAGGAGTCGTGACGATGGGTTGCATCCCCGGCAGAGGCATCGCACAGGGCATTCACCACCGCACGAATGTTCCCGACCAGACCGATGTCAAAATCCCGGTTGTACCCCACATTGCGATAATCCATGTCGAGAATGATGACCGTCGCCTTGGGGTTGAGTCGACGCCCGTATCCCATACGGAAATCCAGAGGGGTCCCCGCCAGAAAGATGACATCGGCCTGATCAAAGGCGGTCTTGCGTGAAGACATCAAACCATAGGGGTGAGCACGCGGCAAAGTCCCACGCGCCGCGCCATTTACATAAATGGGCATATTGAAGTGCCGGGCAAGGCGGTCGATGGCGTCATGGGCACGACACGTGCGTGCCTGCGTGCCGAACAGGGCGACCGGGCGCTCGGCACGGGCCAGGGCCTCAGCAGCCCGGGCAATGTCGTTGGGATCTCCGATGAACTCCCCTTTGACCCGATAATTGACCGGGATCCGTACCTTGGATACCTCCACCCGCGCATCCAGCACGTCATGGGGAATTTCCAGATATCCCGGCCCCGGCGCCCCATGAAACATCTCGCGAATCGATTGCCCCATCATTTCTGCGCAGCGTTCCGTGGTCATCACCGTGGAAGAAAATTTTGAAATGGGGGTCATCATGGCCACATGGGGCAGGTCCTGCAATGCGCCCATGCGGTACTGTTTGAGAGGCCCTCCCCCGCCGATCAACAACAGGGGGCTTTCAGCACGAAAAGCATTGGCCACGCCCGTCACTGCATCGGTGGTTCCCGGTCCTGCCGTCACCACGGCACAACCCACCCCGCCCGTAATCCGTGCAGCCGCATCGGCAGCATGGGCAGCCACCTGCTCATGACGCACATCCACGATGCGGATGCCTTCGTCCAGACAACCATTATAGATGTCGATGATATGACCACCGGAGATGGTAAAGATATGCTTGACCCCCTCCTGCTTGAGCATTTTTGCGACAATCTGCCCACCACTCAAGGTTTGGGCATGGTCGGGGGTTGGGGTTGCAGTCGTCTCCATCAATTTCTCCGTCTGGGTCAGCCCCCCACAGGGGGGCAAGCAAAAAAAACCGGTTTCAAGGTTTCGATTATAGCCAAGCCCAGGGGTTTTGTCTGATCTGCCCCTCAAGAGGCACGCAGTGCCAACCACAACGCGCTGTGATCCAGTTCACCTCCCTCACCCTCCTCGACAAAAGTTCGGTACAGTTGCGTCACGCACTGGGTCAGAGGGAGGGATACCCCCAGCGCACGCGCGCTGTCCAGGGCACTGGCCAGATCCTTGAGTTGGGTCCGGCCATGGGCACCCGGCGTAAAATCCTGACGAATCATCCGTTCCCCATGGACTTCCAGCACCCGACTTTCGGCAAATCCGCCTCGGATGGCCTGCCGGACGGCGGCGGGGTCCGCGCCCCCCGCCTCGACCAAAAGCAACGCTTCGGCGACCACCCCAATGGTCACGCCCACGATCATTTGATTGGCCAACTTTGCCAGGGCGCCGGTCCCCGCCGGACCAACCCAGGTGGCTCGACCCAGATGCCCCATGAGCGCTCCGGCCCGCTCGAAACCCATGGAGTCCCCCCCCACCATGATCGCCAACGTCCCCTCGGCGGCGCCCAGAACCCCGCCTGAAACAGGCGCATCCAGCGCCCAAACCCGCCGTTTTGCCAAACGCTGAGCGTGCTGCCGAGCCGTTTCCGGAGGAATGGAACTCATGTCCAGCCACAGCGCATTCTCGGGCAATACGTCTTCCACCTGATCCAATACTGCCGTCACCGCCGGACCGTTGGCCAGTAACAGGATCACCCCTTCTGCCTCGCGCACGGCTTTCTGTGGGGTAGGCGCCCAAAGCGCCCCGGCCGCGCAGAGTGGCGCCGCCTTTTCCGGCGTACGATTCCACACCGTCAGCGCATACCCCGCCGCCAACAACCGTTTTCCCACGGGGACCCCCATCAATCCACAACCCAGCAATGCAATCCTTTTCATGCTTCTACTCCGGTCATCCTGCATTGTGGGCGCGTAACTGGCGCTGTCGTTCAAACAACAGGATGGATCCCGCCACCCCCGCGTTGAGAGATTCCACCCCGGCACTCATGGGAACCCCTATTCGTTCGTGGAGCAAATCCCGGACGTCGCGCGTCAACCCGGCCCCCTCGTTCCCGATCACCAGCGCCACCGTCCCTCTGAGATCAAACTCGTCATAGGCGCGGGAAGCCCCGCGCTCTGCCCCCAGAATGGTCCCGGAATAACCGGACAACCAATCTCGCAGGTCTGCGCCTTCGTGCAGGGCCAGTTGAAAATGGGCGCCCATCCCCGCGCGCAATACTTTGGGAGACCAAACCTGCACGGTCCCCGTCGCGCAGACCACGGTCGACATTCCTGCCGCTGCCGCAGAGCGCAACAGCGTCCCTACGTTACCCGGATCCTGTAACCCATCCAGCACCAGGCAGGACTCTTCCTTAGGCAGGGAAGCGGGCGCAGCAGGCCAGGAAATGAGCGCCGCCACCCCGCCGGGCGACTGGAGGGAAGAGTATTCGTCAAACAGGTCATCGACAATCACGGTGGCTTCCGGCCACAGAGAATGCCTTTGCAAAGCGCCCACTTCCGGATCTGCCACGACGCTTGCGCGGACGAACCAATGCAAGGGGATCCCCCCCTTGGCCTGGTACCCCTGCAGCAAATGCACCCCTTCCAGTATCGTTTGCCGTTCTCTGCGTCGGAGATGGGCCGACTCTGCCAAGCGCCCCCACAGACGCAGGGCAGGCGAGCGTGCAGTTTTCATGGCAACAGCGCCCGCACCGGAGCAAAACTGCGCCGATGCTCGGGACAAGGGCCTTTGCGCAGGAGCGCGGCACGATGCGCCGCACTGGCATACCCCTTATGTTGCTCGAAACCATACCCCGGATAACGGTCGGACAGGTGGATCATGTGGGCATCCCGCGCCGTTTTGGCCAGAATGGAAGCGGCGGAGATGCTGACCACTCGTTGATCTCCCTTGACCACCGCCCGACTGAGCCAGGAAAATGAGGGCGCATGAAGTCCATCCACCCAAACCTCCGTCGGTGCGTGAGTCAACCCTGACAAGGCTCGTTGCATTGCCAACAAAGTAGCCTGGAGAATGTTCAAGGTATCGATTTCCGCAGCAGACGCTGATCCGATGGCCCAACTCACCGCCATCCCCTGGATCTCGCTCGCCAGGCGAGCGCGCTGGAGGGCGCTCAACAATTTTGAATCCCTCACCCCCTCCAACCCCACCCCGGCGGGCAGAATGACGGCAGCCGCCAGCACCGGACCTGCCAGAGGACCACGCCCGGCCTCATCCACGCCACAGGCACCGGCGGGAAATTCGGGCAGAACATCCTGGGCACGATAGCAATAATCAGGGCGCATGAGCCAATACCCCCTCCACCCCGCGCACCAATGCCCCCATGGTATCGGCTTGCAGCCTTCGGCGCACCTCCCGGAAGGACTGGCGCATGTCGGCGCGGCGCCCGGCATCCCGCAACAAATTGCCCAATTCTTCGGCCAAACGCTCAGGAGTCGCCTGTTCCTGCAAGATTTCGGGAACCACGGCACGCCCCAGGATGATATTGGGCAGCCCCACGCAGCCATTCATCCCCTTGCGCCGCACCAACCAGGCGGTCAACCCGGACAACCGATAGGTCAGAATCTGAGGGCATTCCAGCAGGGCGGCTTCCAGCGTCGCGGTGCCGGAGGCCACCAGGGCCACCTCTGCGCCAGCGAGAATGCGTGTGGCATCTTCTTCAAATACCGTCACTGGCAGGGAAGCATAGGCCGGTTCACGCAGCAATCGCTGAAAATAGTCCCGGGTCCCCTCATTGATCAACGGAACGGCAAAACGCGATTGCGGAAAATCCCGCTGGAGACGCAAGGCCGTCTCCAGAAACAGACGTCCATGATATTCCAGTTCGGACATTCGACTGCCGGGCAATAAAGCGATCCAGGATCCCGACCCGGTGGGGTCCAACGCTGCACGAGCCCGGGCTCGATCCGGCGGAGGCAAAAGGTGCACCAGAGGATGGCCGATGTAAGTCAGGGGAATGCCCGCCTGCTCGAATATCGGGGCTTCAAAAGGGAAGATGGAGAGGATGCCCGAGACTGCCGCACGAATTTTTGGCAACCGCTCCGCGCGCCAGGCCCAGACGGTGGGCGCCACCATCTGCAAGGTGGGAATGCCTCCCCTCTTGAGCGCTTTCTCCAATCCCAGATTGAAGTCCGGGGCATCGATGCCCACAAAAAAATCGGGCGGGTGACTCAGAAAATGGCGTCGCAACTGCCGCCGAATCCACAACAGGCGCGGGAGTGCGCGCAAGACTTCCCAGTACCCCCGTACCGACAAGGCTTCCATGGGAAATAAGGAGCGGGCCCCCAAAGCCTGCATGCGCGGACCCGCAATGCCCTCAAAAATCGCCTCGGGATAACGTTGTCGCATGGCATTCATCAGGGCCTCCCCCAGCATATCCCCGGACGCCTCCCCTGCCACAACGCCGATGCGCATGATCAGCGCAGGATGCCGCGGGCAGACTGGTCGAGAAAGTCCCGCAAGGGAAGTACACAGGGGGCGTTCTGCGCCAGTAGCGTCAGTTCCTGTTGGGCCTGTTCCAGGGACAATCCCGAACGATATAGCTTGCGGTACGCCTGCTTGAGCGCACTCAATTCCTCCATCGTGAAGCCTCGCCGCTTCAACCCTTCCGCATTGATGCCGTGGGGTGCCGCCGGAATCCCGGCCACCAGCAGATACGGGGGAACATCCTGGGTGATGACCGCAGAAATGCCAATGAAACTGTGGGCACCGATCCGTACAAATTGATGCACCCCGACAAACCCCCCCAGCGTCACCCAGTCGCCCACATGAACATGCCCGGCCAAGGTCGCATGGTTGGCAAAGGTCGTATGGTGACCCACCTGACAGTCATGGGCCAGGTGGACGTAGGCCATGATCCAGTTATGGTTCCCCAACCGGGTTACCCCCACATCGTCTTCGGTTCCCAGATTGAAGGTACAAAACTCGCGAATGGTGTTGTCATCGCCAATCTCCAGGGCCGACTCTTCCCCCTGATACTTTTTGTCCTGAGGCTCACCCCCCAAAGAACAAAATGAGTAAATCCGGTTACGTTGGCCAATGGTCGTCCGGCCTGCAATCCGCACATGATCCTGGATGACCGTTCCTGCGCCTACCGTAACGCCGGGACCGATCAAACTGTACGCCCCGACACGCACATCGGGTGCCAGTACTGCGTCAGGATGAATCAATGCCGTCGGATGGCGCAGAAAGTCTACAGAATTCCAGGAATCCATGAATCGGCGTTACGCGGGTTCGGCCAGATTTTTTTCTGCGCACATCAACTGGGCTTCAGCCGCCAGGCGATCTTCCACCCAGGCCTTGGCAGAAAACTTCCAGATCTTGTAGGAACGCCGCAACAATGAGACCTCGAGCCGCAACTGATCCCCCGGAAAAACCGGGTTGCGAAAACGGGCCTGATCGATCCCGACGAAATAGGTCACGATTTTGCCATCCGGCTTGATGCCTTCCGTCTTGAAACTGAGCAGGGCAGCCGCTTGAGCCAGGGATTCGATGATCAATACACCGGGCATGACCGGATGGTGAGGAAAATGTCCCTGAAAATATTCTTCATTACGACTGACATTCTTGATCGCCACGATAGACTTTCCCGGCGCGACCTCCAGAACCCGATCGACCATGAGAAAAGGATAGCGATGAGGAAGATATTGCATGATTTCATTGATGTCCATACTGCTCATCGTTCATTCTCCGTTCTCAATTTAATGACCCTGCTGCACCTGTGCCATTTCAAGCACACGAACCCGCTCCACCCATTCCGGAAGTCCCCTCAAATGCGCCAGGGTATGCAACCACTCGCGATGAGGCTGGCTGGGAATGGCCGACGTATAGACCCCGGGCTGCGTAATGGACTTGGTGATCAGGGAAAACCCGGATACCGTGACGCCATCACAGATCTCCACATGCCCCACAATGCCCACTCCCCCGCCAATTCTGCAATGCGCCCCGATCCGGGAACTCCCCGAAATGCCCGTGCAGCCCGCAATCACGGTATGGGCGCCGATTCGGCAGTTATGGGCAATCTGGATCTGGTTATCCAACTTGACCCCCTCCTCGATGACCGTGTCCTCGATGGCTCCACGATCGATGGTGGTATTGGCCCCGATCTCCACGTCTGCCCCGATACGCACGCTCCCTACCTGAGGGATCTTCAACCATCGTCCTTCCTGCCAGGCCATGCCAAAACCATCCGCCCCGATCACGACACCGGAATGCACCAGGGTGCGGGGACCCAAGGTGACTCCGGCGTACAAGGTGACGCGCGGATGAAGGAATACGTCCTGAGCCAGGTGGACCCTTTCACCGACATATCCCCCTGCGCCCACCACCACTCCATCGTCGACAAGGGCACCCGCCCCGATCACCGCCTGCGGGCCAATACTGGCGAGAGGAGAGACCCGGGCTTCGGGATGAATCTCTGCCGTCCCGTGAATACCCGGCATGGGTTTGACTTCGGGAAAAAGTTTCTGGGCTACCCGAGCATAACATCCGTGCGGATTATCCGTGATCAGGCAGGGCAAATCCGTCGCTTCCCGATCCCGTTTCCTGAGAATCACGGCGGCCGCGCGGGTATTGCCCAGGTGCGCTCGATACAGCGGATTGGTCAAGAAGGTGATGTCACCCGGTTCGGCTCCCTCCAGAGTCCCCACGCCCTCGACCAGGGTATGAGGATCTCCCTCTACCTCGACGCCACAGAACCGGGCCAGTTCGCCCAGTGTATAAGTGCACTGTCCACGCATGAATGAAGTTATTTACTGCCGCTGTCGATGATCCGGATGACCTTGTCGGTGATATCGATGCGGGGGCCGGCATAAATGGCATCGGTCAGAATCAGGTCATAATTCTCCGTCGTGGCAATTTCCTTGATGGCCTTGTTGGCCCGCTCCTGGATGGAAGCAAATTCCTCGTTGCGACGCGTATTGAGATCCTCCCGAAATTCCCGTTGCATGCGTTGGAAATCACGGTTCAGATTGGCCAGATCACGCTCCTTGTGCGCGCGTTCGCCCTCACTCATGGTCATTCCGTTCTTGTCCAGTTCGGCCTGCTGATCCTGGATCTGCTTACCCATTTTTTGCAACTCTACCTGTCGTTTATCGAACTCTTTCTCCAACTTTTTAGTGGCCACCTGAGCAGGCGCCGCCTCGCGAAAAATTCGCTCGATATTGATCCAGCCCACCTTCAGTTCGGTGGCCATGACCGATGAACTCAACAAAAAGAAGGCAAACAACAGGGAAACGAATTTGGCGATCTTATGCATGGGGCATCTCTCTTCAAGTTTAGAACGTATTACCTAACTGAAATTGTAGTCGCTCAATGTTATCAGTGACTGAGTTATAGTGAAAGGGGGCTGCGTAACTGAACTCGAGGGGGCCCATGGGCGAATACCAGGACAGGGCAAGCCCGGCAGAATAGCGCAGTTGCGGGATGGAAAAGCCCTGATTGTACCCATAGACGTTCCCGGTATCCACGAACGTACTCAGGCGGAAAGACTTGTCCGTACCCTTGGAACCCGGCAAGGGAAAGAAGTATTCGGCACTCCCGGTAATCATCTTGTTCCCCCCAAGGTTCAGGAGGTTACCATAATTATCATAAACCTGGGGACCCAGACTGCCCGGGAAGTATCCCCGCACCGATCCCACCCCCCCGGCGAAGAAGTTTTTATAGAAGGGCAAAGGCACGCCTCCATACCCATTGGCATACCCCAACTGTCCTGACAGGGAAAGTGTCGTATTTTGACTGATAGGAGTAAGCACTTGCTCACTGGCCGTTGCGCGGTAGTACGTTAGATTTTCGCCGGGCACCCCCACTTCCATGCCATATTTCTGACTCCATCCCTTCATCGGGTAGATGATGCTGTCGCGGGTATCATGGGTATAGCCCATACTTACCTTGATGGCTTTGGCCTGCGAACCGAACTGATTGACGAAATCCACATACTCGGCGGGGCTGGTATTGAATACCCCCACACTGGTGGCTTCAAATCCATACCCGAGAGAATAGGCGTTCACTTCCGAGACCGGTATCGTATAGGTCACGTCGGCCCCCAAGGTCCGGGTCGAATAGGGGCTGACCCCGATCAGATAGGAGGTATCGATGGAACGATCATAGAGACTGATGGTGCGCGCGATGCCTTCCTCGCTCCAATAAGGATTGGTATAGGCGACGGAGTAGGTCCGTGTCACCAACCCGGTGCTGACCCCGAAGGAAAGCGAGTTACCGCTCCCGAACAGATTGCTCTGGGTAATCCCGGCACTCAAAATGATGCCTTCGGCATTGGAGTACCCTGCACCCAACTGGATGGATCCGGTCTGACGTTCCGCGACCGTAAAGTTGACGTCCACCTGATCGGTGGTACCGGGCACGGGCGGACTGTCTACCGTCACCTCGGAGAAAAAACCCAGGCGGTCGATCCGTTCCTTGGAGCGGTTGACCTTTTCCACAGAGTACCAGGCCCCTTCCATCTGACGGATTTCACGGCGAATCACCTCATCCCGGGTCGTGGTGTTTCCATAAATATTGACCCGGCGCACATACACCCGTCTTCCGGGGTCGATGACAAAGGTAAAGGCGGCGGTATGGTGCTCTTTATCGATTTCCGGATTGGCATTGATATTGGCAAAGGAGTAACCATCCTTGGCCAATCGATCCGCAATCGCCTTGGTGGAAGTCGTGACCTTTTCACGGGAGAATAAATCCCCTGGCTTGAGCGTGAGCAGTTTTCGCAACTCTGCTTCGGGCACCAAAAATTGGCCCGCCAGTTTCACGTCTGACACTTTATACGGTTGTCCTTCGGTGATGTTGACGCTGATGTAGACATCCTGTTTGTCCGGAGAAATGGACACCTGGGTCGAATCCACGGCAAACTCCAGATAGCCCCGATCCTGATAGAAGGAACGCAAGGCTTCCAGGTCTCCAGACAATTTCTGTTTGGAATACTGATCGTTTTTGGTATACCAGGACAACCAGTTGGGCGTGTTCAACTGTAATTGATCCTGCAGTTCCTTGGCAGAAAAGGCATGGGCCCCGACAATATTGATTTCACGAATATGCGCTGCTTCCCCCTCCACAATGTTGAACGCCAGCGCGACTCGATTGCGGGGAAGCGGCGTCACGGTGGTGGATACTTGTGTCGAATACTTCCCTTTTCCCAGATACTGTCGTTTGAGTTCCTTCTCTGCCTTGTCCAGCAAGGATTTATCATAGATCCGCGATTCTGCAATCCCGATGGATTTCAAGGCATCCTTGAGTTGATCCTTGGTAAAGGATTTTGCGCCGTTGATTTCAAGACGAGCGATGGAGGGGCGTTCCTGCACGTAGACCACCAGGACATTGCCGTCAGATTCGAGACGCACATCGGAAAAAAATCCGGTATCGTAAAGCGCCTTCAGTGCAGCAGAAGCTTTCTCATTGGTAATGGTATCGCCCACCTTGAGGGGAAGATAACTGAAAATCGTCCCCGGTTCGATGCGTTGCGCGCCTTCCACGCGGATATC
The DNA here is from genome assembly GCA_021805445.1 of Pseudomonadota bacterium. Taxonomy (GTDB): domain Bacteria; phylum Pseudomonadota; class Gammaproteobacteria; order Burkholderiales; family Ferrovaceae; genus Ferrovum. The sequence continues at coordinate 88,053 of JAJZFH010000049.1, forward strand.
CTGAATCGTGATCGGCGCCAAGGCCAACGCCAGTGAACTCCAACCTATCCAGAACAGGAATAACAGTGAACGAAAAAACATGAGGTAAGCGGAAGTCAGTGATTGAAAAAATGGCGCAAATCATTAAGGAAGGTAAAAACCATGAGCCCCGCCAGCAAAAAGAACCCCAACCGCTGGGTGAGACCCAAGATTTCCGTGGACAAGGGTCGCCCCCTCACCCATTCCACCGCATGATACAACAAATGTCCCCCATCCAATAAGGGAATGGGCAATAAATTAAGGACGCCCAGACTGAGGCTGATCAACGCCATGAAGTGCAAATAGGACAGCAGCCCCGAGCGTGCGCTTTCTCCCGCCAGCGATGCGATCCGGACCGGCCCCCCCAGATCATCCAGGGAAGCCTGTCCCGTGAGCATCTGACCGAAGGAATCCAGGGTCAACAGGGTGAGTGACCAGGTTTTCATGGCGCCATGCCCAAGCGCCGTCAGGGGCGAATCCTTTTCAAGAACCGTCCATTGACGGCGCATGGTCTCGGTGACCTGCGGGCTGATGCCAATCCGCCCGATCCGGCGACCATTGGGCAAATCCACCGCACGGGGAATGACCTGCAACTTCCTGGTTTGACCGGCACGTTGCAGTTCGATCTCCACTATGGCCTGAGGATGATTTTCAACGATCCTTACCACTTGCGCCCAGGTTTCCACCGGCTGACCCGCCACTCGCAGCAACCGATCCAAAGGTTTCAGTCCCGCCTCGTCCGCCACACTGTCCGGAATGACCTCTCCGACCACCGGGGGCAGGGGGGGCGCCCACAGATGAAAACCACTCCCTTCCACCCCTTCCTCCTCAGCCGCCGAGGTGACGTGTACCGTTGCCAGCCGATGAACTTCTTCCTGACCCCGGTCATTCCGTGTCACCAAGGTCACGGTTCCCCGCCCCCGGATCGCTCTGGGCCATTCCAACTCAAAATCCTGCCAGGTACGGATCGCTCCTCCGTCCAGACTGAGCACACATTCCCCCGCCCGGATCCCCGCATTCCACGCCAGGGTGCCTGTCTCCGGTGCGTCCAGACAAGGTCGCTGCCCGGGAATCCCCAGGGTATAAAGCAAACTGAATAATAACCAGGCCAACAGAAAATTCGCCAGAGGACCCGCCACCACAATCGCACTTCTTTGCGCCAGGGTTTTCTGGTTGAAGGCATGCTGGACGTCCAGCGGAGACACCGGCCCCTCTCGCTCGTCCAGCATGCGTACGTACCCCCCCAGAGGAAAGAGTGCCACCACCCACTCGGTCCCGTTTTTTGCCTGTCGGCGCCAGAGCGGACGCCCCAGTCCGATGGAAAAACGCAGGACTTTGACTCCGACCCAACGCGCCACTGCGAAATGCCCCAGTTCATGAATGAAAATCAGGCAACTGAGCGCCAGCAGGAAAGCCCCGAGCGTGCCCGCCCCCCCCTTCAGCACACGCTTCTCCCGGACAGGATCTGCTCGGTGGACTGCCGTGCCCGTCGATCCGCCTCGATGACCTCTTCCAAGGTGGTACATGCTTGGGGAGGGAGTTGGTCGAGCACCCGCGCAATGGTGTCGGTGATCGCCCGGAAATTCAAATGTCCCGCCAAAAACGCCGCCACAGCCACCTCATTGGCGGCATTCAGCAACGTGGGGCCCGTTCCCCCGGCCTGCATGGCCTGTTCAGCCAATGCCACGGCCGGAAAACGTTCACGTTCCAGAGGAAAAAAAGTCAAAGGCCCCGCCATGGTCAAATCAAGCAAGGGCACTCCAGAGGAGTGACGTTCGGGATAAGCCAAGGCATGAGCAATGGGAATCCTCATGTCCGTGTACCCCAATTGGGCCAACAACGAACCGTCGATGAACCCGACCAGAGAGTGAACCAGACTCTGGGGATGAATGACGATCTCGACTTTTTCGGGCGGCAAGCCAAATAACCAGCAGGCTTCGATCAACTCCAGCCCTTTGTTCATCATGGTCGCCGAATCCACCGAAATCTTTTTACCCATACGCCATTTGGGATGCTGACACGCTTGTTCCGGCGTGACTTTAGCCAAATCCTGCAACGTCGTGTTCAGGAAAGGGCCACCGGAGGCCGTCAATAGAATTTTTTCCACGCCGGAACGTCCCCCTTCGTCATTCGGCCAGCATTGAAAGATGGCATTATGCTCGCTGTCCACAGGAAGCAGGCATGCCCCCCCCTGTACAACGGCCTGCATCATCAAAGGGCCTGACATGACCAGAGATTCTTTATTGGCCAGGAGTATTTTTTTCCCCGCACGGGCCGCCGCCAAGGTCGATGCCAAGCCAGCAGCCCCCACGATGGCGGCCATCACCGTCGTCACTTCCGGGGCTGCGGCAACTTCCTCGAGCGCACCCTCGCCTGCCCTCAATTCCGTGGGACAGTCAGGATCCAACGCACGCAGGATTCGTGCCAGTTCATCCAGTTGAACCACCTCGGGCACCACGGCCAGACGAGGACGAAAGTCCACACATTGTCGCGCCAGTCCAAGCAGGTTGCGATGTGCGGTCAAGGCATGAATTTCGTAGCATTCCGGGTGGCGTCGAACGACCTCCAGGGTGCTCATGCCGATACTGCCGGTGGCGCCCAGAATGGTCAAGTGTTGTTTCATGCGCCCCCCAGAAGATGGATGCTCAAGGCTGCCAGAGGAAGCGTCGCCGTGAGCGCATCGATTCGGTCCAGAACCCCGCCATGCCCCGGCAGACCCCTGCCGCTGTCCTTGACGCCGGCACAACGTTTGATCCAGGATTCAAACAGGTCTCCCAAAATGCCTAACCCGACCAGTCCCCAAATGAGCGGGAACCAGGCCCATCCCAAGTGATTGACCAGTTGGGCCATGGAAGAGGCTCCCGTACGGGCCAGCCACCACCAGATTCCCCCGTAGACAGTCACCACCAGCCATGCGCCAGCCACCCCTTCCCAGGTTTTTCCCGGGCTGATGGCAGGGGCCAGTCGGTGCTTTCCCCAGGCACGACCCGTAAAATAGGCCGCACTGTCCGATATCCAGAGTACGGCCATCAGGGCCAGAAGCACCAGATTACCCTGATGCTGAAGAAGCGTGAGGGACCAACCCGTGGTGAGCAGCACCAGGAGGCCGACTACGAGAAGCGGCGTTCCCCCGATCCGCCATTGCCGTTTCATCCACAAAGGAACCAAGGCAATCCAGAAGACCAGAGAGACCTCCATCCACAGGTTTTGCCAGGCAGTTTCCCGTCCGATCTGATAGAACAGCAGAAGCAGAAAGGCATACAGGCAGCGCTGCCAGAAGACTGCTTTTGCCAGACCCGCCCATTCCCAACCCGCCCAAATCATGACTCCAGCCACCAAGCCATCCCATACCGAAGGAGAGGCCCAGAATAAACTCAGGCCCACCACCACCAGGAGCACGGATGCGGTCAGGAGCCGAGTGCGGAGCATTGTTCACTGGTCCGACCAAAACGTCGTTCACGACTCTGATAGGAATGAATGGCCTGATCCAGTGCTACGCGATCAAAGTCTGGCCAGAGGGTTTCGGTAAAATAAAACTCCGTGTACGCCAACTGCCAGAGCAGAAAGTTGCTGACGCGTTGTTCGCCTCCGGTGCGAATGAACAGGTCTGGCTCCGGCAAATCACCCAGGCAGAGATGAGCCCGCAAATCCGCTTCGGTCATGGGGGGCACCGGAGCGGGATGTGTCCTGTTCCAGGCATTGACCGCCTGCAGAATGTCCCAACGTCCCCCATAATTCACCGCGAGCGTCAAGGTCAACGCCTGATTGGCCAAAGTCAACCGTTCCGCTTCTTCGATCAGCACCTGCAATTTATTGCCCAGGGGCGACCGGTCCCCTATCACACGTAAACGCACCCCAGCCTCGTGCAGTTGCTGAATTTCTTTTTCCAGCATGTGCATGAAAAGTTGCATGAGCAAACCGACCTCATCTGCCGGACGACGCCAATTTTCACTGCTGAAGGCAAAGAGTGTCAGGTAGGGGATGCCGCATTGCAACCCCGATTCCACCAGGGTGCGTACTGCCTCACTTCCCTTGCGATGTCCTGCGATCCGCGGCAAAAGACGCTGACGAGCCCAGCGCCCATTGCCGTCCATGATGATGGCGATATGGTGAGGAATCGTGGCAACGTCCGGGATCGTCTGGGTGGAACTTTTTGCCCTGACCATGGCAAGTTTGCGCCGAACCGTCAAACCGCCATCAACTCGGCTTCCTTGACGGCCAGCATCTTGTCGATTTCCTGAATGAAACGATCGGTCATTTTCTGGATGTCCTCCTGCGCACGCCGCTCCTCATCTTCCGAAAGGGTTTTGGCTTTGACCATATCCTTGAACTGCGCCAAGGCATCGCGTCGAATATTGCGCACCGCCACACGCCCGCCTTCAGATTCGGCCTTGACCACCTTGGTCAGGTCACGTCGCCGCTCTTCGGTCAAGGAAGGCATGGGGACCCGGATCAGATCCCCCTGAGAGGAGGGATTGAGACCGAGGTCCGACTCCCGGATGGCCTTTTCGATCACTGCGCCCATTTTTTTCTCATACGGATTGACCCCAATGGTCCGGGCATCCATCAGATTGACACTGGCCACCTGACTGAGCGGGGTGGGGGTTCCGTAATAATCCACTCGAACGTGATCCAGCAAACCGGCATGGGCTCGCCCCGTTCGCACCTTGGCCAAATCTGCCTTGAGGGTTTCCACGGATTTGGCCATTTTCTGTTCGGTAGTCTTCTTGATATCGGAAATCATCTGACGTTACCCTTTCAATTCGTCACAAAGGTGCCTTCGGGTTCACCCCGAACGACACGCATCAAAGCACCCGGTTTGAAAATGCTGAACACGCCGATGGGCAGGTTCTGATCCCGACACAGAGTCAGTGCCGTTGCATCCATCACTTTCAGATTGTTGACGATGGCTTCCTCAAAGGTGAGGCGTACATAGCGGCGGGCGTCCGGGTTCTTTTTTGGATCGTCCGTATAGATACCGTCCACTTTGGTCGCTTTGAGCACCACCTCTGCGCTGATCTCTGCCCCCCGCAGCGCGGCTGCCGTGTCCGTCGTAAAAAATGGATTACCCGTCCCTGCAGCAAAAATCACCACCTTGCCTTCTTCCAGATAACGTAGCGCCTTGCCACGAATGTAAGGTTCTGCCACCTGTTCCAGATTCAAGGCGGACTGAACCCGACTGACCACCTCCACCCGTCGCATGGCATCCTGCAAAGCCAAGGCATTCATGACCGTAGCCAGCATTCCCATGTAGTCGGCGGTAGCGCGGTCCATTCCTTCGGCTCCGGGGGCCACCCCGCGAAAGATATTGCCCCCGCCAATCACCACGGCAACTTGCACACCCTGCCGCACGACAGCGGCAACCTCAGCCACGATACGATCGATCGTGGCCCGATTGATGCCGTAAGCATCCTCCCCCATCAGGGCTTCACCCGACAGTTTCAAGAGAATACGTTGATAAGCAAGTTTCATGGTCTTCCCTGTATCAAGCCATCGTACCTGCGGCAGCGGCGACTTCCGCCGCAAAGTTCTCGACTTTTTTCTCGATGCCTTCCCCCACCACCAGCATGGAGAAGCGCTGCACGCTGGCACCCCGACTTTTGAGCAGAACTTCGACGGTTTGATCCGGATTCTTGACAAAGGGCTGCCCAACCAAGGTTACCTCGGCCAAATATTTCTGAACCCGCCCCTCCACCATCTTGGCTACGATCTCTGCCGGTTTTCCGGATTCTGCGGCTTGTGCCGTATAAATTTCGCGCTCGCGCCGAAGCAATTCAGCGGGAACCTCTGCCGCGGAAACACACACGGGTTTGCTGGCCGCAATATGCATGGCAATGTCACGCCCCAGCGCCGCATCCCCCCCGATCATGTCCACCAATACACCAATTTTTTGCCCATGCATGTACTGAGCCAGATGCCCGGTGGTCTCGTAGCGAACGAAACGACGCAAGGTCATATTTTCACCCAACTTCATGACCAGGGCCTGCCGAATGTCTTCCAGAACCCCGCCTGCGGGCAGAGAACACTGGGCCAAGGCCTCCACTGTCGCCGGGTCGTCACACGCCACACACTCGGCGGCCGTGCGCGCAAAAGCCATGAACTCTTCATTCTTGGCCACAAAATCGGTTTCGCAGTTGACTTCCACCAGTGCGCCGACCCGAGCATCCGAATGGATGACCACCGCCACCACGCCTTCTGCAGCCACCCGAGTCGCGGCCTTGCTGGCTTTGGCTCCACTCCGAATGCGCAACAGATCTTCCGCGGCTTTCATCTCTCCCTGAGCCTCGGTCAATGCCTTCTTGCATTCCATCATCCCCAAACCTGTGCGTTCGCGCAATTCCTTCACCATCGATGCGGTAATTTCCGCCATAGCGTAACTCCTTCAATTAATCCAGGAACCCCCGCTTGGCGGGGGGAGCCAGTTTCCGACTCTTCAGGCCTCGGAAACGTCACTTTCCTCTTCTACAAATTCTTCTCCCGCAACGGCCTCATCGAGGCTTTGGGCACGCCCTTCCAGAATGGCGTCCGCCACTCCACGGGCATAGAGTCGAATGGCGCGGGTCGAATCATCGTTCCCCGGAATGACATAATCGATGCCTTCCGTGGAGTTGTTGGTATCCACGATGCCAATGATGGGAATCCCCAACTTGCGTGCTTCTACCACGGCATTTTTTTGGTAACCCACGTCTATCACGAACAAGGCGTCCGGTACGCCATTCATGGACACGATCCCCCCCAGACTGCGCGCCAGTTTTTCTTTTTCGCGTTGATAGTTCAGGGCTTCCTTCTTGGACAAACGATCCATGGAACCATCTTCGACCATCAGGGAAAGTTCATTGAGGCGCTTGATCGATTGCTTGACGGTTTTGAAATTCGTGAGCATCCCGCCCAGCCAACGGTGATCCACAAAGGGAGAACCCGCTCGCAGTGCTTCCTCGCGCACGATGTCGCGCGCCTGACGTTTGGTCCCGACAAACAGGATCGACTGATTGTTGGCGGCCAGACGACGCACGAAGGTCATGGCTTCCTGATAAAGAGGAAGCGTCTTTTCCAGATTGATGATGTGGATCTTGTTGCGGTGGCCAAAAATGAACGGGGCCATCTTGGGATTCCAGTAACGGGTCTGGTGTCCGAAATGAACTCCGGCTTCCAGCATTTGTCGCATGGTGACTGACATGGTAAAACTCCTGATCGAGGGTTGAGCCGCCGCCGGTCCATTTCACCTTTTCCAAGGCACCCTGTGTTTTAACCGGCGTGTGAAATTGCGATAAAGCCCTTTATGATACCATCCCGACTTCCCAATAATCAACCAATCCAAATTCCCGACCCATGCCTCCTTCTGCCGTCAGTCTGAAAAGCCCCGAAGAAATTCATAAAATGCGTATCGCCTGTCGGCTCGCCGCTGAAGTACTGGACTACATCACCCCCCATGTCGTTCCGGGGGTCACCACCGACCATTTGGACCGACTGTGCCATGACTACATGGTCGAGGTTCAACAAACCATCCCTGCGCCGTTGAATTATGCGCCCAAAGGACATCGGCCCTACCCCCGTTCGATTTGCACTTCGGTCAACCATCAGGTCTGTCACGGCATTCCCGGCGACCGCATCCTCAAGAATGGGGACATCGTCAACCTCGACATCACTGTCATCAAGGAAGGATTTCATGGGGATACCAGCCGCATGTTTTGTGTGGGGGAGGTCAGCAAACAGGCCCGCCGTCTTTGTGATCTGACGTATGATTCTCTCTGGCACGGCATCCGTGTCGTTGCTCCGGGCCACCATCTGGGAGACATCGGCCATGCCATCCAGACCTTTGCCGAAAAAGCGGGATACAGCGTGGTCCGCGAGTTTTGTGGTCATGGCATCGGGCGCCACTTTCATGAAGAACCGCAGGTTCTGCATTACGGCAGAAAAGGCAGCGGCTTGCGCCTCGAAGCCGGCATGATTTTCACCATCGAACCCATGATCAATGCCGGGCGTAAAGATATCCGCCCATTGGGTGATGGCTGGACCATTGTCACCGCCGATCACAGCCTGTCCGCCCAGTGGGAACATACGATTCTGGTCACACCGGAGGGATTCGAGGTTCTGACCCTCTCTCCCGGAACACCTCCCGCCCCCTGATCATGCGCACCGCAGCCACGCTCAAATCCCAACTCCAAAAAAAAAGAACCGAACTTTTTGAGGCCTACCTGCATCAGCCTTCCCCTCGACGCCTACTCAAGCAGTGGCGCGTCATCGTGGATGAAACTCTGCGCCAACTCTGGATCACGCACGACTTCAAACAGGACGCCACGTTGGTGGCCGTGGGCGGCTACGGGCGCGGGGAGTTGTATCCCTATTCCGACATCGATCTGCTCATCCTGTTGCCCGGTCAAGCAAACGACTTCCTCGCCCAACGCATTGAATCCTTCATTGGGGCCCTCTGGGATATCGGACTGGAAGTCGGTCACAGCGTCCGTACTGAAGCCGAATGCCTGGAAGAAGCCGTTCGGGACCTGACCATCGCCACCAATCTGTCCGAACAACGATTCCTCAGCGGGAAACGACGCGCCCAACAGGAACTTTGTCAAAAACTTCCCGCCGCTCTGGATCTGGGTGCCTTCAGAGCCGGCAAGATCCAGGAACAGCGCCAGCGCCATCACAAACACCACGACACCGCCTTCAATCTGGAACCCAATCTCAAGGAAAGTCCGGGAGGACTGCGCGATCTACACACGATCTTCTGGATCGCATGGGGCGCAGGATTGAACCCCGGTTGGACTTCTTTCACCCAGGCCGGATTGATCAGCGCGGCAGAAGCACGACAGGCACGTGCGCTCCGGGGGTTTTTACAGGATTTGAGAATTCGTTTGCAGTGTCTTGCACAACGCCGCGAAGATCGCCTCCTCTTCGATTACCAGACACCGCTCGCCCTTCAACTCGGTTGGCAAGACAGTGGGCAACGACGCGCCGGCGAAGGGTTGATGCAAGCCTACTACAAGACCGCCAAATCCGTTCTATTGATGAATGCCATTCTGGTGGAACAGATCGAAGAACGCGCCCGACCCGTGCACACCCCCCCGGTTCCCTTGCGAGAACCCTTCGTACGGCAGGGAGATTTGCTGGGCACCCCCCCCGGGACATTTCTGGATCAGAAACCAGAACTCCTCTTCACCGCCTTCCTTCTGCTCCAGCAATACCCTGACCTACGCGGTTTCACACCCGAGGTCTTGCGCGCCGTCTGGCGTGGGAAACGTCATATCAACGCGGCTTTTCGTTCCAACCCGGTGCATCAGCAACAGTTTCTCGAAATCCTGAGACAACCGGCGCGTACCGCCGACGTCCTGAGACGCATGAATTATCTGGGGGTCCTGGGACGTTACCTGCCCGCCTTCGGGCGCATCGTGGGGCAAATGCAGCATGACCTGTACCATGCCTATACCGTAGATGAGCACACCCTGCGAGTCATCCGCAACCTGCGCCGCTTTGCCCTGCCCCGTTTCGACCATGAATTCCCTCTCTGCTCCACCCTGATGCAACGATTCGACCGCCCTGATCTGTTGATTCTGGCGGCGCTCTTTCATGACATCGCCAAAGGCCGAGGCGGAAATCATGCCCAACTCGGTCGCTCGGATGCCCTCTATTTTTGTCGCCAACACCGCTTGCCCCGAACCGATACGCAATTGGTGGGATGGCTGGTGGAACAACATCTCAATTTTTCTGCAGTGGCCCAGAAACAAGACCTTTCAGACCCCGCAGTGATCCTCCGTTTTGCCGAACAAACGGGGAACCTGCGTCGCCTGACTGCCCTTTACCTGCTCACCGTGGCCGATATCCGGGGCACCAGTCCCAAGGTATGGAATGCCTGGAAAGGAAAACTGCTGGAGGATCTGTATCGCCTGACCGAACGGGTTCTGGAGGGAGAGCAAACGGCTCATGACGAACCCAGCGCAAGTCGTCAGACTCAAGCCCTGAAAATTCTGAAACACTATGGCTTGCAAGAGGTTTCCGAAGTAACCTTGTGGAAAACCTTGGAAGACGGCTATTTCCGGCGCCATGAAATCCAGGACATCGCCTGGCATGCCCGTAGTTTGCAGGGCTGCACCGGGTCTTTGAAACCTCGGGTACGGGCACGTCTCTCCCCAGTGGGAGAAGGATTCCAGGTCCTGATCTACAGCCCGGATCGAACCGGTCTGTTTGCCCATCTTTGTGAATACTTCGAGCGTTCCGGACAAACCATCGTCGCAGCCCGTATCCACACCACTCTGGATCATCATGCCCTTGACACCTTTCAGGTGCTGCCCCGCCACAGTTCGGCCGAACATTATCGAACACAACTCAAACAGATGGAAAACGAGTTACAGGAACAACTGGAGCATCCCGGCCCCCTTCCCACTCCACGCAAGTCGCGCCTGCCCCGCCAACTCCGCCATTTTCCCTTTCCCCCGCGTATCCTGTTGGGAGATCCGGAGCGCGATGGTCAAGTCCCGCTGACCGTGGTCACCGGCGACCGTCCCGGATTATTGTACCGACTGGCCTGTGTTTTCCTGCGCCACGGCATCGATCTGCATGGTGCCCGTATCAACACCTTGGGCGAACGTGTCGAAGACGTCTTTCTGATTTCTTCTCCATGCCTGGAGAATCCGATGGAACGCCAGTGCCTGCACAATGACCTGCTGCACGAAGTCTCTCAGGAACAGTGACCCACCCCGCCAGGGTCAGTCACAGGCAGGGCGCTGTTCGGGGTCGGGAAACAATTCCTCGATGAAGCCAAAACGGCTGAAATCCCGAACCCGAGCGGGGTAGAGAATGCCCTCCAGATGGTCGCATTCATGCTGTACCACACGCGCATGAAAACCGCTGACGGTTCGTTCGATCCATTCCCGCTGCAGATTCCAGCCCGCGTAATGGAGATGTTGGGCACGGGGAACCCAGCCACGCATGCCGGGAATGGACAGACACCCTTCCCATCCCTCTTCAAGATCTTCCCCCAAAGGAGACCAGACCGGATTGATGAGAACGGTACGCGGAATCGGTGGCGCATCGGGATAACGTGCACTGGCCTCGAAACCGAACAGGACGACCCTCCATCCGATGCCAATCTGTGGCGCGGCCAGCCCCACCCCCTCCGCTTTGAGCAAGGTGTCTTCCAGATCCCGGACCAACTCGGGCACGCATGGCCATTCCGCCTCCGACACCGGCTCGGCGGGGGCGCACAGGGCAGGATGCCCCATTCTTACGATGGGACGCACCGCCATTCAGGTTCGCTCCGCCAGCCAATGGGCAAAAGCAGCCCCGGTTTCTTCATGGCGCAAACCATAGGTCACCGTCGCCTTGAGATAACCTAACTTGCTTCCGCAATCATAGCGCACCCCCTCAAAGGGACAAGCCAGGACCGTTTCACGCTCCAGTAGACGAGCAATCCCGTCGGTCAATTGAATTTCTCCGCCCGCACCCGGTGCCACCTCGCGCAGGGTATCAAAAACTGCCGGGGTCAAAATGTAACGCCCAACCACCGCCAACGTGGAAGGAGCCCGATCCGGGGCCGGCTTCTCCACGATTCCTGTGACCCTCAGATACTCACCCCTCCCATGTTCCGTCTGGACGATCCCGTATTGCCCGGTCTGAGCACGGGGTACTTGTTGCACACCCAGGACGGAGGAACCACTTTTTTCGTACCATTCCATCATCTGACGTAATACCGGAACTTTCGAATCGATCAAATCATCCGCCAGTACCACGGCAAAGGGCTCATCCCCCACCAAAGGCGCAGCACATAAAATGGCATGCCCCAAACCCAGAGCTTCCGGCTGCCGAATATAGGCACAACTCACCCCAGGGGGCGGCAGATTGCGAACGATTCCCAACATCCGGTCTTTCCCCCGCTGAGCCAGTTCGGCCTCCAATTCATACGCCTTGTCGAAGTGATCTTCGATCGCCCGCTTACCTCGACCCGTCACAAAAATCATTTCCGTGATGCCCGCCGCGACGGCCTCCTCCACGGCGTATTGAATCAATGGCTTGTCCACTACCGGCAACATTTCCTTGGGACTGGCCTTGGTCGCGGGCAAAAATCGGCTCCCCATTCCCGCCACCGGAAATACCGCCTTACGAATTTTTTTGATCATGCATTGATTCCCTTGAAAAGTTTGTCCCACTGATCCTCATCGAGCATCGAAATGCCCAATTTTTGTGCTTGCGCGACCTTGCTGCCCGGATCTCGACCCACCACCAGATAATGGGTCGATCGCGTCAGACTACCCACCACCTTTCCTCCGGCTTTCTCGATACGTTCCCTGGCTTCCTCCCGGGAATAATGGGCCAGGGTTCCGGTCAGGACGAAGGTCAAACCGGCCAGAACCTGCACATCCCGCCTCTCTTGGGCGTTTTCGCGCCAGTGCACACCCTGGGCACGCAGGTGCGCGATGACCTGTCGATTGCGTTCCACGGAAAAAAATTCGCGAATGGACTGGGCCACCACGGGCCCAATCTCCGCCACCGCCTGCAAATGGGTCTCATCGGCTTCCATCACGTCTTCCAACCTCACGAAATGAAGAGCCAGATCATGGGCCGTGCGTTCACCGACCTGACGAATTCCCAAGGCGAATAAAAACCGCGCCAGTGTGGTTTCCTTGCTATGTTCCAGGGATTGAACCAGATTTTCTGCTGATTTCCGCGCCATACGGGGCAATGAAGCCCATTGTTCGAGGGTCAGGTGGTAGAGATCGGCGGGTTCCGTCACCCAGGAGCGTTCAACCAGTGCATCCACCAGTTTCTCCCCCAGTCCTTCCACGTTCATGGCACGTCGCCCGACGAAATGCAGCAATGCCTGCTTGCGCTGGGCTGGACAGTGAAGGCCGCCACTACAGCGCCAGGAAATTTCCTCGGGAAGTCGGCGTGCCGGGCTGCCACATACCGGACAGGTCGCGGGCATCTCAAAAGCCACCGTTTCCGCGGGGCGAAGTTCCTGAACCACCTTCACCACTTCCGGAATGACATCGCCCGCACGACGGACCCAGACCTGATCTCCTACCCGGATGTCCTTGCGACGAATTTCCTCGTCATTGTGCAGGGTTGCACGCGTCACCGTCACCCCCCCCACAAACACGGGCTTCAAAAGTGCCACGGGAGTCAGCGTGCCGGTACGCCCCACCTGAACCTCGATGGCTTCCACCGTACTCAAAGCCTCCTCGGCGGGAAACTTGTGCGCCAGGGCAAAACGCGGTGCGCGGGTGACAAACCCCAACTTCTGCTGGGCCTTGCGCGCGTTGACCTTGTAGACCACCCCATCCACTTCGTAAGGCAGGGAAGCGCGGCGCGCACCCAAATCCTCAAAAAACATCCGGAGCCCGCTTTCGCCCTGAACGACCCGGACCTCTTCCGCCACGGGAAAACCCAACATGCCCAGCCAACGCAGTAACGCATCCTGATGATCCGGCAATTCAAAGTCGGGAGAGCACCCCCCCACGCCATAAGCCAGAAAGGCCAGGGGACGACGCGCCGTTTCCGCCGGGTCCAGTTGGCGCAGCGCGCCTGCGGCAGCATTGCGCGGATTGACGAAAGTACGTTCTCCTGCCCCGGTTTGACGCCGGTTGAGTTGTTCGAAGTCCTTCTTGAGCATCAGGACTTCTCCGCGCACCTCCAGCCACTCCGGCCAGGGTTCAGAACCTTGCCTACGTCGGGGAATGCTTTTCACCGTCATCAGGTTGGCCGTCACCTCTTCTCCCTCCTCGCCATCGCCGCGTGTGGCCCCCTGCACCAGGGCACCCCCACGATACAACAGGTTGATGGCCAGGCCATCGAATTTTGGCTCGCAACAATAGTCCACCTCGTCCACCCCCAGTCCCGTCCGGACACGACGATCGAATTCCTGGAGGTCGCGCACATCAAATCCGTTATTCAGGCTCAACATGGGTTCGCGATGTTGGACCAAACGCACGTTGCGGCGCAAATCCAGCGATCCCACCCGCCGTGTCGGGGAATCCGCCCTGACCTGATCGGGATGCCGTATTTCCAATGCCACCAGTTCACGATACAGCGCATCATATTCGGCGTCAGGAATCGTGGGCGCGTCGAGCTCATGGTATTCCCGGTTGTAACGCTTCAGTTCCTCCTGCAGGTAATGCAGACGGGAAACTTCGTCCATGCCTCCTCCCTTCAGGAAAAGAAACGCCGTGCCAGCGTACTGCCAGAGGGAATACCCTGAACTTCCAAAGTCCCCATCACCTGAGCCAGTTGCTTCTCGATGGTGGTGCATTGACGCACCCCCAGACGTTCTCCCTGATCATCCACCACTTCTCCTTCCAGCACCAGGGCAAGCCGTTCAGCCACTGCAAACATCTCCCTGAAAACAGCCACGGGGTCCGGCACACGCACCACTTCCAATAACAGGGTCACGGCATTGATGGGTTCATGATCCAGATTCAAGGGCAGGAAAGGTGCCCCATCCTGGCGAACCAAGGTAAAACGATCCTCGCCATCTGTCGCACGGGCATGACATACCCCATCTTCTCCCAGGGCCATTCCTTCCTGTGTCAAATATTTCAGGAGCCGTGATCCCAAGGGGCTTTTGATTGGGGTAAAGTGCACATTGATCCCCACGATGATGTCCACCTGTTCACAGAATCGATCCAGTTCTTGGGCGCGTTCCATTGCCTGCCCTACGTCTCCGGGCTCGATGGTCGCCCCCAGACGGCTGGCGAGCGCACGCATTTCATCTGCAAAGAGGACAAGTCTCGCCTCGCTGATCCGGCCTGCCCGACTGACCAGAGGCAACAGCGCATGACATTGCTCAAAATTCACGGCCCCCTGAGCCGTCACGTCCGCCCATTGCCCCTGGTGCTGGCCCACCCAACGCAATCCCTGGGTCATCAGGCGGGATTGATGAATGGCTTGTCGCACGTCATTTCCCGTGAAAGGACCCCGCACGACCACATCGTATTCAAAACGAAGGTCGGGAGCCTGTGCAAGGCTCATGGAACCCTGGTCCGCCGAAGCAGGGATTGTCCCCAATTTTGGTTCATCGCGAACGGCGACTTCGGATACCTCATCCAGCAAAGGATCGTGGACCGAGGTCGGAATCAAGTCCCGGGCCAGCCGCTGCTGACGTTGTTCCTGCCAGCGACTCCACAATACCACCCCCACTACCAAAGCCAAAGCCGATACCCCAGCCACTATCCGCAATTCACTCATCATGCCTTCCTCAAAGGATCACTTGTTCTGTCAAACGCAGGGCTTCTTCCACATCCACCGCCACCATACGCGATACCCCGGATTCTGCCATAGTAATGCCAATCAGCTGTTGTGCCATTTCCATTGCCACCTTGTTGTGGGTGATAAAGAGAAACTGGGTATGCTCGGACATCCTCTGCACCATGCGCGAAAACCGCTCGGTATTCGTATCATCCAGAGGCGCGTCCACTTCGTCCAGCAGGCAGAAGGGTGCCGGATTGAGTTGAAACAGCGCAAAGATCAGCGCCATGGCCGTCAAAGCCTTTTCTCCGCCGGACAAAAGGTACAGACTGGAATTTTTTTTGCCTGGGGGCTGAGCCATGAGTTGCACTCCAGCTTCCAGGATATCCTCCCCCAACCACTGAAGAGAAGCCGCCCCTCCTTCGAAAAGTTCTTGAAACAAAAGGGCGAACTGCGCATTCACCTGATCTACCGTCGCCCCGAGTTGGGTTCGTATTTCCCGGTCGATGGTATTCAAAGCCCGTTCCAGGGTCTGTACCGCTCCTTCCAGATCGGCCAACTGTTCTGCCAGCCATGCGTGGCGCTGTTGCAATGCGTCCAACTCTTCCAGAGCAGCCAAATTGACTGCACCCAGAGCATTCATCGCCTCCTCCAACTGAGTCATGAGCAGATCCTGTCCCTCGTTATGCCCCGTCAATGACCACCAGCGTTCGAGACTCTCGAGAACTCCGGGGTCCTCTTCCGCCAGGGAGGCCCAGGCCTGCTCCCCGCGCAAGCGCGCCTCCTGGATTTTGAGGCGGAGATTTTCCAGTGCCTGGCGCACGGGTTCCTGAACCTGCACACTCCGCAGAAGACGCTCCTCGTGCTGGCGCAATCCTCCTTCCAGCGTTTCCATTTCACTCTGCTGCTGCTCCAATTGGGCAGCACAGGTCTTCTGCGCCTGCAGCGCCTGTTTCAGATTCGCTGCGGCCGTCTCCTCGTCCAGCGCCTGTAATTCCGTTTGCAGGCGTTCCAGATCGGCACGGTAACCCGCCATACGTTGCTGCCGTTCGTTCTGCGCCGCGCTGAGGTGACCCAATTTCTCCGTAGCGCCACGCTGGGTAAAACGGGCTTCCTGACACGCCGATTCCAGAATTTGCCCTTCCTTCTGGCACTGCGCCCAGGATGCTTCTTCCCGAACGCATTGGGCGCGTGCCGCTTCCGTGGCCGCCCGGGCATTCTCCCGCGCCACACCGAGCCCCCCGAGGCGGACCATGCTCTCCGACCTGCCCTGGGTTTCCAGCGTTTCAGCCTGGACCAGGGCTTCCGCCTCCTTTTCCAGGCGCAGCCATTCCTGTCGAATCCGTTCCTGTTCGGCACGCACCTGCGTCAAAGCCAAGGCTTCCTGATGCTGTTGCTTGCGCAGTTGGTGAAGTCGCCTTTCCACGTCCAACACAAGGGCCGCCCCCCTCTCCTTTCCTTCCTCCCGAATCTCCAGGCACCGACGGGCTTCTTCCTCCGCCTTCCGGCATACCGGCAATTCTGCCGATAACCTTCGGATTTCACGCGCACGGGCCAGGGTTCCCAGATGCCCCTCCTCCATCCCCCACAAGGTGAGGGAATGGGCATCCCGCTGATGACCCTCCGGCGTAACCAGACACAGACCCGGCCCCCATTCTCCCGCCCAGGTAAGCATGCGTTCCAGGTCGGCACACCCATACCACCCTTGCAACCAGTGGTTCACAATGCCGCGAATGGTCGGATCTTCACTGTGTACCTGACGAGACAACGGACTCAAACCCGGCAATATCCTTTCAGCAGACCCCGTGGGGGAAACCTCATGATAAAAAGCGCAGGCTTGCCGTGGCCGGGCAACCAACTCGGTCCAGGTCGGCAGATGATCGCGGCGCAACGCCTTCAGGCGCACGCCCAGGAGGAACTCCACCACCTTCTCCCAACGCGGTTCCACCTGACAATGTTGCCAAAGGCGCCCTACGCTCGTATCTTCTGGAACGAAAGTGCCCCGCTCGCTCTCCTCCTCCTGGCTCTGCAAGCCCTGCAGGGTATTTTCCACGACTCGACGCCGAGCCGTACACTCAGCCAGATATTCCCGCTGGCTCTCCACCTGCGCGCGACACCAGGACAAACGGTGGCGTGCGGACACTTCGGAGGCTTCCAGAATACTTGAGGAGACGGCACGGCTACGCGCAAGGATTTCTCCCTCAGAGACCCCTTTCGAGTCAGGCAGGCACAGACCCGACCGTTCCGCTTCCAGACGTTGACGACGCACCAGAATGTGTTCCAGGGCACGGCCCCTGGCTTCCTGTTCCGCATCTTGCTGATTCCACTGGCGCTCTATTCCTTGTTCGGTCTGTCTTGCCTGTTCCAGTTTCTGGCGCGACCGCGTCAAACCCCGGCGGAGTTGCTCGCATGCGGCTTGCCCAGTCCGGCTCTGTTCCTGGCGAATCAGGACCGTCTGGTGCAGGGCTTCCTGCTGTTCCTCCATGCAGTTCAATGCATGCTGGTCTTTTTCCCACTGTTGGCGCTCGGTATCCCACTGTGCGTGCAAGCGCTGACTGTCCCGCTCCATCCTTTGGCGTTCCTGACGCTGTCCGTGCACACTCGACTCGGCCTTGAGCAGGGCATGATTCGCCTGATAGAGGGCACCTTGGGCCTGACGTACCATTTCCTGCCGAGCGCGCCAGTGCAGACGTGTCGCTTCAGTCAGAGATTCATGGCCCTCCTGGGTCAGCCGCATCTGTTTCAGTTCTTCGATCAGTCGAGCGCATTCCAGTTCTCCTCGACCCTGCTCTGCCCGTGCAATTTTCCATCGGCCATAGTACCAACGCGCTTCGGCTTCCCGGTGCCGAGCACGCAATGCTTTCCAGTGCCCGGCCCGTTCTGCCTGTTTTTTCACCTTTTCGATCTGGTGGGTCAACTCCTGCACCGTGTCCCGAATCCGTTCCAGATTGGGACGGGTCTCGGTCAGATGCTGCAAGGTTTCACGACGCCGCTCACGATACCGGGAAATACCCGCAACTTCTTCCAAAAAGACCCGAATCTCCTCGGGTCGCGCCTCGATGATACGCGTGATCATGCCCTGTTCGATGATGGCATAGGCCCGGGGTCCCAACCCCGTCCCCAGAAAAATATCCTGGACATCACGCCGCCGCACCGTGGTCTCGTTGAGGGTGTAACGCGACACCCCGTTGCGGGTCATCACCCGTTTGACGCAAATCTCTGCATAGGAAGACCAAAGGCCTGGAGCCCGTCCTGCGGAATTGTCAAAAACCAGTTCCACGCTGGCCCGCCCTTGGGGTTTGCGCTGGGCGCTTCCCCCAAAAATGACATCCTGCAGAGATTCTCCGCGCAACTGTCGCGCCTGGGATTCCCCCAGTACCCAGCGCACAGCATCGATCACGTTGGACTTGCCGCACCCGTTGGGTCCCACGATACCCACCCGTCGCCCGGGGATGGGGATATGAACCGCATCGGCAAAGGATTTGAAGCCCGCCAGTTTAATGTGTTTGAGATGCACTAATGCGCTGCTGTCCACAAAGAAGTTAGAATGGGAAGATTCTACTCTATCTGACAGGATCTCCCCCAATGCCCGCTCACCCCAGTCGTACTCTGGAAACCTTCCCGAATCCAAGTCCGGAACGGGATTATCTGATTCATATGGAACTGCCTGAATTCACCTGTCTGTGTCCCAAGACAGGGCAGCCCGATTTTGCCTGGTTGAGTCTCGACTATGTCCCGGACCAGGCCAATGTCGAGTTGAAAAGCCTCAAACTGTATCTGTGGTCTTTCCGGAATGAGGGCGCCTTTCATGAGGCCGTGACACAACGCATTCTCGATGATCTGGTCGCGGCGACACAACCCCGCTTCCTGCGCCTCTTGAGTCGCTGGAACGTGCGCGGCGGCATCTTTACCCATGTGCTGAGCGAACACCGCCAGGAAGGGTGGCAACCCCGTTGCTCTTTGCCGCCGGTACACTTTGCCGGAGCGACTCCCTGGGCCCCTCCTTTGGCATGAATCCCCGTCTTGACGCACTTCAGCCCTATCCTTTTGAACGCTGGCGAAGCCTGATCGGAGCGCAGTCTCCCTGCCCCGACCATACCCCCATCGCACTATCCATCGGAGAACCCCGTCATCCTACCCCGCGTTTCATTCAGGACGCGCTCTGTGCGCATCTGAACGAACTGGCCCACTATCCACAGACCTTGGGAACCCGAGGTTTGCGCGAAGCCCTGGCGGGCTGGCTGGAATATCGTTTTCACCTCCCGCCTCTGGATCCGGAGACGGAAGTGCTGCCCACTTTGGGCAGTCGTGAAGCCCTGTTTTCCATTACCCAGACCCTGCTCGACCCGAGTGCCGGAGAAA
This sequence comes from Pseudomonadota bacterium, assembly GCA_021805445.1. GTDB lineage: Bacteria > Pseudomonadota > Gammaproteobacteria > Burkholderiales > Ferrovaceae > Ferrovum. The sequence goes on from JAJZFH010000049.1 coordinate 107,610, forward strand.
GGGTGGTCTGTCCCAACCCTTTTTACCAGATCTACGAAGGGGCCACGCTGCTGGCCGGAGGACATCCCTACTTTGTCAACGCGGATCCTGCTCAAGCCTACCGCGTCGATTACAGTCGGGTTCCCGAATCCGTCTGGACCCATACCCGCATGGTCTTTGTCTGCTCTCCCGGCAACCCGACCGGACGGGTCCTGAGCCTGGAGGAGTGGGCCCGGTTGTTCACCCTCTCTGACCGGTATGGGTTCACCCTGGTGAGTGACGAATGCTATTCGGAAATCTACCCTCTGGACGGTGCCCCTCCGCTGGGGGGATTGGAAGCCGCCCAGCATCTCGGCCGTTCGGGTTATCCGCGCCTCCTCGTCATGGGCAGCCTGTCCAAACGTTCCAATGTCCCCGGATTACGCTCGGCCTTCGTGGCAGGAGACCGAGATTTACTCAGGCGTTTCGCGCTCTACCGCACCTATCATGGCAGCGCCATGAACCCGGCGGTCCAGGCAGCCAGTGTCGCAGCCTGGCGGGACGAGACTCATGTTCAGGAAAACCGTCGGCTCTACCAGGCAAAGATGACCCAGTTCTATGACCGGGTCCACCCGCACCTCCCTTTGGTACGACCACACGCCAGTTTCTACTACTGGGTCCAGGTTCCCGGTTCCGATACGGATTTTGCCCGCGCCCTCTATCTGAAATTTAACGTGGCAGTCCTGCCCGGCAGTTATCTGGCACGGACTGCCCACGGCTTCAATCCCGGAACCGGACAGGTGCGTATTGCCCTGGTGGGTTCCCTTGAAGAGACCGGGGAAGCCATCGGACGACTGCTCGACTTTCTTGCCCATTACCCCTCCTGAGGAGAATCCATCCCATGTGGTCTGACGCACAAACCTTGATTGAACATGCCTTTGAACAACGGGAGCACTGGAGTCCCAGCGCCCCCCCCAGCGAACTGCACGAAACCATTGAACGCGTCATCACGGCTCTGGATCAGGGGATTCTGCGGGTCGCCGAAAAAAAAGACGGCCAATGGATCACTCACCAATGGATCAAAAAAGCCGTGCTGCTGTCTTTCCGCCTGCAAGCCAACCGCCGCATGGATGGGGGATTCACTCAATACTGGGACAAGGTGGACAGCAAGTTTGCCCATTACGATGATGCGGCTTTCTCTCAGGGCGGCTTTCGAGTAGCCCCTCCCGCTCTGGCCCGGCGCGGCAGTTTCATCGCCCGCAATGTGGTACTTATGCCTTCTTATGTCAATATCGGAGCCTACGTTGACGAATCTGCCATGGTCGATACCTGGGCGACCGTGGGGTCTTGCGCCCAAATCGGCAAACATGTCCACCTATCCGGCGGAGTCGGCATCGGCGGCGTTCTGGAACCCGTCCAAGCCAATCCCACCATCATCGAAGATCATTGCTTCATCGGCGCCCGCTCGGAAATCGTGGAAGGCGTCATCGTGGGGGAAGGCTCGGTCATTTCCATGGGCGTCTATATCGGGCAGAGCACAAAAATCTACGATCGCGAGACAGGCATCGTCACTTATGGACAGGTTCCGGCCGGCTCCGTGGTGGTGTCTGGCAACCTTCCCTCGGCCGACGGTCGGTACAGTTTATACTGCGCCGTCATCGTCAAGAAAGTGGATGCCAAGACCCGTGCCAAAACCAGTATCAATGAACTGTTGCGGGGCGCCTGAATGACCGACCCCACCCTGGAACTGACGGCGGAATTGATCCGCCATCCCTCGGTGACTCCCGAAGATGGCGGATGTCAGGAACTCATTGCCCTCCGCTTGGCCCCTCTGGGTTTCAAGGCTACCCCTCTGGATCGGGGGGAGGTCAGCAATCTGTGGTTGCGACGAGGAACCCAGTCTCCCCTGGTCGTTCTGGCAGGACATACGGATGTGGTTCCCCCCGGCCCGGAATCCGGCTGGCATTCTCTCCCCTTCCTGCCGACGATACGAGACGGATTTCTGTATGGGCGCGGCGCGGCAGACATGAAGGCTTCCCTGGCGGCCTTTGTGACAGCCATCGAAAGCGTTTTGACCACTCATCCAGACCTGCCGGGTTCCATCGCGCTGCTTCTCACTTCAGACGAAGAAGGCCCCGCGCTGGATGGCACCGTAAGGGTCGTGGAATGGCTCGAGGAAACGGGGCAAATTCCTGACTATTGTCTGGTGGGAGAACCCACTTCCGTAGACCAACTGGGCGATACGATCAAAAATGGACGCCGTGGCTCCCTGTCCGGCGTACTGACCGTGCGCGGCATACAAGGTCACGTGGCTTATCCCCATCTGGCACGCAATCCCATCCACCTGACCGCTCCTGCCCTGGCCGACCTGACCAACACGGTATGGGATCAAGCCAATGAAGATTTTCCTGCCACGACATTTCAAATCTCCAATCTGCAGAGCGGAACTGGTGCCGGAAATGTCATCCCCGGCGAATTGACGGCCTGGTTCAACTTCCGTTTTTCGACGGCCAGTTCGGCAAACTCCCTGCAAGAGCGGACACGGCAAATCCTGCAACGGCACGGACTGGACTTCGACCTGCAATGGTCTCTGGGTGCTCAGCCCTTCCTGACCCCGCGCGGCACCCTGGTTACCGCACTCCAGGAAGCGGTACGGCACGTCACGGGATTAGACCCCACGCTGTCCACCAGTGGCGGCACCTCGGACGGTCGTTTTCTGGTCACACTGGGTTCCCAGGTGGTCGAGTTGGGGCCTTGCAACGGCACCATTCATCAGCGCAATGAATGCATCGCCAGCACCGACCCGGCCCGCCTGTCCGCCATTTACCAACGTTTACTCCTGAATCTGCTGACCCCATGACCCCCTTCCCCAATCCACAGGAAATTCTTCCCCTGAACACCGTGCGCGATCTATGGCGCTGGAGTATCACGATCCTGCAGCGCAGCGGTGTATTTTTTGGGCATGGTTATCCTACCCCTCAGGAAGAAGCACGACACCTTCTCCTATTCAGTCTGTCCCTGCCCCGGGATCAGGATCCCACCCTTTGGCTCGATGCGCGTCTCCTGCCCCACGAACGGGAAGAATTTCTGGAGCTGCTCAAACGGCGCATCGTGGAACGCATCCCCGTGCCCTACCTGACTCGCGAAGCCTGGCTCGGCCCGCACCGATTTTACTGCGATGAACGGGTCCTCATCCCCCGTTCTTTCATCGCGGAGGCACTGGAAGAGACCCTGGTTTTCCTGATCGAGGACTTTCATGCCCTGCAACGGGTCGCGGATGTCTGTACGGGCGGGGGCTCTCTGGCTATTTTGCTGGCACTCCACTGCCCCGAGGCCCGTGTGGATGCCGTCGACATTTCCCCGGACGCCCTGGCGGTGGCCCGTCTCAACTGCGCCGAATATGGGCTTTCAGAACAGATCCACCTGTTTGAAGGAGACCTGCTCGAACCGCTGGAAGAAGGAGTCTACGATTTGATCATTTCCAACCCGCCCTACGTCGATCAGGCGGCCATGGAAAACCTTCCGGCCGAGTACCGTCGGGAACCCGTCACCGCTCTGGCCAGTGGCCTCGATGGACTGGACCATGTACGGCGAATCCTCGCAACGGCCCACCGCCATCTCTCCCCAGAGGGCTGGCTGGTGGTGGAAGTCGGCCATCAGGCCAATGAACTGGAAGCCGCTTTTCCGAACCTGCCTTTCATCTGGCTCGAACTTTCCGCAGGGGACCGGTTTGTCTTCGCCCTTCCATACGCGGCCTTGGAGTCTTGGGACTGCGCGGTCCCGGCACCGTTGTCTCTTCCCGAATGACCGGGTTCATCCCCGCCCAGTCCAGAACCCGTTGAACGGTGCGCGCATCCAACTCTTCGAAATGGCCTCGCTTGAGCCGGGGGGGTAATCCAATGAGGCCGAAACGAACGCGCATCAAACGCCCCACCATACATCCCAATGCGGCAAACATACGCCGTACTTCACGATTTCTTCCTTCCTTCAACACCACCTGATACCAGTGATTGGTCCCTTCTCCTCCCTGATCCCGAATGGCTTCAAAACGGGCCGGACCATCTTCCAGCAAGATTTCTTGACAGGACTGCTGCATTTGCAGGTCGGTCAGTTCACCCACGACACGCACGGCATATTCCCGTTCGATTTCAAAACTGGGGTGGGTCAGGCGATGCGCCAAAGCGCCACTGGTGGTAAAAATCAGAAGTCCGCTGGTGTTATAGTCCAGTCGTCCCACGCTGACCCATTTCTCCCCTTTGAGTTTGGGTAGGGTGGCAAACACCGTGGTTCTCCCATCGGGATCGTCACGACTGACGATTTCCCCCTCAGGCTTGTGATAGAGCAGGATTCGGACCTGTGCTTCGCCGAATTTGAGACGTACCGGCCGTCCCTGTACGGTCACCCGGTCCCCGGGTTCCACTTGCGCCCCAACCTGGGCCACCGCCCCATTCACCCGAACTTCCCCGGCTTCGATCAGAACTTCCATTTCCCGCCGAGAACCGACTCCGGACTGGGCCAAGACCTTATGTAAGCGCTGGGATTCCATCTTCATTTCCTTCTGTGAGTCCATCCAGTGCAGGCAAATCGCACAAAGTGTGCAGTCCAAGGTGATCCAGGAAACTCCGGGTCGTACCGAACAGCGTGGGTCTCCCCGGAGTTTCCCGTTGACCCACGGCCTCGATCCATCCGCGTTCTTCCAGGGTTTTGAGGATCGGAGAGGAAACCGTCACGCCACGAATCTCTTCGATATCTCCCCGCGTGACAGGCTGGCGCCAGGCAATGATGGCGAGGGTTTCCATGACCGCCCGGGAATAGCGAGGGCCCGGCTCACGCTCGAGACGGTCCAGCCAGGCCTGCACCCAGGGGGCACTCTGAAAACGCCAACCGCTGGCCACCTGAACCAGAGATACCCCACGTTCTTTCCACTGCGCCTGAAGATCCATCAGTGCCTGGTGAATCCTGGACGCAGGAAGTTCAGGGTCGAACAGTCGACGCAACTGGCTGACACTCAAAGGTTGGGAACTGCACAACAGCGCCGCCTCGAGCACGAGAATGCACCGACCGACCGCATCCTCCTCGCCGTTCATGCCTGCGTCCGCCCCTCAAGCCCTTCGTTTCGACCTACCCCGCGCAAATGCAAAGGGCCCAGCGCCTCGATTTGAACCACCTCGATCAGGGATTCGCGCACCAGTTCGAGTACGGCAACGAAATGGACGACCAGATGCGAACGGCCTCGTTCCTTCAGAAATAATTCCTGAAAAGCAAGGTGGGGTTGCTGCTTCAAGACTCTCAGGATCCGGGTCATGGTCTCCCGCACGGAAAGCACTTCCCGGGTGATTCGGTGAGGGCGCGAGCGCTGGAGACGCCGCCCCATCTGTTGCCACGCACGGTGCAGATCAGCCAGGCCAACTCCTGGCGCAAGGGGAGGGGCGGGGCCGTCATGAACGACCCGAGCCACCAGGAATTCCCGCCCTTGCTGGGGATGACTTTGCAGTCGAAGCGCCGCCGCCTTCATTTTCTCATAGGCCAACAGACGTTGGGCCAAAGCCCAACGGGGGTCTTCCTCTTCTTCCTGGGCCCCCACGGTTTCGGGCACCGGAAGCAGGAATCTGACCTTCAGTTCGATCAACCACGCCGCCATGACCAGATAATCCGCTGCCAGGTGGAGTTGGTGATGTCGCATGGCCTGGACATAGACCATGTACTGTTCCGTCAGATCGGCCAGGGGGATGTCGAGAATGTCGATTTGATGCTTGCGAATCAGGTAGAGCAATAAGTCCAAAGGCCCTTCGAACTGGTCGAGAAAAACTTCCAGGGCTTCGGGAGGGATGTAAAGATCTTTGGGCCAGGCCGAGAAGGACACGCCGTTGACCCTGGCCTCCAGATACTCGATGGCCACCACTTCCTGGGTCACGAATACACCAAGCCCATGGCTTCGCGAACATCACGCAGAGTATCGCAAGCCAGACGGCGAGCTCGCTCGCATCCATCCGCGATGATATTGCGCACCAGGGTGGGATCTTCCTGATACAACTGGGCCCGCTCACGCAAGGGGCGCAACTCGAGAATGACCTGCTCGATGATCGGTTGCTTGCACTGAACGCACCCGATTCCGGCAGTCCGACACCCGTCCTCCACCCACGTCAGGGTTTTTTCATCACTGTACAGTTTGTGAAAGGCATAGACAGGGCAACGGGTTGGCTCTCCGGGATCCGTGCGCAATTTTCGTGCCTCGTCGGTTTTCATGGTGCTGATCTTGTGGGTCAAAGCCTCTTCCGACAGACGCAGGGGCAGGGTGTTTCCGTAAGACTTGGCCATTTTTTGTCCATCCAGACCGGGCAAGCGCGAAGCCTCGGTCAAGAGCGCCTGGGGTTCGGCCAGAATCGGCTTGGCATTCCCTTCCAGATAGCCGAAAAGACGTTCTCTGTCTCCCAGGGAGAGATTTTGGGCTTCGCCCAGCAAATCACGCGCCGCCAGCAACGCCTCTGCATCGCCACGTTCCGTATAACGGGTACGTAATTCCAGATACAGTCGAGACTTCTTGTTGCCCATCTTGCGTGCCGCTTCCAGCGCGTTGACCTCAAAATCTTTCTCGCGCCCATAAAAATGGTTGAAACGGCGCGCCACTTCCCGCGCAAACTCGATGTGGGGGACCTGATCTTCTCCCACCGGCACCCGATTGGCACGGTACAATAAAATATCCGCTGCCTGCAGGAGAGGATAGCCCAGAAAGCCGTACGACGACAGGTCTCGATCTGTCAGTTTCTGCTGCTGCTCCTTGTAGGTGGGGACCCGTTCCAACCACCCCACCGGCGTGACCATGGACAGGAGCAGATGCAACTCCGCATGCTCCGGAACCCTGGATTGAATGAACAAAGTAGCCTGATTGGGATCTACCCCGGCAGCCAGCCAATCCACGACCATATCCCAGACATGGTTCTCCAACCCCGCGGTGGCATCATAATGGGTGGTCAACGCATGCCAGTCGGCCACCATGAACAGGCATTCGAATTCATGCTGGATCTTGATCCAGTTTTTTAAAACCCCGTGATAATGACCCAGGTGGAGCGCCCCGGTGGGGCGCATGCCCGACAATACACGATCAGGATACATACATCAAACTCCCTGGAGTTCAGGATAAAAAATAGTTGCGCAGGGATGGATCTTCCCAAACCGGATGACAGTGTCCGGGCAATGGGGGTAAACGCCCTGGCTCGAAACGACTTTCACCGGGACCGTGGTAATCGGATCCTCGGGAAGCGAGTAATTGACGCTTGTTGGCCTGACTCGCAAATTCATCGATCTGCTCACGGGTATGGTTGGCGGTCACCACTTCCAACCCTCGCCCTCCGGCCTCGGCAAATTCATCGAGCAGTTGTGCCAATTCCTTTCCGGACAAGGGGTATCGGCCGGGATGCGCCAGAATCGCCAACCCGTTGGCCGCTTGAATCCACGATACGGCATCCCCCAATTCCGCCCAAACATGACTGACATAACCCGGCTTTCCTTTGACCAGAAAGCGTTTGAATACCGTGGCCACGTCCCGCGCCACCTTTTGCTCCACCAGGTAACGCGCAAAATGGGGGCGTGCCAGAATCTCCGGGTTATGCGCATGACGTCGCGCCCCTTCCAGGGCCCCTGGAATGCCTGCACGCGCCAGTTCATGGGCAATGCGTTCCGCCCGCTCCTGACGCCCCTGACGAAGCGCGGCCAAACCGTTCTGCAAGACCGGGGTCGTACGCACCACCCCCAAGCCCACCACGTGAATCGTATGACGGTTCCAGGTCACCGACACTTCAACCCCCGGAATGAAGTCCAGCCCCATCTGAGTGGCCACTGCCTGAGCCTCGTCCAGTCCGGCCAGATTGTCATGATCGGTCAATGCAAGACCCGTCACCCCATTGGTCACGGCCAACTCCACCAGGGCGCGCGGCGTCAGAAGCCCGTCAGAAATCTGGGAATGGTTATGCAAGTCTATGTTTTTCATTAAAATAGGTGAACCTTTAAGCGGACCATCATATCAAACTCCTCGAGGATGTGCGAATCGGCCTCTTCCCATGATTTGCCCGACTTAGATAACAAACTGTTTTATATGGTACATTACTCTCACTCTCGACTTCACAAATTGCGTACGCATGAAATTCTTGTTTGACATTTTTCCGGTGGTTCTGTTTTTCATCGCCTATCAGTGGGGGGGGATTTATTGGGCGACCGGTATGGCCATTGCAGCCAGCATTCTCCAGGTCGGAAGCCTGCTCCTGCGCCGCAAACCCGTCGATCTCACCGCCTGGATCGGTTTTGCGGTCATCACGATCTTTGGCGGACTGACCCTCTGGACACACCTGCACCCGATTCCCGGACTCGAGGCCACCCTATTCATTCGTTGGAAACCTACGGTTCTCTACTGGATCTTTGCCGCCATTCTGGCCTTGGGTCCCTTGTTACTCAAACGTAATCCGCTCAAAGCCGTCCTGTCCCACCAGATGCACCTGCCGGAACGGGTCTGGACCCGTCTGAATCTGGCCTGGAGTTTCTTTTTCATGGCGCTGGGACTGCTCAACCTTTATGTGGCCTTTTCCTACCCTGAAGCCATCTGGGTCAAATTCAAGGTCTTTGGATTGATGGCCTTGATGGGGGTCTTCGTGATCGCTCAGGGGATTTATCTCTCTCGGTTTATCGAGGACCGTTCATGACTTCCACGACAGAACAGATCCGTGCCTGCCTGGCCCACCTTTCCCCACTGATCCTGGAAATTCAGGATGACAGCGCCCAGCATCGCCACCATCCTGGCGCACGGGAGGGGGGAGGGCATTATCGGGTACGGATCGTGGCAGAAGCCTTTCGTCATCGGTCCCGCCTGGAGGCTCACCGCATGGTCCACACCGCGCTGGGTTCCCTGATGAGCAAAGAAATTCATGCCCTGCAACTTGACGTGCAGATCCCCCGGGTGTAATCATACCTCCCGCCCCTCTTTCAAAAGGAATGTCATTGATGAAACTGAAGCAAACCCTCCTGTCCCTGACACTGGTTGGCGGATCTTTGGCCTTGACCCTCGCCTATGCCGAGCAAAATCAGCCCGCCTCTTCCAGTTCACCCACAGTTTCCAGCGCTCCACTCGTAGTCAACGGCAGCATCATTCCCAGCGCACGCATCAAACTCGTTACCGATATGCAGATCGCTCAGGGACATGCCGCAAGCCCCGAACTGGATCATGCCGTGCGCGACAATCTGGTGGCTTTGGAATTGATCAATGATCAGGCCCGCAAAGATGGCGTCAGCAAGGACCCCAATCTGCAAGCCCAGATCGACCTGATGCGTCAACAACTCACGGTCCGCGCCTTCCAGTCTCACTGGATCAAGGACCACCCGGTGAGTGATCAGACCATTCATGCCGACTATGACCGCATGAAAGCCGAACTGGGAGATCACGAATATTTGACCGAACATATTCTGGTCGCCAAGGAAGGCGATGCCCAAAATATCATCGATCAACTCAAAAAAGGGGCCAGTTTTGAAAAATTGGCCAAGGAAAAAAGCATCGACCCCGGCTCCAAAGCCAATGGGGGAAAGTTGGATTGGGCAGCTCCCGCCACCTACGACAAGAACTTTGGCGATGCCATGGTCAAGTTGAAGAAAGGCGAGACGTCCTCTACCCCGGTGAAGTCGCCCTTTGGTTACCATGTCATCCGCGTACTCGACATTCGCCCCCTGAAAGCCCCGCCCTTCGACGAAATGAAGGGTCGCCTGATTCAGGCACGGGAACAACAGGCCTTTGGCGAGTATATCCAGCAATTACGCAGCAAAGCCAAGGTGGAAGGCGAGTGATCCGCGCCTGACCAAGCGGGCTTTTCCGGCGGCACTCTACCCCAGAAAAGCCCGTGCATTTCGAAACATACGCATCCATGGACCATCCTGGCCCCATTCCGGGGATTGCCAGGACCCCTGCACGGAACGAACCAATCGTTCCGGATGCGGCATGCAAATGGTAAATCGGCCATCGGGCGTCGTCAGTCCGGCGATCCCCTCCGGCGAACCGTTGGGATTGGCGGGATAGGTTTCGGCAAGTTGTCCATTCCCCTCTACGTAACGCAGTGTCACCCAAGGCCGCGCAGCAATCCGTTGCGCTTCACCATGAAATTCTGCCCGTCCCTCGCCATGAGCTACCGGCACGGGAATTCGGCTTCCCGTCATGCCCTTCAAAAAGAGTGAGGGCGTATCCAGCACTTCCACCATGATGAGTCGCGCCTCAAACTGTTCCGAGCGATTACGCTCGAATCGAGGCCAATGGGAAGCCCCGGGAATCAGGGGAGAGAGGACACTCATCATCTGACACCCGTTGCATACGCCCAGTGCGAACGTGTCCCGGCGCTGAAAAAAAGTCTCGAAACGTACCCGCATGGCTTCATCAAACAGAATGGATTTTGCCCAGCCCCCCCCGGCCCCCAGCACATCGCCAAAAGAAAACCCGCCACAGGCGGCAAAACCCGCGAAGGAATGCAGATCCTGACGACCGGAACGCAGGTCATTCATCGGCACATCCACTGCTTCGAACCCCGCGCGATCGAAGGCCATGGCCATTTCCACCTGCCCATTGACACCTTGCTCGCGCAGAATCGCAATACGCGGCCGGGCTCCCTTGAGGAGGTAAGGGAAGGCGATATCCTGATCCGTCCCATAGGTGAGTGCGCAAGATAACCCGGTCTCCTGACCGATCCGTGCATGCGCTTCTGTCGCACAGTCCGGATGATCACGCAATTGCTGGATGCGAAAAGAGGTTTCCGCCCACCGACGATGCAGATCCGACACCGCCTCATCCAGCCAAACCTGCTGTTTCCACTCGACTCGAAAGCGTCCGGCCTCATCGGGGACTCCCAAAAGATGCATGGCCTCGCCCAACCCATGGCGCTCCAGCGTTTCCTTGAACCGCCTCCGGTGCGCCTGACGCACTTGAACCACTGCCCCCAATTCTTCGTTGAAGCAGAATGCCCACCCTTGTTCGGAAGGGATCGATGCGCCAAGATCGAGGGTCATCCCCCGCCTCGACGCAAACAACATTTCGAGAAGCGTGACGACCAGTCCTCCATCGGACCGATCATGGTAGGACAAAATGATTCCGGCCTGACGAAGCGTCTGCAAAGACTCAAAAAAACCTTTCAGTAACGCGGGATCCTCCAGGTCCGGCGCCTGGTGGCCCACCTGCCCATACACCTGAGCCAGCGCGCTTCCTCCCAGGCGATGACGGCCCAGATCGATCAACCACAACTCCGTAGGCTCTGCCCCCGAACTCAGTTCCGGGGTCCAGGTAGCCCGAATATCCGCACAGCGGGCAAAGGCAGTCACCACCAAGGACAGTGGAGAGGTCACTTGCTGCTGCGTCCCCTGATCGTCTTGCCAGCGCGTGCGCATGGACAGAGAATCCTTCCCCACCGGAATACTGACCCCAAGGGCGATACACAAGTCGCGGGTGGCCCGTACCGTGTCAAAGAGCCGGGCATCTTCTCCGGGCGCTCCGGCTGCCGCCATCCAGTTGGCGGAAAGCCGCACCTGTTCCAAAGAGACCTGTGCGGCAGCCAGATTGGTCAAGGCCTCCCCCACAGCCATGCGCCCGGAAGCGGGACCAGACAGGAGCGCCAGGGGCGAGCGTTCACCCAGGGCAAAGGCCTCCCCTCGCATGGTCACAAAATCTGCTGCCGTCACTGCCACATCGGCCACCGGTACCTGCCACGGCCCGACACAGGGATCACGGGCACAGAGCCCCCCCACCGTCCGGTCTCCGATGGTGATGAGAAAAGTCTTGTCCGCCACGGCGGGCAAATGCAGGACGCGGACCAACGCTTCCTGGAAATTCTCGGCCACGGGCGGCAATTCGAGTTCGGTCAGGGGCCGACTTTCGTGGTCGACAGAACGTACCATACGGGGAGGTTTGCCCAGCAGGGCTTCCAGTTCCATGTGTACCGGTACCTGGCCCAGAAGGGGATCCTCTACCCGCAAAAACTTCTCCCGGGTTCCCTTGCCCACGATCGCAAAGGGACAGGATTCCCGCGCACAAAGCGCAGAAAACTCCTCCAGACGGAGAGGGTCGATGGCCAGAACGAACCGTTCCTGGGCCTCATTACTCCAGATTTCACGGGGCGACATGCCCGTCTCCAGCGAAGGAATTCGGCGCAGATCGAAGTGAGCCCCCACGCCTCCATCGTGAGCCAATTCAGGGAAAGCGTTGGACAGGCCGCCCGCCCCCACATCATGAATGGCCAGGATGGGGTTGTTCTCCTCCATCTGCCAACAACGATCGATCACTTCCTGAGCCCGACGCTGCATCTCCGGGTTAGCCCGTTGCACGGAATCAAAATCCAGGGCTTCCGTATTGGCGCCACTGTGCATCGAAGAAGCTGCTCCGCCGCCCAAGCCGATACGCAGGCCGGGGCCCCCCAGTTGGATGAACAGACAGCCCGGTTCAAGAGGGCGTTTGAAAGCCTGTCGATCATCGATGGCGCCCAGCCCACCGGCCAGCATGATGGGTTTATGGTACCCCCAGCGCTGCCCCTGTGCCCAGACATCGAAGGTACGAAAGAAGCCGGCCAGTTGAGGACGGCCAAATTCGTTATTGAAAGCGGCACTGCCCAGAGGGCCATCGATCATGATGGAAAGGGCGGAGGCCATGCGCGCAGGTTTGCTGGCCGTCCCCGACTCCCAGGGCTGAGAAAAATTGGGCAGATGGAGATTCGAAACGGCAAATCCGCTCAATCCGGCCTTTGGTCGGGCCCCTCGACCCGTGGCGGCTTCATCCCGAATCTCTCCGCCGCTGCCCGTTGCAGCACCCGGAAAGGGGGCGATGGCGGTAGGGTGGTTATGCGTTTCCACCTTGATGAGGGGGTGGGTCAATTGGGTATGAAAGTGATAAATCCCGGAATCCGGTTCCGGATAAAAACGTTCACTCTCTCCCCCCTGCAGGATGGCAGCATTATCGGCGTACGCCACCACGGTTCCTGCGGGGTGAGCCGCATGAGTCGCCCGAATCATGGAAAACAATGTCTCTGCCTGGGGTTCTCCATCGATCACCCAGGAAGCATTGAAGATCTTGTGTCGGCAATGTTCGGAATTGGCTTGGGCAAACATCAGTAATTCGGCATCCGTCGGGTCGCGTCCTGCGGTCTGATAGAGTGTCAACAGATAGTCGATTTCATCTTCGGCCAAGGCCAACCCGTAGTCCCGGTTGGCGGCTTCCAAGGCCTCTCTCCCTTGCCCTTGAAGCGGGATGGAGACCAGAGGCTGAGGCGCATGGAGTTCGAAGGAGCGTTTGATTTCAGTCACGTCGACCAGGATCGATTCGGTCATGGGATCGTGCAACTGAATCCGTACCCGGTCTTGTTCCCCGGTCGTCAACGCACGTCCTGCCCATACCTGAATCAAAACACCGCGCTCGATCCGGTTGACCTCGCTCAATCCACAGCGCCGGGCGATTTCCGTGGCCTTGCTCGACCAAGGGGAGATCGTACCCAAGCGAGGAACCACCCACAGTTTCAGTTCAGGCTCACGGTGCAGACCAGAATGACCGTCCCTTTCCTTCGAACCATAAGTCAGGAGTTCTTTCAGGCGCTGGTGCTTTTCTTCATCCCAGGTCTCAGCCACTTCCGCACAGTGAAAAAAGTTTGCCTCCAGATGGATCACAGGGATCTGTTGTGCCTGAAACCGCGCCAATTCGCGCGTCACACGAAACTCGGAAAGGGCACGGGGGCCAGACAGGGTAACCAGGGAAGAGGTCATGAGCGGGACCATCACAGAAGGGATAAACCGCCAATTATAACGGATGCCGCAACAAGACCCGCAGTTTACGCAATTTTTCCGGGGCAGCGCTCCGTCCATTCAGGATCACGGGTTCCGCATACCGCCCTGCCTCCGTACGCCAGTACAGGATGACCAGAAAGGGACTCACCCGGCAGCCTGCCACCACTCGTCCGCGCTGGCGCTCCCCCGAACGGCGGTGTACCAGCACTTCACCAAGACTGGACAAATCCACGCGATCCACAGCGTGCTGGCTCCGTTTTGTCAGTGAACGCGCTTCCCACCCGGCGATCAATCCTTGAACACAGCCCCCAAGACAAGCCAGAATCCCCAAACGGGCGTTACAATGGCAAAGGGTCCAGAGTCCCACCAGATTCCCCAGGCTCCAGAGAACCCACAAGAAACCTGCTGGCCCGAGAATGACCCGGACCATGCCGGCGCTTTCCGAACCGTTTGTACCCAAAGAAGTCATGCTCCCCCCTTTCTATGGTCCAAAGCATAACGACACCGGGACAGGCCATAACCACGAACACTCAGGATATTTTGCCATGTTTGAATTTTCTGCCGGTTGGATCTCCCTGAAGGACCGAACCCTGATTCAGGTGACGGGTTCGGATGCCCTGCACTTTCTTCAGGGACAACTGACCTTTGACCTGTTGACCCTGGGCCCGGACAACTTCGGCTGGGCGGCGCATTGCACGCCCAAAGGGAAAGTTTTATTTACCGCCCTCATCGTCAAAACAGGAGAAACTTTCCTGCTGGATGCGGCCATTGGAATGAGTGACCCCATACTGTCCCGGCTTCGTCCATTCATTCTTCGCTCCAAGGTACGGATCGAGGAAGCCCATGCCCATTTCAGTGCCGTTGGCCTGATGGGCCGTGACCTGGAAGAGGGGGCCAAATCCGCCGGCCTGAGCCCTTTGCCGGCGGTGGGGCGTCAGGATGAACGGTCGGGTCTCCTGCGCCTGCGCCTCTCCCCTGACCGCCTCATGATCATCGCCTCACCCGAGCGTCTGGCCGAACTGCCCGCCCCCTCTGCTTTGCCCTCCCAATCCTGGGAATTGGGCAATGTGCGCGAAGGCATTGCCGAAGTCACTCCTCTGACGACCGATCGATATATCCCCCAATGGCTGAATTGGGACCGGATTGGCGGAATCAGTTTTCGCAAGGGCTGTTATACCGGACAAGAAATCGTGGCACGCACCCACTACCTCGGCAAGGTCAAACGGCGCGCCCTGCACATTGCCCTGGATTCGGCGGTCCCCGTGGGTACCTCGATCCTGCGTGGGGGCGAAGTGACGGGAGAGGTTTTCTCCTGCGTCGAAAATGAGCAGGGAGGATACGAAGGACTGGCCATCATCGCCGGCGAGGAACCGTCAGACCTCGTGATCGAGGGAGCCCCCCCCCAGGCCCTGCACATCCTCCCACTGCCCTATGCCCTGTCTGCCTGACGGAACATGGGAACCCGCCTGCTTCTGGGACTGCTCTGGCTGATCCATGGCTTCCCGCTCCGCGTCATTGCCGTTCTGTCCGTCCCGCTCGGGTTTATCGCAGCACACGGACGGGCCAGGCGCACCACCGCGATCAATCTGCACGCCTGTTTTCCCGAGATGTCGCGTGCCCAACGTCAACATCTGACCCGCGCTCATCTCACCGCTCTGATCCGTAGCGTCCTGGAACTGGGCATCCTGTGGTGGTCTCCTCCTGCGCGCATCCAACGCCTCGTGCGCTTCAAAAATGCCCACTATGCCCAGAACAGCGATCGCCCGGTGATCTGTCTGAGCCCGCACATGGTAGGCCTTGAAATGCAGGGAGCCCTGATCGGAATGCATTTTCGCGGGGTAGGGTTTTTTACCCCCCATAAGGACCCCCTCATCGATCAGCACCTGCGTGCAGCCCGTGACCGCTTGGGAGATGTGCTCATGCTGGAGCGAAAAAAAGGATTGCGCCCCCTGGTCCGTGCCATTCGGGATGGACGATTGCTTTATTTCCTGCCGGATATGGATTTTGGGGAACGGGATGCCCACTTCATCCCGTTTTTTGGCATTCCTGCAGCCACCGTGCCCACCCTGCCCTGGCTGGCGCGCCAGTGCAATGCTCGGGTCATCCCCTGTGCTTGCCACCGCCTGCCCAATCATGAAGGCTACGAGGTGGAATTTTTCCCCCCCTGGGAAGATTTTCCCAGCGCAGATCTGACGCAGGATCTTCAACGCATGAATCAGTTCATCGAAGCGATGGCCCGTCAATACCCGGCAGAATACTACTGGAGCCACAAACGATTCCGCACACGCCCTTCTCCCGTCGACCCCCCCTTCTATCGCTGGCCCCAACCGCTCGACTAGACTGCTCCCTGACCACAGGGATATCGGGGGATCGTTCCCGCCCAATCTTCCAGTCCACGCATCACGGCGATACCCTGGGCTCCCTGCTGTATGGCCGGGTTCAATGCGAGACCGGTGAGCCCTCCTATGGCATAGACGGGCAGGGCGGATTCGTGAGACAGGGCTGCAAACTCTGTCCATCCCAAAGAAGGGGCGTCTGGGTGGGTCCGGGTGGGCAACACCGGCCCCAACACCGCAAAGTCCACACCCAGCTCCTGAGCCCGCGCCAGTTCGGCTCGAGAATGGCAGGAAGCGCCCACCCACGGCAAAGCCGGACGGTCTTTCAAGAGCCTCAAAAGACGGGCCGGCAAGTGAACGCCATCGGCACCCGCCTCCTGCGCCAGTTCAGGATCGCCATTGACCAGGATGCGGACGGGCCAAAGTTGGGTGCGATGCCGGATTTTCCGTACGAAGTCTGTGATCTGCCCGACCGACCAGGATTTCTCGCGCACCTGGAGCAGACGCAAACCGCGCGCGCACGCATCGTCGATCACCGTCAGCATGCGTTCCTCACCCAATTCATTGGCTCGTGTCAAACCATAAACCGGTGGCAGGGACAACGCGCGAATCACGGGAAAGTTGGCGGGCAGAAGGGCCAACCCTTCAGGCAGAGGAACTGCGGAATCGAACCATCCCAGGGTTTGAGATTCGCAAGAACGAGGGATACCCGACCATGCCAGAACGCGAAAGAAACTCACCCCCACGCGGGCATGGGGATAATCGAACTGCTGTGTCATCCAGGGTGTGGCACAGTCCACCCGAATGCCTAATTCTTCTCCAAGTTCACGGTCCAGTGCCTGGCGCAGAGTTTCGCCGGCTTCCACCTTTCCACCCGGAAATTCCCAGAATCCGGCCATGACCTTGCCTGGCGGACGTTGCGCCAGAAGATAGCCGCCGCGCCCATTCAACAGGATTCCGGCCACCACCGGAAGGATCATCCGTCAACTCCGATAGTCGGCGTTGATTCTGACGTATTCATGGGACAGGTCACAAGTCCAGACCCGTGCTGCGGTCGTACCTCGTCCCAATGCCACCCGAACGGTGATCTCGGGACGGGCCATGACACGCTGCCCTTCTTCTTCGCGGTAACTGGAGGCCCGTCCACCCCCTTCGGACACCAGAACCTCATCCAGGTACAGACGTATCCCCTCCACGTCCAGATCCGTAATCCCGGCATACCCGATGGCGGCCAGAATTCGCCCGAGATTGGGATCGCTGGCAAAGAAAGCCGTCTTGACCAGAGGAGAATGACTGATGGCATAGGCCACCTGCAGGCACTCCGCCTCGTCCCGTCCTTCTTCCACCTGCACCGTGATGAACTTGGTGGCTCCTTCCCCGTCTCGAATGATGGCATGAGCGAGTTCCAGCGCCAGGTCACGCACAGCCTCGAACAATTGTTCGTACGCCGTACCCCCCCGAATGATTTCCTCATTTCCCGCCTGCCCTGTGGCCATGACGAGGAAAGAATCATTGGTCGAGGTATCTCCATCCACCGTGATGCGATTGAAAGTCAGGTCAGCCACATCCCGCGTCAGTTGCTGTAACAATGGGGCGGAGATACAGGCATCGGTAGCAATGAAACTCAGCAGGGTGGCCATGTTGGGGCGAATCATCCCGGCCCCTTTGGAAATACCGGTCAGAGTCACCGTTCGTCCCTGTAACGTCATTTGACGGGAAGCCGACTTGGGAAAGGTATCCGTGGTCATGATCGCGCGCGCAGCTTCCTCCCATGCGTCTGCCTTCAACTGACCGACGGCAAGAGGAATCCCTGCCAGAAGGGGGCTCATGGGCAGACGTTCGAGGATGACCCCCGTTGAGAAGGGCAGGACGGCCTGGGCACTCAGTCCCAGTCGGGCAGCCACTTCCGCACAGGTTTGAGCCGCATCTTCGCGTCCGACCCGACCCGTCCCGGCATTGGCACATCCCGTATTGATGATCAAGGCACGGGGCGTATCCTGATCCAGGTGTTCACGACACAGTTGGACGGGTGCCGCACAGAAGCGATTGCGGGTAAATACCGCGCCCACCCGGGTCCCTTCGCTCAAAGTCACCAACAGCAAATCGAGCCGGCCCATCTTTCGAATGCCCGCCGCCACGGCTCCCAAACACACACCCGCCACCGGGTGGAGCACCTTGTTCCCATCGGTCTTCACGCGCATTCCCCCCTCACAATTTGCCGTGGCAATGCTTGTATTTTTTGCCCGACCCACAGGGGCAAGGATCATTGCGTCCCACACGCATTCTGGCTTCTGCGGAGAGCGCACGCATTTCGGGTTGTTCCGTCATCTCTTCGGGATCGCCCGCCGCCAGTGCCCCATGTTGATAACTGACCTGTCCCGGTTCGTCCTCTTCCACCACCCGCTCGGTGGCTTCTGCCACGGCTTCCGAAGTCGTGATTTCCACACGACAGAGTGCCCGGGTCACTTCGCGCTTGATGGCATCGAGCATCAGGCCGAACAGTTCAAAGGCTTCCCGCTTGTACTCCTGCTTGGGGTTCTTCTGGGCATAGCCGCGCAGGTGTATCCCCTGACGCAGGTGATCGAGGGCAGACAGATGTTCACGCCAATGGGAATCGAGGACCTGCAGCATGACAGCCCGCTCATAACCGTACCAAAGCGCGGATTCGATGGGCGCAATCTTGTTTTGATAGGCTGTTTCCGCCATGCTCAGAACTCTGGCCAGCACTTGCTCATCATTGAGGGTAGGCTCTGCGCTCAACCAATCCCGGATCGGACAATCCAGGGAAAATTCGCGTAGCGCATGTTGCAATCCCTCCATATCCCAAACTTCTTCCGGCGTATCGGGGGGCAAGGCACGAATCACCTCGAGGGTCAGTACATCCTGCCGCATGGCCTGGATGGTCGTGGCGATGTCCTGGGCTTCCAGCAGTTCCTTGCGCTGACCATAGATGACCTTGCGCTGGTCATTGGCCACATCATCGTACTCGAGCAGCTGTTTGCGCACATCAAAATTGCGGGCTTCCACCTTACGTTGGGCATTTTCGATGGCACGGGTCACCCATGGGTGTTCGATGGCCTCCCCCTCAGGCATTTTCAACCGGTCCATGATGGCGGCCACTCGATCGGAAGCAAAGATCTTCAAAAGCGGATCTTCCAGGGACAGATAGAAACGACTGGATCCAGGGTCCCCCTGCCTTCCCGAACGCCCCCGCAACTGGTTGTCGATGCGCCGGGATTCATGCCGTTCTGTTCCAATGATGTGCAACCCCCCCAAACCCACCACCTGCTCATGCCTCACTTTCCATTCAGCATCGAGCAGAACCCGTTTTTCCTGGCGTTGTTCCGGTGTCAGATCAGGATTCTGCTCGATGCTTCGTTGGGCCTCTTCAGGGTTCCCTCCCAATACGATATCCGTTCCTCGCCCTGCCATGTTGGTTGCAATGGTGATCATGCCCGGCTGCCCGGCTTGCGCCACGATTTCGGCCTCCCGGGCATGATGCTTGGCATTCAACACCTGATGGGGCAATTTTTCCTGTTGCAACAGGCGCGAAACCAGTTCGGAAGCCTCGATGGACGTCGTCCCCACCAAAACCGGCTGACCCCGTTGATGACAGTCCCGCACATCCGCCACGATAGCCTGAAACTTTTCGCGCACGCTGCGAAACACCTGGTCCATCCGATCCTGCCGTTTGAGCACGCGATGCGGAGGAATCAAAACGGTTTCCAGGCCATAGATGTGCTGGAATTCGAATGCCTCGGTATCGGCAGTCCCCGTCATCCCCGCCAATTTTTCGTAGAGTCGGAAATAATTCTGGAAGGTGATGGAGGCCAGGGTTTGAGATTCATTCTGAATATCCACCTGTTCCTTGGCTTCAATGGCCTGATGGATCCCTTCGGACCATCGGCGCCCCGGCATCATACGCCCCGTGAATTCATCCACGATCACGACTTCTCCGTTCTGGACCACGTAGTGCTGGTCGCGATGGTACAGTGCGTGCGCACGCAATCCTGCGTACACATGATGCATGAGCAAAATATGGGCAGGATCGTACAAACTGGCGCCATCCGGCAATAATCCGGCCTCGCTCAGGAGATTTTCTGCTCGCTCGTGGCCCTGCTCTGAAAGAGTGACCGAGTGCGCCTTGAGATCGACCCAATAATCCCCTTCCCCCTCTTCCGTGGCCTGCGGTTGCAATGCCGGAATCAACCGGTTGATCCGCAGATACAGCGTGGTATTGTCTTCGGACTGCCCGGAGATGATCAAGGGGGTACGGGCCTCATCGATCAGGATCGAATCCACCTCGTCCACAATGGCAAAATGCAGGGAACGCTGTACCCGCTCCCCCACCTGGGACACCATGTTGTCGCGCAAATAGTCGAAACCAAATTCATTGTTGGTCCCATAGGTAATGTCGGCGGCATAGGCGATCACCTTGTCTTCGTGACTCATCTGAGACAGGTTGACTCCGACGGACAATCCCAGAAAGCGGTGAATGCGCCCCATCCATTCCGCATCACGACGCGCCAGATAATCATTCACGGTGACCACATGGACCCCCTTCCCCGTCAATGCATTGAGGTAGGCAGGTAAGGTGGACACCAGGGTTTTTCCTTCCCCGGTACGCATTTCCGCAATTTTTCCGTCATGCAGCGCCAACCCCCCCAGAAGTTGCACATCAAAGTGACGCATCCCCAGAACACGGTGTGCAGCCTCTCGCACCACCGCAAAAGCCTCGGGCAACAGCGCATCAAGGGTTTCTCCCGCTTTCAGACGCTGACGAAAACGTTCGGTCGCTCCCTGCAGGGTTGCATCATCCCACCCCTGTACGTCGCTTTCCAGCGCATTGACGCGCGCCACAATCTTTCGGTATTGTTTGAGCAGACGTTCATTACGACTGCCAAAAATCTTCTTGAGGACGGAGGTCAACATGGCGCACGGGCAGACGGTAAAACCATGATTCTACCAGAGAGTGAGGCCAAACCAGGGTAAACTGACGGGGGTTGAGACTCTTTTAAATGTGAGCGCGTACCTTGCCATGCCATTTTTGTCCTTGTCACAGCTTTTGAACCAACAAGAAAGTTTGGCAGTTCATCTCCCAAGGATCGAGCAGGTCCGGGAATTGAACAACCGTTTTCAACAATGCCTTCCCCAGGAATTGAGGGATTTGGCCCACATCACCCGCCTGGAAGAAAACGGGACCGTGCTCCGCGTTGAAACCTCCCTCAACGCGGTAGCCGCACGCCTACGGCAACTCGGTCCCTCACTGGGGACCAGACTGGGTCTTGCGCCCCCCCCTGCACTGAAAGTCGCCATGCGCCCTGCCGTCACCCGCCCCCCCCTGTCCTGCACACAGGATCTCACGGTCCGTACCTTGCGGGAATTTTCAGATCTGGCCGAAACATTGACCCCCTCTCCCTTGCAGAACGCCATTCATTCCCTGCTCCGCCACCGCGGTCTCCTTCAAAAGGACGGCTGAATCTGTGGCAGAGGTTCTATGAAGGAGGAAGGCGCCGGTTGTCCCGGGGCCAAAGTCACCCAAGCCCAGGCCGGACGTCGGGACCACAAGGCGCGTGCCGCAAGATTATTCAACGCGTGTCCCGATTTGAAACCGGTAAACGAACCGATCAGCGGGTGTCCCAGCAGGTAGAGATCGCCTACCGCATCCAGTATCTTATGCCGCAAAAACTCGTCGGCATAACGCAGGCCATCCGCGTTGAGTACCCTGAATTCGTCCATCACGATCGCATTGTCCATGCTCCCCCCCAGCGCCAACCCCTGGTGGCGCAGATACTCCACTTCGCGCGTAAACCCGAATGTTCGTGCCCGCGCCACCTCGCGGACGTAAGAGGTATTCGTAAAGTCCACGGTCACGGAGGACCCCGTCGCAGTAATGGCCGGGTGATCGAAATGTCCCTCATAGGTGACGCGAAACCCATCATAGGGTTCAAAACGTGCCACCTTATCCCCCTGCACAACTTCCAAGGGTTCGAGAATCCGGATATAGCGGCGCGGCGCAGACTGTTCCACCAACCCGGTGGACTGTAGCAAAAAAACGAAAGGCGCCGAACTCCCATCCAGAATGGGCACTTCCGGTCCTGAAATTTCTATCCGGGCATTGTCCACGCCCAAACCAGCCAACGCGGACATCAAATGTTCCACCGTACTGACTCTGGCCTCACCCTGCTCGATCAGGGTGGAAAGGCGGGTATCCGTGACAAAATCCGCCAAGGCAGGGACCTCGGGCCGCCCAGGCAAATCGGTTCGAATGAAACGAATCCCCTGATCCACCCCCGCCGGACAGAGGTTGATTTCCACCTTGACTCCTGTATGGAGCCCCACGCCGCTGGTCCGGACGGAAGATCTGAGTGTGCGCTGTTGTCCCATGCTCCCAGTATAAACGGTTCTATTCCGACTAATCTGCCTGCTTCCGGAGAAAAGCGGGGATATCGTAGAGATCCACGCCATTTTCGCGCATGGCTTCCACCACATTATGGCTGTTGCGGGCCGTGCGAATCACAGAGGCGTGGGTTCCTTCCTGCCCCAGGATCAGCGGCGCATTATCCGTCCCTGTCCTGACCACGGTCAAGGGCTTCTGCGCTCGCCGCGCACTCCCCCCCAAGCCCGTCGCCACGATGGTGACCCGCAATTCATCCCCCATCGTTTCATCGACCACGCTGCCAAAGATCACCGTGGCATCCTCCGCCGTAAAGGAACGGATCGTGTTCATGACATCGTGGACTTCCTTCAGCTTCATGCCGGCGCTGGCCGTGATATTCACCAGCACACCGCGCGCCCCAGTCAGGTTCACATCTTCCAGCAAGGGGCTGGCAATGGCCTGTTGAGCCGCCATGTTTGCCCGATCGATGCCGCCGACCTTGGCAGAACCCATCATGGCCACGCCCATTTCCGACATGACCGTACGCACATCGGCAAAGTCCACATTGACCATACCCGGACAGTTGATCACTTCCGCAATCCCGGCCACGGCTCCCTGAAGAACATCGTTGGCAGCGTGATAGGCCTCCAGCATGCTCACTTCATTGCCCAGTACCTGCAACAATTTCTCATTGGGAATGATGATCAACGAATCGACATACTGGGACAATTGCTCGATCCCTTCGAGCGCCGACTTCATGCGTCGCCCTTCGAACTCGAAAGGTTTGGTCACCACGGCAACGGTCAGTATTCCCATTTCACGGGCAATTTCGGCCACAATGGGCGCAGCCCCGGTCCCGGTCCCTCCCCCCATCCCCGCAGTGATGAAGAGCATATCTGCACCGGACACCATTTCCGCGATCCGTTCACGATCCGCCAGGGCCGCTTGCCGTCCCACGTCAGGATTCGCTCCGGCACCCAATCCCTTGGTAAGGATTTCACCCAACTGTACCTGATGGGTCGCACGACTGCGTCGCAGTGCCTGACTGTCGGTATTCATGGCAATGAATTCGACCCCGGACACCCCCTGTTCCACCATATGGGCCACGGCATTTCCGCCGCATCCCCCTACGCCAATGACCTTGATCACCGCATCCGACATCGGACATTCCTGAATTTCAAAGTTTGCCATGATTCACCTCTCTCCGCAGATTGTACCCAACTCGATCACTCAAAATGAACTTTTGAACCAGTGCTTGATTCGTTCCCAGGAATCCCCCAGCGTCAGGAGGCTGGATCGCCCCCCCTGCGCTTTCTGATGCTCCTCAAAGCCAAAAGCCAATAATCCCATGACCGTGGCAAACTGTGGCTTACGCACCACATCCGCCAACGGTCCGCGGTAAAAAGGCACCCCCAACCGCACGGGAACATGAAAAATCTCCTCCCCCAGTTCCAGCATTCCTTCCAATGCACTACTGCCCCCCGTCAGCACCACGCCGGAGGGAATCAGATCCAACTGCCGACTGGTACGCAACTCGGTCAGCACCAGAGAGAACATTTCTTCCACCCGCGGTTCGATCACCTCCACCAAAGTCTGACGTGCCATCTGACGCATTCCCCGTTCTCCCACCCCGGGAACGGCCACCTTCTGATCGCCTTCCGCCAGTTGGCGCAACGCACACCCCTGCTGAATCTTGATCTCCTCCGCCGCTGCCAGGGGGGTGCGCAGAGCCATGGCAATATCGCTGGTGATCTGGTCCCCTCCCAAAGGAATCACGGCGGTATGACGAATGGCGCCTTTGACGAATACCGCAATATCCGTGGTCCCCCCTCCGATGTCCACCAGACAGACACCCAGATCCTTTTCATCCTGCGTCACCACAGACCGGGCAGAAGCCAGAGGCTGCAGGATCAAATCACTCACTTCCAGCCCACAACGCCGGATACACCGCATGATGTTCTGAGTCGCGGAGACCGATCCCGTGATGATGTGCACGCGCACTTCCATACGCAATCCGCTCATTCCCACCGGTTCGCGCACATCTTCCTGACCATCGATGATGTATTCCTGAGTCAGCACATGCAGCACTTGTTCATCGTTAGGAATATTGACCGCACGTGCAGTTTCCAACACCCGCTCCACATCTCCCTGCGTCACTTCCTTGTTCTGGATCGCCACCATTCCGTGGCTGTTCTTGCTTCTGACATGACTTCCCGCAATTCCGGTGATGACTTCACGAATTTTGACATTGGCCATCAACTCGGCTTCTTCAAGCACGCGCTGGATGGATTGGACAGCCAACTCGATATCCACGACCACACCACGGCGCAAACCCTTGGAAGGGACCTGTCCGAATCCAATGATTTCGTAAGCCGTTCCCTCCGGATTGATTTCAGCCACCACCGCAACGATCTTGGAGGTACCCACGTCCAGAGCCACGATCAGAGAACGGTTTTCACGATGTGTCGTCAACATTCCTCAGTCCTCTTTTGACACAGGTCTTGGACCGCGCACCGTAAATCCATTGGCATAACGCAAGTCCACGGTGCCCCCTGCGGGGATCACGCCATTTTGATGCAATTCGGGCCAAACTTTCAAAAAGCGTTGCCAGCGTGTCGCATTGGGCTCGCGCCCCAATAACCAGTGCGAACCATCATCCAGCGTCAATGTCCAGGCGCCCCGTTCGCTCAGCACCATGCCTTCCACATGCCGTCCCAACGGCTCGAGGTCATGGTTGAATTTATTCCAGGCCTGGAGCATTTCCGGGCCAGCCTCACTCGGCCCCACAAAATGAGGCAATTCCCCCAAATAGTCCGCCACAAAGGGCTCGCCAAAAATATTGAGCAGCCCTTCATCCCCCCAATAAGCGGCGGGGATTTGTTCCTCCACCTGGACTTCCAGAGCGTTGGGCCAGATCCTGTGCAAATGAACCGCCCGCACCCAGGGGATGGTTTTCAATTCTGCCGCCGCCGCCCCCAGATCCACCGTAAAGAAATCCCCCTGAACCCGTTGAACCGCCTTGGCGACCAATGCCTGATCGACTTGATGCAGATTTCCACGAATCACCGTGTGCTGAATCCGAAAAAAGGGACGATGAATCACCCAGTGCAGACTCAGTTTCACCCCCACGATAAAGAGCAGCAGGAGACACACGACCCCCAATCCGCGTCGATGCGCACCCAACCAGCCCCGGCACCGCTCCAGAAAGCCCGATGTTTCCGGTGTGGAACGCCGTCGGGACAAACCTGGCTGGCCAGAGTGTCTCGACTCGCTTTTTGTCCCCGAGTTCTTGTCCCAGGAAATACCGCTTACCGCCACTTCGCTCTCCTCGCTTCCTGATTCATGACCTTTCTCCCACGATGCGCACTTCCGGGTGCAGACGCACGCCCTTTTCCGCCAGAATCCGGGACTGCATCTCTGCAATCAGTGCTTCTATGTCCGTTGCCGTTGCCTGCCCCTGGTTGACAATGAAATTGGCATGTTTCCAGGACACTTCAGCCCCCCCGATACGCTTTCCCTTGAGACCACAACATTCGATGAGGCGTGCCGCGTAATCCCCGACCGGATTCCGAAAGACCGAGCCGGCGTTGGGGAATTCCAAGGGTTGATCCGCCACCCGCTGCGCCAGTAGAGAGCGGATGCGCGTCTTGGCAGTTTCGGCATCCCCCGCCGGAAAACGCAGCAACGCAGACAAAAACCATTCTTCAACGCCTTTCCGGCATTCTTCCCGGAGACAGACCGAGCGATAACCGATGTCGTAATCGGCAGGAGTTCGCCACCGCAATTCGCCCTGTCGATCCACAGTTTCCACCTGGTGCACGAAGTTCCAGATCTCTGCCCCATAACATCCCGCGTTCATGGCCAACACCCCCCCCATCGTGCCCGGTATCCCGGCCAGAAACTCCGCGCCCGCGCATCCGGCGCGGGCCGCCAAGCGAGCCACTTTAGGGGCAGGAACGCCGGCTTCGATCCTTAGGCAACCTTTTTCTTCCCACGTCACTTCCTTCAACGCGCCATGCATTTGAACCACGGTCGCATCGATGCCCCCTTCCCGCACCAGTAGATTACTGCCCAGTCCGAGCAAAAACAGAGTCTCCTGCGCTGGTCGGGCGTGCAGAAATTCCAGAAAGTCCTCCCGGTGGCGGGGCCGATAGAATTGGCGGGCCCTCCCCCCGGCACGCCAGGTGACGTGTTGGTTCATGGGTTCATTCCGCCGCAATTCACCCAAAGCCACCTGATGTGCCGGCATCATGCGTGCGTTCCTCCACCCAGGCGTTCACATAACTGTCCGGGGAGTTGGCTGATGTTTCCCGCGCCCATGGTGATCACCACATCCCCGGCACGTACCCGCTCCAGTACCAGATCCCCCATGACGTCCATCCCCGCAGCCACCACGACTCCTTTCTGCGCCAAGGTCTGTGCCAAGGCCAAAGAATCCACCCCCGGAATGGGCGTTTCACCCGCCGCATAAACGGGGGCCAGAACGACCTGTTCGACCTCCCTCAGCACCTGCACGAATTCTGCAAAGCGATCACGGGTACGGGTATAACGGTGGGGTTGAAAAGCCAGTACCAGACGTCTCCCCGGAAAAGCTCCCCGTGCTGCTTCCAAAGTGGCGGCCATTTCTGCCGGATGATGCCCATAGTCATCCACCAGAGTGATGACCCCCCCTTGCGGCAGAGGCAGATCACCATAGCGCTGAAAACGCCGCCCCACTCCCTTGAAAGAAGCAAGCGCGCGCACAATGGCCGGATAGGCTGCGTTCACTTCAATGGCTACCGCAATGGCAGCCAAGGCGTTCAGTACGTTATGTCGCCCCGGTAAAGCCAGGAACACCTCCAGACGACGTTCCATCGTACCGTCCCGAGCCAGGCGCAGTTCCACCCCAAAATGCATTCCTCCTGCTTCGGCGCGCACATCGACAGCCCGGATCTGAGCTTCCGGACCAAACCCGTAGGTCCGTACCGGCCTACCCACCCGTCCCACCAGAGCGCGTACGACAGGATCCTCCACACAGAGCACGGCCAACCCATAAAAGGGCAAATGTTCGAGGAACTTCAGAAAGGAAGTCTGCAACTGATCGAAATCATGGTCATAGGTTTCCATGTGGTCCCGATCAATATTGGTGACCACCGCCATGACTGGTTGCAGCAGCAGAAAAGAACCATCGGACTCATCCGCTTCCACCACCATGAACTCACCGGCGCCCAATGCCGCGTGGGTACCGGCACTGTTCAACTTTCCCCCGATCACGAAGGTGGGATCCAGCCCCGCTTCAGACAACACGCTGGCCACCAGACTGGTGGTCGTGGTTTTTCCATGGGTCCCGGCCACTGCGATCCCTTTGCGCAAACGCATCAATTCCGCGAGCATGAGTGCGCGTGGAACCACGGGGATCTGAATCGCCCGCGCTGCCGTCAATTCCGGATTGTCCGGCAGGACGGCGGTCGACGTGACCACCACATCGGCCCCCTCGATGTGTCCCGCCTCATGTCCCAACCAGACCCGTGCGCCCAGTCCGGCAAGGCGTCGAGTGGCCGGGTTCTGGAGGACATCGCTCCCCGTCACTTCATACCCCAGATTGAGCAACACTTCGGCGATGCCACTCATGCCTGCGCCACCAATCCCCACAAAATGCACGTGCTGAATTCGGTGTCTCATCCTGCCATCTCCTCACAGACCTGACTCAGACGCGCCACTGCCGCCCCCTGAAAGAGGCGACGAGCCGCATCAGCCATGTCCAGCAATAGAAGGCGGGTCTGGCTTTGCAACCACTGCGCCAGAGCAGCGGCTTCCAATTGCGTCTGAGGCCACAGACAGGCAGCCCCTGCACTTTCCAGAAAACGTGCATTGGCCGTCTGGTGATCATCCACTGCCGCCGGATAGGGCACCAACACGCTCCCCACACCTGCAGCCGTCAACTCGGCCAGGGTCAGGGCACCCGCCCGACAAATCACCAAATCACACTCGGCGTAGGCCGCCGCCATGTCCTCGATGAAGGGACGCAAATCCCCTTGCACGCCCATTTCCCGGTAATTGGCTTCCAGTTCGGTCTGATGACGTACCCCCCCTTGATGAACCACCATGGGTCGTTCTGCCGGAGGAATCAAAGCCAGGGCGCGCGGAATCCACTGATTCAAGGCCTGGGCTCCCTGACTGCCGCCCAGCACCAGCAACCGCAAGTTACCTCGGCGTGGCGCAAACCGCAAACGGGGTTCAGGCAGATCGATAATCGTGCGCCGCACTGGGTTGCCCACCGTCTCCACGACCTTGGGACACCCCAACCAAGACGCCAGAGGGTGGCCCGATGGCTGCCGGAATGACCCCGGAAACCCTTCGAAAACCTTTTGGGCCAAACGCCCCAGGAGGCGATTGGTCAAACCCGCCACGGCATTCTGTTCATGAATGAGCAGGGGCAGGCGCAGCAATACTGCCGCCAGCCCCCCCGGCAAGGCCACATAGCCACCGAATCCAATCACCACATGAGGACGTTGACGCAAGATGGCCCCCATGCTTTGAAAAATGGCCCGCATCACCATGAAAGGGGCCCATAGGCGCCGCCCCCATCCCTTGCCCCGCACCCCACCCATGGCGATGGTTTCCAAAGGAAAGTGACCGGCGCTGACCCACTGCACTTCCATCCCCTGTGCCGTGCCAAGCCAGACCACGCGCCACCCCTGCGTGCGCAGTTGTTCTGCCAAGGCCAGGGCTGGAAAAACATGTCCCCCGGTACCGCCTGCCATGATCAACGCACAACGGCTCATCGCGGACCTCCGCGGCGCATCATTTTTTGGCGAGTCTCATGGTCGATGCGCAAAAGCACCGCCAACGTCACCACATTGGCCATGATCCCGCTTCCCCCATAACTGAGCAGAGGCAAGGTCAACCCCTTGGTGGGCAGAAGCCCCATATTGACGCCCATATTGACCAAACTCTGGAGGGCAAACCATACCCCCACGCCTTGCGCCAGCAAGGCCTCAAAATAACGTTCCATTGAAGCCGCACGACGCCCGATGGCAAAAGCCCGCACAATCAGGAAAGAGAACAAGCCCAGAGTCACCAGCACCCCCAGAAAACCCAGTTCTTCGGCAATTACCGCCATCAGGAAATCGGTATGCGCCTCGGGCAGATAGAGTTGTTTTTCCACACTGGCCCCCAACCCCAGTCCCCACAATCCCCCGTGACCAAAGGCGATCAGCGCGTGAGTCAACTGATACCCCTTGCCAAAAGGATCCGC
This sequence comes from Pseudomonadota bacterium, assembly GCA_021805445.1. GTDB lineage: Bacteria > Pseudomonadota > Gammaproteobacteria > Burkholderiales > Ferrovaceae > Ferrovum. The sequence continues at coordinate 137,305 of JAJZFH010000049.1, forward strand.
CCAGGGATTCCAGAACCAGATCAGCCGATTGAAACGATAAGGAGAAAGGACGATCAGTAAAGCAAAGGCAACGGCCAGCAGGACCATGAGGAATAAAAACCATTTCCCGTCGAACCCCCCCAGAAAGAGTATCGCTCCCGCGATCCCGATCATCACGACGAAGGCTCCAAAGTCGGGCTCCTTGAGCAGGAGCAACCCCACCAGAAACATCACGATCAACATGGGAAAAAACACTTTCTTGAGATCATGCATGACTGCAGCCTTGCGGGCCGTATAATCCGCCGCATAAACCAGCACGAAAAACTTCATGAACTCCGATGGTTGCACATTAAATCCCAGAAAGGACAGCCAGCGCCGACTGCCATTGACCTCCTTGCCCACGCCAGGGATCAGTACGAGCAACAGCCCCAGCGCTCCCACCCCAAACAGCGGGAGGGCATATCGTTTCCAGCGTTCCAGGGGTACCTGAAATGCAGCCCACCCTGCCAGAAGGGCGGCTCCCACATACAGGGCCTGACGAACAAAAAAATACGTGGAGCGAAACCCCAGGTGGCGATCGGCTTCCGCGCTGGCGATGGAGGCCGAATATACCATGACCATCCCGAAAGCCAGCAAGGTCATGATGACCCACAGGAGGGGCAGATCAAACTCTGACTGTACCGCGTTTCCAAACGGGATATTGAAGCGCTTCATGACCGTTTCCCCTCCTCACTCCGAGCCAGGTCATGCACCGCCGCACAATAAACTTCCGCACGATGGAGGTAATTGCGAAACATATCGAAACTCGCACAGGCCGGAGACATCAGCACGCTCTCTCCCGGTCGCGCCAGGGCAAAGGCCCGCTGTACGGCATCCTGCAGGTCGGCCGCAAAGATACGCGGAACGGCAAGTCCTTCGAGCACCTCGTCGATCCGTGCGCCATCCCGCCCAATCAACACCACTGCCCGGGCATGAGTCGCCACCGCCGAACGCAAGGGAGAAAAATCCTGGCCCTTGCCGTCCCCGCCCGCAATCAGTACTACCGGCGCATCCTCGCCCTTCAAGGCGGCCACGGTGGCCCCCACATTGGTGCCTTTCGAATCATCGAAGAAACGCACCCCCCCCACATCGGCCACCCATTCCATGCGATGCGGCAACCCCCGAAATTCCTTGATGGCAGCCAGCATGGCCGGTTCCGCCCACCCCAAGGCCTGTCCCATGGCCAATGCGGCCAATACATTGGCCACATTATGTTCCCCCCGCAAAGGTACTTCGGAACGGCGCAGGACCCAACGATTCCCTTGCACCAACCCGCGCTCCCCATCGTTCAGGACAACCCCCCAATCCTCTGCATTGACGGGAGCATCCAGGCCAAAAGTCGGGGTCCCGGCGGAAATCATGGCTTGCACCCAGGGATCCTGCCGATTCCCCACCGGGTTTTCACACCCCTGATAGATGCGTGCCTTCGTCGCAGCGTAGGTCGCCATGTCCGGATAACGATCCATATGATCTTCGCTCACATTCAGGACCACGGCACTGTCCGGGGACAGGGAGGAGAGGGTTTCCAGTTGGAAACTGGACAATTCCAGCACCAACACTTCAGGCCATGGCGAAGTCATCAAGACCTCGAGCAAGGGAATCCCGATATTCCCTGCCACGACCGTGCGCAAGTTCTGTGCTCGGGCCAGATCACCCAACAAGGTGACCACCGTGCTTTTCCCGTTGGCTCCCGTAACCGCCAGAATTCTTGGGCGCCGGGGGTGCCGCGCCAAGACCCGGGCCGCCACCTCCACATCGCCCAGAAAAGACATCCCACGCGCACGCCACTCATGAATCAAGGGATCATCCAGCGCGACTCCAGGACTGACGACTACCCAATCGATCCCCTGAAACAAACTGTCCTGCCAGGGACCGCCCGAAAACTCCACGCCTGGATACGTTTCTTCCAGAACCCGGCGGTAGGGAGGCTGGACGCGCGTATCGGCCACGCGTACGCGATACCCGTGCTGTAGCAACCAGCGCACAGCGGCCCACCCCGTGTCGCCCAGTCCCAGAACCAGGACCCGGTGACCCGCAGGCAGCAAGGAATGAAAGAGGGGGTCTGTCATGATCAGCGAATCTTGAGAGTGGAAAGGCCGGCCAAAACCAATACCGTGGTAATGATCCAGAAACGCACCACCACCTGGTTTTCTTTCCAACCCTTCAGTTCAAAATGATGATGGATGGGCGCCATGCGGAAGATGCGCGTGCCCGTCAATTTGAAGGATGCCACCTGCAATACCACCGACAGGGTTTCCAGCACGAATACGCCACCCATCACGAACAACACGATTTCCTGTCGTACGATCACCGCCACCAGACCCAAAGCCCCTCCCAAAGCCAGAGCGCCCACATCCCCCATGAAAACCTCGGCCGGATAGGCATTGAACCACAGAAATCCCAGTCCTGCTCCCGTCATGGCGGCACAAAAAATCACCAGTTCACCCGCCCCCGGAATACTGGGAAAGCCCAAATAACCCGCAAACACCTTATTGCCGGCCACGTAGGCAAATATGGCCAAAGCCCCTGAAATCATGGCAGTGGGGAGTATGGCCAAACCATCCAGACCATCGGTCAGATTGACCGCATTGCTGGTGCCCACGATGACAAAATACGTCAGAATCACGAATCCCACCCCACCCAGGGGCAAAGCCACCGTTTTGAAAAAGGGCACGATGAGTTCGGTTTCCGCCGGTGTGGCCGCCATTTTCAGCAAAGCGACCGACACGACCACCGCAATGAGGGATTGCCAAAAATACTTGGCTTTGGCAGACAGTCCCTTGGGATTGCGATGAACCACCTTGCGGTAGTCATCCACCCAACCCACGGCCCCATAGCCCAGCAAAGTCAACAATACCAGCCAGATGTAACGATTGGTCAAATCAGCCCAGAGTACCGTCGTGACAGAGATCGCCACCAAAATCAGAGCGCCGCCCATGGTCGGCGTGCCGCTTTTGGCCAAATGGGTCTGGGGCCCATCGCTGCGTACCGCTTGTCCAATCTTGTACGCCGTCAACTGACGAATCATGGCAGGTCCAAACAGAAAGGATATCCCCAGAGAGGTCAGGGTTGCCAGCACCGCTCTGAGAGTCAGATACTCGAATACGTGAAATCCCCTCACGCTGGCTGCCAGCCAGTGGGTCAATGCCAGTAACATGAAGCGTTTCCCTGATAAACATTCATTGAATCAATCCCTCGACGATCTCTTCCATGCGCATGAAACGCGATCCCTTGACCAATACCACCGTATCCGCGTTCAGTTGAGGACGAAGCACCTGAACCAGATGCCGGGCATCCGTTTCATGCCGAGCAGAGGGCCCAAATGCCAAACTGGCTTCCCGTGCCAGATTTCCCAGCGTATAGAATTCATCGATCCCCAAAGTACGCGCCAACTGACCCACTTCCGCATGGAGCGCGGGCCCCTCGGGTCCCAACTCACCCAGATCTCCCAGCACAAAAATCCTTCGTCCCGAACGCTGGGCCAAAACATCCAAAGCCGCTTGTACCGAATCCGGGTTGGCATTGTAGGTATCATCCAGAATGAGGGCCCCCAAAGAAGAAAAACGGCTTTGCAAGCGCCCTGGTATCCCCGCAAAACCTTCCAGACCCCGCTGCACGGCCCCCATGTCCACCTTCAGGGCCAAGGCAACCGCTGTGGCCGCCAAGGCATTTTTCTGATTATGTTGTCCCGGAACCTGCAAACGCACAGTCACGGATTCCGCCGGCCCATGAATGTGCAACAACCCTCGGTCAAATTCCCCGCGCACGTTCGCATTCTCTTCAAAACCAAAAGTCAACATTTCATGGGAGGCCGCCGCGCTTCGCAGCACCGTGCCATGGGGCCCACTTTCCGGAAGAACCGCCACTCCTCTGGTGCCCAACCCTTCAAAGACTTCTCCCTTGGCCCGCGCAATTTCTACCAAAGAACCCAAGTGTCCCAGATGAGCGCGCTGTACATTGGTGACCACCGCCACATCCGGTTCGGCGATACGGGTCAACTGGGCAATTTCGCCGGCATGATTCATGCCCATCTCGATGACCGCCCAGCGGTGTTCGGGACGCAGAGCCAACAAAGTCAACGGCAAGCCGATGTCATTGTTGAAATTTCCCGGAGTTGCCCACACGGCTTGCGCCCCAGCGGGGTCAAAAGCACGAAGAATGGCCGCCACCATTTCCTTGACGGTGGTCTTGCCATTACTTCCCGTCACCGCCACCACGCGCGGATCGAACTGGCGACGCCGGGCTCGCGCCAGTCGTGCCAATGCCGCGCGCGTCGAATCCGTCCGCCAGCAGCAGTCCCAATCCCGTACTGCCAGAACATCACGTTCGATGATGGCCCCAGCCACACCTCGGGCACGCACCTCTTCCAAAAAGTCGTGCCCATCAAAAAATTCCCCCTTGATGGCGATGAACAGGTCCCCCGGCCCACAGTCCCGACTGTCGGTACTGATCCGCAACAACTCCGGATTGCCGCCCTTGGGCACCCCCCCCAGAAGATGGACCACCTCGTGCCAGGTCCAGTTCATGAACGATCCTCCAGCCATGCCTGGACGATCTGCACATCACTGAACGGCCTCGCTTCACCCCGTGCCAGAATCTGCACCGTTTCATGCCCCTTTCCCGCGATCAACACGACATCCCCGGAACGGGCCGCCGTCAACGTACTCTGAATGGCTTTGGCCCGATCTTCCTCGATGAGAAAAGCCGGGGTCTCCATCCCCTTTTCGATCTGCTGGAGAATATGCCGGGGATCTTCATCGCGCGGATTGTCGCTGGTCAGGACGACCCGCTCTGCCCCCTGTTCTGCCGCACGTCCCATCAACGGCCGTTTACCCTCGTCCCGTTCACCCCCGCACCCGAAGACCACCCATAGTTCCCCCCCCCGCGCCACCCGACTGCGCAAGGTTTCCAGTGCTTGACTCAGTGCATCGGGAGTATGGGCATAATCCACCACCACCCATGGATGAGTCCCTCCCCCGAAACCCTGCATGCGCCCTGCCGGCGCCACCAGATGCGGAGTGGATTCTGCCAATGCCGCCAGGGGAATCCCTTCCATCAAGGCCGCGCCCAGCACGGCGAGCAAATTGGACAGGTTATAGTCTCCAAGGATGGGGGCCTCGATATGCGCCTTTCCCCAGGGACTGACAAGTTCGAAACTCACTCCCTGAAGGGCCCAGCGAACGGAACCGGCCACCAGCCGATCGATCGGCAGATCTACCCGTGCCGTTCCGCGCGTATAACCGATCACCCGGTTCGTGGCCCTTCCTTGCGTGTAAAGTGTTTGCGCAAAAGGGTCATCCAGATTGAGCACGGCATAATCGAGATCGAAGGCATGAAAAAGACGCGCTTTGGCTTCCCCGTAAGCCTCCAGCGTCCCGTGGTAATCCAGATGATCCCGTGTCAAATTGGTAAAGATCGCCCCGCAGAAGGTGACCCCGGCCACCCGTTCCTGCGCCAGCGCATGAGACGACACTTCCATGACGCACTGTTGCGCGCCCAGATCCCGTACTCGCGCCAACCATTCCTGTAACTGGATGGGGTCGGGGGTCGTATGGGTCGTGGGCATCAATTTTCCCGGAAAACCGTTTCCCAACGTACCGATCACTGCGCTGGAGCGTCCCTGTCGTTCCAGTAGTTGCGCCAACCAGTGACTACAGGTGGTTTTTCCATTGGTCCCCGTCACTCCGGTAACCCGCAATGAGCGGGAAGGGTGTCCCCATTGTTGTCCCGCCAGAGCACTGATCTGACTCCGCAGTCCCGATACGGGACGATGAGGGACAGACCACCCGCCCTTCCATTCAAAATGGTCACTTTCCCACAACACATTGGCCGCACCGCGCGCAATGGCCTCTGGAATGTACTGTCGTCCATCCCGAACTTCTCCGGGATAAGCCACAAAAGTTCCTCCGGCGTGGACCTGCCGACTGTCCAAGCACAGGTCCAGGCAACGCATTCCCTCAACCCAAACGGGTTCGGGCCTGGCGAAATTCTCTCCGTCCAGGCCCGCCGTTTGCACGGTTTCTTTGGAGAGGATCATGTACGTCCCCCGACGGAACCAGGTGAACTGGCCATGATGGGGGGCTCCGGCGCATCGGGCGGAATGTCCAGAAGTTGCATGATTTCGCCGGTCAGCGCAGAAAATACTGGCGCCGCCACCTGCCCCCCATAGTAACGGTTCCCCGACGGTTCATCGATCATGACCGCCACCACGATGCGCGGTGCAGAGACAGGCGCAAAACCGATGAAGGACGCCACATACTTGTTCACATAATGTCCCCGTGCGACTTTATGGGCCGTACCGGTCTTACCTGCCACCCGATAGCCTGCGACCCGTGCCTCAGGAGCCGTTCCTTCTGCACTCACCACGGTTTCGAGCATTGCCGTGACTTCCCGTGCCGTGCGCACGGACAATACTGAACGCCCTGAAGGGATGGCGCTGACCTTGATCAAGGAAAGAGGGCGCAAGATCCCCTCATTGGGAAATACCGTATAAGCCCGCGCCATTTGCACCAAACTCACGGTCATGCCATTGCCAAAGGCCATCGTCGCTTGTTCGATGGGTTTCCAGTTCTGATAGGGGCGCAGCCTTCCCCCGGCCTCTCCGGGAAAGCCGAGACGGGGTTTCTGACCAAAGCCCACATCCGTAAAGAGGTCCCACAGGGTTACCGGGGGCAGATCCAGGGCAATCCGTGCTGCACCCACATTGCTGGAATGTTCGATGACTTCGGAGACGGTATAAGATTCAGCCACATGATCATCATGAATCAGATGATTGGCGATGGCCAATACGCCTCCATGGGTTGAAATGACCGTGTCGGGTCGAACCTTGCCCGCTTCCAGGGCCGCAGCAATGGTAAAGGGTTTGATGGTCGAACCCGGTTCATAGGTATCCGTAATGGCGCGGTTGCGTAATTCCGCCCCCGACAATCCCCCGCGTTGATTGGGATCATAGTCAGGGCTGTTGACCAATGCCAACACTTCCCCGGTACGACTGTCCAGCACCACGATGGCCCCAGCCTTGGCATGACTGGATTCAACGGCCCGCTGAAGTTCACGCGCGGCCAGATGCTGGATGCGGGCATCCACGCTCAGCGAGACATCTTGTCCCTGGCGCGGCGAGCGAATGTTTTCCACATCTTCGATCACATGCCCTGCCCGATCCCGAATCACCCGGCGCGCGCCCGCCAGTCCCTCGAGTTGTGCCTGATACGTCAGTTCCACCCCTTCCTGACCCTTGTCATCCGCATCCGTAAAGCCCACCAGATGTGCCATTTCACTGGATTTTGGATAGGCTCGATGAAAACCATGCTGCAGATAGATCCCGGGGATCTTGAGATCCATCACGCGCTTGGCCTCATCGAGCGGCAATTGCCGTTTCAGGTAGACGACTCCGTCCTCGCCTTTCAAACGGCGTGCAATTTCCGCCGGATTTTCGTTCAAACAATGAGCCAGCGCGCGGCGTTGGGCCTCATCGATCTCGAGATCCTCACGATTGGCCCAAACCGATACGGCGGGAATACTGATGGCCAGAGCCTGTCCATTGCGGTCCCGAATGATGCCCCGGCTGGCGGGAATCGACAAAACCCGGCTGTACCGCTCTTCACCTTTCTGTTGCAGAAAACCCGCATGTATCCCCTGCAACCAGAAGGCACGCATGCCCAACACCAGAAAACCACTCAACAACAGCCCCTGGATCAGGAAGGAACGCCAGCGTTCCAATCGAATTTCCAGTTTCCCGACCTTGGGAATCCCCTTGCGCACCTTCATCGTGTCTCACCCCCGCTCAGCGGAGCCACCACCAGCAAATGTTTCTGGGCAGGGGTGGGCAACTGCATGCCGAGTTCATGCAAGGCATGCGCTTCGATGCGATGGCTGGCGGAGAGCGTGCCCTCCTCGATCTGCAACTGATCGCCCTCGGTTTGCAACTGCACCTGATGGTCCTTTTCCTGTTGCAAATCGATATACCGACGGCGAGTCTCCTGCTGGCTCTGGATCACGCCCAAAGCCAGACTCATGACCAACAGAAAGAGCAGTCCATCCCGTCGTGTCATGCGCCCGTCCTTTCCGCGACGCGCAGAATGGCACTCCGGCTGCGTGGATTACGGGCCACTTCAACCCGACTGGCACGTTGGGCCCGTCCCACCAAACGCAACGGCGGTGCAGGCCGGTCGGATTCGCGCACGGCCATACCCCGAGGAATCTCTGGCGGGCGAGAGTGCCTCTGAAAATACTGTTTGACCATCCGGTCTTCAAGCGAATGAAAACTGATGATGACCAGACGCCCCCCGCTCTTCAACACATGCATGGCCTGGGGAAGCACCGCCGCCAATTCATCCAGTTCGCGGTTGATATGCAGGCGAATTGCCTGAAATGTACGCGTCGCCGGGTCCTGCCCTACTTCCCGCGTGTGCACGGCCGTGGCCACGATCTGAGCCAGTTGGCGCGTAGTTTCGAGTGGTCGCTGGTCACGGGCCCGAATGATGGCGCGGGCCACCTGGCGGGCGAAACGCTCCTCGCCCAGCGTGTGAATGACCTCGGCCAGTTCTTTTTCACCCACCTGGTTGAGCCAGACAGCGGCCGTCATCCCTTCGCCCGGATCCATCCGCATATCGAGGGGACCTTCCTGACGGAAGCTGAATCCGCGCTCGGCCTGATCCAGTTGGGGTGAAGATACCCCCAGATCCAGAAGTATTCCGTCCACCTCTGTGACCTCCAGGGAAAGAAGGACGTCTTCCAGTTGGGAGAATCGTGCCTGACGTAGAGTCATGCGGGAATCCTGCAGTGCTCGTCGGCCTGCGGCGATGGCCGCCGGGTCCCGATCCAGCGCCACGACTTGGCCGGTTGGAGCCATTTCCTGCAAAATGCGCTGACTGTGCCCGCCGCGTCCAAAGGTACCATCCACATAAATACCCCCCGGACGCAGGTTGAGCGCCTGCACCGCTTCCTGGAGCAGGACACTGTGATGACTGTCTGAATTGAATGACTGGACCATGAGAATCAGAAAGAAAGGGATTCCAGGCCAACGGGCACCAAACCGGCCCCCAGACGCTCGATTTCGGCAAATTGTTCTTCCCAGGCAGTCGGCGCCCATAATTTGAAGTGACTGCCCTGTCCAAACATCATCACTTCCCGCTCGATGCGTGAAAAACGACGCAAGGCCGGGGACACCAATACCCGTCCGGCACTGTCCATTTCCACATCATCGGCATGCCCCACCAATAACCCCTGAAGCAAAGTCGTTTGACGATCCAAACCAGAAGTTTTCATGATGGCGTCCCGAATGGGTTCCCAGGCGGGACGAGGATAGAGGAGAAGGCAACGATGAGGATGGGCAGTAATCACCAGTTGCCCTTCCGATTGGGCACGAAGAATCTCGCGGTAGCGAGTGGGAATCGCCAGCCGTCCTTTGGAATCCAGGCTGATTTCTGATGGCCCTTGGAACACACACCCCCCAACCGGAAAAGTTCCCCCCACAAATTCCCATTAATTCCTACTTTTCGCCACTATAGGCTAAGCCATGATGCCGGTCAAGGGAGAAATCTCTCAAAAAACCGAAGGATGGGAACCATTTTTTACAGGGCAGACTCTGAACTTGCAAATAGGAAGCATTCTCGTTTAAAATCTCTCCAGAGGGGGCTTGTGCATTTCATGAAGAATAGAATCTTTCGCGTCACCCATATGGCTCCAGGAGAATCCGGCACCATCACCCAGGTCAGCCTGGACGAAGGAGCAGACGTCCGTCTGGGCGAGGATGGCGTGCGCCGCCTCGTGGAACTGGGCTTCATCCCTGGAGAGCATCTGCGTGTGATCCGACGCGGTTTCCCCAGCGGCGATCCCATTGCCGTACGGGTGGGAAATTCCACTTTCGCCTTGCGCAGAACCGAAGCGGCAGCAATCAAAGTCATCCGGGACGACGCATGAGTCATTCCACGGTTGCCGCACTGGTCGGAGCCCCTAATTGCGGGAAAACCGCCCTGTTCAACCGGCTCACGGGAAGCCATCAAAAAGTGGCCAACTACGCAGGCGTCACCGTGGAGCGCAAGGAAGGGTTTCTCACTTCACCTCGAGGCAAACGAATTCAAATCGTGGACTTGCCAGGCACTTATAGCCTGACCCCCACTTCTCTCGATGAATCCATCACACGCCGGGCCGTCCTGGGCCAATTAGCGGAGGAAACCCCGCCGGAATTACTGGTCTGCGTGGTGGATGCCACCAACCTGCGCCTGCACCTGCGCCTGGTGCTGGAACTGAAACGCCTGGGCCGCCCTCTGGTTCTGGCCCTCAACATGATGGATCTGGCGCGCAGCCATGGCATTCTCATCGATGTTCCCGCCTTGTCCCGCGAACTCGATCTGCCCGTGGTGGAAACCGTCGCAGTGGACAGTGGAGGCGCAGCGAATCTGGTGGCTTTCATCGACCAAAACACGCCTTTCGCCGTCCCTGCCAGATCCATTGCCTGGAAAGATCCGAACCCTCAGGAACTACAGTCCCTTCAGTTGCGCGTACGCACCATTCTGGCAGCGACCTGTGATGAATCGAAGCGCGATGACCACTGGAACGAGCGTATCGATCGGGTGATCATGCACCCCTTGTGGGGAATGCTCATTCTCGCCCTGGTCCTGTTCCTGACTTTTCAGGCGGTTTTCACCTGGGCCACCATTCCCATGGACCTGATCAAGGGAATGGTCGGGATGGCCGTGAACTGGGTGCACCAAATCTTGCCTGCGGGCCTGTTGCGCAGCCTTCTGGCCGATGGAGTCCTGAATGGTGCCGGCAGCGTATTGATGTTCCTGCCCCAAATCCTGATCCTGTTCGCCTTCATCCTGGCTTTGGAGGACTCGGGCTACCTGCCTCGGGCTGCTTTTCTGCTGGACCGCGTCATGGGGACTGTCGGTTTGTCCGGACGTTCCTTCATCCCGCTTCTGTCAAGTTTTGCCTGTGCCATTCCCGGCATCATGGCCACGCGCACCATTCAAAATCCAAAGGATCGCCTGACCACCATCCTGATTGCGCCCCTGATGACGTGTTCGGCCCGTCTTCCCGTCTACGCCCTGTTGATTTCAGCATTCATTCCCAACCGTCCGGTGCTGGGCCTGTTCAACCTGCAAGGCGTGGTTCTGTTCCTTCTTTACTGCGCCGGAATCCTTTCGGCCATGGGCATTGCCCTGATCATGAAACAACGTACCCGTCATCGTTACCAGGCCTTGATGATGGAGCTCCCTGCCTACCGCTTGCCCAACCTGCGCAATCTGGTCATGGGCCTGGTAGAACGGGGGGCTCTGTTCGTCACGCGCACGGGCACCATCATCCTGCCCATCACCGTCGTCATCTGGTTTTTAAGTGCTTTCCCTCCCCCTCCCGAGGGTCTGGTCGGCCCCGCCATCCGCCACAGTTTTGCAGGCATGATCGGCCAGGTCCTCGGGGTTTTTTTTGCGCCCATCGGATTCAACTGGCAAATCTGTATTGCGCTGATTCCAGGAATGGTCGCCCGGGAAGTGGCGGTAGGGGCATTGGGTACGGTTTATTCCCTGTCGGGGGAAGGGGGCAACAGCGTCAGCGATGCGCTCGCCCCCGTGCTCGCTCATTCCTGGAGTTTGCCGACGGCCCTGGCCTTGCTGGCCTGGTACGTCTATGCCCCCCAATGCGTCGCCACCTTGAGTGCGGTACGGCGTGAAACCGGCTCCTGGCGAATCCCCTCTCTCATGCTCGCCTACCTCTTCGGACTGGCTTACGGAGGGGCGTTCATTACCTATCATGTCGCATTGGCGTTCACAGGAGAATAACCATGTGGGATACCCTGATCACCCTGGCCATCGTGGCGGCCGCCCTCGTTTACTCGGTACGTCGTGTTTTTTTCAGCTCTCATTGCGCAGGCAAGGACTGCAAAAAGTGCAGTTCCCCCACGAAATCCGATCACTGAACCCAAAGTAAAGAAGGTGGGAAAGTCGATCTGTAAGCCGGGTTCTGTCGAGGACAGTCATTCCTCTAGGCCGTCAGTTACCTGACGGCTCCAGCAACCTACCCGGAAGCGGCGCGAGCCACGCCAATGCTTCCCTATTTGGTCTTGCTCCGGATGGGGTTTAACTTGCCGTCAGCGTTGCCGCCTCCGCGGTGCGCTCTTACCGCACCTTTTCACCCTTGCCGTCATCCTTGCGGATGCTTGGGCGGTTTAAGTCTCTGTATCACTTTCCATGGCCTCGCGACCTCCGGCCGTTAGCCGGCATCCTGCTCTGTGGAGCCCGGACTTTCCTCCCCGGGACGAATCCCGCGGCGACTGTCCAATCAACTTCCCCGCCCCATTCTACCAGAGGGAAGCACCTGCCAGCCCAGAATTTCTCCCGCCCCCAGAGGAACCAGGGTTTGGTCTTCAAAGCCTTGGGTAAGAGGCACCGTCCAAGGTTGGCGAATCAGGGTCACCGATTCGGAATTACGGGGGACACGGTAGAAATCGGCCCCGAAATGACTGGCAAACCCTTCCAGTTTGTCCAATGCCCCCAAGGCATCGAATACGTGCGCATAAAACGGCAATGCCACCGGTGCACTGTAGATACCGGCACAACCGCAGGCGGTTTCCTTGCTCTGCCGTTCATGGGGCGCGCTGTCGGTACCCAGAAAGAAACGGGGGTGCCCCTGGGCCACGATGGCGCACAACGCCTGCCGGTGCTCTTCCCTCTTGAGCACCGGCAGGCAGTAGTAATGGGGTCGAATTCCGCCTTGAAACAGCGCGTTTCGGTTATAGAGCAAATGCTGGGGGGTCACCGTTGCCGCCACCCCGGCACCGGCTTGCCGAACGAAATCCACGGCGGCACGCGTGGTGATGTGTTCAAACACCACGCGCAAATCTGGATGACGGTCCAGCAAGGGGATCAACTCTCGCTCGATGAATACGGCCTCACGGTCAAAAACATCCACGCCAGGATCGGTCACTTCCCCATGGACCTGCAGAGGCATCCCCGTCTCCGCCAAAGCCTTCAACACCCCATCACACCGCTTCAGGTCGCGCACCCCCGCATCCGAATGCGTCGTGGCTCCTTGCGGATAGTACTTGAAGCCCACCACGAACCCACTGGCCCGCGCAGCTTCCACTTCATCCGGTGCCGTCGATTCCGTCAGATACAGGGAGAGCAGAGGGGTACACCCTGCATCCTCCGGCAAAGCCGCCAGAATGCGCTCCCGATAAGCGTACGCCCGTACCACCGTAGTCACCGGGGGGTTGAGGTTGGGCATGGCCATGATGCGTCCAAATACCCGTGCCGAAGGCGGGACTACCGCGCGCAACATCGCTCCCTCGCGCAGATGCAGATGCCAATCATCCGGCCGGGTCAAAGTCAACGTTTCCCTCTTCATTCCACCGTCACGCTCTTGGCCAAATTGCGGGGTTTGTCCACATCGGCTCCCCGCAGGCACGCGGTATGGTAGGCCAGCAGTTGCAGAGGCACCACGTGGACCACCGGACTCAGGATACCTTCATGGTCCGGAAGCCGAATCACATGAATCCCCTCGGAAGGGGAAAAATGGCTGTCATTGTCTGCCAACACGTACAATTCCCCCCCCCGAGCGCGCACCTCCTGCAGATTGGATTTGAGTTTCTCGAGCAGATCGTCGTTGGGGGCCACGGCCACCACCGGCATGTCTCCATCCACCAAGGCCAGCGGTCCATGCTTGAGTTCTCCAGCCGCATAGGCTTCGGCATGGATGTAGGAAATTTCCTTGAGTTTGAGCGATCCCTCCAGAGCGATGGGGTAATGGGCCCCACGGCCCAGGAAGAGGGCATGCTGTTTGTGACAGAAACGTTCGGCCCAGAGCCGCAACTGGGGTTCCAGATTCAACACGTGCTGCACCTTGTTGGGCAGACGTCGCAGGGCATCGAGATACGCCGCCTCTGCCGCTTCGGTCAAACCCTGACGCGCCTTGGCCAGCGTCACCGCCAAGGCAAACAGGGCCACCAGTTGGGTGGTGAAGGCCTTGGTGGAGGCCACCCCGATTTCCATCCCGGCACGGGTCAGGAAAGAAAACGTGGATTGGCGCACCAATGCACTTTCCGGCACGTTGCAAATGGCCAGGGAATGATGCATTCCTAGGGATTGGGCATGTTTCAGGGCGGCCAGGGTATCCGCCGTTTCTCCCGACTGGGAAATGGTCATCACCAAGGTTGCCGAATCGGGCACTGAAGTCCGATAGCGATATTCGCTGGCGATTTCCGCACGACAGGGGATACGCGCAATGGCCTCCACCCAGTAACAGGCCACCAGAGCCGCATGATAACTGGTGCCGCAGGCCAATATCAGGACATTCCGCACCCCGGAAAAACATTCCCGAGCGCCTGCACCAAACAAGTCGGGGGTGAAACCCTGGTCCAGAATCGGCTCCACCGTATCCGTCAGGGCGCGGGGTTGTTCCGCAATCTCCTTTTGCATATAGTGGTCGTAAAGACCGAGTTCTGCGGTTTCTGGTGAAAGTTGACTGATGCGTTCCTGGCGATTCAGTGACTCTCCCTGCAGAGTCATCACGCAATAACCGGCGGGAGTGATTTCCACCACGTCCCCGTCCTCCAGATAAAGCATGCGCCGGGTATGGGCGATCAAAGCCGCCGCATCGGACGCAAGAAAGGTCTCCCCCTCGCCGAGTCCCAACAGGAGAGGACTTCCCTTGCGCGCCGCCAGTAGCAGATCAGGATGCGTCCGGGAAATCAGGGCAATGGCATAAGCGCCTTCCAATTGCCCGAGGGCAGCACGGAAAGCCTGACCAAGATCGGACTGTTGGCGCGCATGAAAATGCACCAGATGCGCAATCACTTCCGTATCGGTCTCGGATTCAAAAACATAATCCTGCGCTTGCAGAAACTGGCGCAGAAATTCGTGGTTTTCTATGATGCCGTTATGCACGACCACCATCCCGTCACAACTTTGGTGGGGATGGGCATTCCGGATACTGGGAACGCCATGGGTGGCCCAGCGGGTATGTGCAATGCCCAGTCGACCGGCCAGTCCCGTCGCCGCCACTTCCCGCGCCAACTCGCTGACCCGGCCCGTACTGCGCACGCGCTTCAATTGGCCCGAATCCAGCACCGCCACGCCCGCCGAATCATAACCCCGGTATTCCAGGCGCTTGAGGCCCTCGATCAATATCGGCACGATGTCCCGGCGTGCCAATGCTCCCACGATGCCACACATGATCCCTCTCCCGTTTTAACGAATCCAGGGCATTATGGGTGCAGCGCGCCGCGCTGGCAACCACCTCCCGAAATCAGGCGGTGATATCAGAACTCAGCGACTGACGCACGGATTCCTCCAGGACAAAATGAATCACCGGATATTCCGGGTGATTCACGCCCGCCGTCAACGCGGCCCCACTGCGAACCGCGCTCCGCTGGGAAGGAGAAAGGGTATAACGCAGAAAATGAACCGCCGAAGTTTTTTCCGCGTTTTCCCGCTCCATGTCTTCATCCGCCACAGGGAATACCGGTTCAAACCCCTCCACTTGCAGCCACAGGGCGCGTTCGATCCCTTTGAGGCGTACCAACATGCGCTGTCGTACAGGAACTTCGGCATATTCGATCAGGAGGGTAGCCTTCCAGTTATCTCCATCGGGAATCAGGGAAACGTAGGACGCCAGTTCCTCCTGGATGGCCTCGGGTTCGAAAATCTTTTCGATGCGCAACATTTCCTGTATCTGATACTGAACCGTCAGACGATCTTCAAACAACAGGGTCAAATGTTTCCCCACATGAACGGTCCGCTGTTTCTTGTGCGCCATGACCCGCGCCCGAAACTCCGGACGTTGTCGGGCGTAGGCTTCCAGCGACCATAAATCGGCAAGGGTCAAGGACATGTCATTCCTCCGGTAATCCATAAGCACGACGCAGCAACGTCAAAGGATGCGCCTGTGCCACCGCCTCACCCATACCCTGAACGATATGCCGGGTTGCGATGGGGCAATCCGAAACCACCACATCCGGTTCGGCATCTTTCATACGACTGAATACCGGTTTGCCGATTTTCATGGAAGTCTCGAAAAACTCCACTTTGACCCCCCAGGTCCCATCATGACCAGAGCAGCGTTCCACGGTTGTCACCGTGGTTCCCGGAATCATCTGCAAGAGATCACGGGTACGCAACCCAATGTTCTGTACCCGCAGATGGCACGGCACGTGGTAGGAGATTCGTCCCAGTGCTCGAGAGAAATCCGTCTTCCACAATCCTTCCCCATGACGGTCCATGAAATATTCAAAAGGATCGAAAAAGGCCCGAGCCACTCGCGCAACCGCTTCATCCTCAGGAAACAACAAGGGCAATTCCTGCTTGAACATCAGCACGCAGGAAGGAACCGGCGCCAGCAAAGCGTAACCGTCCTGCGCCAGCGCATCCAGTACGGGAATATTCTGATTCTTCAGCACTTCGACCCCGGCCAGATCGCCCAATTCGAGACGGGGCATGCCACAACATTTTTCCTGCGTCACCCACCGGACAGGGATTTCATTGTGCTCAAGGATTTTCAGCAGGTCCAAACCAATGCCCGGTTCATTGAAATTGGCATAACACGTGGCGAACAGCGCCACTTTTCCCGGCGTGTGCACGCCCGGACGAGGCGTAAAACTTTCGTTGGGTACGACCCGCCGACGTAACGGAGGAGAAGCGTAGACCGGCAAATGTCGGTCCCGATGAATCCCCAGGGTATGATGCATGATCGTGCGGGTGAAACCGGATTGGTTGACCGCATTCACCACGTCCACCACGATGGGAATCGTCGCCAGTCTGCCCAGGGCATCCGTACTGGCCAACAGTTTATCGCGCCATCTGGTTTTACCTGCACGAAACTGAATGGCCTTGGCCCGCAACATGGTATGAGGAAAATCCAGGTTGAAGGGGTGAGGGGGCGTATAGGGACACTTGGTCATGTAGCACAGATCACAGAGATAACAGTGATCCACCACCTCCCACATGACTTTGTTGGCAACCTCCTCAACCTTTCCCGAAGGCGTGGCGTCCACGGCATCGAACAATAATGGAAAAGCCTGACACAAGTTGAAACAACGGCGACATCCCTGACAAATGTCAAAGATGCGGGTCATTTCCCCTTCAGCCTGCACCCTGTCCCAAAAGTCGGCGCTCTTCCAAGGCACCGGATGTCGAATGGGCGCTTCCAGATTACCTTCGCCAGTCATGAATCTTCCTTGTCGATCAGTCCACCAGAGTGTTCAAGGCCTGACTGAAACGATTGGCATGGGAGCGTTCCGCCTTGGCCAGCGTTTCAAACCAGTCGGCAATTTCGTCAAAGCCTTCCTCTCTGGCCACTTTGGCCATGCCAGGGTACATGTCTGTATACTCGTGGGTTTCCCCTTCGATGGCCGCTTTCAGATTCTGGCGACTGGACCCGATGGGTAGTCCGGTGGCAGGATCCCCCACCGCTTCCATGTACTCCAGATGACCATGGGCATGCCCTGTCTCACCCTCGGCCGTGGAACGAAAAACGGCAGCCACATCATTTTGCCCTTCGATATCGGCCTTGGCTGCAAAATACAGATAACGTCGGTTGGCCTGGGACTCTCCGGAAAAAGCCGATTTCAGATTTTCATGGGTTTGGGTGCCTGCCAGTTTCATGGTCTTGCTCCTTTGGTGAGAAATTAGAATTAATCTAAACCTGGGAAAACTATAGGGCAGTACGGAACGCTTGTCAATCCTTTCGAGCCAACTCGAGAAACGAAGCCAGTTCCTCGAGAGCGGCCTGATACACCGCACGCTTGAATTCCACCACGCTTTCCATGGGGATCCAATAGGTATTCCAGCGCCAATCATCGAATTCCGGTTGCTCCGAGGTTGACAGGGAAACGTCCGAATCACTGCCCACCATGCGCAAAAGAAACCAGATTTGTTTCTGGCCCCGGTAATGGTTCCGCCAGTCTCGCCGCAGCCATTGGGAGGGAACGTCATAACGCAACCAGTCGCGGGTACGCCCCAGAATACGGACATGCTGGGACAACAACCCCGTTTCCTCCGCCAACTCGCGGTACATGGCCTGTTCGGGGGTCTCCCCCGCCTGAATCCCGCCCTGAGGAAATTGCCAGGCTTGCTGACGTACCCGTTTTGCCCAGAAAACTTCATTGTATTCATTACATAGAATAATCCCGACATTGGGTCGGTAACCTTCCCGATCGATCATGCATCCCCCAACTGGAAAATCTCAAAGTGCTATTCTATCAGGGGATGCCCAACCATTTATGGGTCTGCAGGGAAAGTTGCCAGCGCGGATGGGCTCGACAATAAGACAACGCGGCCTGCTCATGGCGCCGATCCCCACCTTCATCCAGGGGTTGCAGCAGAAAATGACGGAAATTCAACGCCACGAACCGTTCCGGTGGACAATCTGCCTGCGGGTACACCAACTTCAATTCATCCCCCGTATGCACTTGCAAAGGTTCCACGCCCTTGGGACTGACGCAGATCCAGTCGATTCCTGAAGGCGGGAGCACCGTCCCGTTGGTTTCCACGGCCACCCCAAATCCCCGTTCATGCAATGCACCAATCAAATCTTCATCCACCTGCAACAGGGGTTCCCCCCCCGTCAGTACTACCCAGCGCCGCATTCTGTCCTCCACGACCACCCTGTCCTCCCAACAGCGTTCGATCGCACTGGCCAAGGTATGTGCAGAATCGAACTTCCCTCCGCCCTCGCCCTCCGTCCCCAAAAAATCCGTATCACAAAACCTGCAGCGTGCCTGTGCACGATCCTCTGTTCGACCACTCCACAAATTACAACCGGCAAAACGACAAAAAACAGCCACGCGTCCCGCATGGCAACCTTCCCCCTGAAGGGTCAGGAATATCTCTTTGACGCTGTAGGTCATGATCTACCGAACGGGACCGGTGAGGGGCAAGGTCCAGACCTTTCCTGAACTGGGGGTGTCGTACAGATCCAGCCGATCCAGAGCGGGCAGCAGGGAACGGGTGCGCGCCAGGACCCAGTCGAGCAGAGCCAGGGTGGTTCCCGCCGGAACCTTGTCATGCAGCGGTTGGTGATCCAATTCACGGTACACGGGGTCAAACAGGCGTTTGACTTCTCCAAAATCCTGAGTCCAGCCCATCATTTCGTCCAGAGGGGCAGAAAGTCCCAGGCGCAAGCGATAGGTATGCCCCCACAGCACCCCCTCAGGAGAGCGCAGGGCACTGTCGAAGCTTTGTTCCTTCCAGATGCGATAACGGGTACCATCAAAAGAACTGCCGCTGGAAGCGGTTTCATACACGGTGACTTGAGACAATGCCTGTCCCTGTGCCTGCAAGCGAAACCAGATCCAACTGGCCAAAATTTCCGAAGTCGGAATATCCAGGCCGCTCAGTTCGTTCAGACAACGCCCGTGCAAACGGGCATGCAACCTCTCCCATCGGGTTTTCAACTGCGCGGCCTGACCTTCCCAGGGGAAAAACAACACAACCTCGAATCCATGTCCATGCAGACGGCCACATTTATGTCCGGCGGGCACATTGGGAAGAAAATGCGCCGACTCGAAACGATCACGCATCCATCCATGCAATCGCCCCGTCGTATCACGCACCACCCCTTGCCGGGGACCCGAGGCCAAACATCCGTGACTGCCCGGAGCCAAATCCAGACGATCTTCGATCCAATGCCATATCTCTGCATCATGCCGTTGGGAGAACAGCACATCGAGGTCCTGATAATCCAATTGCTCCACCACGTTGCTCAGCAGATCCCCCAATCGCCCACTGCTGCCCTCCTCATGCAGCGGATCGCATACTTCCACCCGGAAACTGTGGCCATGACGACGTTGCAAACGCGGATCCGTCACTCCGATCACCTGTCGGGAAGCCTCGAAGCCACGAGCCTGCCAGTCATGATGCGCCCCTGCTTTCATGCCGTGGTACCCGCGTAGCGCACCCCCAAAGGATCCGGCACACCCACCTGGGCAAATCCGCGGGCCCGCAACAGACAGGCATCACAATGTCCGCAAGGTCGTCCCTCAGACCCCGGATCATAACAACTGGTGGTCAGGCCATAATCCACACCCAAGGCCAATCCCCGCCGAATGATGTCCGCCTTGGTCAGATTCAGAAGCGGCGCATGGAGAGTCAGGGGTGCGCCCTCAACCGCCCGACGAGTCGCCAGATTGGCCATCCGTTCAAAGGCGTTCAGATATTCCGGACGACAGTCCGGATAACCGCTGTAGTCCAGGGCATTGACCCCGATGAACAGGTCCGACACCCCAAGCACCTCTGCCCACGCCAGCGCAAAAGACAGAAAAATGGTATTCCGGGCAGGCACATAGGTCACCGGAATGGTCTGCGCCTGATCGAGGTCGCGATCCTTGGGAACCTCCTGTGTGGTCGTCAGGGCCGATCCCCCAATCGCGCGCAGATCGATATTGACCACAGAATGGTCAATCACGCCGGGTTGAAGGGCAAGACGCCGAGCGCAGTCCAATTCATGAGCGTGGCGTTGGCCATAGGCAAAACTCATGGCGTACACGCCAAAGCCCTGTTGGTGCGCCATCGCCAGTACCGTGGCCGAATCCAGACCCCCGCTCAGCAGGATGACGGCGTTTCGCCCTGCCATCAGGCGAGTTCCCGAATCACTTCGGCGAGGCAAGTCTTTCCTTTGCCCGAACGTTTGGCTTGATACATGGCCCGATCTGCCGCCAGCAACAATTCATCGGGGCTCATCCCATGTAACGGAAATAGCGCCACCCCCACGCTGGCGCCCAGACGACAGGTCTGTTGATTCAGAAGCATGGGTTGCGAAATCGCCTCGATCAACCGGGCACCCAACCTCAAGGACTCCTCCACGGCCGAGGCTGCCGTGGAGAGAACCACAAATTCATCGCCCCCGAGACGAGCCACAAATCCCGTTTTCCCCACCACTACCCGCAAGCGTTCGGCCACGATCACCAAGGCCTGATCTCCCGCCTCATGATGCAGAGTGTCGTTGATCGGTTTGAAACCATCCAGATCCAGAAAAAACAGGCTGTAAGTCCGGGTCTGCCCATGCAGACGCCCGTGGATATCATGAAAATGAGGGCGGTTGGGCAAACCGGTCAGGGAATCGTGCAGTGCCAGAAAGTCGATGCGCTGGCGTGCCGCTTCTTCCTCGGAGACATCCCGCACCATCCCGATGATCAAACTGCCTTGCTGACGCTTCACTTCCGTCAAAGCCAGCCTCATGGGAAAAACCTCTCCTGACACCCGCAAACCCAGGACCCGTTCGTCCTGCACACCCTGTGCCGTGGATATCCCTCCCCATTGGGGGGGTACGCCGCCCCCTCTTTCCGAGATCAGGCGAGTCACCTTTTCCCCCACCATATGGGTCGCGGGGTAGCCGAAAATCTTTTCTGCCGACTTATTATAACTTTGCACCATACCCGCCTCATCGGTGGTGATGATGGCCTCGAACGCGTTGTCCAGAATGGCATAAAGACTGTCCTGCAACGTGGCAATGCGTTGCATGGAACGCATGCGTGCCTCCAATACTTCGAACACCACGGGTTTGATGAGATAATCGTCAGCCCCGGCATCCAGAGTAGACACGATTTCCTCCTTGGACGACAAGGAAGTCATGATCATGACGGGAACCCAGCGTGTCCCCGTCATGGCCTTGATCCGTCGGGTTGCTTCCACCCCATCCATTTCCGGCATGATCACATCCATCAGTACCACATCGGGCACCCGCGCCTGATAAGCCTCGACGGCCAAGCGACCGTTCTGGACATAGGTCACTTCGTGACCCTGCTGTTCCATGAACCGCTGAATCGGTAGCGAAGTCGCGCGCGAATCATCGACGAGGAGAACGTGCATGCTGGTTCACTCCTGAGTGCATACCATTGTGAAGTGGCACATATTGTAAAACATTCCTCGATGGCTCAACCAATTTTCGAGTGGTCCTTGCCGCCCACCTATCCGGTACGTGCGGCCTCGACCACGGTCCGATCGAGCAATTCCAGACATCGATCCAGGGTTTGCGCCATACGATCGTCGGTAAGCGTTTCCAACCAGGGGATCAGGAGACGCGCCCCCAGACAGAGACGCAAAGCCCAGCGCTCATGTCCTTGTCCATCACCCAGCCGGACCGGTTGCCCCCAACGTCCCCGCACGCCGGATCCGGCCTGGGGCAAACGCCGATAAAGCGCCTCCAGGGCTTCCCGTTCCAAAGGCTCCCCTGCGGGTCCGCGTACTTCAAAGGGAAAAATGGTGGGGTGCCCGTCCCACAACTCCGGATCACTGCCCCGCTCCAGTCCTGGCATGGATTCCAGGGTCACGGCGGGCCAACGTCCAACCTGCTGTTCCAGTGCCGCCTGAAAGCGTGCCAGATCTCTGCCCAAGCGCTCTTTGGGAACGACAGACCAGCGTTTCATTTCAGTCAGAGCCGCGACCCAGCGCAACAGGGCGCCCACCCCCAATGCCTGTTCATTCTTTCCGAAGTCCTTGTAAAAGGCATGGGAATACAACAATGCCCCCGAAAAAGGGGGACCTCCGACAAATTTTGATCCCGTAATGGCCACCGGCCAACCCAAATCCAGATACTCCTTCACCCTCGACCAGGCAACGCGTAACTGACAAGCATCCACCAATACATGAAGTTGCTCCGGATAACGGGAGACCATCTCCCGTGTGCCCTCCACGCCCGGAACCACCTGCCCCGTCTTGGTTCCATCCGTCAGTACCAGCACTACCTGTCTGCCTGACTTCAACCAATGAACCACCTGTCCCCAGCACAACCCATCCCGCAACGCTGCAGGAATCAGTTCCCCGCTCTCCGTACGCACCGGCAAGGATATGACCTCTGCCGCCGTGCAACCCAAGGCATCCCGGAGCACTTCAGGGACCCGACTCCCAGTCTCGTTGCCCTGACACAGGACCAGAACGGGCGTTTTCATCTGCCCCAGCAAATGCCGCCCCCCCTCGCCCAATGCCCTGCTTCCCGACGAATACAGGTTCACCCCATAATGAACCGCATCGAGCCCCATGACCTGTAACAATTCCCCGGCCAGGATTTCCTGGATCTGGCGCTGATCCGGGTTCTCTGCCACCGTGGGCCACCATTGTCGCAAAACCTGAAAACTTCTCTGCGACGGGGCGGAAGCCGTGGCTGAACCCCACTCTCCTACCTCGTCCTGAGGAAAAGGCGGTACCCCGTAAGCATTGACGCCGGTCCGGGGGTCGAGGTGCAGACGCGGATCGGCATCTTCTGCCAACAAACACGCAATGCGCCGGTCAGTTGCCCACATCTTTCTCAAACCGGAGAATGTCCGGCAGGCCTGGGGCAGTATGGCGAGCATCCTCGAGCATCTGGCGAAAAGCCCGAAATACTTTCTGTATGGCGGGTCGCTTGTAGGGAAAGAGTTCCACGGGATCCATGCCATGGACCACGGCACTGCTGTCCGCTTCAAAAATCAACAATCGTCCATCCTGCAATTCGGCACAATCCAGTACCACATAGTCCAAACCCAGTGCACGCTGCACGAGGGCCAATGAGTCAGCCTGACGTCGGGCAAAGCCGGAGTCAAAGTGTTCCATGAAGTGGGCTTCTTCTGACCTTTTTTGCTCTGAACCCTCCATCCCTCCATTCAGGTAATGAACCATCCAATGGTCAGAAATGGCCATATGACCGGCAAAAGGGACTCCCTTCACCAAAGCGATTCGGTATTTCCGGAATAAACCATCAGAACTGCGGTAATCCACGAAAGGAGAAACAAAAAATGCTTGCTCTCCATTCTGTGCCAAGTAG
This sequence comes from Pseudomonadota bacterium, assembly GCA_021805445.1. Lineage (GTDB taxonomy): Bacteria > Pseudomonadota > Gammaproteobacteria > Burkholderiales > Ferrovaceae > Ferrovum. The sequence goes on from JAJZFH010000049.1 coordinate 161,056, forward strand.
TCCCGCCAGCCTTCCCTTTCTTCGATCTTCATGAGCCCTGTACCTGCATGGGAATCGATGGGACGGACGATCACCGGATAGGCCTCCCCCCTTTCCCGACCAAAGGCATGCGCTTCCTGTGCCCATACTTCCAGTATCTGTCTCTCGACTCGCTGAGCCATGGGCGCCACAACCCCCGGAATCCCCGCCAGGGTCAAAGCCACCCCATCCCGTGTCAGTCCGGCGATCCGCGCCGGATGATTGAGCACGGGTCGAGGCCAATGAACCAAGGCCTGTCCCAGAGCACGGAGCAAGGGAAGCGTTTGTTCGGCTTCTCCCACTGCCACCATGGCCACATCGTGCTCCGGTATCTGCGAAGGGAAAAGCAGTTCGGGAGAAATGAATAACTGATGCAACTCGATGTCCGAATCCTCCACCAGAAATTCCAGTGGCGTATTGGCATTCAACTCTCCGGGAACCATCAGAGCCAACAAACGCAGGGCAGGGGTCCGGGTTGCGGGTAATACATAGGTCTGTCGTTGGCGCAACGCTTGCATCTGCAGATCTCGCGCCATTTCGTGAAATCCCCGCAGATGCAAAAGGATGGCCAGATCCAGCAACACCTCCGCCCCCCCTTCATGGGGCGGGCGAGAAGCACGTTGAATCAGTTCCTGTCCCAGTTCCGTCAGATCTTCCCCGTGGTAAGTGCGCGTCATCAACCGTGCCAAACCATGATACGTGACTGAATTCATGACGATTGGATTCTCCCTGTTGAAAAACGTTCTCCCAGATGAAGCACGGCGCAGATCAAGGCCTCCAGATCCCGTACCCGGGTTCGATGATTGACCAGCGCCACGCGCAGGACGCGCTGCCCGCGCACCAAAGTCGTCGAAAGAACGGCGATTCCGGATTCCTGGAGCGCAATGGCAATCTGTGCATTCAATGCATCCACTTGTGCGGGTTCAGTTCGATGACGAAAACAGACGATATTGAGCGTGACGGGCGCCATCAACTCGAGGGAGACTTCCCTGCCCACCCGTTCCGCCATGAAACGCGCCAGTGCACAGGTGTGGGCCATGATGGCTCCTAACCGTTCGGTTCCGTACCGACGCACGGTCATCCAGGTTTTGAGCGCACGAAATCCACGCGACAGATCAGGCCCGAGATCGCAGGGCCAATCCTCTCCGGCGGCCGTGCCCCGTTCCTCCCGAGCCAGATAGCGGTCGGAAGAAGAGAAGGTTTGCCGTTGGAGCGAACCCGCGCGGATCAATAAAAACCCGGCATCGTAGGGTACTTGTCCCCACTTGTGAAAATCGAAGGCCAGAGAATCCGCCTGCTCGATACCCTGGAACAGGGGAGCCAACTCGGCACTCCAACAGCCCAGCGCACCCAATGCACCATCCACATGAAACCACAGAGCCTGTGTCCGGCACAGGGCAGCAAGGGCGGTCAGATCGTCGATAGCCCCGGTATCCACGGTGCCCGCCGAACCCACCACCATGAAAGGGGTCAACCCCGCCTGACGATCCTTACCGATTTGAACCTGGAGCGCCGAAACATCCATCCGCCCAGATTCATCCAGGGCAACCAGATGCAGGGATTTTTTCCCCAACCCACTCAAATCCAGGGCCTTGTGCAGGGAACCATGCACCGTTGATGCCGCATAGACCGTCAAGGTATGCGCCCCCACCCCCTCCTGACGAACCTTTTCCCCCCACTGAGCAACTCGCGCCACCCACAGAGCCATCAGGGTGGCTTGCGAAGTTCCCGTGGTGAAGATCCCTTGCGCCGTCTCCGGAAAGCGAAACCATTCCCGCGCCCAACGCACGATTTGTTGTTCTACCGCCACGGGAATCTGGTCACGTCCCCCCAGATTGGCATTCAACCCCCCCGCCAGCATTTCAGCCAACATGCCCACCACCGTCCCGCCTCCATGGGCCCAGCCCATGAACCCGGGGTGCGCATTCCCTACCGCATAGGGGAGGATATCCCTCATGAACCGTTGATGGATCTCTTCCAGAGGCTGTCCCGTACAAGGTGAGTTTTCCTGGAAAGAGCGGCGCACCGAAACCGGGATGGGCTGCCACACGGGCCGTTCCGTCAAATTCCGAACATAGTCCAAAAGATCATCGAGCATGGCATGGGCCTGATGCCGTTCACTTTCCCAATCGTCGGGATCCAGACTCGATAGGGAGGATTCCGTCATAAAGACCGGTGGAACCCTTCCATTTCATGCGGGGCCACCCAGCGCCGTACGTCCAGAGGCGTCATTCGCAATAACCGGCCAATATCGTTGTAATCATCGGGCAAGGCCGCATCGTCCCACCCATTGTCGGAATGGCGGGCCAGATTGACCGCCAACGTCACATTGCGCACTCTGGACGAGGTCGCATGTGTATCTTCCATCAGCATGACCAACAGGTGGGGCAAACCCCATCGAATCACCAGTTCATGCTGCAACGCACGCACGGTAAACCCCAGCACCTCCTCCTGAATGTCCTGACTGCGCAAAGTTTTATCCATCTGCTGAGCCTCGCGAATTTTGAGAAATTGAAGAGGCGCAAAAATCCATAACAACATTTCCGCCAAATCATGCAACAATGCGGCCATATATACTTCACCGAAGTGCCGATCATTGAGACGAATGGCCCATTCCCGCGCATAATCTGCCGCCCGTTCGGCGCGCCTTTCCACACGCTGTAGGTTGGCCAGCGCTGCGGGATGCGCACTCAATTGATCCTCGATTGCGCTCAATCCTCCCATGACCTTTTGGTAAAAAGCGTCCAGGCCCAATACCAGGAGCGCCTGTTCCACTTCGATGATCTCGGTTTCCTGATGGCGGGATCGATGATTCTGCAAATAACGCAACACGTGTGCCGTCAGGATGGGATCGCGCAACACGACACGCGCCACGGTCAATACCGAAAGTTGCTTCTCGTCCAGGCGCAGCATCTCCAGATCTGCCAGGCTGTTCCGGGATACCGGCAATGTTGCGGTCTCCAGAAAGGAGAGCCATTGGGAGAGTGTTCTGAATTCCTCAGTCATCTTCATATCCTCCGAACCGCGTCAGTTTCCCGGATTCACACGGACCATACCATTTTCCCGGGCAGTGCCGCTGAGCATTTTTCCGGTGACCGTACGCACCTGCACATTCTGACCCAACGCTGCGTTGTTCAGAGCCTGCCCATCCGTGCTGATCTTGAAACCGTCCCCCACCACCTGGACCTGAACCGTCTGCCCTTGCTGGACCACATAGGCCTCGCGCATCATGTCCGCCCTCAGGACCTGTCCCGTATTGAGTCCCTGACGCAACACCTTGCCCGTCAAGTTGGTCTGTCGAGTCACCATCCCGGAATGATCCAGCACCCCATGACGAATTTCAAAATCCGATTCATTCAACGGGGTGTCCCGCATCAACGGGTGACGGGCCACATAATAATCGGCGGTCAGAGTCACGCGCACGGGGATCATCCGACTCCATACACTGCCATCGGTTTCGTTGGCACAACGCAACGCCACCATGAAACGCCCCTCCGGCCGAACACCCGGCGGAAGAGATAACTGAGGGGAAAGACAGTGCTCCGGCCATTGGCCATAAGCGGGATGCTCCACTGCCACGGAAAGTTCTCCCTGATCCCCCACCCACTGACTTTCGACAAAGTGCCGTATGGCCGCCACCAGCGTTTCCCCCGTGTCTGCCCAGCCCTGTCGAGCCACCAGGACGAGGCCCAGCAATCCCGCCATCCCCATCCACTTTGCCATTGCGCCTCCCACCTTGAAACCATGAAAAAGGGGCATAACCCCCTTTTAATCTTCCCTTGACGGACATTCCCAAAGGAATACCATGATCACTGGAAATCCTTGGCATATTATGGGACAGGAAACTCGTGATGGCTACTACCCTTGACCGCACGTTGCAATTTCAGCAAAGCGCCCTGCATGTTCAGGAAACGCGTCAGGAGTTGATCGCATCGAATATTGCCAACGCAGATACCCCCGGTTACCTTGCCCGTGACATCGATTTTCGGGAAGCGCTGGCCACCGCTTTGCAGCAAGGGAAGACCCCGCCTCTGTCCCTGAGCACCTCATCCCCCGATCATCTGGGGGCCCGTACGGGGGAAAATGTGGCGGGTTCACCGCTTCTGTATCGTTCCACGGTTCAGCCCAGTGCGGACGGAAATACCGTCAATCTGGATGTCGAACGTGCTCAATATTCCGAAAGCGCCGTGCGCTACCAGGCCAGCCTCCGATTTGGAACCCAGCAGATCCGGGATATCCTGAGCGTTCTGAATTGAGGTAACGGACCATGTCTCTTTTTGATGTCCTGAGTATTTCCAGTTCTGCCCTGACAGCCCAGTCGGAGCGTCTCAATGTGGTGGCCAGCAATCTTGCCAATGCAGACAGCGCAACCGGGGCCGATGGTCAGCCCTACCACGCCAAACAGGTCATTTTCAAGGCCATTCCCCTGAACCACCAGGGAGGCACTGCCGTACAGGTGGACCAGGTCATCAATGATCCCACCCCCATGAAAAAAATGTATGACCCAGGTAACCCTCTGGCTGATCCCCAAGGCTTCGTCACGATGCCCAATGTCAATGTCGTGGAAGAAATGGTGAACATGATTTCCTCTTCCCGGTCTTACCAGAACAACGTGGAAGTCCTGAACACTTCGAATACGCTGTTGCTCAAAACACTCACCCTTGGTCCATAGGAGCCCCGCCATGACCCCCGTCAACCCCACCAGCGCCCTGATCAACCAACTGAACCAATCCAACAGTTCCCTGGGGAACTCCGGCTCGACTTCTTCCAGCCAAGCACTGGGCAGCGGACTGCCCGGTGTGACCAACACGAGTGCAGCGGCCATGCAAAACAATTTCATGACGCTGCTGATCACCCAATTACAAAACCAGAACCCCATGAACCCCATGGACAGTAGCCAGATGACTGCCCAACTGGCCCAGATCAGTACGGTGAGCGGCATCAGTCAGTTGAACCAGACCCTGACCGCGCTCAATACCAGTCTCTCCGGAAGTCAATCCATGGCTGCCGCCACTGGCCTGATCGGGCATAACGTCCTGGTTCCCGGCAATACCCTCCAGTTGACTTCGGGCACGCCCGCCACTGCGGGCGTAAGCCTCCCCCAGGCCGTCAGCAACCTGACCGTGACCATCAAAAACAGTGCAGGAACCGTCCTGAACACCCTCGATCTGGGCGCTCAACCGGCGGGCGTCGTTCCCATCACCTGGAATGGCTTGAACAAATCCGGGGCCCAGGTTCCCTCCGGGGCCTATCAGATAGTCGCCAGCGCCACTCAGGGGAGCACTCCCGTGACCGCCACCCCCCTGTCTTCCGGAAAGGTGAATTCAGTCACCATGGGAAGTCAGGGGGCGTCTCTCGATTTGGGTACCCTGGGCAGTTTCAACCTTTCATCCGTCGCCTACATCCAGTAACTTCACCCTCTCCAAGGAGCAACCATCATGGCTTTTCAACAAGGACTCAGTGGGCTGGATGCCTCCGCCAGCCAATTGAATACGATTGGCAACAACATCGCCAATGCCAGCACGGTCGGATTCAAATCTTCCAATACGCAATTTTCCGATATCATTGCCTCGGCCTTCAACGGTGCGGGCAGCACCTCCAGCGGAATCGGGACTCAGGTCTCCAGAATTTCTCAAAGTTTCACTCAAGGCAATATCCAGTCCACGGGAAATTCCCTTGATATGGCCATCAATGGTCAGGGGTTTTTTCGCATGAACAACAACGGGAACATCACCTTCACCCGCAACGGGCAGTTTCAACTGGATAAAAACGGGTATCTGGTGGACGCCGCCGGCAACCAGGTCACCGGGTATCTGGCCGCCAGCAATGGGACCATCGTGGCAGCCACCCCCACCCCCATCCAGATCCCCACCGCCAATCTGGCCCC
>JAJZFH010000049.1:167060-191878 GCA_021805445.1 Pseudomonadota bacterium
CCCAGGCCATTACGATGAGTTTCGGCAATTCGACCCAGTACGGCTCTCCCTTCGGCGTCAACCAGTTGGTACAAAATGGCTACACGTCAGGACAACTCAGTGGATTTACCACCAGTGCGACCGGGATCATCCAGGGCAATTATTCCAATGGTCAATCGAAAAATCTGGGGCAGATCGCTCTGGCCAACTTTGCCGATCCACAAGGCCTTCAGTCCCTGGGAAACAACCAATGGGGAGAAAGTTTCAATTCGGGAGCCGCCCTGATCGGAGCGCCAAGCAGTGGGAATCTGGGGGCAATTCAGTCTGGCGCCGTGGAAGGTTCAAATGTCAATCTCACTTCCGAACTGGTCAACATGATCACGGCTCAACGCAACTATCAAGCCAATGCCCAGACCATCAAGACCGAGGATCAGATCACACAAACCCTGATCAACCTGAGATAGAGACGGGAAACTCGCCATGGACCGCCTCATCTACACCGCCATGACCGGCGCTTCCCATATCCTGGAACGCCAAGCCACCATTTCCAACAATCTGGCCAACAACAACACGACGGGTTACCGCAGCGCCGTCGACAGTTTCCGCGCCATCCCGCTCGTGGGAGAAGGATTGCCCACCCGCACCTTCGTCGTCAACGGCTTGTCCGGCTATGACCTCACTCCCGCCACGCTCACCCATACCGGCAGGAGTCTCGATGTCGGAATCATGGGCAAGGGCTGGATTGCCGTTCTCTTGCCGGACAACACGGAAGCGTACACACGGAATGGAAATCTGCAGGTCTCCACGGACGGAATTCTGCAAACCAATACCGGGTACCCCGTCATCGATGACAACGGTGAATTGGTGGCACGGGATCAGATCGACATCCCCCCTGACACCCAGGTGACCATCGGACCGGACGGGACCATTTCCACGGTCCCCGGCGGCATCCCGCCCATGCCCAGTACGACCGTGGGCAAGTTGAGACTGGTCGACCCTTCCGAAGACCAGTTATATCGCGGAGAAGACGGGTTGTTCCGCACCCGTGACCACAAACCGGTTCCGCCCAGCACCACCGTCACCCTCTCGCCAGAAACCCTGGAGAGCAGCAACGTCAATGCCATTTCCGCCATGGTCGATATCATTTCCATTTCAAAACAGTTTGAAATGCACATGCAAATGCTTCAAACCGCCCAATCCAACGACCAACTCGCCACCCAGATCCTGGCCTCACTCCGCTAAAGGGGATATTCAATCATGCAACGTTCTCTATGGATTTCAAAGACCGGACTCGAGGCCCAACAAACCCAGATGGATGTCATTTCCAACAATCTGGCCAACGTGGGAACCAACGGATTCAAGAAGTCGCGGGCGGTATTCGAAGACCTGCTCTATCAGACCATCTACCAGCCCGGCGCTCAATCTTCACAGATCACCATGTACCCGTCCGGCATGCAACTCGGTACCGGAGTGCAACCCCTGGCGGCCGAACGCATCATGACCCAGGGCAATCTCCAGCAAACCGGAAATGCCCTGGATATCGCCATCAATGGGAACGGCTTCTTTCAGGTCCTGTTACCCAACGGAACCATCGCCTATACCCGCGATGGCTCCTTTCAAACGGACAATCAGGGCAATCTGGTCACTGCAGCGGGCTATCAGGTCCAACCTGCCGTCACGATTCCCCTCAATTCCACCAGTATCACCATCGGAAGCGATGGGACGGTGTCCGTCACCCAGGCCGGGATCGTCAATCCCCTCCAGGTCGGGAGTCTCCAGTTGGCCACCTTCATGAATTCCACCAACCTGCAAAGCATAGGAGGAAATCTGTATCTGGAAACCCAATCTTCCGGCACCCCCAATTTGAGCGCGCCGGGCCTGAACGGAGCGGGAACCTTGAACCAGGGATATGTGGAAACTTCCAATGTCAGTGTGGTGGAAGAACTGGTCAACATGATCGAGACGCAGCGCGCCTATGAAATCAATTCCCAGGCGGTTCAGGCCTCAGGGCAGATGCTGCAGACGTTGGCGACCATGAGATAGGCCATCATGCGCCCCTGTTTCCAGAGATGCTCCGGTCTTTTCTTTCTGTTGGTCCTGGGTGGCTGCACGGCCACCCCGTCCACCCATATCACCAGCCCATTGACGGCGCGTCCGCTCGACTTGTATAAAACCATTCCTCCCGACACAGGTGGAATTTATCAGGTTGGCTATGGCCAGCATCCCCTGTTTGAAGATGTACGGGCCCGCAATCTGGGAGACACCATTCAGATCCTGCTGCAGGAGAGTTCCAATGCCACGGAAGCCGACGGAAATTCCCTGATCCATGCAGGGTCCATCACTTCGACCACCCCCGCCATTGTAGGGGCGGTGACCGGTCAACATATACTGGACGGAATCACTTCGAACAGTTCCTCCTCCAACAAGTTGACCAACACCAACAACAACAACGGCAATAACTTCCTGTCCGGTTCCATCACCGCCACCGTCATCGAGGTACTCCCCAATGGCAACCTGAAGGTCAGTGGAGAGAAATTGGTCACCGTCAACCAAACCGATCAATACATCCGAATTTCCGGTGTCATCAACCCGGTTTATGTCCAATACAACAACACCATCCCTTCCACTCAGGTGGCCGATGCCCAAATCGAATACCGGGGAGGAAATACCAACATCGACAGCGCTGCGATCAAAAGCATGCTCGGGCACTTTTTTCTATCCTCGGTACCCTTCTGAGTACGCCATGCGCTTTCTCCTGACCCTCTTCCTGATCACTCTGCTGGTTTTCTCTCTGGGAGCCGAGGCCCGGCGTATCAAAGACCTCGCCACCATCCAGGGAGTCCGGCATAACCAGTTGATCGGTTATGGACTGGTCGTCGGTCTGGATGGTACCGGCGACATGACCATCCTGACGCCCTTCACCGTTCAGAGTTTCCTCAACATGCTGACCCGGATGGGCATCAATACCCCTCCCGCCAGCATCCTCCAGACCATGCTCAAGAATGTGGCGGCGGTCATGGTGACCGCCGACCTGCCCCCGTTTTCCCGCCCCGGCCAAACCATCGATGTCACCGTCTCCTCCGTTGGGAACGCCAATAGCCTGCTGGGGGGCACCCTGCTGATGACGCCGCTCAAGGGGGCTGATGGGCAAGTGTACGCCATGGCCCAGGGGAATCTGTTGGTTGGAGGGGTCGGCGGGGGAGCCAAAGGATCCAAGGTTCTGGTCAACCATCAAAGCGTCGGTCTCATTCCCAGTGGAGCCACCGTCGAGCGTCTGGTCAATTCCCCATTTTCCCAGGGGGACTACATCACGCTCGAATTGAATGAAATGGATTTCACCACCGCCACTCAAATGGCGGATGTCATCAACCAGCAACTGGCTTTGGGCCAGCCCATCGCCGCTGCTCTCGATGGACGCACCCTTCAGGTTCAGGCCCCCAGGGGCACGGCCCGGGTTCAGTTCATGTCCCGCCTGGAAAATCTCCAAGTGGATGCGGGAATCGAAGAAGCCAAAGTCATCATCAACGCCCGCAACGGTTCCGTGGTGATGAACCAGAATGTCACGCTGGAGGAGTGCGCCGTGGCTCATGGCAATCTCACCGTGGTCATCAGCGCGCTCAACCAGGTCAGCCAACCCAATCCGTTATCCAATGGGAATACCGTTCAAACCGGGCAGGCCGCCGTCAATATCAAGGAGGACAAGGGGGCACTCATTCTGCTCAAAAAAGGGGTTTCCCTCAACGAGGTCATCCGTGCGCTGAATACTCTGGGTGCCAAACCGGAAGATCTCTTGTCCATCCTTCAATCCATGAAAGCAGCAGGCGCCTTGCACGCCGATCTGGAGATCATTTGACATGGCCCACGACCTCCCCCTCTCCATCGACCCCAATGCCCGTTTGGCCTTTGACAGCCAGGCATTGGGAGGACTGCGCCTGAAAGCGCATCAGGATCCGAATAAATCGCTCCCTCAGGTCGCCAAGCAGTTCGAGACCGTATTCATGAACATGATGATGAAATCCATGCGTGCCACGGTACCCCAGGACAGCCTGGGTGACAGTCAACAAACCAAGATGTTCACGGAGATGCTGGACAAACAGTTGGCTCAGAATGCGTCAAAGGGCCATGGGTTGGGATTGGCAGACCTGATCGTCAAACAGTTGTCCCCTCATTCTTCCATTTCACACCCTTCTTCCCCTCTCTCTAAAGTTGTCGCCCCCACTGCCGATAACCTGGTGAAGAAGGGGATCCCCCTCAAACCCCCGGGAGTTCACCATGACTGACATGATGACCAGCATTGGAATCAGCGCATTGAATGCTGCCCAGGCTGGTTTGCTCACCACCGGCAACAATATTGCCAATGCCTCCACGCCAGGTTACAGCCGCGAGCAAACCGTACAGTCTGCCCTGCCCTCGCTGGGCACAGGCAACGGATTCATTGGTCAAGGGGTCAATGTCACCACGGTCAAGCGCATCTACAGCAGTTTCATCAACACCCAGTTACAACAACAGCAGTCCACTTCCAGTCAACTGACGACTTATTACAACCAGATCCAGCAAATCAACAACATCATTGCGGATCCTGCGGCCGGATTATCTCCTGCACTGCAAAACTTTTTCAGCGCCATCAATGGGGTTTCGAATGCGCCCGCCTCCATTGCAGCGCGTCAAGGTTTGATCAGCAATGCCCAATCACTGACCGGGACCTTTCAGACCCTGAATCAGGTCATGACCGGGTTGGCCACCAGCACCAACCAGCAAATCACTTCCAGCGTCGTGAATATCAATGCTTATGCCCAACAAATCGCATCCCTGAACCAGAGCATCCTCACGTCGTCGGCCAGCAATACATTCCAGCAGCCCAATTCCCTGCTTGACCAGCGCAACCAGTTGATCAGTCAACTGAGTCAAGAGATCAACGCCACCGTACTCAAACAACCCAACGGATCAGATACTGTGTATATCGGCAATGGACAGCCTCTGGTCGTCGGCAACCAGGCCATGACACTGAATGCCGTCCCCGCCCAATCCAACCCCGCCCAACTCGATATCGCCTACGTCACCCCCAGTGGAACCACCCTGCGCCTCCCCACCAGCAGTATCCAAGGGGGAAATCTGGGGGGGTTGATGGCTTTTCAGAATCAGAGTCTGGTCCCCACCCAGAGTCAGTTGGGATTGATCGCCACCGGTCTGGGCATGGCCATCAACACCCAGCAACTCCAGGGGCAGGATCTCACCGGGGCATTGGGCACCCCCCTGTTCCACATTGCTTCTCCCGTGGTCATTGCCAACCAGTCCAATACGGGAACCGCCACGGTCAGCGCGACCATCACTCAAGCCAGTGCATTGACGGGGAGCAATTACACCCTTTCCTACAATGGAAGCCAGTATACCCTGACGCGTCTGTCCGACCACACGGTCACCACCAGCCCCACGATGCCCATGAACGTCGACGGACTCTCCCTTACTGTGTCGACCACGCCCAACGCCGGGAACAGTTATCTGATCGAACCCACCATCAACGGCGCCCAAAATTTGAATGTCATTCTCACCGATCCCACAAAAATTGCTGCTGCCATTCCCGTTCAAGGCAATGCTTCCTCGACCAACATCGGTACTGGAAGTTTATCCGCGCCTGCCGTCATCCCGGGGCTCCCCCTCAACCCGAATCTGCAGAACACGGTTAACCTCACCTTTACCAGTCCCACGGCCTACACCGTCACCAGCACCACTCTCACGCCCCCCACCGTCACCACGACGCTCGCCTCAGGGGTCCCCTATACTCCCGGGGGAACGATCAGTTACAACGGATGGACTACCACCTTGAACGGGGCTCCGCAGACCCATGATGTATTCACCGTCAGCGCCAATACCGGTGCAAGCACGGACGGCAACAATGCCATGGCCATGGGTGCACTGCAATCCCAGAATACCTTGCTGGGCGGGACCGCCAGTTTTGCGGTAGCCTATGCCCAGTTGGTCAGTCAGGTAGGAACGCAAACCAGTCAGTTGCAGGTCCAGTCCACCGCCCAGACCAATCTGGTCAACCAGACGACCCAGAACCAACAGTCCATCTCGGGGGTCAACCTGAATGAGGAAGCGGCCAATCTGATTCAATTTCAACAAGCCTATCAGGCCGCCGGAAAAGCCATTCAAGTGTCCAACACCATGTTTTCCACCGTCCTCGGCATGCTCAACTAAAGGAGGGCATCATGGTCCGCATCAGTACTGGCACCTTTTACGATAACAGCATCCAAGCCATGAACCAGCAGCAGTCGGCGCTGCTCAATACCCAGTTGCAACTGTCTTCCGGAAAACGAATCAACACCCCGGCAGACAATCCAGGCGGAGCCGCTCAGGTCATCGATCTGACGCAGGCTGCCGGCATGAATACCCAATACCAAAACAATATCACCGCCGCCCAGAACCAGATGTCCATGGCCTCCAGTGTCCTGCAAAGCATCACCACCCTGGTACAAAACGTCCAATCCACCGTCATCTCGGCCAATAATGCAGCGCTCAACAATTCCAACCGACAGATTCTGGCCACCACGCTCCAACAACAACTGACTCAGTTGATCGGGTTGGCCAACAGTCGGGATGGAACGGGAAACTATCTGTTTTCAGGCACCAAGGGATCCACCAAACCCTTTATCGTCACCGCCGGTGGCGTCCAATATCAGGGCAACAGCGGGCAGCAACTGATGCAAGTGGCCAGTGGGCGCAGTATGCCCACCAACGTCAACGGGGCCGACCTGTTCATGAACATTGCCAATGGAAACGGGTATTTCGTCACCAGCAACACCGCCAGCAATGCGGGTTCCGGCACCATCAGTCAGGGGGGCTTGGCGTCCCCCCCGCCCACCACTGCCCAACAGGGCAACCATTACACATTGACTTTCAGCATCACCGGCGGAGTCACGACCTACACGGTATCCGGTACCGATGCCAGTGGCGCAGCCCTGCCTCCCACCAGCCTTCCAGCGGCCAATCAACCCTACACCAGTGGTCAAACCATCGCCTTCAATGGCATTCAGTTCAACATTCAGGGACAACCGGCCAATGGGGATAGTTTTAACGTAGCTCCCAGCACCCATGTCCCCATTTTTCAGACGGTGCAAAATCTCATCAATCTGCTCAACACCCCCTTGCCAGCAGGAAACAGTACGGCATCCAGCAATTTCGTCCAACAACTCCAGACCGCCGAGGGAAATCTGAACCAGGGACTCAACGCCATCCTGACCGGCAATGTCGCCTTGGGGACCAACCTCGGCGCCCTGACCAACATGACGGCAACGGAAAACAGTCTGAACATCCAATACCAGTCGACCATTTCCCAAATACAGGACACCAATTACACTTCAGCCCTCAGCCTTCTGTCCCAGGAAAAACTCAGCCTGCAAGCAGCCATGCAATCCTTCACCTCCATCTCCAGTCTGTCGTTGTTCAACTACCTGCGCTGATCACATGGGTTGATGGTCAATGCAGCAGTCCCGTGGTCATTCGTAGCCCCATCTCGATACTGTCGCGAATCATCCGCTCCGCCAAAACGGGCAAGACAGGCAAGGAGAAGTCCAGAACGATGAACCCGACCGCCAGGGTCAGTGGAAAACCAACCGCAAAAAGATTCAACTGGGGAGCCGCGCGCGTCAATACGCCCAGGCCCAGATTGGTGACGAGCAAAGCCGCCAATACGGGCAAGGACAGGCGCAGCGCATCCACGAACAACGCACCCGCCCAGATCAACCCGACTTGCCACCCCTGAGCATGGAATTGCAGTGCGGGATCCAGGGGAATTTGCTGAAAACTGTCTGCCAATGCCTCGATGACCAGCAGATGTCCCTCCATGGAAAGAAAAATCAGCGTAAAAAGGACCGTCAAAAACTGCCCGACCAAGGGTCGGAAAGTCGCATGGGTGGGGTCATAGAAACTGGCAAACCCCAGTCCCATTTGTAGTCCCATCATATCTCCTGCCATGGTCACTGCCGCAAAAACGACGTTCAGGCAAAAACCCAGAATGAGACCAATCCCTATTTGCTCCAACAGAAGCATCACACCTTCGAGGGAGACCAGGCTCACAGAGGGATGGGTCGGGGGAAGAACCGGAGCGATGACCATGGTCAAGGCCAAACCAAGACCAATCCGTACCTGCACCGGTGCCGGTGATTGTCCCAGCACGGGGGCCGTGGCCAGTACCGACAAAATTCGGGCCAAAGGAAGAAAAAACTGGGCGATCCAGGTATCCCACTGCGTGGAGGTAACCGTCAACAAGTCCATGATCAACCCACCATGGCAGGGATTCCTTCATAAAGACGGTGAATGTAATCCACCATCAAACCGATCATCCAGGGTCCGAGAATGACCAATACCAACACCAGGCCCAACATTTTCGGAATGAAGGACAGGGTCATTTCATTGATTTGGGTAGCGGCTTGAAAAATGCTGATGATCAACCCGATACCCAGCGCCACCAACAAGACAGGGGCCGACACGACCACCGCCAGGGTCAGCGCCTGCTGGCCCAATGTCATGACACTTTCAGGCGTCATCATGGATTGAAACTCTGCATCAGGGAACCGATGAGCAGGTTCCAGCCATCTGCCAGGACGAACAACATCAACTTGAAGGGTAAGGAAATCACCGAAGGTGAGACCATCATCATCCCCATGGACATCAAGACACTGGCCACAACCATGTCGATAATCAGGAAGGGAATGAAGATGACGAATCCAATCTGAAAGGCGGTTTTCAATTCGCTCGTCACAAAGGCCGGAACCAGCACCTTGAAGGGAACCTGATCCGGTGTTTGCAGCGCAGCGCTACTGGATATCTTGACGAACAGAGCCAGGTCACTTTCACGGGTTTGATGGAGCATGAAGGTTTTGAGGGGAATGCTGCCTCGATCCACCGCCTCCTGAAGAGAAATTTTCTCCTCGCTATAAGGAGCCCAAGCCGTGGCATACACTTTATCGTAGACGGGGGCCATGACAAAAAATGTCAGAAACAGGGCCAACCCAATCAAAACCTGATTGGGCGGGGAAGTCTGGGTCCCCAGCGCCGAACGCATAAGCGAGAGCACGATGATGATGCGCGTAAACCCCGTCATCATCAACAACAAGGCTGGCAAGAAACTGAGGGAAGTGAGCAGGATCAGGGTTTGCAGACTGAAAGAGTAGGTTTGCACCCCCCCCGATCCAGGGGTACTGATCACCCCGATACCCGGGAGAGTCGCCCCCCATACGCCTTCCACACACCCCCCCAGCAAAAGCCCCAAGCCCCATTTCACCGAATTCCTCACCCCCCCACCCCCCCATCCTTTCCCCCTGGCCTGGGCAATACATGCAGGGTCCGGACCTGACCGGGTGCGACGCCCACCACCACCCACGCATCCTGAACTTCCACCACCACCACGCGTTCACGCTGACCCACGGCCAGGGAACTGACGATACGCAGGGACTGCCTGCCCTTCCCGGCGGACGAAGATGACCACTGAAACTTTTTCAAGGCCCAAGCCACCCCCGCCATCAGGGCCAAGACCAGCCCCAAACTCAAGACGATCTGTATTCCGGTCGTCCAGGTCAGCACCGTTGGAGGCGCGTAGGTGGCGCGTCCACTCCCGGATTCCAGGGCCCAAACCAACCCCGGGCTGATACACCCCCCCAGGACAAAAACGGGAAACTTCATCGATTCAAACGACGCATACGTTCCGAAGGGGTAATGATGTCCGTCAGACGAATGCCGAATTTCTCGTTGACCACCACCACTTCCCCTTGGGCGATCAAAAAACCATTCACCAAAACATCCAGAGGTTCCCCCGCCATCCCATTCAATTCCACCACCGATCCTTGAGCCAACTGCAACAAGTTTTTAATGGGCATCTTGGTACGTCCCAACTCCACGGTGATATTGACCGGGATGTCCATGATCATTTCCAGATCCTGGTGCCCGGACACCGGCGGCTCCTGTCCAAAAGTCTGAAAGACATGGGGTTCGGTCAGTGGCGGAGAGAAAGCAGGTTCCTCTGTCCCGACGGGGGCAGCCGTCAGCGAAGGGTTCACCGCGCTGCTCGCCGCCTGCTCGGCCATGGCCGCACCCCAGTCATCCGCGCTGATTTCCTGCTCTTCTTCATTCATCGTTTCATTCCTTCTCCGTTGAACCCCTCCGAAGTGGACAAGAGACGCTCGACTTTCAAGGCATACTGGTTGTTGAAAACACCATAGTGGCACTCCATGACGGGCACATTGTCCACCTTTCCCTGTACCAGTTCATTCATCACGAGCGGAATCACATCTCCCGGCCTAAGATTCAGAAGCTGCTCCACGGTAACGCGCGCCTCCGCCAATTCTGCCACCAACTCGATCATGGCAGACTGCACCTGAAGCGAGAGCAATTGCATCCATCGTCGATCCAGAGACAGGTGATCTCCCTGCATCGAACTGTAGAGCAGTTCCCGAATGGGTTCGATCATGGAATAGGGCAAACAGATATGTACCCCTCCCCCCCCTCCCCCCCCAAATTCCACATCAAAAGTGGTCGCAACCACCACCTCGTTGGGGGTTGCGATATTGGCAAACTGGGGGTTCATTTCGGAGCGAACGAACTGGAACTCCAGGGGATAGATGCCGTCCCAGGACTTGCTGTACGCCAGGAACAAAGCATCCAGCATCTTCTGGATGATGCGGTGTTCGGTCTGGGTGAATTCCCGCCCTTCGACCCTCGTATGAAATCGCCCATCCCCTCCGAACAAATTATCCACCACCAGAAAAATCAAATCCGGATCAAAGACAAAGAGCGCATTCCCTCGCAAAGGCTTGGCTTGAACCAGGTTGATATTGGCAGGAACCTGCAGGTTACGAATGAATTCGCTGAACTTGAGTACACGCAACTGCCCCACGGAGACATCGGCCGCACGCCGTACCAGATTGAATAATTCAATTCTGAACAAACGCGTAAAACGTTCGTTGATGATCTCCATGGTAGGCATACGCCCACGCACGATACGTTCCTGCTTTCCCAGATTATAGAGACGAGCCCCTTCTTCATGATCGTCTCCTTTTGCATCGGCAGATTCCTCTCCCCCCTCACCCGTCACACCGCGTAATAGGGAATCGACTTCTTCCTGGGAAAGGAAATCGCTGTTCATGGCCTATTGGATGATGAAATCCGTGAACAAAACATCCACCACACCCTCCCGGTTACTCCCATCTTCGTTGGGTTCAGGCAGAAAATCCTTGACCGATACCGGCTTGGGAGGCGGCGCGGTGACGACAGGTTTGACCTCGGCCGGTTGCAAAGCCGCAGACACCCCCCCTCCAGAACTTCCCGAAGCAGGCGCCACGGGCATCTGTGCCATGGGAGCCGCAGGCGTGGAAAGGTCGGGCGGAGGATTTTTCTTGAACCCCAGAGTCTTGTTGGTCAGATAGAGAATTTCCGCACTCAGCTGTTTCTTGCCTTGCAGGGTTTGCAATTCCGATGCCCGTTTACTGGAAAGCAATTCCAGCAACCGGCTGCGGATCTCCGGCATTTCCTTCTTGATTTTTTCTTCCAGTTCCGGATCGTACGTCTTCAAGGTAAGACCCAATTGCATCACCTGATCTCCTTGCTCCTGAACCAGATTGACCGTGAATCGATCCAGAGGAATGAACAGGGCGGGGGTCGCAGGTTCAGAGGATTTTTTCTTTTCTTCCGCATGAAGTTTGTTTTTGACCAGAAAGAACCAGGCCGCCCCACCCCCGGCCGCCAGCACGCCCACGACGACCACGATGATGAGGATCAGAGTTTTCTTGGACTTGCGCGGAACTTCCTCTGCCTCTGTCTCTGCGGGTTTTTTCTTATCGTCTTTTTTAGTTGACATCTCGTCACTCGTCCAAAAATAAGGGATCCATCACGCGAAGGTATCGACCAACCCAACCCCCTGTCGGATCACCCCTCCACGTACGCTCATGGACCCAGAGGATACCTCAAGCGTGCGCTTCGTGGCAGAGAAATTTCCACTCGGCATCTGTCGCTGCGACGAGGAATCCCGAGCACCCTGGTCACTCACCGTCGCCTGCCCAAGAGACAACCCGCTCCCTGCCAACATCTCCCGCAAATGAGGAAGCGCGTGTTGAATTGCCTCTCGCACGGCCGCATGGGGCGAACTGAAGAAGGCATCGGCCTGAGCCCCTGACACCTGCACCACGACGCTCAGGGGCCCCAGATCCGGGGGGTTGAGATGCAACTCGGCACTTTGTTGGGACTGTCCGACCATCCAGGTAACCTTTTGGGAAAACTCCGATCCCCAGCCCATTTGCCCCAGGGGCGTCGTCACGCTCGAAGAGGCCATCTCTGCACCCACCGTGGCCCCGCCCGGGGACATCAGGAGACCATCGAGTGCAGAATGTCCTGACACCGTGTGCGCAGAATGGGTTGTCAAAGAAACCGCCAGGGTGTCGGAACTCCCCTGGCCGCTGGAAGTTTCCATGCCGGTCGGGGGTGGGGAAGTCCCATTGGCCCCCATCGGGAGCGAAAAGTTTGCCTCGTTCCCGGAGGCCGAGGACGTCATTTCCGCATTCCTCTGTACGCCTACCGGACCTTGCTCCGTTCTCCCGGCACCCGAGGAGGAGAACAGGGCTCCCTCGACGGCCGTCTCCGAAGGCACAGGAGACGTCTTCTGCTCCGGTTTCGCGGGGGGCATCCCTACCGGGGAGGTCATCAACGCCGCCACAGCCATTTGTCCTGCCTGCGCTCCCTGAGAAGGCTTTTTGGTGGCCGGTTGGGAGGAGATCGTTCCACTGGGAGAAAAAGTGTTCGCCTCCGGGTTTGCGACCACAGCGGCAGCCGCCCCGCCCCCAATCATCCCACCAGCCATTTGGGCGGGATCGGGAACCTGCGGTTGGCCCTGGACCCATGTTTTCTTTTCCACAGGATGTTCAGAAGCCGTCTGGGCAGCGGACGCCTGACTTTTGGTAGCCCCGGACTTGCTGGCTGCGACCGGC
Organism: Pseudomonadota bacterium; assembly: GCA_021805445.1. GTDB lineage: Bacteria > Pseudomonadota > Gammaproteobacteria > Burkholderiales > Ferrovaceae > Ferrovum. The sequence continues at coordinate 180,014 of JAJZFH010000049.1, forward strand.
GGCCGAGAACCTTCCGTGGATGGCGACCGAGCCTCGGTGGCGTGGGAGGGCTTCGCCTCTGGACCATGAACCGAAACAGAAGTGCCCGTCACGCGTTGCGGGTGTTGCGCCGAAGCGCCATTGTCAGACAGTTGCTGAGACAAGAGCGCCACGAAACTTTTCCCTCCGGTCTTATTGGCAGAGGAACGGTCAAGCCTGTTGGCTCCGGAAACTGGGGCGCTACGAACCACGGGTACAGGTTGCATCATGACACTCCTTTCACTTGGCTTCCGATAAAAGATGAGCGATTCTTTGCCCTACCTGTTCATCCTGGACTTTTTGTTCGATTCGGGTCGTCCGTTCCTGTTCTCTGAAACTATGGCGCTCGGATAATACCTCCATGGACTGCACTTGGCGATGAGCCTTCTGAACCGTCACCTGCCCCTGGCTCACTTCACAGTCCGCTTGCGCCACCACGGCCCGCTGCTGCCGGACTGCCTCATCCAGTCGTTCCAGAAAGTGCTGGAAATTCATCAGGGTTTCGAAGGCACCGCCCGTCTGGGTCACCACCTGATAACGCCCTTCATAGTCCGCACGAAACCGGATCAACATATCCAGTTTTTTTTGTTCTTCATAGTGACGTCGGTTGACCTGACCCAACTTCCTGCTTGCTTGATCGCTCCGTGTTTTGGAGAGTGTTTTCAGGATTTCCAAGGGAAAAGGACGAGTCATGACACAACGCTCCCAAACAGATTAAGAAATTGTTCATTCCCCAACTCCAGACCGGCCTGCTCCTGAATCCCTTGCACCAGATAATGCTCCATGCCAGGATACCTCTGTATGGCTTCGTCCAGCAAGGGATCCGAACCCGGAACATAAGCGCCTACACTGACCAGATCGCGGTTACGTTGATAGTGGGCATAGAGTTGCTTGAACCTCTGCACCTGGGACATCTGGCGCGCAGAAACCAATTGATTCATTGCCCGGCTGATGGAGGCTTCCACATCGATGGCAGGATAATGTCCCTGTTCCGCCAAACGGCGCGATAACACGATATGCCCGTCAAGAATGGCCCGAGCGCTGTCAGCGATCGGGTCCTGTTGGTCGTCGCCCTCTGTGAGAACGGTATAAAAAGCCGTGATCGACCCCCCCCCCTCGATTCCATTCCCTGCGCGTTCCACCAACTTGGGCAAGCGGGCAAAGACCGAAGGAGGGTAACCTTTGGTGGCCGGTGGCTCCCCGATCGCCAGGGCAATCTCGCGCTGGGCCATGGCATAGCGCGTCAGTGAATCCATGATGAGAAGGACATTCTGTCCCCGATCACGAAAATATTCCGCGATGGTGGTAGCATAGGCGGCTCCCTGCAGCCTCAGGAGCGGACTGGTATCCGCCGGGGCCGCCACTACGACGGCCCGCGCCATTCCCTCCGCGCCCAGGATATCATCGATGAACTCGCGTACTTCGCGCCCTCGTTCCCCGATCAGACCCACCACGATCACGTCGGCCTCGGTGAAACGGGCCATCATCCCCAACAAAACGCTCTTGCCCACGCCGCTGCCCGCAAACAACCCCATGCGTTGACCCCGGCCAACGGTCAACAATGCATTGATGGCGCGCACCCCGACATCCAAAGCCGCGCTGATGGGGGTTCGGTCCAGAGGATTGATGGGACGGCTTTGCAACGGAGCGGCCTCCCCCTCCCCCAGAGGGCCCAATGCATCCAATGGGCGTCCGGCGCCATCCACCACGCGTCCCAACAACCTCTCTCCCACGGGCAGATGACGCACCCGATCACTGAGGCGACGGCGGTGAGGGAGACGTTTACCCAAAGGAGTAAAGGTGGGCGGAATTTCTGCCGGGACGACGCGCGCTCCGGGAACCAAACCATGCACTTCATTTTCCGGCATGAGAAACAGGCGCTCTCCCGAAAATCCCACCACTTCCGCTTCGATTCGGTGATGGGGCAATTCGATCATGCAAGTACTGCCCACGGGCAGACGCAATCCCACCGCTTCCATCACCAGTCCCGTCGCCTTGACCAACTGTCCACTCACTTGCAGAGGATTGGCCGAGATCACAGCATCCCGGGCAGCCGCCAGACTTTCACGCCAACATTCGTTTCGGGCGGAAAAAGAAACCGTCATGGTCTGTTTCCCTCCAACCAATCGAACCCCATACCCAGAGTGGCGACCACGTTCTGCCAACGGTGCGCCAACGAAGCATCGATCTGACTATGGGCCGTATCCAGTCGGCACCCCCCCCGCTCCAGGGTTGCGTCTTCCAGAATCCTCCATCCACTATGAGACAGATGCTCGCCCAGACTCTCCCGTACCAGGGACGCATCGGCAGGGTTCAAGGTGAGATGGGCGGTTTGATTGAAATGAGGCAGCATCTGCAAGGCTTCCCGAATCACAGGCAGGATCAATTCGGGACGCACTTGCAGTGCTTGACGAACCATCTGACGCGCCACCTCGAGGGACAACTCCAGAATATCCTCCACCACCTTGTGATCCACTTCACGCAATTGTTTCGTCAACGAGTCCAAGGCAGCGGTCAATTGCGCCACCACCTCGGTCACTCTGCCCTGACCTTCTGCGTACCCCACCTCATAGCCGATCTGATAGCCATTGCGATGTCCTTCCCGTTCGGCCTGCTGGTGGATGAGTTCCAATTCTGCCGCCGTGGGCAATACCCGCGGAGAAGAGGCCGACTCGGACGCCGGGGACAGGACGTGCGTCGAAGGGCTTTCCCCGGAATGAACCGGGTCAAAACTCGGCAATTCCCAACGCGTGAAGGCATCGACGGGTATCCCCCCTTTTCCTCCAAACTCAGACAAAGGCATCATCTCCTTTTCCTCCCAGGGCAATCTGCCCTTCATCGGCCATGCGCCGGATGATCTTGATGATTTCCTTCTGCTCCGCTTCCACGTCGCTGACCCGCACCGGTCCCTTGGCATCCAGATCCTCGCGCATCATTTCGGCCGCGCGCTGCGACATATTCTTGAAGATCTTCTCACGCAATTCAGGACTGGCGCCTTTGAGCGCCACGATCAATGATTCGGACTGTATTTCGCGCAGGATCAACTGGATGCCACGATCGTCGATGTCCATCAAATTGTCGAACACGAACATCTCATCGAGGATTTTCTGGGCCAATTCGGGATCGTAGGCGCGCATCGCTTCAATGACCGAGGCTTCTATCGTTCCCCCCACGTAGTTGAGAATTTCGGCCGTCGCTTTGGTCCCCCCCTTGATGCGCTTTTTCGTGGTCGCCGACCCCATCAACAGTTTGGTCAGCACATCGTTGAGTTCACGCAAAGCCAAGGGTTGCACTCCATCCAGCGTTGCAATGCGCAGGATGACATCATTCCGGGTCCGTTCCGTCAATGCATTCAGGACACCCGCGCATTGATCGGGTTCGAGATGCGCCAGAATGGTCGCAATGATCTGCGGATGTTCATTGCTGATCAACTCGGCAATGCTGACGGCATCCATCCATTTCAGGCTTTCGATCCCGCTGGTGTCTCCCCCATGCAGGATCCGCTCGATCAACCCGGCGGCCTTGTCATCCCCCAGTGCCTGATTGAGCATTTTCTTGATGTAATCCGACGAATTACTGCCTACCGATGTTTTTTCTCCGGCCAGTTGGTGGAATTCATCAAAGACCGTACTGATCTGTTCCTTGGTCAAGGACTTCATGGAGGCCATGGTCGTACTGATCTTCTGGACTTCCTTGGGAGTCAACTGTTTCAAAACCTCAGCGGCCTCATTCTCCCCCAGGGACATGAGAAAAATCGCGCATTTGTCGACGCCATCGTCACTCATTCCCGTGCATCCAGTCTCTCAACACCGAAGCCACGATCGCCGGTTCCTGCACGGCAATCGTGCGCGCTCTGGTCAACAGGGCCTCATGGCGAGAAGTTTCGGAAACGGCTTGTCCATCGGCCCCATATCCGGCGCCTTCCAGTGCCTCCTCGCCCTCTCGATCCCTTCCTTCCTTGAGCACATCCGTCACCGAGGCCGCCGGTGGTTTGAGTGCCTGATTGAAATTACGCACGGCAGGCCGAATGATCCCCAGCATCAGATACAACGCCACCCCAAGGATCACCAGATATTTCAAAGCGTTCTTGGCCAGAGCCACGTTCTCGGGTTGTTTCCAGAGAGGCGATTCCAGTTCTTTTTCCTTCTGATCAGCAAAAGGACTGTTGAGCAGACTGAGCGCATCGCCACGCTTTTCATCAAAACCCACCGCATCCTTGATCAGCAGGGACATCTGGGTTTTTTCCGCTTCGCTGAAGGCCCGTACGCTCACTTTCCCGGCACGGTCAGTGACCTGATGATTGTTCAGGATGACCGCGACGGACAAACGCCGGACCATACCAACAGGCAAACGGGTATGGCTGATGGTATGGTCGACGTCATAGTTGGTGGTCATTTCCTTGTGCGTATTTTCGGAATTCTGAACCGCCGTTCCGTTGACGGGTCCGGGAGGTTGCCCCAATTTTACGCCGGGTGCCGTAGGATTGGCCCCGGCCACGGGATTGGCCGGATTGGGGGCAGCATTGGGTGCAGTTAACGGCGCAGTCGCCGGAACAGGGGGTTGGTTGGTCAGGGCTCCGGGAACCCCGCCCACGCCAGGCGCGTTGATATTGCTGGACTCCGTGGTTTGCTGGCTGACCACGGCAGCTTGATTGGGTGGTTGATTGGGTTTATAGGCCTCAGTGGTTTGTTCCGACTGGGTAAAATCCACATCGGCGGTCACCTGGGCATGCACATTGGCCAAACCCACCAACGGTGACAGGATATCCTCGATACGCTTGATATCATCCTGCTCGATCTGATGCACATATTTCAACTGCTCCGCATCCAAAGCCGAATTTTCTCCGGAGGGAGGGGCGCTCAACAGATTGCCGCTTTGATCCACCACCGTTACATTGTGCGGCGTCAGTTTGGGGACACTGCTGGATACCAGATGGACGATGGCATTCACCTGCCCGGAATCCAACGCCCTGCCTGGGTATAAGACCAGGACGACAGAAGCCGTGGGGGGATCCTGCTCACGCACGAAAACCGTGGGCTTGGGAATGGCCAAATGTATGCGCGCTGCTTGCACCGCTGAAAGAGTTTGCACCGAACGGGCCAACTCCCCTTCCAGCGCCCGCTTGTAATTGACCTGCTCCAGAAATTCGCTGGTTCCGAATTTTTCGTTCTCCATCAACTCGAAGCCAACGGTCCCTCCCTTGGGCAACCCTTGCCCCGCCAAATGCAACCTCACTTCATGAACCTGGTCGGCCGGAACCATCAAGACCCCGCCTCCTTCAGCGAACTTGTAGGGCACATTCATCTGTTGCAGCGAGTCGACGATGGCTCCCCCGTCCCGGTCCGACAGATTGCTGTAGAGAACCCGATAGTCTGGCGCAGCCCCCCATAGCCACAAACCCGTGACCAAAGCCACCAAAGCTGCCAGAGCCGCCCCCAGGCCCATTTTCTGGCCTGCAGTCAGGCGCCCCCACGCTTGCGTGAAAAGCGAAGGAGGCGGTGCATTTTCTACCAGTTCAGCCATGGCGATCTAAAGAAATACGGAGTGGTCGACCCCTCCATTATGCGTTTTTTCTGACCCCTCCGTCCGTCAAACAGAATGGGAAATCCCAAGGTAATTCACTGATCGAACCCGCACAGATCAACCCATACTGTCGACACAATGGTGGTGGAGTCCAGATCATGAATGTTTCGGCGGTTGACAGCCTGTTGGCACAGATGCGTGCGGCGGCCACGATGGCACAGGGGGGTGCGCCGCTCACCCATTCCAGCCCGTCTGCCGCAACCCCGGATTTTTCCACCCTTCTCAAACATTCCGTCGATCAAATCGCCCAGTCCCAATCTCAGGCGGACTCCCTGACCCAGCAGTTCACCTCGGGAAGTCCCAATGTCAGTTTGAGTGATGCCATGATGGCCATGCAAAAAGCCACCATCACCCTTCAAACCGGCATTCAGATCCGCAACAAGGTCGTCACCGCCTATACGGACATCATGAACATGCAAGTCTGATCAGGGCAGTTGTTCGCGCTGACGACGGGTAATGTAACGTTGCAACTGCATGGCCATGCGTGAGGACAGGGTGATGAAGCGACACCCGATCAAGGTCAACTCCTCGCCCGAAGGCATGCGCGTCAGCGCGGAATGACGCACTTGAATATCAAAAACGATCTCGCTGCCATCTTCCAGAATCAAACGACAGTCCTGAATCTGGTCACCCGGTTTGAGCGGTGAATCTTCCGCTCGTTCACTGTACAAGGCCACCCCACCTTCACTGATGTCACGTACCGCAAAACGCAAGGGTTCCTGTCCAATGTCTGGTTCCACCTGGCATTTCAACAATCCGGGAGGAAGATACAACCGAAAAAAATCCCGTCGCTGAAGCCGGGTCAGATACTCGGGAAAGGGCAGATAAAATTGATTTGTATCCTCTCTCCGTTGCAGTTCAAGTTGTTTTACCGGAAACTGGATCTTGGCCTGCAAGTGTGCGCTCACAAAAAATTTTTCCGGACTCTCCACGATGCGTTGATTGACCTCGGCATCGCGCGTTGCATCGAGCCAGAATCCGCCAGCCTCCATATCCAGAATGACCGTGACGATCACTCCGCCTTCCCGGGCTCCGTAGTACAAAGCCACCCTTTCCCCGTGTCGGGCAATGTCGCGCAGGATCCCTCGTACGGCCATGGGCGCATCGATTCGAAAGGCGTGCTCCTCATCCGGCGTAAAAGATTCTATGGTCAAAGCAACATCGGGATTGATCATACCAGTGGGTTCTCGTTGTGAATGGATTGTTTACCTTCAAGACGATACAACCAAGCCAGCAATTCGGCAACTGCCAAATAAAGTTGAGGCGGAATATGACGGTCCAATTCCACCTGCATGAGCAAACCCACCAGTTCTGCCGACTCGTGTACGAAGACGCCATGCTCCCGAGCCTTTTCGATGATGGCTTGAGCCAGGAGCCCCCGCCCCTTGGCGACCACCTTGGGTGCTGTGTCGTTTTGACCCAGGTAGGCCAAAGCCACGGCCACCTGCGGGTGCGGCGGGTTCCCCGTACTCACGCTTCGCCCTCCATCGGATGATCAGACATCAGGACAGATAAATTCGTGACATTGAGCCCTCTGGTCTGCATGGATTCCACCAGATCCGATCCATGTTGCGTCAAAGTCGCACGGGTCGAGGCGGAGACCGTTCCCAAACGCACCTTCACCCCTTGAGAATCCAGGGTCAGATGGGCGGACACGGCACCCAATATCGGCAAACCCAGATGCACTTCCGTATGCCAGGTCGAGGCCGCCTGATCCTGCGCCGAGGGCGAGGAAGACTCCGGCCAAATCTGCCATTTCAGGGCATGTTGGGGCGCCAGCATTCCTTGCCAGAGAATACGCCCTGATTCCAGGATACCCAACTGTTGCTGGACCAGGGCCTGCAGATGCGCCGGTACTCCTGGCGCAGCCGCAGAAGAAGGGGCCGCTGTTCCGCCCATCGACCCAGTACCCGGCAGTTGCCGGGCCAGAGCCTGCAGAGGCACCGGTACTCCTGGCGCGACCGCAGAAGAAGGCGCCACTCCTGCAGCGTCCGTTGTTCCCCTCATCGACCCGGGATTGCCCGGCAGGAGCGTAGCCTGAGGCCGATTCTGGGGTTCGGCGCGCAACTGCGCGACGCTTTGTTGCCCATTCACCCATTGTCCCTGGTGGGATTCATAAAACAGGCCACTGGTGGTCAGTGCCTGCTGAAGCGACCGGGCCAGCGCCACGGAATCCACCAGTACCTCAGGAGAGGCCACCAGGGGCGTGCGGGACAAAGGTCCCTGAACCGGAGACTGCGGTGCCTGCATCAGATCAGACAACATGCGCGCAGTGGTTCCCAGTTGCGCCGTGGTCCCCGCCTCCGGGGCCAAAGGGGCGTTCACTACCCCAAAGGTCAGGCGAGGTTGCAACGTCAGCACTTGAAGAGTGACGCCTGCCCCCACAGGCAAAGGTGTCGGCAAAGGCAACTGGACCACTTGCGCATTCACACGTACCGTATAGAGGCCGGACGAAACCTCTGCCAGAACGGTCCCTTGCACCTGCTGCCCCAATTGCAGCGTACTGGCCAGGGAGGCTTGGGCGGCGGGAAGCTCAGGAGGCGCCCCGGAGGGCAAAGGATCCCGGTTCAGCGCATAAGCCTGCAGCGCGCTCAGGAGGTCCGTGGGCAACAGGGTTCCCACTCATCCCCTCAACGGGCGGGCGTATAGGCTTGGCGCACCTTTTTTTCCTGGCGCGTGTTGCGCAAGGCCCATTGTAACTTTTCCATCCATGGCTGCGTATTCTGGCGGATGCTGGCATCATCCGCCAGAATCTTGAGGATCAGCGCTTTCTTGTGCGCGCGCTCGGACTCTTCCAGCGTACTCCGGGCATCGGCCTGGCGCATGATCTGCACCCGTTCCTGACATTTCATTTCCAGCGCCACCAATCGATCCCACTGACCGGAGGCCGCAGCCTCGCGCATCAGCCCCATCAACGAGGACAGGGCTTCATAATTCTGAACGGCGGCTGGAAAAGCGAGGCTCATGGGGCATTATACCAATTTTAGATTTGCTGGTAGGCGTTCAGGGCCCGACGCACCCCAGAAGACACCAACTCATTTCCACTCAGCGCCACGACCTTCTCCCGCGCTGCAGAGGAATCCTGCCGTACTGTTTCAGTTTCTCCCGGACGAATGGCTTCCCATCCGCCACGCAATTCGATCAGAAGTTTGGATACCTCGTCCAGCATCGCCACCTCGTTCCTCAGATTTGCTTCGAGCAGGCGCGCACTCATGTACGCATACAGCGCACTCAGATTCCGCACCAATTCCCCCCCCACCGACGGGTTCAAGCTGGCCATCAAACCCTCCTCGATGATGGAAATGGCTTGGGAAATGGATTTTCCTTTGGCACCGACCTCGTTGTTCATCAGATGATTGCGGGCCGCCGCAATGGAAAGCAACGCCCCTTGATAAAGCAACAATACGAGTTTATGAGCGTCCGCCGACTGGACACTGGAATCAACCTCCACCTCTCCGTACTTCTTGAGTTTCGACAACGTACTCATGCTGATTTCTCCTAACGAAGTTGGGCCAACTGGGTGGACAGATAACTGCTGGTCTGACTCATGGTACCGAGCATGACATTCAAGGCGGTGTATTGGGTGGTCAATGACTGTTGAATACTGGTCAGGCGGCCTTGCCAGTCGGTGATCTGGCTCCCGAGATTGCTGATGCTGCTATTGAGCCCACTGACCTCGGCCGCGATCGGTCCGCTGATGGGATCCAGCAAAGAAGCCGCGAGGTTGTTCAGACTGACTGCATAGCCTTGCGAAAACGAAACCGTCCCGCGACTGCCGGTGCTGCCCCCCTCGATGGTCAGGGACAATCCCGAACTGTTGCCCGCCGTGGAAGTCAACAACTGACCCGACCCGGTCGCCGCTGCCCCGTTGATGCTGCCCGCCACATCCAGCCCGTTGGTCTGGACCGGGGCACTGCCCAACAGTCCCGAACTGCCGTCCCCGCCGGTTACCGCCACGGCAGAGGCAGATCCATAGACATTGCTGGTCAGATTCAAGTAACCGCTGGCATTGACGGTCACGCCCACGGAGACTCCGGCTGCTGACAAGGTCGAGTTTCCATTGATGGAGGACTCCAACTGAGTGGCCAGGGCGCTGGCACTGCTGTAGGTTCCGGCCGGAAGAGTCACCGCCACCGAGTTTCCGTCCACGTTCAAATGGACCGTATCGTTGGAGCCTGCCGTGATGGTCAGGTTGGGAGCGGCCGAACCGGTCAACTGCCCCTGAGTCGCCACCTGGCTCACATTGACCGCGTAAGTTCCCGGTTGTGTGCTGGTGCTGGAATTCGCATATTGCACCAGACCGTCCGTAGCCTTCCCCACCGTACTGAACAGGCTGGCAATATCGGCGGGACTGGTGGCCAGCGCCGTATTCAATTGACTGCTGTTGACCGCCATGGACCCGTCTTGCTGGAATGTCACGCCGATTTCCGCCAGCGTCGAATAAACCGAAGTGGTCCCCGAGATGGGCGTATTGAGAATGCTGCGAATCTGATTCTGGATATTGTTGACCATGGGATCGCCGAACAACGGGCCGGCGGTATTGGTCGAACCGTCGTAACTGGACACCCCCTGGATCGCCGTGTTCAAGGCATTGTAAGCAGACACCAGATTGTTCACCGCCGTGGTCACCGCTCCCGTATTCTGAGTCACGCTCACCGTGGCTGGAGAAGCAGTGGTCCCCGTCAGATTGAACGTCAGACCCTGCACCGCATTGCTCACCGTATTCGATGCCTGAGACAACGCAATGCCATTGACGGTCAACTGCGCATTCTGGGCTGCCGAGACCTGGGTCAGGTCCTGGGTTCCTGCCGGATTGTAAGACAACAGACTGCTCAGGGTCGCATCACCGGACACACTGATCTGCATACTGTTGCTGACCCCCGACGGCCCCGTCAGAACGAGTTGATAAGGGGTGCTGCTCCCATTGTCGACCACCGTCGCAGTGACCCCGATCCCTGCAGCATTGATGGCTGACGCAATACCCGACAAGGAATCGTTGCTGCTGTTGATGGTCACCGATTTGGTGCCACTGCCATTGGGCGTGAACGTTGCTCCCGAGTAGGTCCCGCTGCTCAGCGTTCCCCCACTGATCGTGCCCAAGGTAAAATTCAGTGTGGTGGTGGCCCCCGTCCCGATGGGTGCCGTTTCGCTGGTCTGCCCCGCCGCTACCAGACTCTGGGCTTGGGCCAACTGGGACACGGAAACACTGTAACTGCCAGGTATGGCGCTGGTGGATGCCGTGGCGCTCACCGCACTGTTGCTGGAACTGGTGGTGTAACTCTGGTACTGGCCCAACGAAGTCAGTGCCTGCACCGCTGTCTGAAAAGAGGAAACCGCTCCTTGAACCGTGTTCAGCGCCGTGATCGTGGACTTGAATCCCGATTGCTCATTCTGGAGTTGGGTCATCGGTTGACTTTCCACCTGCATCAACTGACCGACGATGCTCGCCACATCAATGGAACTGGAGGTCACCGAACCGCTGGGAATCAATCCCGAAGTGGAAGAAATTGTCATGATCGCTCCCCGAGATCAGGCCTTCTGGTTCAAAAATGCCCCTTTCTGAGGCAGAGCATCGATGGACTGAGCGATGGCCAACGCCTGACGGGAAGGAATCTGGGCGATCACCGTCCCGGTCTGGGCTTCCACGACCTTGACCACTGTTTCGTGGGTAGATTTATCCACACTGAAGGTCAAACCACGGTTGAGGAAGGACGATTGATTGAGTGTTTGAACAGCCCCACTCACCTGCGCAGAATGCACCGTCTGGTTTGGAGTCGCAGGCATGCTGGCAACCGCAGACGTTCCTGCTGCCTCAGGGGGGAGATCCCCCGAGGCGGCAGGAACCGCGCCCATACCTACCGGTATTCCTGTTGAATTGACTGTCTGGATAACCATGATTACCCCTCACTTCATAAGCGAGGATGCAGAATCGGACTGCGAAGAATTTCCCCAGTCCGATCCTCATCCTACCGTGTCGCCCCGTTTACTTCAACAGGGTCAATACCGCATTGGGCATGGCATTGGCTTGCGCCAGCATGGCCGTGCCCGCTTGTTGCAGAATCTGGGTACGGGTCAGGGTCGCCGTCACTGCGGCAAAGTCCGTACTCTGAATCTGGCTTTGGGCCGCTGTCAGATTTTGCGTGCTGGTGGCCAGATTGCTCACCACCGAGGTCAACCGATTCTGGATGGCTCCCAGCAGTCCCTGTGCCTGCAACACGGTATTGATTGCCCCATCGATGGTGGTGATGGCTTGCTGCGCGTTGG
>JAJZFH010000049.1:191978-285838 GCA_021805445.1 Pseudomonadota bacterium
TGCGTGCTGGTGGCCAGATTGCTCACCACCGAGGTCAACCGATTCTGGATGGCTCCCAGCAGTCCCTGTGCCTGCAACACGGTATTGATTGCCCCATCGATGGTGGTGATGGCTTGCTGCGCGTTGGCCTGGGTACTGACATTCATGGCGGCGATGCTGTTGACGGAGGAAGTGGTAGTGGCGGCCGTCGTCCCGGCGGTAAACCCGGCATCAGCCGGGGTACCTCCGCTGAGGACGATACCACTGGAACCAGTGCTGTTCAGGGTCACCGTGCCATGGGTAGTGGCTGCGGTCAGTCCCGTAGCTGCCAGCAAATTCGCAGCAGTATAAGGGCTGTTTACCGCCACGGCGATATTGCGCCCGTCCGCCGCCGTCAAGGTCACCGCTCCGGTAGTGGCGTCGGCCGTGGCGGTCACCCCCGTCTGCGCGGAAATCAGGTTGATGGCCGCTGCCGTATTTGCCCCCTCGCCCGCTGCATTCCCCCCTGCGGCGACTGCACCCACATTCACCCCATTGACGCTGAAGGAATTGGCAGTCACACCAGCGTAGGTTGAAATCCCGGACGTACCCGCGATAGAGGTGGGATTGGCCGTGGCGGTCACCGAGGAATTGGCCGATACCGCGTTGATGGCATTGGCGATGGAATAGGCGCTGTCAGCCGTTTGTCCGGGGGCCGCCCCTGCCACCGAAGCGCCAACCTGAATACCGTTGAGGGTGAGAGCACCCGCAGTCAGCGCAGCGGTGGTTGCCCCTCCAGTGACGGTGGCCTGAAAACTGGCACCCGCACTGCCCAGTTGGGAAGTCTGCATACTGGAGATACCCGACAACTGGATGACGGAATTGGCGGTGTTGTTGGCTCCCACCTGAAAGTTCTGGGCGGTGAAGGTGCCATCGAGCAGGTTCACCCCATTGAACCGCGTGGACAGGGCCACGCGCTGGATTTCCGCCGAGAGTTGCTGGACTTCGGAGTTCATGGATGCACGGTTGGCATTGGAATAGGTGGCGTTGGCGGATTGCACGGCCAAACCGCGCATGGTCTGCAGGTTATTGATGATGGACTGCATGGCCCCACCGGCGGTCTGGGCCAGGGAGATGGCGTCGTTGGCGTTGCGCGTGGCCTGAGCATACCCGCCCAACTGGCTGCCCATGACGGTGGCGATGGCGTACCCCGCAGCATTGTCCTTGGCGCTGTTGATCTGCAGTCCGGAAGACAGTTGCTGGATGGCAGTGGCCATTTGCGTCTGGGAATTACTCAGGTTTTGCTGCGCCATCATCGAAACAATGTTGGTATTGAGGTAGATAGCCATGATAAAACTCCTTGTTGGTTGATCCTGACGCAGGCCTGACTGCCTTGCTCCTGACACGGTGACCGGTCGGAATGACTGGCCCTTTGTCCCAGTTATCGGACAACCCCGGAAAAACTTTAGGGAGATTTCACGCTTCCGCCTTGACGACACGATTCTTGCCGGCAGCCTTGGCCTGATACATGGCCTGATCGGCGCGCCCGATGGCTTCTTCGGCGGTCTCGTTCGGACCGCGCATGGCCACGCCGGCACTGAAGGTGATGATGATCTCTTCCCCATCGTAGACAAACAACTTCTGGACCAGCAAACGCTGCAGGCGTTGCAGGATGTCGACCCCTTCATGGATGTGTGTGGCAGGGAGCACCAACAGAAACTCCTCTCCCCCATAGCGGGCTACCGCATCCGTGGGGCGCAGAGCGGCCTTGATGGTTTCAGACACATGCATCAAGGCCAGATCCCCCGCCTTATGGCCAAGAAGATCGTTGAAAAGCTTGAAATTATCAATATCCAGCAAACCGATGCACAGTGGCGATTGCGTACGGTTGGAACGGGTGATCTCCCGCTGAAGTACATCCTCCATCCCCCGGCGGTTGAGGGTCCTGGTCAACTGATCTTCACGCACCAATTCACTGACCTGCTCCAGTTCCTGTTCCAGCAGACGAATTTTTTCCTGGGCTTCAACCGCCTGACGGCGCGCCACCACCAATTCCTCGTGGGAACGCACGGTACTGGCCTGGATGACGCGGGTATCCTGCATCAGGTCTTCCAGGATATGCCCCAGTTCAGTGAGATTGTCGGCCAGTCCGATCTTGAGATTGTAGCCCTCGATCTTGGCCTGATAATCCCCCGTGCTCTCGGTCATTTCACCCATGCGATCGATAAAACTGGCCATCAGGCTCTTGAGGGTGTCCTTGGCGTTCGCCAGACTCTGCTTGAGGGAACTCTGCTTGACCAGGGCATCGCGCAAATTCTTTTCCGCATCGGCAATACTGCGCTTGTCGAGGGGTTGTTCCATGATATCGCGCAGGATGGAAATTTGTCCGTGCAACCATTTGTCATCCGCCACCAATTCGCCGACATTTTCCACCAGCAGTCGCAACAGACTGAGCAGGCCTTCCTGAATCTTTACCTTGTCCCCCCCACGCAATTCCATTTTGACCCAGAAATGGCGCAATTTCTTGGCGACATCCGTGACCTGGTCCCCGTTGATCGCCGCCTTGATCTGCACCACCAGGGTGTTGATCTCTTCGCCCAGTTCGGGTTGTAGCGATTTGTTGCTTTCCAGTGTCTGAGCCAATAAATCACGCAAATGTGCCATGACCACCGGATCGATGGCCATATCCATGCCACTCGCCACAGGCGGCACAGGGACACTGGAAACGGATGTGCCGTCGGTGGATCCGGCAACGTCCCCGGAAGCGACCACGCCACTCCCCCAGGACCGCATCAAACCCTGCATTTTTTCATACAGAAGATCGGAATCATTTCCGAAGCGCGCCAATACGATATTTACCCCTTCTTTCTTGCGGGAGAGGGTCGTCCCCTTATGAGGCAAATCGATCTGTCGGAACAATTCACGAATCAATGCGGCCCAGGCCAAGGGGGGACGTACCCCTGCGGGGTCGGCGGTGATGCCGGAAGGAGGGGCAGCTGGCCGGGAAATTTCCTTGCCACTGATTTCGGCGTAAAGACGGACGTAATTCTCCGGGGTGGGCGACAGTTTCTGCGCCACCAGGGCTTTCAGGGTTTTACCCGCCAATTCGGCGGGCGTCGGTTCAGAGGCCATGATGTAGTGCGAGACCAAATTTTGACAGCAGACCAGGATTGTACTCCTGCTCAGTGCAGCCCGAAAAGGGTTTTGAATCCAACGTAAGTATTTCCTCCCCAGGGGTGCCCGCACCCGAGGATCCCGACGAAGGCCCCGATTCCCAGCGTGACCCACAGCGCACGATTCCTGCGCCGCGCCTGACGCAACCTCACTTCCAGGCCCAGCACCCGTTGAGCCCATTGCATCTCGTTGATTTCATTTAGGACGGTGGTACGCAATCGTGCTTCCAACGTTTGCTTCTCCATGGCCCGGTTCAGAAGTTCCTGCTCTGCTTCGATACGCCGTTCCATTTCTTCCCGTGCACTCTGCTCCCTTTCCTGGCGTGCCTGTATCTGAAGCATCAGGGCAGCCTCCTCCTCTTGTCTCCCCCGCGCCATGCTCATGGCCTCCTGTGCCCTGCGCAAACGCTCCGTGGCCAGGGCAGTTGCTCGTTCTTCCTCTAAAATCCGTGCGTTATCAGATTCAATGGCTCGCAGGGAAATCTCCATTCGTCGTTCGATGGCTTCGATGGCCCGTCGCTCTGCCTGCTGTCGTTCTCCTTCCAGCCGCTTCAAATCCTCGTTGCGCGACCGTACCAACTGATCCACGGGAACTGCCCGCAAAACGGCCTCCGCGCGCAGTCTGGCCTGCTCTTCCAGAAAAGCATGGGTTTCGGCTTCCACCTGAGATCGGGCAGCCCGTATGGTCGCCAACCCTTCTTCCGGGTCCGGTGACGCCTCATCCTGAATCCAATCTCGCTGAAGTGCCCTACTCATGATCTACCCCCCTTTTTTTGCTTACTTTCGGCCCACCCGTAAAAATCCCGCCTCTGACAATTCCTTTGCCAACGCGGCATAATCTGCCGCTCCCCCACTATGGGGGGCATAACGAAACACATCCTGACTGACGGAAGGACTGGTGGCCAGTGCCACGTTTTCCGCAATCCTGGTTTTACAGACATCCTCTCCGTAGCGTTCTCGCAACTGGCGATCGACTTCAAATGCCAACCTACGGCGCGAGTTGAATCGGGTGACCACGATTCGCCGTGGGTAGACCCGTTTGAGACGTTTTTCCAGAACTTCCAGAGCGGAAGAAAGCCGATAGACCCCCTGCAGGGACAAATAGTCGGCGGCCACCGGGATCAGGACGTAATCTGCTGCCAGCAACGCATTCAGGGTCAACACCCCCAGATTGGGACAACAATCGATCAGAATGGGTGAACGTTCACGAACCACGGCATTCATGCCTCGACTCAGGAGTGCGGCCGCCTTGGGATCACCGCCCTTGAGCGCATCGATCTTTGAAAGATCGGCGGAAGCGGGAACCAAATCCCATCCTGAGCGCGTCTTTTCGAGCAGACGCAACAGGGGCGTCTGGTGTTGGAAAAACGCAGCCATCCCCGCTCCCGGTGAGGCCACCACCCCGCTCGCCAAACTGAGATGACTTTGGGGATCGAGATCGAGCAACAATGGGTTCGCTCCAGTGCGCACCCAGGCAGCAGCCAAGTTGAGGCAAGTCGTGGTTTTTCCCACTCCCCCCTTCTGATTGAATACCGCAATGACACTCATGCCGCTCCCTTCGCACTTCAGAAAACCCAACCCTCTGCATGACCGTAGTATGCAGCCGGTCCTTCCACATCGAAGGGGTGAAATGAAGCAGTTTTTCCGCTCAATCCGTTGAAAAGTTGTGTAGAATCCATAAAAAGCCGGTTCGGTCCCCAGAATTTGCCTAAAGTTTTGCTCCGGGTTGCCGATAATCCAGCCATGAATAGTCTTATTGGGAGACTCCCGTGAAAATAGACAAAACCGTCAAATCCGCTCCACCCACCCCGATCCAGGGCGGTTCGGGTCGAACTTCTTCCGCGTCCTCTCCTTCCGCACCGCCACAGGGGACCCACACGACCGGTGAAGCGAGCACCACCAGTTCAGGAGCGGCTTCCGGGACGACCGTTCATATCGGCGGAACCGCAACTCACCTGAAGGCGACCATTGCCGCAACATCCGGCGTCGACCTCAGCAAGGTCGCTGCGGTACGCCAGGCCATCAGCGAAGGGCGCTTCCAGGTCAACGCCCATGCCGTGGCCGCGGGCCTCATTGCTTCGGTCAAGAGTTTGATTCAGGCGAGCGGACACTGAGGCGCGTTGATGTCCTCTTCCGTCTCTGTCTGGGAAGCCGCTCTGGATGAAGAAGTTCTGGCTCTGGCCCAATTTCAGGCGCTTCTGGATGAAGAACAGGGATTGTTGATGTCTGGGGAAACCCTTCCACTCATTCCCCTGGCCGAGAAAAAAAACCGGCTTGCCCAAAGACTGATCGACCTGACCACCACCCGCCGTGAGTTGGGAGCCCCGCCTGCCGGGCTTTGTTCAGATCGCCTGAGCGCCCTTCTGGCCGGTACTCAAAAAGCCGAGACAACCAACCGAACCAACGGAGAGTTGATTCAGATTCGCCTGCGCCACAATCAGCAAGCCCTGACGATTCTTCAGCAAGCGGCCCAGAAAGCCACGCTTTATGGCCCGGACGGCCAAACCCAGGCACCCGCCGCAGGAACGGGACGACCCCTGGCCTCGGGTTGATCACTTTCCCCAATAGTCGTTCTGTTCCGCGGGTTTGAGCGTGGGCGTCAAAACGGTGACGGTGACGCGACGATTGCGGGCTCTGTCTTCCGGAGAATCATTCGGTACGATGGGATCATTCTCCGCGTCCCCTGCTGCGGTCAAACGCTGCCCGACCACGCCGTCTTCGATGAAGAAACGCACGACCCGACTGGCACGGGCAGTGGACAGTTCCCAATTGGAAGGATAACGGGCAGTACTGATGGGAATGTTATCCGTATGTCCCTTGACTTCCACCGCCAGCCCAGTGGTCTTCAATACCTTGGCCACCTCGTCCAGAGGGGGATGGGCATTGGCCTGCAGATCTGCGTCCCCTTCCTGGAACAGCACTTGCGCGTTCAAGTCGATCACGATGCCCCGTCCGGTTTGCACGACCCGCACCATACCCTGTTTGACCAAAGGGGCCAGCACGCTATCCAACTGATGGAGCATGGCGCGAATACTGTCCTGCTGGCGGCGCTGAAGTTCGACGAACTGTGAATTCCGTTCATCGATCAATGATTTGATCACCGAATCCTGCTCGATGACCAGCACGCCGGAAGATCCCTGATGAACATTTTCCTTGAATGCCGAATTGATGGCACTGTGAAAGCGCGCGTATTTTACCTCGTTCACCGCAGAAATGGCATACATCACCACAAAGAAGGCAAAGAGCAACGTGATGAAGTCCGAATAGGACACCAGCCAGCGCTGTTCACTATGATCCCGTTCGGCGCGACGTGAATGTCGCGCCAACTCAGGATAGATAACCCTCGAGTTTTCCTTGGACAAAATGTGGATTCTCACCGTGCGAAATCAATAACAAACCATCCACCACCATTTCGTAGGTGGCAATTTGCTGCTGAACCAGAAATTTCAACTTGTTGGCAACGGGGAAAAAAAACAGGTTGGCAAAGCCTACCCCATAGATAGTCGAGACGAAGGCCACCGCGATCCCTGCACCCAACTGGGCCGGGTCCCCCAACCGTTCCATGACTTGCACCAGTCCCAAAACCGCACCCAGCATTCCAATGGTGGGCGCATAACCGGCCGCCTGCTCCCACATCCGCGCGGCCGGCCAGCGCAGGCGTTCATACCCCTGAATATCCACCTGCAGTGCCGCACGGATATGCTGCGCATCCATCCCATCCACCACCATCTGCAACCCCTTGCCGATCAGTGGATCGGTTTGCCGCACCACATGGGGTTCCAGCGCCAATACCCCATCCCGCCGCGCAATTTTGCTCCATTCCACCACCTGGCTGTGCAGTTCTGCCGTATGAAATACCGGTTTCCACCACACCCAAGGCAACATTCGCATCCCCAGGGAAAAGACATTCCAGGGGGTTTGCAGAAGAATAGCCCCCAGTGTCCCGCCCATCACGATCACAAACGCAGTCAACTGAAACAGGCTGGACAGGGCCCCCCCCTCCAGCCACTGACCGACCAAGACCGCCATCACCCCGAAAATCAGCCCGAAAATACTCAGAATATCCATGCTCAGTGATGACTCTTGAGACGGCTACGCAGACGCGTCACTGCCTGGGTATGAATCTGACTGACGCGCGACTCGCTGACCCCCAGCACTTCGCCAATTTCCTTCAAGTTCATCTCCTGTTCGTAATGCAACCCCATCATCATCCGTTCACGTTCCGGCAATTCTTCGATGGCCTCCACCAAGGCCATCTGAAAACGTTGATCCCCCAGTAAAGCCATGGGTTCGAGGTCATGCCCAAACTCATGGCGATCGAAGAAGGATTCTTCCCCGTCCTGTTCGCGGAAATCTTCGTAGTACAGCAACTGTGCACCCCGCGCTTCAAACAATAACGTCTGATAGTCGGTCAAACTCATCTCCAGTTCATGGGCCACCTCCGATTCACTGGGAGTCTTGCCGTGCCGTTGCTGAAGGCGGCTGATGGCCTGCTCGACACGTTTGGTGTCACGCCGCAAATTGCGCGGCATCCAGTCCGACTGGCGCAACTCGTCCAGCATGGCCCCCCGAATACGTTGCCCGGCATAGGTTTCGAACTGTGCACCGCGCAGTTCGTCATAGCGCGTCGAGGCCTCCAGCAGACCCATCATTCCCGCCTGAATCAAATCATCCACTTCCACACTTCCAGGCAATCGTGCCATCAGATGATGCGCAATACGCTTGACCAGAGGCGCAAAGGTTTTCAGACAATCTTCCTTGTCTTCCAGACCTGCGGATGTATACATCCTCACCTCCCTCCCCAGGCCACCCGCGCTTTCCTCTCTCCCCATGAAAACCCGTTGCTTTCATTCCCCTGAGCGGTGCTCTGGATTCGCACCCCCGGATCCCAGGACAATATCTGAACCCTGAGACGAATCAAGGATTGGGGCAGGGATACCGAAGGCAAACCCCCCTTCCTGTCAAAACGCCATTGTGTGTCATGAGGAGACCTTTGAGCAAGGGGCAAAAAACCAAAATCACGATATTCCAGCCCGATGGACTGAACCAGGGTACGACAACGTCCCTGCCATTCAAGCACCCTGTCCCAACTCGTCGCCCGGTTGATGACTCCCCCCACTGCCGTCGGCGAATGATGCAATGAGTGACTCAAACGTTTTTGGCAGGCTGTCCATGAATCGGCCTCATCGATCACCCACAGGACGGAAGCGCGGGTGTTTTCGTGCAATCCACGGATTCGTTGAGCCAACCCCGGTGAGGCACTGTCCACCAGCACATGGGTACGCTGGTGGGCCAAGGCGACCAACCCTGACCAGGGCACGGCCGCAGGCGTTGCTTTGACCCGACCCAAGTTGAGATAATCCACCTGCGGGCCGATCGACACCAGGGTTCGAGCCCAGTCGAGATGGCCCTCCAAAACCTGTCGTGCATCATAGCGCAAGCGGAGGTTGAGAATTCGACCCAGATGGCGAGGTCCCAGATGTTCATCCAACACCAACATGGACGAAGCGCAATCACCGGCACGAGCCAATCCTGCCACGACCAGAGAAGCACCTGCCCCCGGACGGCTGCCCAGAACAGTGAGAATCCGGCAGTGCTGAGGAGAAATCAGGCGGCGTAACCCGCTGGCCTGGTCGCGCTCTCCAGGGTCAGGCATGGCTCGTGCCCCCGTTCCCCAAAGAAAATTCGAGGGGTGACGTAATGTTATATCCCACCATTTCAAGGCTATTGAAGGTTGCCTGCAAGAGCCCCCCCAGATTCGCTTCGCGCAAGTCTTCCGGAACCCGCTGTCCATTGGCAACATAACACAGCGGCAGGCGGTGGCGAATCGCCACATCGAGTATCCCTCCCATGGCCAACGCCTCATCCAACTTGGTCGGGATACACCCCAATACATTGGGGGTACGGTAGACCCGGACCACATCTTCCAGAGTATGCAGGTTACAGGTTGCATTGAGCAATAACAAACGTCGCACGCCCAACGTATCCAGTTGATCGTTCTGTTCCTGGACACGGCCATCGCGTTGCCCCATGCCCATGGTATCGACCAACACCAGATGTTTGTCGCGTAATCCGTTCAACGTCGTTTTGAGATCCGCCGCATCCTTGACCGTATGCACCGGAACCCCGAGAATGCGTCCGTAGATGCGCAATTGTTCATGGGCCCCCACGCGATAACTGTCCGTGGTCACGAGCCCCACTCGAGCGGCTCCATAACGGACCACTGCCCGAGCCGCCAGTTTGGCGGTGGTGGTCGTCTTCCCCACCCCCGTCGGCCCCACCAAGGCAAAAACCCCACCCCCTCCCACGATCACCTCATCGCCGCGCAAGGCACGCAAATTTCGCTCCAGCACCTGAGTCACCCAACCCAGACCCATGTGTTCCGGCATCTGGTCGAGAATCTGCTCGGTCAGGGCCGAGCCGAACCCCATCCGCACCATGCTGCGCTGAATCTTGCCCTTTTTGGTGGCGTGAACATTGGGCGTTGCCAGGGAAACCAGTTGGCCCTGTAAATCCGATTGCAACCGTCGGATCTCCTCCACCAATTGAGCGACATTCTCTTTTCCCTCATTTCCCCCCCCCTGCTCCAGTTGGGCAAGGGCAGCGTGCGCGGCAGCCACGATTTCCACATGGTCGCCCACCCGCCGGTTGGACAGGATGACGGCATCCTCCCCCATTTCCACCCGCACCTGACGCAATGCATCCCGCGCGGTCAACGCCCTGATGGTTCTTGTTTGTGCCTTCACAGTCGTCCTCCTACCAGCGATGTCACTTTCACGGTTCTAAACCCAGGCACTTCATCCTGAGCGATCACTTTCAACTGAGGCAAGGTCCGCTTGAGAAAGCGGGCCAGTAAATCACGCAATTGCCCCGGCACCAACAAGACCGTCGGAAATCCCATCATTTCCTGGCGCTCTGCCGCCATTCGGGTCTCACGTAACAGCGTATCCGCCAGGCCCGGCTCGATGGCCTGCTGCAGACCCCCTGCTTGCATGGCCTGGGCCAGAAGATGTTCCAGTTCCTTATCCATGGCAATCACCTGTAACTCCTGAGAAGCAGGATAGAGTTGTTGAATGATTGCCGGTCCCAGGGCCACTCTTACCTGAGCCGTCAGATAAATCGGGTCTTGCGACATAGACACATATTTGGAAAGTGTTTCCAGGATACTGCGCATATCGCGAATGGGTACGCCTTCCTCCAGCAGATTCTGGAGAACTTTTTGCAATACGGCATGAGAGAGGATCTTGGGAACCAACTCTTCGGTCAGTTTGGGGGATGACTTGGTCACATGTTCCAGCAACTGGTGCAATTCCTGTATCCCCAACAGGGAAGCCCCCTGAAGATGGATGAGGTGGCTGAGATGGGTGGCCACCACCGTACTGGCATCCACTACCGTGTACCCCAGCGCCTGAGCGTGATCCTTGAGCACTGCTTCGATCCAGACTGCAGGCAACCCAAAGGCCGGGTCCTGGGTGGGCGTTCCTTGCAATGTCCCCGTAACCTGTCCAGGATCGATGGCCAAAAATTGTCCGGGCAACGCTTCTCCGCTCCCGATTTCAGCACCTTTCAGCGTGACTCGATAGGCATTGGGGCGTAATTCCAGATTATCGCGAATATGGATGGCGGGGGGCAGAAACCCCACTTCCTGAGCAAACTTACGCCGCAAGCCCTTGATCCGCCGCAACAGATCCCCGTCCCGCTCCTTATCCACCAGGGAAATCAAACGGTAGCCGACTTCCAGGCCCAATACATCGATGGGGGTCACATCTTCCCAAGTGGCTTCCGGTGCCTCGAGGGAAACCTGTGTGGGAACTGGGGGCAAGGCAGCCTGTACCGCTTCGAGACGCTGGCGTTTCCACAGGGTTGTCCCCCACCCGCCCAGAATGGCAGCAAACAGCAGAAAAGCAAAGTGCGGCATGCCCGGCACCAACCCCAAGGCCCCCACGATGGTTCCGGTCAGCATGAGGACCAGAGGTTGGGTGAATACCTGACCCATCAATTGCTGACCAATGTTTTCATCGGTGGATACGCGGCTGACCACCACCCCGGCAGCGGTGGAAATGACCAGTGAAGGAATCTGCGCCACCAGCCCATCCCCGATGGTCAACAACGTGTAGTTCTTGGCGGCTGTCGCCACATCCAGATTATGCTGCAGAACCCCGACAATGAACCCGCCAATGATATTGATGAGCAAAATCATGATACCTGCCACGGCATCCCCACGCACAAATTTGCTGGCCCCGTCCATGGACCCATAAAAATCCGCTTCCTGGGCAATGGTGGTACGACGCTTACGCGCTTCATCCTCGCCGATCAATCCCGCATTGAGATCGGCGTCGATCGCCATTTGTTTGCCGGGCATGGCATCCAGGGTAAAACGAGCCCCCACTTCCGCGATTCGACCGGCTCCTTTGGTGATCACGACAAAGTTGATGACCACCAGAATCAGAAAAACCACAATCCCCACCGCAAAATTCCCCCCTACCAAGAAGTGCCCGAAGGACTCGATGACCTTCCCCGCAGCATCTGGCCCGGTATGCCCCTCCAGTAAAACAATTCTGGTGGAGGCTACATTCAAGGACAGGCGCAGCAGGGTGGTCATCAGCAATACCGTCGGAAAGGCAGAGAACTCGAGGGGTTTCAGCGTATTCATACTGACCAGCAACACCATGATCGAAACAGCGATGTTGAAGGTAAAAAAGATGTCCAGCAAAAATGCAGGCAGAGGCAACACCATCATGCTCAACACCAGAATGATGAGCACGGGACCTGCCAATCCCTTACTTCCGGCCCCTTTAAACAGTCCCTGAACCGTCATCAATGCATTCATGACGGGCTCACCCGGTTTTCCGGATCAAGTTCAATGGGAACAGGAAGGTTTTGAGGAGGGGGAGGAACGCCTCCCCCTTCCTTGCGCTGCCGTTGTAACTGGTAGGCATAGGCCAATATCTCGGCAACTGCAAGATAGAGCGCTTCCGGAACGGGGTGTTCCAACTCGGTATGGGCATATAAAGCGCGTGCCAACGCAGGTGCCTCCACCACGGGAATGCGATGCGTGGCCGCCACTGAGCGAATGCGTTCCGCCACCAGATGGACCCCTTTGGCCACCACGACGGGGGCACGCATGACGCCCTCCTGGTAGCGCAGGGCCACAGCATAGTGGGTAGGATTGGTCACCACCACATCCGCAGTCGGTATCTGGGTCATCATGCGCCGACGCGCCCTTTCACGCTGCAGCGTTCGGATCTTGCCCTTGATCTGGGGATCCCCTTCGGTTTCCTTGGACTCTTGACGAATCTCGTCCTTGGTCATGCGAAGTCGACGATTGTGCTCCCACAACTGAAAAGGCACATCCACCGCGGCCACCAGCATCATCCCCGCCAACATGGCCAAAAAGGAATGGCCCACCAAGGTCCCCATCTGGAGAGTGGCGGAAGGAATGGATAACGCAGGAAGCATCAGGGTCTGATCCAGATAATGCCACACGGCCCAGACACCGGCCCCCCCCACCACCCCCGCCTTGGCAATGCTTTTACCCAATTCCACCCCTCCTTGGGCGGAAAACATGCGCCCAATCCCTGCCAGGGGATCCAGACGGGAAAAGTTCGGTTGCAGCGGTTTGAAACTGAACAACCACCCGTTCAGCAGGAGAGGGGAAAAAATAGCCGTGACCAGGAGCAAACCCAGAAAGGGCAAAAACACTTCCACGGTCTCCAGTGACAATCGTGAAAACCGTTCCATCATGCGAACGGGGTCCGTGGCCACCCCTGCATCGAAACTCAAACCCTGGCGTACCAACCTCAGCAAGGATTGACGCAAATGTTCCCCCATGAACCACAATCCCCCTCCCCCCGCCAATAAGGCCATAAAGGTGGACAGTTCCCGGGAGCGGGCGACCTGACCTTCTTCGTGCGCCTGATCGAGACGTCGTTGCGAAGGTTGTTCGGTTTTTTCGAGATCGCTCTCATTATCCATGGAAACTCTCCAGAAATTTGGGAGGACGCATTCAACGTGCCATTATCCTGAGGAAAAGTCCCTCCCAAAGACAGGAACAACCGGGGATTTACCCCATCATT
Organism: Pseudomonadota bacterium; assembly: GCA_021805445.1. Lineage (GTDB taxonomy): Bacteria > Pseudomonadota > Gammaproteobacteria > Burkholderiales > Ferrovaceae > Ferrovum. Next base: position 205,186 of record JAJZFH010000049.1, read on the forward strand.
TCTCCAGACGGTGCAGAATCGGGACAATTTCCCCCTTTCAGGAAGGCGGAAAAAATTTTTATTTTTTTTAAAAAAAAACCTAAAGTTTTCCAAAAGCCTGCCGATAACCTGTTCATAGACGAGGCAAATCATCGCAATCTTCTGAAAATATTGGTTTTTTATTTTACCCGCTTTTTTTCCGAAAAAGGAAAAGCGGGCGTTTGCGTCGCCCGTAGGTTTTATTCCTACAATAGATTCATCAAATCACTGATTTATTCTCCTTTTCGCGCTCGGCACAATGGGCTCCATCGTGACCCTTCGTCGCCGACCTCAACAAGGAGAATCCCCATGAACCCCACCCAATTGCACGCCGAGATCAAGGACACCAACCTTTCCTATCTGATGCTGGCCCAGAACATGATCAATCAGGATATGGCCGCCGCTTTGTTCCGGTTGGGAATCAACGCAGAAATGGCCGATCTGATCGCCAGTTTGACGCCTGCCCAGTTGATTAAAATGGCGGCTTCGAATATGCTGGTGTGCCGCTTACGTTTCGATGAGAACCTGCTGCTCAACATGATCACCGACCACACCAAAGACCGCCTCATGGCCCAGCCTCATGCAGCCATCCTCATGGCCGGTCAACCGGCCGAACAACTGGCTCTCTGACCTTCCCTTGACCGCGCCGCGCAGCATCGTCGCCGAAGCCCAGGAAGTACAGTGGGCCATCGAACTGATCGAGTTGGGCGCCCGCCTTCAGTTATTGCAGGAAGAAACCCATCTGAGCCGCGAGCGGTTGTTACGACTGTATCGTGAAGTCGCCGGGCATTCTCCTTCCAAGGGCATGCTGCCCTATTCCACCGATTGGTTCATCACCTGGCAACCGAATATCCATGCCTCCCTGTTTCTTGGAATTTACCGCTACCTCGAAAAGAACATCGACCTCCCCCCCCTCGAATTGCTCATCAAGAGTTATCGTCTCTATCTCGAGCAAATTATAATCAGCAAGGAAGAAAAAGTTCTCAGTGTCACCCGCGCCTGGTTTTTGCTCCGTTTCTGCGCGGCCGGCATGTTGCAAACGGCACCCTGCACTCGCTGCAGCGGAGAGTTCGTGGTCCATACCCACGACCTGATCGCTGATTTTGTCTGCGGCATCTGCGCACCTCCTTCCCGTGCAGGAAAAACCAAAAAACCTATCCCAAAACCGGTTTCTTCCGAACCTTCCCTGTAAAATTCAAAAAAATTGGTTGAAAATCCCACAGACCGGATGCGCGCGCGCTCAATTCATGGTTGAATGGCGCCTTGTGAGTCCTCCAAAGATTTATAACGTATCTGGAGCCTTTCCATGTTTGTCATTATCGGCTATGTCATCGTTCTGGGTGCCGTGTTCGGAGGCTTTGCCATAGGGGGCGGGCATTTGGCCGCCCTCTTCCAACCCATTGAATTGCTCATGATCGGGGGAGGTGCCCTCGGTGCCTTTTTTGTGGGCAATACGAAAGCGGCGGTCAAAGCCACGTCCAAAGCCCTCCCGTCCGTATTCAAAGGGGCAAAATACAGCAAAGAGACCTACATGGAGTTGATGGCCCTGCTCTACGAGATCCTGGGGAAAATCCGTAAGGAGGGCCTGATGGCCGTGGAGGGGGATGTAGAGAACCCCGAGCAGAGCGCCCTGTTTTCCAAATATCCAAAAATTCTGGGCGACCACCACGTGATCGAATTCGTGACCGATTATCTGCGCATCATGGTCAGCGGCAACCTGAACGCCATGGAAATCGAAAACCTGATGGAGGTGGAAATTGAAACCCATCACCATGAAGTCCTGGTCCCCGCCCATGTCATCGCCAAGTTGGGCGATGGCCTGCCTGCCTTCGGGATCGTGGCCGCAGTGATGGGCGTGGTGCATACCATGGAATCCGTGGGGGCGCCTCCTGCCGAGTTGGGCATGCTCATCGCCCATGCCTTGGTAGGAACTTTCCTGGGGATTCTACTGGCCTATGGATTCATAGGACCTCTGGGGGGACTGCTGGAACAAAAGGCCGACGAGTCCACCAAGATGTTTCAGACGATCAAGGTGACCTTGCTGGCCAGTCTCAACGGGTATGCCCCCGCCATGGCTGTGGAATTCGGACGCAAGGTACTCAATTCTCCCGAACGTCCGGGCTTTGCCGAACTGGAAACACACGTCAAACAGAAACGCTGATCTCCTGAGGAACCGGGTCGATGACTGCCGAAGACAAACGCCCCATCGTCGTCAAACGCATCAAAAAAGTTTCCGGGGGAGGACACCATGGGGGGGCATGGAAAATCGCCTATGCAGATTTTGTGACGGCCATGATGGCCTTCTTCCTTCTGATGTGGTTGCTGGGTTCCACCACCAAGGGGGATTTGCAGGGAATCGAGGATTACTTCAAAACCCCCCTGAAAATTGCCCTTGCCGGAGGGTCGGGCAGCGGGGACAGTTCCAGCATCATCCCGGGGGGAGGTAAAGACCTGACGCGCAGCGAGGGTCAGGTCAAACGGGGCGAACTTCCTACCAAGAAAAAAACCAGCAGCCCAAAAACCACCGATGCTGACTTCAAACGCAAGGGGCAAGCCGAGGAATTGGCCAAACTCAAGGAATTGAAAACCAGGATCGAGGATGCCATCGCCCATAATCCCAATCTGGAGAAATTCAAGGATCAAATCCTTCTGGACCTCACCAGTGAGGGATTGCGTATTCAAATCGTGGATCGCCAGAACCGTCCCATGTTCCGTGTAGGAAGTGCCCAACTGGAATCTTACACCCGCGATATCCTCCGGGAAATCGGCAAAAGTCTCAACGATGTCCCCAATTTCATCAGTTTGTCCGGCCATACGGATGCGCGCGCCTATTCGGTAGACCAGAAAGGGGCCAAGGGCGGATACAATAATTGGGATCTCTCTGCAGATCGGGCCAACGCATCCCGCCGAGAACTGATCGCGGGAGGCATGAACCCCGACAAGGTTCTGCGCGTCGTCGGACTGGCATCGGCCGTATTGCTGAACAAAGCAGATCCCAACGACCCGACCAATCGACGCATCAGCATCATCGTCATGAACAAACGCGCCGAGGAAACGGCGCGCCACGATGGAGGAGTGATCGATGTGGAAAATGGCGCCCCACCCGCCACTCCGCCTGATCTCCCGGCGCCCGTACCCCTCGTCAATGCCAGCCCACCCCCTGCGCATTAAAGTTTCCCGCAATCACGTCGCTATCCCCCTTATGATTATGAGGCGCGGCCCAACTCCAAAGACAGTGAACCAAGGATGATCCATGTCTGAATTACTTTCCAAAATCGATGCCCGAACCAAGTTGGCGGGAAACAATAAGTTGGAAATTCTGATGTTCACCTTGGGGCTCAATCCCCGAACCGAACGTCGCGAAACTTATGGTATCAATGTCTTCAAGGTACGCGAGGTATTGCGCACCCCCCCCATCACGCGCGCCCCGGAAATGCCCGAGACGGTGGAAGGGATGGTCAGCCTGCGCGGCATACTGATCCCCATCATCGGATTGGCCAAGTACATCGGTATTCCGCTCGAAACCCTTCCGGACATCACGATCATCACGGAATACAATGGCCATACCCAAGGATTTCTGGTGGAATCGGTCGATACCATCCTGCGGATCGACTGGTCGGCCATGCGGGTTCCCCCGGAAATGGTGAATACCCCCCTGGGGGGACTGGTCACCGCCGTGACAGAACTGCCAGACGGGCGACTGGTCATGATGCTGGATGTAGAACGCGTGCTGGCTGAAACCGCACAGATCGGTGAGGATGAATCCATCTACCGCAACGTACAATCCCTCGGCCTGAATAATCACCGTGTGTTCTATGCCGATGATTCCTCCGTTGCCCGCAAACAGATTGCCCGTACCCTGGAAGCCATGGGCGTGCAAGGCGTCTCGGCAGTCAATGGTCGTCAGGCATGGGATGAGTTGCGCCACATGGCTGACCAAGCCGAAAGTTCCCACACGCCACTAAAGGAGATGCTTCATGTCATCCTGACCGATGTGGAAATGCCCGAAATGGATGGCTATATGCTGACCCGCAAAATCAAGGAAGACAAACGCTTCGCAGGCATCCCGGTCCTCATGCATTCCTCGTTGTCCGGCAGTTCCAACCAGCAACTGGGCAAAACCGTGGGGGTAGACGAATATATTTCAAAATTTGAACCCAAACGTTTGTCGAGCACCCTGACTCGCCTGCTGAAAGGGACGGAGGCCCCATGAATTTCCAGAATCAGCCTCAAACATTTTCTCCGATGGGAGATGAACTGCTGGATACCGTGGATGCGCGAACCAATCTGGCAGGATCCAATAAAATGGAGATTTTGCTGTTTTCTCTGGGTACCGAAGAAAAATTTGGCATCAATGTGTTCAAGGTGCGCGAAGTCACCCACGCCATGAAGGTCACCCGAACGCCCAATATGCCCCCCGGCGTTTCCGGCATCGTCAGTCTGCGCGGACATATCATCCCCGTTCTGGATCTGGTCAGTTTCATGCGGTTGGAAAATGCTCGTGCGCACGAGCGCACCACCATGTTGGTCACCGAATACAGCCGCCACACGCTGGGGTTTTTGGTAGCCAATGTGGACCGCATCATCCGCGTCGACTGGAGTACCGTCCGCGCACCAGAGAATGATTTCTCCAGCAGCGGCGACAATCTCATCAATGCCATTACCGAACTTCCCACGGGAGAACTGGTTTCCATCGTGGACGTGGAACAGGTATTGGCCTCGGCTTTTGGGGAAAATGTGGTGGGAAATGTCCCGAAAATAGAAAGTGGCCATGAAAAGTGCGTCTTTTTTGCGGATGATTCTTCCGTCGCACGCAAGACAATAGCGGAATTGCTGGATAAAATGGGAGTCAAGCATTTGCGTGCCAACAATGGACGAGAGGCGTGGGAGCGGCTGTGTGGCTTGGCGGACAGCGCTTCCCATGGAAAATATCCCTTGCACAACCAGATTCAGGTGATTCTGGTGGATGCGGAAATGCCTGAAATGGATGGGTATGTGTTGACGCAACAGTTGAAAGCGGACAAACGGTTTGATGAAATCCCCGTCGTCATGCATTCATCGCTCTCATCACAAGCCAATCGAGCCATGGGCAGCCGGGTCGGAGTAGACTATTACGTCGCAAAGTTTGACACGGCCATGCTGTCGGAAACCTTGCGCCCCTTGCTGAGTTGAAATGATGGAGAATGAGCGTGGTTGATGCCAACCTAAAATTTCTGGTGGTGGACGATTTTTCCACCATGCGACGAATCGTTCGCAATCTTCTGAAAGAATTGGGCTTTACGAATGTGATCGAAGCAGAGGATGGGGTAGACGCCCTCAACAAGTTGCGCGCCGGAGAAATCGAATTTGTCGTGTCGGACTGGAATATGCCCAATATGACGGGGATCGACTTGTTGCGTGCCATCCGTAAGGACCCTGCCCTCAGACATCTGCCCGTCCTCATGGTCACGGCTGAAGCCAAAAAAGAAAATATCATAGAAGCCGCCCAGGCCGGGGCCAGTGGCTATATCGTCAAACCTTTCACCGCAGCCACCATGGATGAAAAGTTGAAGAAAATATTTCAGAACATGAAGAAGTGAGGATGCCATGAGCACCCAAGACAACGACGACCTGGAATCCCTTTTCGACAGCATCATCGCCGCCCAAAACGGCATGAATGAGGAAACCAGAGAAGGTGAAAATGGCTGCCCCACCTGCGACAATACCGAAAAAGTATTCAATGAAATCGGTCAGTTGACCCGAACACTCCATGACAGTTTGCGCGAATTGGGATTGGATAAAAGTCTGGAAACCGTGGCCTCTTCCATTCCTGATGCGCGCGATCGTCTCGGCTATGTAGCTGCCATGACCCAGCAGGCGGCGGAAAGGGTACTCAACGCCACGGATGCGGCTCAGCCCATCGTGGAGAAAATACAGGCGGATTGCCACAAACTGGCCAATGAATGGCAGTCCCTTTTCGAGGGCAAGACATCGGTGGAACAGTTCAAGACTCTGGTCACCCGTACCCACGCCCAACTGTTTGAAATTCCAAAACAAACCAAGGCAATCCAGACCTTTCTCATGGAAATCGTCATGGCACAGGACTTTCAGGACTTGACGGGACAGGTCATCAAAAAAACCCTGGAAGTCACCCAAAACATGGAAAAACAACTCATTGCCCTACTGGTGGAGAATGCCCCTGCCATGTCCCGTGTGGAGGAAGGATTACTCAATGGCCCACTCGTGGGAACGACATCGGGACGCAGTGACGTGGTCACGAGTCAGGATCAAGTAGACGAATTGCTGGAAAGCCTGGGATTTTGACATCATGAGCGACTTTTCCGGAATGGAAGAACTGCTGCAAGATTTTCTTCAGGAATCTTCGGAGTTGCTGGACGATGTGGACAGCAAACTCCTGATGCTCGAACAGTCCCCTCATAACCATGGTCTACTCAACGACATCTTCCGAGGATTTCATACCATCAAGGGTGGCGCAGGTTTTCTCAATGCCTCGGAATTGGTCACCCTATGCCACCTGACAGAAAACCTTTTCGACCGCCTGCGCAACGATCAACTGGCCCTCGATGCCGTCATCATGGATGCCATCCTGGCCGCCACCAGCGAAGTACGTCACATGTTCGGCGCACTCTCTCAAAATACCCAGCCGTCTCCAGCGCCGCTTTCCATCACCCAGGTACTGGAGGCCATTCTGGAAGGAAAAAGTTTGGCGAAGGCCGCACCTTCCCCCCCCTCTGCCCCGCCCGGTCCGGACTGGAATGCCTTGTTTGCGGCTTTGACTGCCGGTACTCCTCCCTCGGAACCCTCCCCACCCATCGTTCACCCTGCCCAGGATGAATCGACCGTAAATGCTCCTTCTCCAAACGTCAACCCGCCCCCTGACGTTCCGGATGTTCCTCAGGAAATCAAGAGTTATGGACGACGTGCCACCGACTCCCTTGCCAATTCCAGCCCCAGTGGACGACGCGAGTCGGAAAACGTCAAGGAAAACACCATCCGTGTCGATACGGAGCGACTGGATCAAGTGCTCAATCTATCCGGCGAAATCGGTCTGACCAAGAACCGTTTGAATCAACTGCGTTCCGATATTCTATTGGGGAAGCAAGACGTCAATACCCTGCGTGCACTCGATGAAGCCGTCAATCAACTGGATATGCTGGTGGTCAGTTTGCAAAACTCGGTCATGAAAACACGCATGCAGCCCATCGGCCGCTTGTTCAAAAAATTTCCCCGCCTGGCACGGGATCTGGCTCGGCAGTTGAACAAGGAAGTGGAATTGGTTTTGGTCGGAGAAGAAACGGAAATTGACAAAACCATGATCGAAGACCTGAATGATCCTCTGGTCCACTTGATTCGCAATGCCGTGGACCATGGCGTGGAATTACCGGCAGAACGTACCGGATCAGGCAAACCCGTCAAAAGTCTCATCCACCTGCAAGCGCGTCAGATTGGCGACCACATCAACATCATCATCGCCGATGACGGCAAAGGCATGGACCCCGAAGCCATTCGTGCCAAGGCCATTGCCAAGGGCCTGATCAGCCCGGAAGTCGCCAGCAGTCTGGATGAAACCCAGTGTCTGGAACTCATATTTCTGCCTGGATTCTCCACCAAGGAGCAGATCTCCAGTGTCTCCGGACGAGGCGTGGGAATGGATGTGGTCAAAACCAACATCAAGAAATTGAATGGCAATGTCACCATTCGTTCAGAGGTCGGAAAAGGATCGGAACTGACCATTTCGCTACCCCTGACCCTGGCCATTCTGCCGGTCCTCATGGTACGCATCGGGACCCAGTCCTTTGCCGTTCCGTTGTCTCTGGTACGCGAAATCATTGCCCTCGAACACAGCCCGATTCAGCATGTGGGTGGCAAGACCACCCTGGTCGTGCGGGGAGAAATCCTGCCCATGGTATCCCTGGCGCAACTCCTTCATTGGGAAGAGTCAAACCAGGCCCATACGGGTGTTCTGATGCAGGTGGAAAATCAAAGTTTCATTCTGTCGGTGGACGGATTTGATGGCCACGATGATGTCGTCATCAAATCACTCGATACTTTCCGCCCCAACGGAGTGGCAGGCGTAACGATGTCCAGTGATGGAGAAATCGTGTTGATCCTCGACATCAAGGAACTTTTTGGTTTGACGGGGGGGGGTGTTTCCCACTGAGTCGTGCCCGTAGCGCCACGCAGGGGTCCGCACGGACTTGCAGGGGAACCTCGAAAGCCTCATCGTATACACCCACCAACCCGGGATCGTGCATCTGTTCAGGTTCCAGTACCGCCACACTCACGACCCGCGCGCCCGGATCCAGTTGCTGCAACCACAGGGGAACCCCTGTATCCTTGCGCAAATGCCCATTCCCCGCCAGCAAGATCACGGGCTTGCCCGTTTGATGGTGCCATTCCACCAGACTTTCGGCCATGCTGCGGTCGCGCGCCTGTTGCGCGGCCACCATGCCGGGTAACTGGGTTTCCGGCAACAGGTGACAATGTCCCTCACGCACTTCGGCCGTCATAATTTCCTGCTGATGCGCACTCCAGTGCACAGGTTCGGGTGGCAGAGGATCTTTGCCTGTCATGAACTTCATCAGGGACTGACGATCCAGATTGGTTGCGCCCAGAGGCCAGTGTCGATTCACCGCCAGCGCCAGGACAGGAGCATAAAAATCCCAGTGCCATCCCTTGAAGTCGAACCCTCCGGCTTCTGCCACAGAGTGCAGGATCGGATCATTTTGGGCCACGGGTCCCCGGACTTTGTCATCGGCTTCCGTGAGCGAAGACTGGTGTGCACGATTCAACTGTTCCATGGCCAGAACGTATTCCCTGCGCTTGGCCAGGGATTCCAGCCAATGCTGGCGCAGTGCGTGCCCGGCCTGATTGTCATGCACCTCGCCCAATAACAGGTAATCCGCCGCCCCAACGGAATCCGGCAGATCAAGGGACTTTGCTGCGGGGGCCACCTCATCACAGTGAAAACCGACGGAGGGAGTGTCCAGCGCCAACACACAAAGGCGGCGGGTCTGACCCCATACATCTTTTTCCGTCAGACGCCATCGTCCTCCCTCTCTCCGTTCCATGAGCAAATACCCATAACGTTGGTCATTGTAGGACTGGGCCACCCGCACCCCTGGCGCCACTTCATTGTGACCCGGCACCCAAACCGGGAAAGGAGGTTCAAGCATGGATCCACCGAAGCCGGCGATCAAACCAAGCGGTTCGGTTCCCTCGAATCGGGATAACTCAAAGGTATGCACATGACCCTGCACCACCAATTGCACGCCCGGTGGGGTCCAGTCGGGATAATGGTGTTCGGCCAAAGCCGCGCTGAGTTGATAATTGGCAGGTTCGTACCCCACCAAGGGCAAGTAACCATACCCCAGAATCGGATGGTGAAGCGTCAGCCAGTTCTGGGTTGACCGTGCCGTCAATCGTGCAACCTGGGAAAATTGATGAAAGTAGGTCTCCACTGCAGCATTGCCTGGGCGTGGTTTCTTTTCCGAAACGGCGGTGGAATCCATCACGATCCACTGCAATCCATCCCCCAACAGAACTCCATAGGGAGGGTCCGGTGCTTCCCTGGGTCCGCCCGACACAGAACAGGAATGGGTGGGGTCATAGGGGAAAGGGTCAAGATAACGAAACCATCCTTGCCCTGCCCGAGCGCAAGATTCGTGATTGCCCCGCACCACCACCCAGGGAGCCGCTTCCAGCAATGGGGCCATGGGTTCGAAAAAATCAGCCTGCCACACGTCACCCCCGTAACCATGGGGCGTCCCGGCACAGCCACTGGCCAAACAAGGGCTTTCGCGATAAGCATAGTCGCCCACATGCAATACCAGATCAGGATGTTCCGCCGCCGCACTGCGCGCCACCTGAGCCAGGGGCCATTGAAGGGGATCATTGCAGGACTGGTAAAAACCGGGCCATTTGATCCGACAACCCGTATCCCCCAGTACCACGATCTTGCGCGGAGAATGAGTCAGCGCCGGCAGAACTCGCCCCCGCCACTGTACGGAGGCCGCCACTGGAATGTGGGTGGCCTCGCACACGCGCTCGGGGAATATCGATCCCGGAGGATCGCCACGGAGTTCCAAACGGGGGCCGACACGTAAATCCAGGAGACGGGGCTGTCCATCCACCACCAGTGTCGGGCAGGCAGGGGCGGCAGTCAGAATCCGGATGGTGCTCTGGCCCTCCGGCCCCAACTCACGAAAAACCCGGTCAACCGGCCCCGCTTCCTCTTCCGTCGCCTGCCCCAACCCCGAGCAAACCAGAAGGAAAGTCCCTACCCAAAAAATCGGCCCCCACCCACCGCCCTTTCCAGACCTGTCCCGATTCACGTGCCTCCTCCCAAAAACAGTTGGTACGCAGAATTCCGTGTTTCATCCACCCAGGGATAACCCAGGCTATCCAGGAAATTTTGAAAGGTTTCCTGATCCTCTGGAGGAACCTGCAACCCCACCAACACCCTCCCGTAGTCGGCTCCATGGTTGCGGTAGTGAAAGAGGCTGATGTTCCAGTGGGCACTCATGCGTTCAAGAAAACGGGCCAAGGCACCGGGGCGTTCAGGGAACTCGAAACGGTACAGTATTTCGTGCTCGGCCTGCGGGGCATGCCCACCCACCAAATGGCGAACATGGAGTTTGGCCATTTCGTTATGAGTCAGGTCGAGCGTACGAATACCCTGCGCTTGCAAACGATTCAGCAATTCCGGTAACTCGCCGGGCCGCGTCAAGGAGACCCCCACGAATACATGAGCCTGCTGATGATCCGCATAACGGTAGTTGAATTCCGTCACCGCTCTTGGTCCCAACAGAGCGCAAAACTGACGAAAACTACCGGGACTTTCGGGAATGGTCGCGGCAAACAAGGCCTCGCGTTGTTCGCCCAACTCGGCCCGTTCCGCCACAAAACGTAGTCGATCAAAATTAAGATTGGCGCCACTGGCAATGGCGACCACGGATTTGCCCTGCCATCCTGCGCGTTGCACGACCTGCTTGAGTCCAGCCACTGCCAAGGCTCCCGCCGGTTCAAGCACGGCGCGGGTATCGTCAAAGACATCTTTGACTGCGGCACAGAGTGCATCCGTATCTACCGTCACCACTTCATCCACATATTTCTGGCACAAACGAAAAGTTTCCTTTCCCACCTGACGGACAGCCACCCCATCGGCAAACAATCCCACCTGATCCAGAACCACCCGTCGCCCTGCCGCCAGGGACTGGCGCATGGCATCGGAATCCTGGGGTTGTACCCCGATGATACGGATCCCGGGGCGCAGTTGCTTGACCAAGGTTGCCACGCCCGCAATCAATCCTCCTCCGCCAATGGGGACAAAAATCGCATCCAGTGGAGCAGAGTGCTGATACAGGATTTCCTGTCCGATGGTACCCTGTCCGGCGATGACCTCAGGGTCATCATAGGGATGCACAAAAGTCAGTGCCTCCTTTTCCACCAGAGTCAGGGCATGTTCGTAAGCCTCCGAGTAAGATACGCCCTCCAGTACCACCTCGCCGCCCAGGGCCTGCACTGCTTCCACCTTGATACGCGGCGCGGTGGTTGGCATGACGATGAGCGCGCGCACGCCCATGCGCCGTGCAGCCAAAGCCACGCCCTGAGCATGATTTCCCGCACTGGCCGCAATCACTCCCCGCGCCAATATCTCCGGGGAAAGGCTGGCCATCTTGTTGTAGGCCCCGCGCAATTTAAAGGAAAATACGGGCTGCAGATCTTCGCGCTTGAGCCAAAGCACGTTGCCCAACCGGGCGGAGAGACGCGGCAGACGCTGCAAAGGGCTCTCGATGGCCACGTCATACACCCGACTGGCAAGCAGGATGCGTTCCAGATAACGATCCGTCATGAAATTTTCCTCACTCGATATCCGAAGATTAACAAACTTTACGGTCCTCCCCCACTCCAATGACCAGTAAAATGGAGAAACACGGTTGAGTCTGTCACAAGTTGCAGTTATGCTGGGAATTTTCAGGGAGTATTCATGAATCAGGATGAACTCAAGAAAGCCGCCGCCCAGGCTGCCCTCGACCACATTCCCGATGATGCGATAATCGGCGTCGGCACCGGTTCCACCGTCAATTTCTTCATCGAGGCCTTGACCGCGCGCAAGCATCGCATCGCGGGAGCCGTCTCCAGTTCGGAAGCATCCACGGCACGCCTCAAGGCAGTCGGCATTCAGGTTTTCGACCTGAATGCCGTCAACGATCTCCCCGTCTATGTGGACGGGGCTGACGAGATCACCGCAGGTCTGGCCATGATCAAGGGAGGAGGTGGGGCACTGACACGTGAAAAAATCGTGGCCGCCGTCGCCAGAAAATTCGTCTGTATAGCGGATGAGAAGAAGTTGGTGGCACTCCTCGGTAAATTTCCTCTCCCTCTCGAAGTGATTCCCATGGCACGCAGTTATGTGGCGCGTGAAGTGGTCCGCCTGGGCGGACAACCGATCCTGCGCGAGGGGTATACTACCGATAATGGCAATATCATCCTGGACGTGCACAATCTGCAGATCCTCGATCCCGTGGAGATGGAGACACGTCTGTCCGCCCTCACTGGAGTCGTGATGTGCGGCCTCTTTGCACGCCGTCCGGCGGATGTGCTGATTCTGGCCACGACCTCGGGAATACGCACCTCGACTCATTAACTTTACGGAGGTTTATCTTGCCTCAAGAACATATTGCCAAACAGTTTGATGTAGAGCTCGAGAATGTTCGCGCCAAAGTCCTGCGCATGGGAGGTTTGATCGAAGAACAGATTGAATCAGCGGTCAATGCATTACAGGACGGCAATGTCTCCCAGGCCCGTCAAGTCATTGAAACCGACCGCCGAATCAATGGACTGGAGGTAAGCATCGATGAGGATTGTACCCACATCATCGCCCGGCGACAGCCTGCTGCAGGCGACCTGCGCCTGATTCTGGCCATCATCAAGACCATCACCGATCTGGAGCGAATCGGTGACGAAGCAAAAAAAATGGCGCGCATGGCCATCCTTCTCCATGACAGCGACCGTCTACTCCAGCCCCATCTCCCCGTGGATCTTCGTCATGCCGCTCATTTGGCGGTGCAGATGCTGGGACATTCTCTCGATGCCTTTGCCCGTCTGGATGCCACCACTGCCGCTCAGGTATTGCGCGACGACCGCGACGTGGACGAGTCCTTCCGGGGCATTCTGCGTCAACTCATCACTTTCATGATGGAGGATCCACGGACCATTTCCAATGCCATTGATATCCTGTTTGCAGCCAAAGCCGTGGAACGTATCGGGGATCATGCCAAAAACATGGCGGAATACGTGATCTATCTGGTCAAGGGCAAGGACGTGCGTCACACCTCCATGGAGGAGGTAGAGCGCACCGTCATCAGCGATTCCTGACTTTCATGAACGAGGGGGCACATAGCCGGAGGCCTGCTCCGCTCCCTCACCAAAAAAATGTGCCTCCATTTGTTGAGCCAGATATTTTCGGGCTTCCGGATCCGCCAGATTGAGACGATTTTCGTTGATCAGCATGGTCTGATGGCCCAACCACTGTTGCCATGCTTCTTCTGATACCTCCTGGTAGATTCGTGCCCCCAAAGCCCCCGGGTAGGGCGGTAAATCCAGTCCCTTGGCTTCTTTTTTCAATTTGATGCACTGCACGGTTCTGCTCATGTGATTCACCTTCGCGCTCGGGTAAAAAAAGAGCATGATACCGGAAACCCGTTCACCCCAGAGACTTGACGAATACCTTGGAACGGCGTCGGTAGTTGTACATCTGCTGCCGCTGGGCCGGTAAGGCATCCACGCCAGTTTCCACAAAGCCTCGTTCCGCAAACCATTGTCCGGCCCGCGCGCTCAGCAGGAAGAGGTGTTTTACGCCCAGAACACGAGCCCGTTCTGCCACATGATTCAGCAATACATCCCCTCGTCCCTGACTGCGAAACTCGGGCATCACTGCAAGACAGGCCAGTTCAGCGCATTCTTCCTCGGGATAAGGGTACAGCGCCACACAACCGACCACTCGCCCATCGTGTAACAATACCGTGAAACGGTCGATTTCGGTTTCCAGCAACACTCGATCGCGCTTGACCAAAGCACCTTCAGCCTCCAGCGGTTCGATCACACTCAGCAGTCCCGGAACGTCTTCCAACGTTGCAGGCCGCAACACATCCTTGATATCCGGCGTAACCAGGGTCCCGATCCCCTGCAACGTGAAAAGTTCCAGCAACAGCGCACCATCCCGGTGACGATCGAGCAGATGGACGCGCGCCACGCCCTGACGACAAGCCCGCACCGCGCAGGGCAGGTAATACCCCACATCCTCACCCTGCGTACCGGGACGCCGAAGAATTTCTTCGGCTTGTTGGGCCGACAGCGTTCCGATCAACTCGCCGGAGCCATTGACCACCCCGGCGGCATCCGTCAAAAAGATCAGTTTGGCGGCTTTCAGAGCCACTGCGGCGGCGGTGGCCACCTCTTCCACGGTCAAGTTGTAGATCTCCCCCGTTGGAGAGTAGCCCAAAGGAGGCAGCAACACAAACTCTTCGTCTTCCAGACGGCGCCGGATCCCCAGCGCATCGATCTTGCGTACGTGACCGGTATACTGAAAGTCCACGCCCTCCACCACCCCCACCGGACGAGCCGTGACAAAATTTCCGGTCGCCACACGCAGGGCAGCGCCTGCCATGGGCGATTCGGCCACACCCACCGAAAGCAAGGCACTGATTTCGACGCCCAGCGTCCCGGAAGCCTCGATCAGACACTCCAGCGCCACGGCATCGGTGACCCGAATGCCTTCCACATAATGAGGCACATGACCCCGTTGCGAAAGTCGTCCTTCCGTCTGTGGACGAGCCCCATACACCAACACCAGGCGCACGCCCAAGCTATGAAGGAGGTTGAGATCATGGGTGAGCGCCACGAATTTACCATCACTGACCACTTCCCCACCAAAAGCCACCACGAAAGTATGACCCCGAAACCCATGGATATAGGGAGCTGCGGCCCGAAACCAGGCCACGAAGTCCTGACTGTTCTTCATCGATAATCCTCAAGTTGCCCAAGCGTGATTCTATCAACCGACTCCCCCGTCGGGAAGGTGCTCCCTTCTCAGCGATGGATCCGTGCTGCGGATGTACGCCGCTCATATTTTCTTTGGTCAGAGATCACAGCCCCCAGTCCCCGCAACGAGACTGAAGAGCCGCCAGTACGGCCAATGCAGCGGTTTCCGTACGCAGGATGCGAGGGCCGACGCGCCCACCCACAAATCCTGCCTGGTGGGCCTGGTTTATCTCGGTCGCACTCAATCCCCCCTCAGGCCCCACCAGCAGAACCACGGTTCCATCCGGCGGGGCAAGATCCGTTCCCCCTGGTCGTCCCTCTGGATTCAGCAAGAGTCGAAGCCCCGATGCGGGAAGTTTGGCCCAACAGTCGTACAATGTCCCAAAAAAACGTAGTTCCGGTATCCGATTGCGCCCACACTGGGCACACGCCGAGAGGATGACCTTGTGCCAGTGCTCGAGACGTCGTGCCTCGCGCTCTCCCTTCAAGCGAATCACACTGCGTTCCGTCGGGACCGCCCACAAGGCAGTGACCCCCAACTCCACGGCTTTCTGAAAGATCCAGTCCATTTTTTCGGTGGCGCAGAGTCCCTGAATCAAAATCGTCCGGAGAGGTGATTCACGTTCCACTGGATCAAAAGATCCCGCTGCCACCTTCACGCGAGAACCTTCGATGGTCATGATCCGAGTGCAAAACTCCCCCCCCTGACCATCGAAGAGCACCAGTTCCTCTCCCGCCCCCATTCGAAGTACCCGAACCGCATGATGAGCCACTTCACGGGGCAACTCCCCCCCTTGCACCAGAAGGGTGCGGTCAGGACAATGGAAACGTGGGAGACTCATCCACCAGGACCCCTTCGACAGAGAAAAACACGGTCATGCTATCATGGCCCCATGCGCTCCGCCCTCACCCGAGTGATTCAACAAGTCGCCCAAGAGCAGATTCTGCCTCGCTACCAAAAGGTTCGCCATGACCGAAAAGCGGACGGGAGCCTCTTCACCGAAGCCGATCTGGCCACTCAGGAGGCTTTGGCCAGAATGCTTCCCCACTTGGTGGATTGCCCCTTGCTGGGCGAGGAGATGGACAGCGCAGAACAGCGACGGTTATGGCAGGAACATGAGACCCTATGGTGTGTGGACCCCATCGACGGCACCTCCAATTTCGTCCATGGCATTCCTTACTTTGCCGTATCCGTCGCCTTGATTCGTCAGGGGAAACCCGTACTCGGCGCGGTGTACGACCCCTTGGCCCGTGAAATGTTCGTGGCGGAGGCGGGGCAGGGTGCGTGGAGGAACAACCGCCCCCTGAGCACCCCACGCACCTCTACCTCACTCTCCCAAATCCTGGCGGCAGTAGATCTGAAACGACTCCCGATATCCCTGTCCAGTGCTCTGGCCTGCCACCCGCCCTATGCCTCTCAGCGCAACTTTGGCGCGTGCACCCTGGAATGGTGCCATGTGGCGACGGGACGCTTTGGCATCTCCCTGCACGGAGGACAAAAATTATGGGACTATGCCGCAGGAGCCCTCATTCTGGAAGAAGCGGGCGGAGTCTACGCCCCTCTGGAAGGCCTCCCGTTCTGGTCTGGTGACCCTTGGACACGTTCAGTCGTGGCGGCCTGTCACCCCGATCTCTTTACCCAGTGGCAGGACTGGCTAAACCGTCTCGTCACCGCCCCGGAAACCACTCAAAAGGCGTAAGCCGAGACTCGCAGCCTCACTCACCCCACCATCGGAAGCATGCGTGGGGCCTGTTCCAATAAAAACACCTTGAAAGCCCGGGCTACCGGGGACAAGCGCTTGTCCCGATGATGGACCAGATTCCAGTCCCGGATGATGGGCAATCCGACCACCGGTAATATTTTGAGACGCCCGGTTTCCAGTTCCAGAGTCACCGAATGTTCGGATAGAAAGGCAATCCCCATGCCAGCAATCGTGGCCTGCTTGATGGTTTCGTTGCTGCTCATTTCCATGCGCGGATGTACCTCCACGCCATGGCTCAACAGGAACCGTTCCAGCAACTGGCGCGTACCCGATCCTTTCTCGCGCATCAAAAAGTCTTCCCCGGCCAGATCCGCCGCGTCCACGCTTTTTTCCGCAGCCAAGGGATGCGTAGGTGGAGCCACGATAATATGGGCATTGCGGGCAAAGGGCTCCATGACCACCCCCATCTCTTCCGGAGGCTGCCCCATGATGACCAGATCCACCTCGTTATGCTGCAACTGCTGAACGATTCTCGCCCGATTCGATACCGACAACTTCAATTGGACCGCCGGATGCAAGACACAGAAGCGAGACAAGAGCGTAGGAGCAAAATATTTGGCCGTACTGATGATGGCAATGTCAAGACGACCACTGATCCCTTCCCGCAAACTTTCCAGAGCCTCCCGGGCATCCTTCATCTGACGCGCGATCACCCGCGCATGCTGATAGAGTTCTTCTCCTGCATGAGTCAGAAAAATGCGCTTGCCCATCTGTTCAAACAGAGGCATCCCCACAAAATCTTCCAACTGTTTGATTTGCATGGATACCGCAGGCTGAGTCAAATGCAACTCCTCACTCGCCCGCGAAAAACCGAGTAGTCTGGCCACCGCTTCGAAGATTTGCAACTGCCGAAAGGTAAAATGCATGCCCCCCCCTGATGACAAACTCATCATAAAGCCTTCATAATATCCGTGCAATTTATCTATAATAGGGGGCAAGAATCACCGTATTCCCCCACCATTGTCAACCTTGAGGAGAAATCATATGGCTGTTCGCGTCGGTATCAACGGTTATGGTCGCATCGGTCGCAATGTATTGCGTGCCTTGTATGAGACCGGTAACAAGCAAGGCATCCAGATCGTGGCGATCAATGATTTGGGCAATTCTGAAACCAATGCCCATCTGACCCGTTTTGATACCGCCCATGGTCGGTTCAATGGGGAAATCTCGGTAGAAGGCAACGCCATGGTCATCAATGGCGATCGCATCCCGGTTTTTTCCCAACGCAACCCCGCTGAAATCCCTTGGGGCAGCGCAGGCGTGGATGTCGTTCTGGAATGCACCGGTTTGTTTACTTCCAAGGAAAAAGCTTCGGCCCACCTGAAAGGCGGCGCCAAAAAAGTCGTCATTTCCGCACCGGGCGGGAACGATGTCGATGCCACCGTGGTATACGGTGTCAATCATCACGTCCTGCGTTCCGACATGACCGTCATTTCCAATGCTTCCTGTACCACCAATTGTCTGGCCCCCCTGGTCAAACCGCTGCATGAAAAGATCGGCGTGGTCAAAGGCTTGATGACGACCGTCCATTCCTATACCAACGACCAGGTGCTGACCGACGTGTACCACTCCGACCTGCGCCGTGCTCGCTCCGCCACCATGTCCATGATTCCCACCAAGACCGGGGCGGCAGCGGCTGTGGGCCTGGTTCTGCCAGAATTGAATGGAAAACTGGATGGTTTTGCCGTCCGAGTCCCCACCATCAATGTCTCGTTGGTAGACCTGACGTTTGAAGCCGCACGGGCCACCACTGTGGAAGAAATCAACAGCATCATGAAGGAAGCCTCTGGTTCAGCCGCCTTGAAAGGCATCCTGAACTACAACGAAGGCCCCCTGGTTTCGGTGGATTTCAACCACGATTCGGCTTCCAGCACCTTTGACGCCACCCTCACCAAAGTTTCCGGCGGGACGTTGGTCAAGGTACTGTCCTGGTATGACAATGAATGGGGCTTCAGCAACCGTATGCTGGACGTCACCGCCGCCTGGATGGCAGCATCCTGACCGCCCATGTTTTACGCATCAGCCCTGATTCTCTGAAATTTCGGGCTGATTTTTTTGAATTTTTGAGTCACCACAGGAAATCATCATGAGTATCCTTCGCATGCAGGACATGGATCTTGCAAAAAAACGTGTATTGGTGCGCGTTGATTTCAACGTACCCCTCAAGGGGGGAGGCATCTCCGATGACACGCGCATCCGTGCCAGTCTGCCCGGAATTCAACATGCTTTGAAGGCAGGGGCTCGCCTCATGTTGATGTCCCATCTGGGTCGCCCCGCCGAAGGCTCTTTTGATGAATCCAATTCCCTGGCGCCTGTGGCCCAGCGCTTGTCCGAACTTCTGGGGCAACCGGTTCCCCTGATCCGGCATTGGCTCGATCACCCTCTGAACGTTGAGCCGGGTCAGGTGGTCCTGCTCGAAAATGTGCGCTTCAATGTAGGTGAAAAAAAGGACGATGATGCGCTGTCCAAAAAAATGGCCGCCTTATGCGATGTATTCGTGATGGATGCCTTCGGAACCGCTCATCGCGCCGAAGCCTCCACGCATGGCATCGCCAAGTTCGCTCCGATCGCCTGCGCCGGCCCTCTGTTGGCGGCGGAACTGGATGCTCTGGGACGCGCGCTCAAGGAACCCGCCCGCCCCCTGGTGGCCATCGTGGCAGGATCCAAGGTTTCCACAAAGTTGACGGTGCTATCCACCCTGTCCCACAAGGTCGATCAACTGATCGTCGGCGGGGGGATCGCCAATACCTTCTTGCTGGCTGAAGGCCACAAGATCGGCAAATCTCTGGCCGAACCCGACCTGGTGCCAGAGGCCCGTAAAATCATCGCCGCGGCGCGCGCGCGCGGCGGCGATGTGCCCATTCCCGTCGATGTGGTCACCGGCAAGAAATTCGCTGAAGATGCCGAAGCCACCCTGAAAACGGTGGATGAGGTGGCTGAAGATGACCTGATTTTTGATATCGGCCCCAGGTCTGCCGCCCAACTGGCAAAAATCCTGAAGAACGCCGGCACCATCGTCTGGAATGGTCCCGTCGGCGTGTTTGAATTCGACCAGTTTGGAGACGGCACCAAAGCCTTGGCCCAAGCCATCGCAGAATCCCCTGCTTTTTCCATCGCCGGGGGAGGGGACACCCTGGCGGCTGTAGCCAAGTATGGCATCGGCGATCGCGTGTCTTACATTTCCACGGGAGGAGGAGCGTTCCTCGAGTTCCTCGAAGGGCGAGAACTGCCTGCCGTCAAGATCCTTGAAGCACGAGGACGCTAACCGGCCGCTTCGGATGCCCTCCCTACGGGGGGGCTTTACTGTGCACAAATCAAACAGACTTGGGCTACCCATGAGATAATTACGACTTTATCGCTGGTGGAGGTCGAATCGTGGTATGAGACCCATTCCCTACCCCTCCACCTCCCCCACAGGAGTTGTCATTCAAATGCAGCGTCGCACCAAAATTGTCGCCACCATCGGTCCCGCCTCCAGTTCTCCCGAAGTCCTCGAACGCATGATTCTGGCCGGAATGGATATGGCCCGTCTCAACTTTTCCCACGGCACAGAAGCAGACCACCGCGAACGGGTCGAAACCATCCGTACCCTGGCCAAAAAACTGGGTCGAACGGTGGGTATTCTGGGCGATCTGCAGGGACCAAAAATCCGCGTCGGCAAGTTTGAGGACAACAAAATCCTTCTTCAAGCCGGTGCCAACTTCATACTCGATGCTGATTGCCCTTTGGGTAATCAGGAACGGGTCGGACTGGATTACAAGGAACTGCCTCAGGATGTCCATCCCGGCGATTCCCTACTCCTGGATGACGGAAAAATCGAGCTCTGCGTCACCGCTGTCAATGGCAACGAAGTTCGCACCATAGTCATTCAGGGAGGCCCCCTGTCCAATAACAAGGGCATCAACCGTCGTGGCGGCGGGTTGACCGCGCCCGCACTCACCGACAAGGATCGGGAAGATATCAAATTGGCCGCACGTCTGAAGGTGGACTATCTGGCCGTCTCCTTCCCCCGCTCCGGTGCTGACATGGATCAGGCTCGTGCACTCCTCACTGCGGCGGGTGGACAAGCCCAGTTACAAGCAAAGATCGAACGCGCGGAAGCCATCGACGCACTGGAAGACATCATTGCCGCCAGCGATTCCATCATGGTGGCGCGCGGGGATCTGGCCGTGGAAGTAGGGGATGCTGCCGTGCCTGCCCTGCAAAAGCGCATGATCCGCATGGCGCGCCAGATGAATAAAACCATCATCACGGCCACCCAGATGATGGAATCCATGATTTCCAGCCCGGTCCCCACCCGCGCAGAGGTCTCCGATGTGGCCAATGCCGTGCTGGATGGGACCGATGCCGTCATGCTCTCTGCCGAATCGGCCGCCGGGCAATATCCGGTGGAATCCATTGCAGCCATGGCAAGAGTCTGCACCGAAGCCGAAAAACAGGATATGCTCCCGGTGGTGGAACGGGGGGCTTTCGACCCCGTGGATCGTATCGAGAAAGCCGTTGCACGCGCCGTGATTCATACCACCCGCCACCTGAACGTCAAGGCCGTGGCCGCTTTGACGCAGAGCGGAACCACGGCTTTGCTGATTTCCCGCTCGGATACGCCTGTACCGATCTATGCCATGACCCCCTCCGAAGAGACCCAGCAACTGACCACTCTGTACCGGGGGGTTTACCCTGTGACCTTCCATCATACCCATCTGGAACCTGCGGCCGTCATTGCCGAAGCTGAAGCCGAACTGCTCAGGATGGGCGCTGTCGTGGAAGGCGACTTGATGCTGTTGACCATGGGTGAACCCATTGGCAAAGCCGGGGGTACCAACACGATGAAAATCATACGGGTAGGAGAGCATACGGCATGAGTGACGCCGTTTTTGAAACGAGCATCACTTCCTTGCCCTTGATCGCCCGAGGCAAGGTGCGAGATATCTATGCCGTCGGAACCCAATACCTGCTCATGGTGACCACCGATCGCCTGTCTGCCTTCGACGTCGTCTTCCCTTCCCCCATTCCAGGCAAGGGAAAGTTACTCCAGACCCTCTCCAACTTTTGGTTCGAACATTTCAAGGACATTCCCAACCACCTCACCGGTATCGACCCTGAAAGCATCGTCACAGAAGCCGAAAGGGCTCAGGTCAGGGACCGCGCCATGGTCGTCAAACGTCTCGACCCGCTGCCTTTGGAGGCAGTGGTCCGGGGTTATCTGGAGGGATCGGGCTGGAAAGACTATCAAGTGACCGGGAAAGTTTGTGGCATCGATCTCCCCTCCGGATTACAACGCGCTGAAAAACTTCCTCACCCCATTTTCACCCCGGCGACCAAGGCCATGGTGGGCGACCATGACGAAAATATCTCTTTTGAACGAATGATCGATTTGGTCGGAAAACAGCGCGCCGAGGAAGTGAAACGTACGGCATTCAAACTTTATTCTGAAGCCGCACACCACGCCGAACGTTGCGGCATTCTGATTGCGGATACCAAGTTCGAGTTCGGACTCGACGACCACCATCAACTGACCCTCATGGATGAGGTACTCACGCCGGACTCCTCGAGATTCTGGCCCAAGGATACCTACCAACCCGGCACCAGCCCGCAAAGTTTCGATAAACAGTTCGTCCGCAACTGGCTGGAAACCCAACACTGGAACAAATGCCCTCCCGCCCCCGCACTCCCCGAAGAAATCATCCTGGGCACCTTGGCCCGGTATCAGGAAGCCGTCACCGCCCTCACGCATCTCCGGGCGTAAATCAAGACAATTCCGGCACCGGGAGATGGACAGTAAATCGGCTCCCCTGTTCCTCCGTACTCGCAACCTCCAGGGTCCCGCGATGCAGGGCGATGATCTGGTTCACCAGGGTAAGTCCCACGCCCGTTCCACTGTGCGAACCAACGTTGGAACCACGGTAATATCGTTCGAAGATATGGGGACGATCCCGCTCCGGGATGCCGATGCCCTGATCTGATATTTCAATCACCAGAGTACCCTCACGGTCCTGTGCCTCGAGCGTAATGGAACTTCCCGGTGCCGAATATTTGACGGCATTGGATAACAGATTGCCAAATGCCTGATGAAGCAACTCCGCATCGCCCATGAGGAAAAAACAGCGCTCCCCCAGATGCTCCTGAAAGGCTCGATCGGGGGCCACCTCACGATATTCCTGACACAGACGTCGAAGCAACTCCTTGACATCCAACCGTTGGGGATGAAATGGGATCGCTTCGGCAGAATGCTTGGGAACATCCAGAAGATTGTCGAGAAGCGTGGTCAGGCGCTGGGTGGCGCGCCGAATCTTGAGTGCGCGTTCCCCCACTTCCTCAGGTCCAAAACGCTCGCGGGCGTTATACAGGCGCTGGGCATACCCATCGATCAGGGCCAGGGGCGTACGAAATTCATGGGAGGTCATCAAGACGAAATTATGTTGTTGCTGGGTCATTTCCTGCGCTTTGGCAAGGGCGTCTTCAAGACTTTTTGCCTGCTCTGCCAAACGGGCCTGACTGGTCAACAGGGCTCGGGCATTGTCCTGAAAGACCCGCACCGAACGCGCCATGACACCAATTTCATCGCTCCGTTCGACCCCCTGAATGGGAACTTCGGTTTCCTTGTCTGCAATGCGTTGCATGCCCTTTGCCAAATCGAGCAATGGGTTGGAAACAGAGCGGGTAATGAAACCAATGGCCGTAAAGAGCAGTAATCCGGCCGTCAGAATGGCCGCCACGATCCACCCATTGGCGTCCCGATAGGTGGCACTTTCCCGCTCCACGGCATTTTTGGCCCCCACCAGATTCCACTGGGTCAGTTGTCCAAGGGTTTCACTGGCCCGGTTATAGGCAGTGCGCGCATCCGTGCGGTATACACGAATCGCTGTGCCGCTTTCCAGCGGCAACGCTTGTTCCTGCCTGACCAGCGTATGATAACTGTGCCAATGAACAAGGAAATCCTGATACAGTCGATCTTCCTGGTCATCGTGGCGAATGCGCTGATAACGCACCAGACTATGGGCTATGGAAGCATCCAGAGAATCCATTTCGCGCGCACTGCCCTGCCGTTCCGACAGAGTATCTGCCAGCAGGAAACTGCCCTCGGCCGAACGGAAATCCGAGGTATCATTGTTGAGATCCCCCAGGATGCGCGTGGATTGCAACCATCGGTCACGAATCTCTGCCGTCACCCGGTTATAGTCATCCAACTGACGAATACTGAACGCCCCCAATCCCACCACCAATAGGAGAAAGAGGGCGTAGGCCAAAGACAGCCGTGTGCGCAGGGAACGGAGACGCATGGTTCATCCCGTCACAGATCAGGGCCAGGAAAAGTTTTCACGACGTCTTGCATCCTTTGAGCACCCCGTTCTTCCTTCAATGACCCCAATCCACAGCCTCCACTGTATCCGAAAAACACTTAAAACCGATTGAATATCAACAAAAAGCCGTCATAAATCCCGCGTAGGCCTTCACCCTCTGATTTATTGATAAGTAAAATTCATAAATAAATAAATAAAATGAATTTTACTTATTTACCAACCAGCCCATATAATGCGATCATTAATTCTAAGAATAGAACTATAAAGTATTAAGCCCCTCCAAAGGGGTTATCTCCCACAATAATTTTATTTGGAGCAAAGACCATGAACAATGCACGCAGAGGGATGTTGGGTTTCATGACCAGCGGTTTGGCAACCCTGACGTTGGGCGGCGGAACGACGGCGCACGCCGAATCGGGCGCCTCCCCCTTGAAGACCTTGATCCCCGAAGGGACCCCGTGGTTACCCATTTTAATCCAATCGCTGGAAAAAACGCCCAGACGCAGGGATTTCAAGAGCGTTCCCATGATCCTGACCCGCCCCGAAGAATGGGATGATGAGGCCTTACGCTTGATTTTCGAGTATCAGGGACAACACAAGCAGGTTTTCGACAACATGGTTCTGGATGGCCCATGGCTCAATTTGATGAGAAATTCCCTGAACAGCCAAATATGGGCTTTTGGGCACAAGGACTTTCTGGTGGTCTCGGGCACCCACGGGCCCGCACATTTGGCGCTTTACGACGATTACCTTTGGGACAAATACCAATTGTCTCAACTGACCCAGGGGAAATTCAAGGACAACAGTTTCCTGAAAGTGTCTGCCGCTGCTCAGGCAGACCCTGCCCAGTATGAGGACATCACCGGCGTATTCTCCCCTCTGGATAACAGTATTCCCGTACTGCAATCCCGTGGCGTCGTTTTTCTGGCTTGTCACAATGCCATATTCGAACTGGCCACTCGACTCCACCAGTCCGGGCCGAACCCTGACCATCGATCCATCCCCCAATTGGCAGCCGAACTCACCAATCATCTCATCGATGGCACGGTATTGACCCCTGGCGTGATGGGAACGATGCCCGAATTGGGCGCACGAGGTTTTCACTATGCCAAATAGGAGAGCGTCCATGAAAAACATCCGAACTCCCTTCGTTATCAAAACAATTTTACTGGCCCTGCTGGGAGGGATCACCTTGACTGCCCAAGCCGGGGTGAATCCGCCCTGGAGCGAAGGGAAAAACAACCCCGTCAGTCAGCGTGGACTGGAGTTCACCGTCCCTGAAGTGGACAATCTGCCGGATTTTCATGGGGATCCCATGGGCGCTCAGTTATCGATTTTCGTGGGTGGAAATTATTTTTTTGCCATGGCCCCCCTGGTAGCCGCCTTTGAGGATGAATACCCTGCGTTGAAAGGAAAGATTTATTACGAGACCATCCCACCGGGGCTACTGTTCAATCAAATTCGCCAAGGCGGTACCATCACGGTGGGCAACATGACCTGGACAGTCAAAGCGGACGTCTACGCAGCAGGATTGAAACGGGTCAGCGCACTGGACAATGAAGGGCTGCTGCAAAGTCCCGTTGTGTCCTATGCCACCAACCAACTGACGATCATGGTCCCGAAAAACAACCCCGCACATATCCGGACACTGAGCGACCTGGGCAAACCCGGTATAAAACTGGTCATGCCCAATCCGGAATTCGAAGGGATTGGGAGACAGATCAAGTCGGCTTTGATGAAGGCAGGAGGCCCCAATCTGGTTCAGGAAGTTTATGTCCACAAGGTCGATACAGGAGAAACCCAACTGACCCATATCCATCACCGACAAAGCCCGATGGCATTGATGAAGGGTCTCGCAGATGCCGGGGTCACCTGGCAATCCGAAGCAATTTTTCAGGAGGAAATAGGAAATCCGATCACCCACGTGGAGATTCCCGCCACTCAGAATGCCACCGCGGTTTATGCGGCGGGAGTCGTAAAGGACGCACCTCATCCGCAAGCAGCTCAAGCCTGGATCGATTTCCTGAAGTCTCCCAAAGGCCAGGCCATTTTTGCCCACTATGGTTTCAAACCTTATCCGGAAGCCACGGATAAGTCGTCAATCCATCGATGAAGAGACCGTGACATGATGAACAAAACAAAGTACTTTGAGCGTGGGAAAGCGTCCCTCAAGGCCCTCCTGTTTCTGCCCCTGGCCTTTGGCGCGCACGCCGAAAGACTCCCCTCTCAACCCCAGATCTCTACAGAAGGAGAGGGCAGTGGATTCAGTCTCACTGCCTGTACCCGTTGTCATGGAGTCGGAGGGGACGGGAATACCGCAGAGGGGATACCGCGCTTGAGGGGACTTCCCTTCACGTATCTGAAGGAACAACTGCAGGCCTTTGCCTCGGGCGAACGGCAAAACCCCATCATGAACTCGATCGCCCGAACGCTCTCGGCCGATGACATCACCCATGCTGCCAGTTTTTACACCCAGTTACCCCCCCTATTCCAACCTCTGGGAACAAAGGATGAATCCACCAACGAACTGGCCGTTCATGGCCGCTGGAGTGAAAACATTCCGCCCTGCGATGATTGCCATGGGCCCGAAGGGAAGGGGGTAGGCGAAAACTTTCCCGCTTTGAATGGGCAATCTGCACGCTATCTGGAAAACCAGTTGCAGGCATTCAAGAAGGGCAGCCGCCCGTCGGGCCCACTCAATTTGATGGGAAATATCGCCAAAAAACTGTCGGATGCCGATATTCAAACCCTCTCACGCTACTATTCTGGCTCGTCCCCCAGGGACACAGGAGGTCAACCGTGAAATACCTGATGACCCTTGCTCTGTTGGTGACCAGTCTGGCGACCTTGGGAAACGGTCTGCCCGCCGACGTACCCCCTGAGGAATGGCCCTCTGTTTTGCCTGCGGACCACGATATTCCCAAGGATGAATTTGGAAAAATGGTACGCCAGGGGCAATTGATTTTTTCCGACACCGGTCAATTCGCACGCGCCTACGTAGGCAATGATTTGAGTTGCCGCAATTGCCATCTGGACCAGGGTCGCAAGGCGGGATCAGCGCCCTTATGGGCAGCATTCCTGTCATACCCTGCTTATCGAGCCAAAAACCACCGGGTCAACACCTTCGAGGAACGTTTGCAGGATTGCTTTCGCTATAGCATGAACGGTAAAGCACCTCCTCTGGGTGACCCTGTACTGGTGGCTTTGGAATCGTATGCCTACTGGATGGAGAAAAATGCAAAAATCAATCCCCGATTGACGGAGCGAGGATTTCCAAAACTTCAAAAACCCAGCACTCCTCCCAGTTACGAACGAGGAAAAATCGTCTACGCAAATAATTGCGAACTCTGTCACGGGTCCAATGGTCAAGGGAGAATAGCCAATGGCGGGCACCTGGTCTTTCCCCCGCTGTGGGGGAACCGCTCTTTCAATTGGGGAGCCGGAATGGCCCACCTGGATAAGGCTGCGGCCTATATCAAAACCAATATGCCCCTGAGTCTGGGAGGATCTCTCTCAAATCAGGATGCCTGGGACGTAGCCTATTTCATGGAGGGGCATGATCGTCCTCAGGATCCACGCTACACCGGTTCCGTGGATGAGACACGCGCCCTGTTTCACCATACCCAGAATTCTCTCTACGGACATCTGGTTGCCGGTCATGTACTGGGAAACGGCCCCGTGTCCAAATGAACCACGTATCGATGGATCGAGGAAAACCCTGTTAAAGTGCGGTTTCTCCCCATTCATGGCTAACTTCTGGACGTCGATGAAAATTCTTTGTATCGAAGACGATCATGAAATGGCCGACTTGATTTCCGAGGAGTTGCAAGATCGGGGATTCACCGTCCTCCTGACCCATGACGGCCAAACTGGACTCGATGCCATCGAGCGTGGGCGCCCGGATCTGGTACTGTGCGATATCGGCTTGCCCATGCTGTCTGGATTCGAGGTATTGGAAAAAGTCCTGGTCGCACTGTCCAATCCGCCACCGTTCATTTTTTTGACAGCCCTCACCGACCGCGAAAGTGAATTGCGCGGACGACGGCTGGGCGCGGATGACTATGTCACCAAACCGATCGACTTTGATGTACTGTACGAAATCCTGCGCGCACGTTTAGGGCGGGCACGGGAAAACACGATCCCTCCGGTTGGGATGGAATTGGCAGACAGGGAGCGGGAAGTACTGACCTGGTCGGCACGGGGCAAAACCTCCAGTGAAATTGCCCTGATTCTGGGACTGTCAAAAAGAACGGTAGATTTCCACATCGACAACGCCCGTACCAAACTGGGGGTTGCCACCCGTATCGAAGCCGCGATCCGGGCAGCCAGCCTGGGCCTGATCGCACCCTGACCCCCTTTATTCATCGGATTTAAGGGTGTTATCCATCGGTTTTGCCCGAGGTTTACCTCGACTCTTGTCAAGAAACACCATTTGCAAGGCAGGAGCCACCACCAGCAACATGATCGGCCCCAATAACATCCCCCCCACCACCACCATGGCCAGGGGACGTTGCACCTGACTGCCGATACCGTGCGACAAAGCCGCAGGAAGCAGTCCGATACACGCTGAGAGGGCTGTCATGAGAAGCGGACGCATGCGCTTCTCAGCCGCTGTAAACATGGCTTCTTCAGCCGGCATGCCCGAATTCACCAGGCCATTGAAGAAGGTCATGATGAGAATCCCGTTCATGACCGAAACCCCAAACAGGGAAACAAAACCGATGGCCGCCGAGATACTCAGATCCAATCCCGTCAAATACAGGGCAATGACTCCCCCTGCGGCGGAGAAAGGAATGGCCACCAACACCAAAAGGCTGTCACGCACGGAATTGAACAGGCCATAGAGCAAGATCAGAATCAGACCCAGGGCGATGGGGACCACCACAAAAAGCCGCTGTTTGGCCTGTTGCAATTCATCGAACTCTCCGGCCCACTCGATCCGGTATCCCTGAGGTAAGGGAACCTGGCGCGCAATGGCCTGCTGGGCTTCCAATACCGTGCTCCCGATATCACGCCCCCGCACGCTGAATTTGACCGGGATGAAACGCTGGTTTTTCTCATGATAGATGTAAGAGGCGCCTGTATCGAGAGAAATATTCGCCACTTCACTGAGGGGAATATAAGCATTGGTTCCCGTTGGGGTTTGATAAGCCACCTTCAAATGGCGAATCGAATCGATATTCTGTCGAAACTCGGGTGCCAGACGCACCACCAGGGAAAATTGCCGGTCACTTTCCATCAGTGTCGTGGTCTGCGCACCGCCCAGAGCCGCCTGGACCACCGTATTGACATCGCCCGTATTGAGCCCATAACGGGCAGCCCGTACCCGATCCACCACGACATTGAGATTGGGTTGTCCCATGACCCGAAAAACCCCCAGGTCCGCAATACCCTTGACCTTGGCCAACTCATCGTGTACCTGATCGGCCAGTTTTTCCAGTGTCATCAGATCCGGGCCCAGGATCTTGACCGAGTTGGCTCCCTTGACCCCTGACAGCCCCTCTTCCACGTTGTCCTGAATATACTGGGAAAAGTTGAATTCTATGCCGATGAATTCCTGCGCAAACCTTTTCTGCAACTCCGCCACCAACTTTTCCTTGGTCACCCCGGCTGGCCAGTCTTCCATGGGTTTCAGAGGTACAAAAAATTCCGCGTTTCCAAAACTGGAGGCATCACTCCCGTTGTCTGGTCGCCCATGCTGAGAAACCACCGTAATGACTTCAGGATAGGTATCCAGAATCTGTCGGATCCGGGTCACGGTCGGCATCCCTGCTTCCAGTGAAATGGTGGGCGGCATGGTCGCCCGAATCCACAAATTTCCTTCCTCGAGAGCAGGAAGGAATTCCGATCCCGTCATACGCAACAGAAGCAATGCAACCCCCAAAAAGGCCATTCCTCCCAGTATGGTTGTTTGACGATGTGCCAGGGCCCAGCGCAGAATCGGGATGTAACGACCACGTAACCAACGCACCACCAGGGTTTCCGTATCGCGCACTTCTTTTGGCAACAAAAAGGAGGAGAGAACAGGCGTAATGGTAAAAGTCGCAATCAAGGCTCCAGCCAGGGCATATCCATAGGTACGCGCCATCGGACCAAAAATCTGGCCCTCCACCCCCTCCATGGTAAAGAGGGGCAGGAAAGCGGCCACGGTGATCATGGTCGAAAAGATAATGGCGCGATCCACCTGCAGGACACTGATGAAGATCATGCGCAATCGGTTGGTCCACCCATAACCGTGGGCCAGAATCCGGGTGTCCCCCCGTTCGTTTCCTTCCAGTAAAGCTTCGAGCAACGCACTACGATCAGCCTTGTTTTTCTGAAAATTATGGAAGACGTTTTCCACCAGAATGACCGCAGAGTCGACAATGATGCCGAAATCCACCGCCCCCAGAGAAAGCAGGTTGGCGGACTCCCCTGTCATGACCAACAGGATGATGCTGAAAAACAGGGCAAAAGGAATATTGATGCCCACGATGAGCGCACTGCGCAGATCTCCCAGAAAAACCCACTGGATAAAGAAAACGAGCAGACATCCAAAGATCAGGTTATGCAATACGGTATGGGTGGTGACGTTGACCAAGGATGTCCGGTCATAGAAAGGAACGATCTTGACTCCGGGCGGAAGACTGCCATCACGGTTGATTTTTTCCACTTCGGCCTTGACTCGGGCCACCACATCATTGGTTTGCATGGTACGGTTCATCACGACGATAGCAGCCACCACATCATCCTGGCGATCGCGTCCTGCCTTGCTCAAACGAGGCACCACTCCCACTTTGACCTGAGCCACATCCTTGACCAGGACCGGAGTTCCGTTGGACTGCGAGAGCACGATGTTTTCCACATCAGTCACCCGTCGTCCCTGGGTCAAATCCAGCCCGCCTCCGGTATCGATCAAGCCAACGCCACGTATGTTAAGGGACTGTTGGCCAATATTGATGGTCCGTCCCCCCACGTTGATGTTGGCATTGCCGATGGCCGAAACCATTTGGGGAATGGTGATGTTGTAGGCTTCCAGTTTATGCAGATCGGCCTCTACATCGAACTCTTTGGTGGTCCCCCCCCAACTGTTGACCTGGACCACTCCTGGAACTGTCAACAAACGCCGTTGCAACACCCAATCCTGGACCGTGCGAAGATTGGTCAAGCCAAAATTGGGGGGCCCCACGACCTGATAACGAAAAATCTCTCCCACCAGACTGGACGCCTGAATCTGGGGAGAAACATTGTTGGGCAGACTGACATTCTGTTGCAGGCTCAAGGCAGCCTGGGTATAGGCAAAATAATAATCGATGCCGTATTTGAAGGTGACGCGGATGAACGACAGTCCATAAAAGGACGTGGAACGGATATTGTCGACCCCAGGGGTTGCCGCCAACCCCACTTCCATGGGTACCGTATAGTACCGTTCCATTTCCTCGGCCGAAAGGCCCGGTGCCTGAGCCGTGATCTCGAGAATCACCGGTGCCGGATTGGGATAGGCCTCCACGTTGAGTTTCAGGTAGGCCATGATCCCACCGGCAATGAATACCAGAAGTCCCAATAATACGAGAGGGCGACGAGACAGCGAAAACAACAGAATACTTTTCAACACGGTTCTCTATCCTCACTCGCCCGTCGAGGCATCGACCGCAAAAGCATTGCTCAGGAAGATCGCTCCATCAGTGGCCACATTCTCACCCGGCTGAATGCCTTCCAGAATCTGCATCAGATTTTCCTGACGAACCCCGAGAATCACTGAACGCCGCCTGAAACGGTGCTGCCCCTCGGCAACCCAGGCACTGTAAGACCCATCCCCTTCGCGCACCACCCCACCATCGGGAAGTCCCACCGATTGCATATCGGCCCCCGTACGAATGGTAAAGGTTGCCATCATCCCCGGATGCAATTCATGACGGGGATCAGGAACCACACAGCGAACCTGAAGACGGTGGGTATTGGGGTCCACCACGGTCCCGACTTTATCGATCTTCGCCTGGAACGTTCGTTGAGGGAAAGCCATGACACGCACGATCACGGATTCCCCACTTTCCAGAAGCGGGATATCGGTTTCGGACACATTGGCCAGCATCCACACCTTGGAGAGGTCGGAAATGGCATAGGGAGCGGGGGCCGTACCCGGTTGCACATAGGTTCCCGCAGCAGCGGACATGGCAACGACCGTCACGCGCCCATCGAGGGGACTGGGAACATCCAGGATCGCGTCCACCTCGTGGGTCGCCTCGATACGGTCGATCTCATGGGCGGACTTGCCAAACAGATGCAGGGCATTCCGTGCTGCATTGTAATTCCCCTCTGCGGTTTGCTGATCTGAGATAGCCTGCTGATAATCCTTTTCCGCCAATCCCTTGAGTGCGATGAGTCGTTTGGCGCGCTCCAGCACACGAGTCGTCAATTCGCGCACCCCTGCCGCCGCAATCACGGTGGATTCCGCCTGGATCAAGTCGGGGCTGTCAAGGGTATAGAGCGTCTCCCCTTTCTTGACAAAATCCCCCACTTCCTTGAACCTCCGGAGAATTTTACCGGGGTACGGAGGATAAACCTGCACCGTCTGGTCATCATCGAAGGCGATAACCCCCATGGCCTCCCGTTGTGCCAGAAAAGTGTGAAGGGTGGCTGGTACCACCTTGACCAGCGCCATTTGAGCATCCGTCAATTGCAACGTTTGTCCGGACACCTTCGGTCCGAGGGCAGATCTGCCCTCGCTGACGGGAGGTTGAGCACCGCCATTGAAGAAATAGATCAGCGCGCTTACCAAGACGAGAGTAGCGCCCCCCGAAATCACCCATTTTTGATGATTGAACCCCATACACTCGAACTCCTGCCAATTTTGGCGCAATGATGCGGCTTTCGTCCTCTCTCGTCTACTGTGACAAATCACAGTTTTCATGGGGCCAGAACCCTCGTACACTGCCCTCAAATCAGACTTGGAGCCTTTGCGTCATGCTGCGTCGTCCCTTATTCTTTCTAAACCCACTCCTGCTGGCGATCATTCTGGGTGGGTGCACCATGGGACCTGACTTTCAACGTCCGCAAGCGCCCACGGTGAGCGGCTATACCCCGCAGGAAAAGATGAGCACTTCCGCCGCCACCCCAGGCCCCGCCGGAGAGCCCCAACACTTTGACGTACGGAAAGATCTCCCCTTTGACTGGTGGACGATGTTTCACTCAAAGGACATCGATGACCTGATCGAACTGGCCTTCAAAAACAACCCGACCATTCCGGCAGCGCAAGCGGCCCTGCAGCAGGCACAGTCGATGACCGTGGCTCAGGAAGGATTCTTCTTTCCCACCGTGGGTGTCAGTTACATGCCTTCACGCAACAAGTTGGCCGGGAATATGGGGGGGAATTCACCCGGCATCCAGGGAAACGGCCAAGTCATTCAGACCTACAGTAATCCAGCCGGTCCTGTCTATAATGGTCCTGCCTATTACAATTTTCATACAGCCCAGTTGATGGTGGGATACACTCCGGATGTATTTGGCACCAACCGACGCCAGGTTGAATCCATGAAGGCTCAGGAGGAACAGCAACGCTACCAGTTGGAAGCCACCTATATCACTCTGGCCTCCAATGTGGTCGCCGCTGCCCTGCAGGAAGCCTCCCTGCGCGCTCAACTGGAAGCCACGCACCAGATCATCGACGCCAACCAGGAAATGCTGACCATCCTCAAGAATCAAGAGCGCTTGGGCTACGCCATGGGCATCGATGTCGCCAATCAGGAAACCGCTCTGGCACAGGCCGAGCAAAGTTTGCCTCCGCTCGAAAAGGCCTTCGAACAAACCCGTGATCTGCTGCGCGCCCTGGCCGGCCAGTTACCCAATCAGGATATCCCGCAAAAATTCGAGTTGTCCTCCCTGCATCTCCCTTCCACCCTTCCGCTCAGTTTGCCGTCCCAACTGGTGGACCAACGTCCCGATGTGCGCATGGCCGAGGAACAACTTCACTATGCCAGTGCGCAGGTGGGCGTGGCCATTTCCAATCGCCTCCCCCAATTCACCATCTTTGGATTCATTGGAGGAGAAGCAGGCACATTCAACCAGATGTTTCACAATGGTGCCGGTTTCTTCAGTTTGATCGGAGACGTCAGTCAAACCCTGTTCGACGGCGGCACCTTGAGCGCTCATGAAACCGCCGCCGAAGCAGCCCTCAAGGAAGCCGCTGCCCAATATCGGTCCACCGTCATCGGAGCCTTTCAGAATGTGGCCGATACCCTGCACGCCATCGAAGCGGATGCCCGCAGCCTGAAGGCTGCCAACGAAACGGAGCAAGCCGCTCGGCGCGCCTATGACTTGACCCGTCGGCAACGCGAGGTCGGTTATGTCAATGCTCAGGCCGAACTCACTGCCCTGATCAATTTTCAGCAGGCCGAATTGACCCTGGTGCAGGCGCGCGTCAATCGTTTTGGCGACACTGCAGCCCTCTACCAGGCCTTGGGGGGAGGATGGTGGAAACGCAAGGAAGCCCTCTCCGAAAACACGCCACCCTCTACCCATTGACCCGGATTTTCTGAACATCCCCCATCGATCCCATGACAGAGACGCATTATTGGTTGATGAAATCCGAACCTTCCGAAGTGAGTTTCGATGATTTGTTGGCTTTTGCCAATCAGGAAGTGGCGTGGTTTGGTGTACGCAATTATCAGGCGCGCAATTTCATGATGCGCGATATGGCCGTGGGGGACGGCGTCCTGTTTTATCATTCCAATTGTGCCGCACCCGGCATTGCAGGGTTGGCGCGCGTATCCCGCCTGGCCGAACCAGACGCCACCCAGTTCGACCCCCTTTCCCCCTATTTCGACCCCAAAGCCACTCCGGAACGCCCACGCTGGCATTGCGTGCGCGTTCAAGCCATCAAAAAAACACGCTTGCTGACTCTGGCCGAACTACGCCAATCTCCCGACTTGCAAACCCTGCGCGTACTGACCAAGGGAAACCGTTTGTCCATCACCCCGGTCACGCCTCCGGAATGGAAAACGCTACAGAACCTATTGCTGTGATGGCTCCTCCGGAAATCCCTTGAAGGTTCGAATCCAGTCGGGAACTCCTGCAGAGGGCATGGGCCGGGCAATGCCGAACCCCTGCTCACGAACTGCCGACAATATCCCAGTGATGGAAGAATGTCATGGCAGCCAGGCTTTGAGCCAGTCGTCCAGATGATCTTCAAGCATCCAGTGGGTTCTGATGTGTTCACGAATCTCATCCCCAGCCTTTGCCAATGCGTCGCGATCCGCTATCAATTCACGGATCGTTTTGATCCAGTCTCGGTAACGGTTGGCTACACGCCATGCAGGAATATCGTTTTGATAGGAAACGATATCGGAGCAGACGACCGGAAATCCCAGAATGCCGTATTCGAGCAGCCTGAGTGTGCTTTTGGCACGATTGAAAGGGTTGTCCTCCAGCGGGGCGATGGCCAAATCGAGATCCAGGCTGGCCAACTTGGACGGGTATTCTGACAATGCCACGGCCTGATGGATCTCGCTCATATAAGGCATCAGTGCCTCCGGACACATACCAAAAAATATCCATTCCACCTCGTGGGCAAGATCGCGCACCACATCAACGATCATTTCGAGGTCACCGGTATGACCGATTCCACCCGCCCAGCCGATACGCGGACGAGCGTTATTGCGTCGTTGAGGTTTGAGCGAGCCCCAGGCCGCATTGTCCAAATAGTTGGGTTGGACACGGATGTCCCCGGCAAGGCCTTGGTATGCCTGTGCCAAAGGTTCGGTCGAAACAAGAAAACGATCACAGAGCGAGGCGGCCTTGCGCATGAGTTTGGGGATGTTCTTGTGAATATGACTCTTGTGAACGCTTTTGATCGGCAAGTTGGTAATCAGATCGTCGAGTTCGAGAACACGAAACGTTTTGATCAACTTGCTCTGTCGCTCCAGCAGAACGAGTCGTTCCTCATCGAACGGTCGCTGAAACACCATGCTGTCCGGCATGAAGCGCTCGATTTCAGAAGGCTGGAATAGTCGCATGGTTTCCCATCCTTGCACCATTCCCGAGTTGCGCAGGGCACGCATGGGAGCTATCACACGATATTCGCCGCAACCCTCGCGATCAGATGGGTGGACCAGAATACGGTGTCGCGGCCGCCAACTGATGTCCCAGGTCAGAGGTACCTGATCCTCGAACTGGACATCGGTACTGCACAAACTGAGATGGCGATTATAGGCCGGATCAAAAGGCAGTTGCGGCAGCCAGCGCTGGTAGAACGCCTGCTGCTCATTTTGGAAACGTTTGAGTTTTTCCCCATCCAACTGGGCATCAATAGTGGCCTTCTGGCTGGCAGAGCCCTCATGCAACAGGATGGCCCAGGGTGTCCAGACGATCAGGTGCCCGCTTTCTCTGATCTTCAGGCAAAGGTCAATGTCATTGTAGGAAACCTTGAATGTCGATTCATCCAGTCCACCCAGTTGATCATACAGTGACTTGCGTACCAACAGACAAGCACCGGTAACTGCGGAGTAGTTCTGTGTCAGTTGTGCGCGACCGAAATGGCCAGGAAAATTTGCATCATGTCCGATATAGGGGTGATCAGCGGGTCCGTTCATACCCAGCACCACTCCGGCATGCTGAATCTTCCCATCTGGAAACAGCAACTTGGCACCCACTGCGCCGACTTCCGGACGCAGTGAGTGCCCAACCATTTCATCCAGCCAATCCTCGTGTAGTACACCGGTGTCATTATTCAACAGCAACAGCAGTTCCCCGTTCGCAATTTCGGCGGCACGGTTGTTCATGGCCGAGAAATTGAACACTCCCGGATGACGCAGTACGCGGATGCGCTGACCGGATGCCTCGGGATGGTTGTCGAGCAGGTCGAGATAGGCACAGGTTTGCGCATCGTCGCTGCCATTGTCGACCACGATGATTTCGTAGGCCGGATAGCGCGTCTTTTCGATGATGGACTCCAGACAACGACACAGGAGCGGCAACTGGTTGCGTGTCGGAACGATGATCGAAACTTTGGGGGTCCGTTCCCGTTCATAGCGCACGCGAAACGCTGGAGGAAATGGACCGCGCAGTACGCTTGCGCGGATGTGGAGACGATCCAGATGTCGGGCAAGCGACTGTTCGCAGGATTGGAGCATCTGTTCCATGCTGACCGGTATACGGCCGGGGCTGTCCTGGCGGCGGTGGTAGAGCACTTCTGGCACGTGACCGATACCGACATGGCCGACATGTTCCCAGGCGCGCAGCAACAAGTCGTATTCCTCTGCCCCAACGGACAACGGATCGAATCCGCCCAACTCGGTGAACAAAGACCGGCGTATCAACATCAAGTTACCGATGTAAGGCATGCTCCGCAGAAAATCCAGATTGAAATCCGGTTTGCAGTGCGGGGGGGCATGATGACCATCAGCGGAAACCGTGTCTTCATCCGAGTAGATGATCTGCCATTCGGGATGCGTGTGGGCGGCTTGCGCCAGGCGAAACGTGGCGTCTGCCGCCAGAGTGTCGTCGGCATCGATGACGGCAATCCATTCGCTGTCACCTTGCAACATGACCTGATTGAGACTATTGACCAAGGATGTTCCCAGCGTCATCACTTTCCAGCGCGTCGTCAGCCATTGATGGTGCAGGCTGGCGACGCTCAGGGCTGTGGAATCGGCCTCATGGCGTTTAACCAGCACGAACTCGCAAGAAAATGGCGGCCATTGTACGATGGTTTCCTCGGCCCATCGTTGCTCGGCAGGTGACCAGCGGACGGATTCCAACCAGGGTTGCCGGGGAGACGTTGCCTCGAGTTCGGTAGCGGAAATGGCAGGAAGGGTGCCCCCAAAGATAGCAAATTTTCCGCTCAGCGGAATCAACGTTTGATAGTCAAACTGGTAATGCTGCTTCAGTCGGGAAGACGCTGCAACATCGCTGACCAATTCGTACAGCAGGCGCAGGCCAAACTGGTTGTGCCAGAGGGCGTTCTGCTCCGCCAACGCTGTCATCGCCAGGGCAAACATGGGCTCGCTGTCATTCCCGCGCCGGTATTGCACGGCGCTCGGAAATACTTCAATCAGTTGTTCGATGTCATTCAGTTGGCGATAGTTATCCAGAAGAACCAGCGACTCATTACCATGACGGTTGCGTGTTTCCGGACGATTGCCGCTGGCATTGACCTCATTGTCGCGGACGCGAAAGCGCACCAGCTGTTCCTGCAGGATATGGATCTCGTATTTCAGGCATAGACGCATCCACATATCCAGATCACCGAGTTGTGGCAACCAGGGTTTGTATACTCCGCAGTCGTCGTAACATGACTTACGGATCAGCACGCTCGGGTGGCACAACGCATTGCCAGCATAGAAAAAACGGTTGAGCCATTGCTGTCTCGAACGGTTGGGCTGCTGGAAGATCTGAGCATAATAATGCCGGACGTCGTCGAGAGGCTGGCTATCCTCGCCGATGGCGCGTGCATGGGTAAATACAGCACCGATCTCCGGATGCTTCTGGAGAAAGGCGTACTGCCGTTCCAGTTTGTGAGGTTCCCATACATCATCGGAGTGATGTATGGCGATGTACGAACCCTCGGTCATTTCGTTGATGGCGCGGTTTATGCCGTAAAATCCTCGTCGGCGCTCTTCATTTCGGAACGCCCGGATGCGCGGATCACGGTAACTTTGTATGATGTCCCAGGAACGATCTGTCGAAAAATCGTCCCAAACGATGAGTTCGAATTCGCGGAAACTTTGCGCCAGGACACTATCGATGGTCTCGGCAATGTATTTTTCGTGATTGAACGAGGTCAGAACGACCGATATTTCTGGCATAACGGATATCTCCTAGTTTCATTCATTACCCGTGGCCGACTCGATGACGACATGCTCGCGTGCGGCACGGGAGACGGCATCGGGTGAATTCCACATCAGTATGTCGAGTATCGACAGATAGGGTTCATAACGATAGCCTATTGTGCGATAAGAAAATTCCGTGAATTTGGCATAGTAGAGATCAATCCCTCGTTCGGCGAAGCGAGTCCGGTCGAACAGCGCTTTTCCGCTGGATGGGTTAAGGTAACTGCTCGCCCCAAGCCGACTACAGATTTCGAGAGCCCATTCGCCCGGTCCCAGCGCAGCGGGCAGGTCAAGGTTCATTTCCGAACAGATGCGATAGCGGAACGGAAGATTCAGGTAACGACAAACAGCAGCGAGTCCTCTTACATCGAGCCGCACCAATGAATCATCGTCGTCGTCAAAAGTTTCTTCCAGCAGATTCAGCACAGCATCGTAATAGGGCGCCTTGCGCTTGTAGTGACTCAGTTTTCCCTGCACATTTTCCCGTGCCTTGACTGGGTCAAGAATCTTCGCTTCATGGGTTTTGATGGAAATCGAACCGTTGGCGAGAGGGATGCTCACATATTGCCATCCATCGTTCGGGTGCAGAATGCGGTTACGGTTCATCCAGGTTTTTGGCGTGTACTGGGTGATATCGAAAATCAGCCAATCGTCCACAGCAGAAATCAGCGAAAAATGTCCCAAATAGGGGAAAAAATAGGGTTGCATGATGCCGAGCCCATGCTTATGCGTCATGCCGACTCCGCAAGGTGGGTGCTGCGCGCTGAATGCGCGCCAGAAGTTCACACAGCCGTTCGATATCGGCGTTCGTGACATGCGCACCCAGCGGCAACTCCAGGCAGGAGGCATGCAGGTGACTGGCATTGGACAGGTTCACTTCTGTGCCGAGGAGAATGCCCTGGGGAAAACCTCGTCGGGCATATACTTTTTCTGCTGCCAGCACATCGATGAGCCGGTCGCGGGACAGGCCATAGACCCGCTGATCGATGATCACGATCAGGTGTTGCCAGTTGGATTGAATCACGCCGGATGGTTCGTGGAGTGTCAACCCCTCGATCCCGGAGGACAATCCGCGGATATAGGCCGTGCGCAACATGCGATTATGGGCCTGGTGGGCGGGAAAATCGTCGAGATTCATGAGCGCGATGGCGGCCTGTGCTTCGGACAAGCGTGCATTGGCCACGCGAACGATACGCGCCGGTTGCTCCAGCCCATAACTTGGACGAATGCTGCACGCGCGCAACGCCAATTCGTCGTCGTGGGTGGCAATGCAGCCGCCATCTCCCGCTCCAAGGATCATATCCGCATGAAATGAGAAGATTTCGGCATCGCCGGAGCCCCCTACCGGACCGGTAGGGAGAGTGCAACCGAAGGCATGAGCCGAATCGAAAATCAATCGGATCCCCTGTGTATCGGCTATCTGCTGCAGCCGTCCGATATCGCACGCTCCTCCCCACACATTGACTGCCAGAATGGCCGATACGCGTTCATCGATCAACGCAACGACTTGTCGGGTGTCGAGATGATGAGTCCGTTGGTCAACATCGCACCATACCGGTTCGAGTCCGGCCCATCGCAATGCCTGAATGGCAGCCGGGTGGACGAAAGCCGGAACGATCACCTTGCCGTGTAGTTGCAGCGCATCGATTGCAACCATCAGCCCGAGCATGGCGTTACTGGTACAAATGACATGACGAACCCCGAGAAATGCCTGCAGCCTCGTTTCTAGTTGCTCATGCAAAGGACCATCGTTGTTGTAATACTGCCGTTCGAAAATGCCAGCGAAGGCGTCCCGGTAACGCGCGCGGTCCGGAAATCGGTTCTGTCCGCAGGACAGCGGATTCTGGAACAGAGGAGGAGCCCCGGTCAAGGCAAATGAACCGAGTCTCATGCGATGACCTGACTATGCAGCCGTGCGCCGATCGGTTCTGCCTGTGCGGCGATGAAAACCAGAATATCCACGATATGTCCGATGTCCTGATTGCTGACCAAATGGCCGCAAGGCAAGTTCATGAACCGTTCAGCCAACCATTCGGTGGCGGGGAGCGGCGGGGCAATGAAAGCAAAATCCATGGGTTTGCAATGCAAAGGGGGTGCGTAGTATGCCCTGGCGAGAATTCGTTCGGCATTCAGTATGTGAATAGTCTCTTCCCGTGACAAGGGCCAGTCGTCAAGCAGTTCCACCACGATGTTCTTGTAAGCCGTTGCATGCTGTTCATCGAAGGCAACCAGGCGTATGCCAGATACCTGGGCCAGTCCACTTTGGTAGGTGCGATAGCGTTCCCGGTTACGCCGGACCTGATGTTCCACATCATCCAGGCTTGCCAGTGCCAAGGCCGCGTGCATACCGTTCAGGCAGGCATTCATACCGTATGCAAGTACCACATTACCGCTTTCGTCCATACCGTAATGACGCAGGGATGCCAATTGCTGCGCCAGTTTTGCATCCTGGGTGGTGATGTAACCGCCACCGAAACCGTTGAGCAACTTACAAGCATGCAGTGAAAAAGCCTCAGCGTGGCCCTGACTACCTATTCTCCCCTCCGGGACGGCTTCGTACACTGATTCGACAGAATCGAAGAGCAGTGGCAAGTTCCGTTCATGGGCGAGTTGAACCAATCCCCGTACATCACAACAATTGACGATGGGGTGAGGGGCCAGTATCAGCGCCGTATTGTCGTT
Organism: Pseudomonadota bacterium; assembly: GCA_021805445.1. Taxonomy (GTDB): domain Bacteria; phylum Pseudomonadota; class Gammaproteobacteria; order Burkholderiales; family Ferrovaceae; genus Ferrovum. The sequence goes on from JAJZFH010000049.1 coordinate 246,799, forward strand.
GATATGGGCGGTCACGGTTGCCGCGCTTATCGACAGCGTATCAAGGTCCACATCACAGAAATGGGGTATGAGTCCCAGCCAGGCGACGATATCAGGCATACGGCGATAGGTCAGCGAGGGCATGATGATTTCGCGCTTGCCTGGAACAGCCAGCGCGGCAATAGTCAAGGCCAGTGCCCAGAATCCGCTGCAGAAGGTGATGCAATGGGCCACTCGATGAAACTCGGCCAACCGGCGTTCGAGCAACTGTACCGTTGGACCACCGTCGATATATCGCTGCGCCTGCAGGAACAGATCCGAATAGGCCATAAACTGTTCAAAATTGGGTTGTAGCAGGTTGGATGTGGATTTGGCAATGGCAAAAACCGGCCTGCCGCCAAAAATGGCCAGGTCGTCAACTTGAATCTTCCCGTGCATGGTGTTCAGCCCTGACGAGTCAGCGTGACATCGTAGCGGTAGTGCGAGGCATAAAACTCAGGCGGCATGATCGAAAACACCGTCTGCCAACCAGCGGCATCTGCCAGTTGTGCGAAGGCTTCGCGCGTGCGCCACGCACCCAGTGCCGTGCCAGGATCGGATAGTTCGTCTTCGCCGGGCATACGATGGGTAAAAAAATCGGTGATGCGCGCGCGATCCGGCAGGTTGCCGATGAATATCCGTTCCAGTCGAGTGAATCGTCTGTACAACATGGTCAGGATGTGCGAAATGTCTTGATCGCCAAAATACTGGAATCCGGCGTAACACAGTGCGCGCGTGAAACGTTCCGGTTGCGATTCCTGGGTTATGCATTCGATCCCGCCTCGTACTTCGAACCGATGGTTGGGCAGGCGCTCGAAATGCTTTTTGGCTACGGAAATCAGGTAGTCTGAAATGTCGGTGCCAAGATAGCCACGACAAGCATCGAACAGTTGAACCGATAGAAGGCCGTTGCCACACGCCAGTTCGATCAGTACGTCATCGGGCTGCAACTGCAGCCCATTGTGGATGGCTTCCATGATCATGCGCAGTTGTGCATCGGACATTGGTTCGTCATGAACCGTGCGACGCGTCTGCCTAAGGAAGTCATCCGGGGCGCAGGTCCTGGCGTGCGCGTCATAACTGAATTTTGCATGGGTCTGTGTCGTACTCATGACCAATCCGTCCTGTCAGGGGTGATGGGGCCGCAATACATCCAGGATGTGCCGCGCGAGAACATCTGTACGAGGTGGGTCCAAACGCTGGTCGACAGGCAAAAACAACGTATCCTGCGCCAGTGCCGCTTCGATGCTACCCGGCTTGAGCCGGGGCAGGACGTCGGGCCAGTAGGTAGCGGTGAAAATATTCTGAGCTGTGAGTTGTGCCTTGATGGCTGCCACATCGATTCCCCTTAACACCAGTGGATAGCATAGTGGTATATCGTCGTCTGTCGGCAACCACTGTATGGCATTCATGGAGTTCAACCGTTGCGCGATGATAGCAAAATTGTCGCGACGGCGTGATCTGACCTGTTGCCAGTCGATGCTGCGAATCAGCCTGTGGGTCAATCGTGACATGGTCAATGGAGGAAGGTTTTGAAGCGAGTTGCGCGCTTCCTGGAAAGCCGCATAACCTTCGCGCGCAGAGCAGGAAGCGCGCAACAACAGGTATCTCATACGTTCGAACGATCCCTGATCTTCCACAGAAGGCGCAGTGATGGGCAGCGCGGGCGAATGCAACAGTAGCCCACCATCGGGCAGACCGGCAAACTTTCGCGGCGAGTAGATGGTGGCCAACACGCCTGTGTGAGGAGCGAATAATGCCTGACTGTTGTCGATGATCAGGTGCTCGAGAGGATAGTGAGTCTGCAGCCGTCTTACCACCGACTGGCACAGGCCGAAGTAGTTGACATAAAGTACGATTTCACCATCAGACAATGTGTCGGGCAGATCGGATGGATGAAGGGAATCATCAAGGCTGTAGGTGCAGATTTCGATACCGGCAGCATCAGCCGCATGCAGTACCGAATCGCAGACGTAGGCTGGCATCCATACACGGTGAAGGCCTTGGCATTCAAATACTGCGCGGAGTGCGGAGCGTGCCGACTGATAATGCACGGCTTGCGGATATAAAGCCCCATGTTCCGGCAAGTCGAGACCGAAATAACCACCAATTTCTTCCCTCGGATTGTTCATGGATACTGCGATGGTCCAAAGGATACCTTCTGCATGAAAGAGCGGATCAACCGGGAAATACGATCTTGCTCCTGTTCATCCAGTGCGGGATAAATTGGCAGACACAATACCCGTGAGGCTATTTCTGAAGCCTTGGGGAGGTTTTCCTGACAGGCAGACGGCAGACCGCGATACATGGGAAATTCTGAAATCAGCGGATAAAAATAGCGGCGGGCGTGGATGTTGTGCTGTTTGAGCCGATCGTTGAGTTCATCGCGCGACAGCGGATATTCGGGTCCAACCAGAATCGGGAAATACGCATGGTTACCGATTCGCACTTCCGGCACAGGAAAGAAGCGGATGCCTGGGATGTCGTCAAGTTGTACGCGATAAGCACGGTCGATGCGCTGTCGTTCGGCAAGCACCCGATCAATGTATTTCAGTTGCAACAATCCCAGCGCAGCATTGAATTCGCTCATCTTGCCATTGATCCCGGGCGCTACGACGGTCAGTTCATCGACATATCCAAAGTTTTTTAAATGATCGATGCGGGATTTCGTCCTGGCATCGGAACAAACAATGGCTCCGCCCTCAAATGTGTTGAATACTTTGGTGGCGTGGAAACTCAGTACCGACAGATCGCCATGGCGCAGGATGGAGCCTCCGTCGTCACTGACACCGAAGGCATGCGAGGCATCGTAAATAACTTTGAGGTTGTAATTGTCGGCAATGCGCTGGATGGCGTCTGTGTTGCAAGGGCGGCCATAACAATGGACAGGCAGGATCGCCGTAGTTTGTGGCGTGATAGCAGCTTCGATAAGGGAAGGATCGAGGTTGAACGAGTTCGGTTCGATATCGACAAAAACAGGTTTGATGCCATTCCACAGTAGCGCATGAGAAGTGGCCACGAATGAATAGGGTGTGGTGATTACTTCACCCGTGATGCGCAATGCTTGCAGCGCCGTGACCAGCGCCATGGTCCCATTGGAAAACAGGGAAATGTGTTCAATGCCAAGATAACGGCATTGAGCCTGCTCCAATTCGCGGTGGAATGGTCCGTTATTGGTCAGAACCCTACTGCTCCAGATTTTTTCAAGGTAGGGTATGAATTCTTCCAGCGGCGGCAGGAACGGCTGGGTAACATAAATGGGTTCTTCGGAACTCATGGTCAGGACAGCGTTGTGCTTGAATTCAAGGGGGCATCGTCCTGCTGTGCGGTTCGGGTGACGATGTACAAAATACTGGTGGGAGATAATCCAAGGCTACAAACTCTAAGCCGTTTATTTTATTGGTGCCGGCACTAGGAATCGAACCCAGGACCTTCTGATTACAAATCAACTGCTCTACCAACTGAGCTATGCCGGCACGGCGATGGGGCGCATTATCTCACTTAACCAGAGTAAGTGTGGGTTTTTTTGTTGGAGAAGTTGCCTTTTTCGATTCAATCGAGAGGGGTGAGCCTTCCTCGGTGACTTTCCGGGCCTCCTGAACAGGTGGGGAATCCTGCAAGGAATTTTTTTCCGTTTCTTCAGAGGACGAACGGGAAACTGCCAAACTCAGGGCGGGACCCCCGGAAGCCTCTGAAACGGAGAAAGGTGCTTCATCCCATTCGTGCTCATCCGGTGGAAAAGCCATGCCTTCTCCCGTCTCCCGTGAAAAAAGTCCCAATACGGCTTTCCAGGGCACCCACACCTGTTCCGCCGTTCCGTTGAAACGGGCGTTGAACTCGATGCCCCCATTGTTCATGGAAAGCTGGCGCGTGGCGGAGCCGCTGATATTGAGAATGATCTGACCTTCCTTGACGAAAGCGAGAGGAACCTGCGCTCCCGTCCCTTCTACCAGAACATGCAGTAGAGGAGTCATGGTGTTGTCCTCGCACCACTCCCAAAGTGCACGAGCCAGATAAGGTTTGGTTGAACGGGACACGTTCTTACTTCCGCATGGCCTTTTCAGCCGGGGTCATGGAATCAATGAAGGCAGGACGGGAAAAAATCCGCTCAGCATACTTGAGGATAGGAGCAGCCTGCTTGGGCAACTGAATCTGGTAATGGTCCAGACGCCACAAAAGGGGCGCAATGGCCACATCCAGCATGGTGAAATCCTCACCCAGCATAAACTTCTGCTTGACGAAGATGGGCACTATTTGCACCAGACTATCGCGCAGCGATGCCCGTGCCTTGTCTGCCAACCCTTTGGCCGCCGCCCCGGATTCCAGGGTGACGACATGGCTGAAGAGTTCCACTTCAAAGCGATGCAGAAACAGCCGTGCCCGGGACCGCATGACGGGTTCCGGGGGCATCAACTGTGGGTGAGGAAAACGCTCATCGATATACTCATTGATGATGTTCGATTCGTGCAACGTGAGGTCGCGCTCTACCAACACGGGTAACCGGTTATAGGGATTCATCACCGCAATCTCTTCCGGCAGATTGAATACGTCTACATCCACGATCTGAAAATCCATACCTTTCTCGTACAGCACAATGCGACTGCGTTGGCTGAAGGGACAGGTGGTCCCGGAATATAGGGTCATCATAGGATACGTCTCAACTTGATCAATCCTCCCATTCTAATGGATATCTTTCCAGAATTCTCGTTTCAGGGCGCGCGCAACCAAAAATAGTATCAGCAGAAACCCCATGACCCACAATCCCAGATGAAGACGGGCCGAACGCGTCGGTTCTGACATGAAGACCAGAAAATTCACCAGATCCCCCACAAATTGGTCGTACTCCTGAGGACTCAGGCTGCCTTTTTGAGTCAGTACCAGTGCGTCTTCCCCGCCCTGCCTCTGAAGTTCCTGCTGCCCCTGCAACGCCCAGAGGACGTGGGGCATGGCCACGTTGGGAAAAACACGATTATTCCAACCACTGGGGCGCTGGTCATCGCGATAAAAAGAACGCAAATAGGTGTACATCCAATCTGCCCCATGAACTCGTGCTTCCACGGACAGGTCAGGCGGAGGAACTCCAAACCAGTTTTGAGCATCCTTGGCTTTGAGTACCACAGTCATATAGTCCGCCACCTTGGCATCGGTCAGAATCAGGTTCTGCACGACCTGTTTTTCTGACAACCCCAACTGTTCAAGCAGGTCGAAACGGGCCAGATGGGCACTGTGACAGTTCATGCAGTAATTCATGAAATGCTGGGCACCACGCTGTAATGAAGGGAAATTGGAGGTGTCCACGGGGGCCTTGTCCAGTTTTACCCCCTCTTCGGCCTGCACACTGGCGCAGGACAGACCCAGAAACAGGATCAAAACACCTTGAATCAGCGAATGATTCCACGATTTGAAATGATTCATGAGGTCACCCGTTCAGGCACTGGTTTGGTTTTGTCGAGCCGGGAATAAATGGGCATCAGCAAGAAGAAACCGAAATAAATCCCGGCACAGACGCGCGCAATGGGGTTCACATACCATATCGTGGGTTCCTGAGTCCCCAGGTAGCCCAAAACGAGGAAGGACAGGACGAAGGCGGTCAATGCCGACTTGTACAGGGTTCCCCGGTAGCGCACCGATTTCACCACCCCACGATCCAGCCAGGGAAGAAGGAAAAAAATGAGTACCGCCAATCCCATGGCCGCAATCCCCAACTGTTTCTGCGGAATGGCCCGTAATATTGCGTAGAACGGCGTGAAATACCAAAGCGGGGCAATATGGGGCGGTGTCTTGAGAGGGTCGGCGGGAATGAAGTTGTTTTCCTCCAGAAAATACCCGCCCATTTCCGGCAAAAAGAAAATGATGCCGAAATAGGCGATGAAATATCCTGAAACCCCTACGATGTCCTTGACCGTGTAATAGGGATGAAAAGGAATGCCATCCAGGGGAATATGGCTCACAGGGTCCTTGTGGTTCTTGATTTCAATCCCGTCGGGGTTATTGGATCCCACCTGATGCAGAGCAACGATGTGCAAGAAGACCAGAACCAACAGTACCAGTGGCAAGGCGATGACGTGAAAAGCAAAAAATCGGTTCAAGGTGGCATCCGAAATCACATAGTCGCCCCGAATCCACAGGGCCACTTCCGGACTGATGGCATCCACCAGGGAAACGATCACCTGGGCTCCCCAGTAGGACATCTGTCCCCAAGGCAAAAGATAACCAAAGAAGGCTTCCCCCATCAGACACAGATAAATGGCCATCCCGATGATCCAGAGGAGTTCACGCGGTTTACGGTAGGAGCCATAGAGAATTCCGCGCATCATATGCAGATAGACCACCACAAAAAACATGGAGGCTCCTGTGGAATGCATGTAACGGATCAGCCAACCAAAGTTCACGTCGCGCATGATGTATTCCACCGAAGCGAAGGCAAAGCGCGCATCCGGCTTGTAATTCATGGTCAGGAAAATCCCGGTGACGATCTGCATGACCAGCACGAGAAGGGCCAAAGAGCCGAAGTAATACCAGAAATTGAAGTTCTTCGGGGCGTAGTATTCTGCCAGATGTTCCCTCCAGACTTTTGTCAGAGGAAAACGTTCATCTATCCAACCCATCACTTGGGAAACCATGATCAACCTCCCTTCTTGTTGGTACCGATCAGGAGACGTTGGTCGTCAAGATAGGTATAAGGCGGGATGCGCATATTGAGCGGTGCCGGCATGTCTTTAAAAACCCGCGCCGATAGATCATATTTGGAACCATGACAGGGACATAGAAACCCTCCCGGCCAGTCAGAACCCATCCCCCCCTCATTTCCGGCTTTCAGTTTTTCCGTGGGAGAACACCCCAGATGGGTGCAAATCCCCACCACGACCAGTATATTGTCATGTCCTGGCATGGCCCGAGCCGTATTTTTGCACGGCTCCGGCTGCTCGGACTTGTTGGAATCCGGATCGCTCAATAAATGCGTATTCTTTGCCAACTGTACCATCATGGCAGGCGTCCGGTTGACAATCCAGACCGGTTGGCCGCGCCACTCCTGCGTGATCATCATACCCGGTTCCACCTTGGAGATATCTGCCTCCACCGGTGCCCCTGCCGCCTTGGCTCGGGCGCTGGGGAGCATGCTCAGAACGAAGGGGGTTGCAAGAGCCCCCACCCCCACGCCGCCAATCGCTGAAGTCACCCCGATCAGCAGACGCCGACGCCCCCGATCCGCCTGAATTTTATCCATGTCATTCACCTTCTTTTCAGCTATAGTTCGTATGGTTCGACGCGATACTGCACATGCACTGCTCGCCCGTCATTCTATCAAATTGAGGCGTCTCACCCTTGATTTCCGATAATTCCGACAACTCGGTCACTGACAATATAACCATCTATTTATTAATGTATCTTTATTTTTTTGAGCGGAAAAAAAATAATATCCTGTCACAACTTGCCGAATATTGATCCAATGCGAAAACTTTGGTTACTTTTTACCCAGGCCGTCACCCTCTGTGCAGGGGGACTTTTCGCCCTGGCTTTTTTCCGCCATACCCTCCTGGAGGAACTTGCCTCCCCAGGGAAGACTGCCGCGCGCCCATTCAGTTCCGCATCATCCCCCGTTTCTCCTGCTGCGCCCCCGGCAGGCGAACCGCTGGGTTCATACCGCGATGCTGCCCACCGCGCCATGCCCACCGTCGTCAACATATTTACGCGCAAAACTCCGCCGCACCGCGCTGACCTCCCCCCAGGCGATCCACGTCAATTATTCGGAGATAATGCTCCCCAGGACAATTCCGCTGCCCAAATGAGCCTGGGGTCGGGAGTCATCGTACGCCCCGATGGTTATATTCTGACCAATGACCATGTCATCGATGGTGCCCAGGAAATTCAAGTCGCCTTGTCTGACGGGCGTACCATCAAAGCAACCGTAACGGGCACAGACCCGGAAACCGATCTGGCCGTACTCAAGATTGGTCTCGACCACCTTCCGGCCATCCGTTTTGGATCTTCAGATCAGGTTCAGGTAGGGGATGTGGTCCTGGCCATCGGAAATCCCTTTGGCGTGGGTGAAACCGTCACCTCCGGAATCGTCAGCGCCCTGGGGCGCAGCCGTCTGGGGATCAATACGTTCGAAAATTTCATCCAGACCGATGCGGCCATCAATCCCGGCAATTCGGGCGGAGCCTTGGTAGACAGTACAGGCAACCTGGTCGGAATCAACAGTGCCATTTATTCCAAGTCCGGAGGATCCCAAGGCATCGGATTCAGTATCCCCGTCAGCCTCGCTCGTCAGGTCATGGATGAAATCATCCGGAACGGTGGCGTGACGCGCGGCTGGATCGGTGTGGAAGTCCAGGATGTCACTCCGGAACTGGCGACCTCTTTTCAGTTGGAAAATGCCAGTGGTGCGCTGATCTCCGCTCTTTTGAAGGGAGGACCTGCACAGCAAGCGGGCGTTCATGCAGGAGACATTCTGGTGGGTGTCGAAGGTCACCCGATTGGTGATTCTCGCGACATGCTCAATCAAGTGGCGGCACTCAAACCTGGGCAGACGGCACAACTCGAGGTCGTTCGGAATCATCGGTCGCTCGAGTTTTCCGTTCACATTGGGCGGCGGCCCAAGGGGACCATCCGCAACCTGGACGAACCCGACCAGTAAACCGGGAAGCACCGTTGGCCTTCGATCACACTGAATTTCTTCAGGATTCCGGATTCGGCAATTTCAACGGATCGACTCCTTCCTCTCTGGGGGCGACCCGGCTAGCCACCAAGATCCCCAATTCATACAATAACCAGAGAGGAATGGCCAGCAAGGTTTGGGAGACCGCATCAGGAGGCGTGAAGATGGCGCCCACCACAAAGGCAGACACCACCACATAGCGCCGGGCGGCGCGCAGTTGTGGGACGGTCAGGATACCCAACTTGACCAATAAAACCACTGCCACGGGGGTTTCAAATGCCAATCCAAAAGCCAGGAACATACTGATGACAAAACTCAGATACTTGTCGATATCCGTCATCATTTCCACCCCCTGGGGTGCCGTATTGGCAAAGAAACCAAAAGCAAAAGGAAAAACCGCAAAGTAGGCAAAAGCCATCCCGACATAAAACAGCAGCGTACTGGAAACGATCAAAGGCAATGCCAGACGTTTTTCATGGTCGTAGAGCCCCGGCGCCACAAATCCCCAGATTTGAGCCAGCACGTAGGGCAGAGCAAGCAGAAAAGCCACCAGTCCGGCCACTTTCATGGGGACGAAGAAGGGCGTGGTGACTTCCGTGGCGATCATATGCCCGCCGATGGGCATTTTGCTCAACAGAGGATATGCCAGCCAGGTATACAGTTTATTGGCAAAAGGCAAAAGGGCCACAAACACGCCGAATACAGCCACCACGGCCCGAATCACGCGGGTGCGCAATTCGATGAGATGGACGACAAATTCCTGGATGGTCGTGGATTCTTCGTTCACGAGGCCCCCACTCCTGGTTCTGAAGCGGGGGGCATAGCCTGCGGCTCACGGGGCAGGCTGCGGAGCGGCGCGGAGCGACGGATCTCGAAGGGATCCCCGCCAAAGAGGGTTTGACCGACTTTCAGAGACTCTTCGGTACGCTGCAGCGATGGACTATCCCCCCCACTCGTGGCAGGGGGTGCAGTGTTCCCGGCTTCGGCACCCAGCACCAGGGAGGGGGCAAGATCTGGTACTGCAGGCGGCTCAGTCACGGCTTGTCCTTCCAGAACCGGCCGACTCAACATCTGATCCACCGCACTGGTCGAAGCCGCAATTTGGCGCGCCGCTTCGGCACGAGCCTCGGCAATCTTCTTGTCCAGATCTTTCAATTCCGCCTGCTGCAATTCCCGGTCGATTTCCGCCTTGACCGACAAGGTATAGCGCCGAAACCGACCAAACAGGACGCCAGCCCCGCGCGCCACCTTGGGCATGCGCTCCGGACCTATGGCGATCAGAGCCACCAGCCCCACCAATCCAATTTCACTGAAACTGAAGTCCAACATCGAACGCCGTCCTCAAGACGGGGTCTTGTCCTGAGCCGATGCTTCCTTGACAGGGGAAGAGGTCGATTTCTCGTCCAGGCTACGCTTTTCTTCGGTATTTTCCGTGGCTGCGGCACCCGCCATGCCTTCCTTGAACCCCTTGACCGCCCCCCCCAGATCCGTCCCGATATTGCGTAACTTCTTGGTTCCAAATATCAGTACCACGATCAACAACAACAACAACAAATGCTGGATACTGAATAAATCGCCCATGTCTCCTTCCTCCTCTGTGCGTTACGCACCCTTTATTTATTTATCTCCACTGCGGGGCAGTGGAGAGGATTTGATACCGCCCATGATGTGAATATGCAGGTGGTAGATCTCCTGACCTCCCCCGGGACCGGTGTTGATCACGGTACGAAAACCCTCTGTCAGGCCCTGTTCCTGAGCCAAGCGTGGTGCCAGCCCCAACATCCTGCCCAACAATCCTTGGTCCTGAGCGGTACACTGGATCAGAGAATCGCGATGTGCCTTTGGAACGATCATGAAATGCACCGGCGCAGCCGGATGAATATCATGAAAGGCCAGAATCTCCTCATCTTCATAGACCTTACGACCCGGCAATTCACCCCGTACGATCCGACAAAACAAACACTCGCTCATGATTCCACTCCCTGAGGGGGTTGCGCGTCCCGACGCGCAGCCTTTTCGACATGTCCTGACACGCCTTCGCGCCGCGTCAACTCGTTCAACACTTCCTGGGCACTGCCTCCCAGATCCACCAACAGCACGAGGGAATGAAACCACAGGTCTGCAATTTCGCGCACCAAGGCAGGGTGATCCCGATCCTTGGCCGCCAGGATGGTCTCCACCGCTTCCTCACCCACTTTACGCGCCATGACATCCAACCCCCGTGCGTACAAACTGGCCACATAGGACGAGTTCGGTGCAGCCCCCTTGCGCGCTTTCAGAGTCTGGCTCAAACGAGACAAAATTTCCACTTCTTCAGGCACCATAGATTTCTCGCGGGTCTTTCAATACCGGGTCCGATTCGTGCCACCGGTCTCCTTCCAGAGTCCGGAAAAAGCAGTGGGCACGCCCCGTATGGCACGCAATCCCCCCCGCCTGCTCTACCATCAGGAGCAGGACGTCTCCATCGCAATCCAGTCGAATCTTTTTCACTTTCTGCACATGCCCCGACTCCTCGCCCTTATGCCACAGGCGTTGACGCGAACGGGACCAGTACACCGCTTCGCCTCGACGCACCGTCTGCTGCAAGGATTCACGATTCATCCAGGCCATCATCAGCACCACACCCGTGCTCTCTTCCTGAGCAATGACCGGCACCAGCCCCTCAGCGTCCCAGTGTAGCGCATCCAGCCAGGAAACGTCAGGTTGTGTCGAAGAAGCAGGGATCATAAGCGGACCTCGATACCCTGAGCGTCCATGGCTTCCTTGGCCTGCCGGATCGTGAATTCACCATAGTGAAAGATACTGGCAGCCAGAACCGCATCAGCCTGCCCCACACGCACCCCATCACAAAGATGTTGCAAGTTGCCCACCCCTCCACTGGCAATGATGGGAACTCCCACCGCTTCCGCCACGGTACGGGTCAGTTCCAGATCAAATCCTTCCCGTGTCCCATCCCGATCCATGCTGGTCAACAGGATTTCCCCCGCGCCCCGACGTGCCACCTCTTGCGCCCAGAGTACAGCATCCCACGCAGTCGGACGACGCCCACCATGGGTGAATACCCCCCAGCCCGATGCAGTGGCAGCACGCCTGGCATCGATGGCCACCACGATACACTGGGCACCAAAAAAACCGGAGGCCTCGGAAACCAAGTCCGGTCGCTGCAACGCTGCGGAATTGATGCTGACCTTATCCGCCCCTGCATTGAGCAACCGGCGCACATCCTTGACCTCGCGCACGCCCCCCCCCACGGTCAGGGGAATGAACACCTGTGCCGACACTTCCTCGATGATGGGCAGGATCAAATCCCTTTCTTCCGCGCTGGCCGCGATATCGAGAAAGGTCACTTCATCTGCGCCCTGTTCGTCGTAGCGTCGGGCAATCTCCACTGGATCGCCAGCATCGCGCAGGGCAACGAAATTCACTCCCTTGACCACCCGTCCCCCCTTGACATCCAGACAGGGAATGATACGCCGTGCCAGACCCATTATTGCCCGACCGGCCAGGTGTTCGCCAACGCCACCGCTGCCGCAAAATCAAGGGTGCCCTCATATATTGCGCGCCCTGTGATCACGCCACTGATGCCTTCCTCCTGCACCTGACACAGTGCCCGAATGTCGTCCAGACCGTGCAAGCCACCACTGGCGATCACCGGGACATGCAATGCCCGGGCCAACTCCACGGTCGCCGCCACATTCACCCCGGTCATCATGCCATCCCGACCGATATCGGTATAGATCACGCCCTCCACGCCATAGTCCTGAAAACGACGGGCCAGATCCACGACCTCGTGACCGGTCAGTTTGGACCAGCCTTCCACCGCCACCTTGCCGTCCTTTGCATCGAGCCCCACCAGAATCTGGCCGGGAAAGGCATCACAGGCCTCGTGCAGGAATCCTGGATTCTTGACCGCTGCCGTACCGATGATGACCGCATCGATGCCATCGTCGAGATAACGTTCGATCACCTCGAGTGTGCGAATACCTCCGCCCAACTGAATCGGGATTTCCCCGCCCACCGCCGCCACGATCTCCTTGAGCGCCTGTTCATTGACGGGCTTGCCCGCAAAGGCTCCGTTCAAATCCACCAGATGGAGGCGCTGGGCGCCCTGTGACAGCCAATGACGAGCCATTTGAGCCGGTTCTTCGGAAAACACGGTTGCATCTTCCATCAGCCCCTGGCGCAAACGCACACAGCGGCCATCCTTGAGGTCGATGGCGGGAATTACAATCATGGTCGTACCTTTTTCATGAACATTGGGGGAAAAAATCAAGGGGTCCAGTGGACGAAATTGGACAACAGGGTCAGCCCGGCAGCAGCACTTTTCTCGGGATGAAATTGTACCGCACAGAGGTTGTCCCGAATCACCGCGCTGGTAAAAGGAAACCCGTAGGTCGTGGTTGCCGCACACTCTGCCTCGTTGAGTTCCTGCACGTAGTAACTGTGGACGAAATAGAAACGGGAATCCGGGGCCAATCCGCGCCAAAGAGAGTGTTCGCGGGTCGCATGCACCTCGTTCCAGCCCATGTGGGGAACCTTGAGACGTTCCCCGCGAGGCCCGAACCGATCCTCGGGAAAACGACACACCTTACCCGCCAACAGCCCCAATCCTGCCACATCCCCTTCCTCGGAACGGTCGAACAACACCTGCAACCCGAGACAAATCCCCAGAAAAGGACGAGTCCGCATCAGTTCCTGCACCACCTCCAGAAGGTGGCGTTCGTGCAAACGTCTCATGCAATCGGGCAATGCCCCTTGCCCGGGAAAAACGATGCGATGGGCCGCACGCAACCTTTCGGGGCAATCGGTGACTTCAACCTCGGCCTCGGGCGCCACTCGGTTCAGAGCACGGGCCACCGAGCGCAGATTGCCCATTCCATAGTCCACCACTGCAATGCGCATCACATTCCGATCCTGTATCAGAGAGAGCCCTTGGTGGACGGGACTTGGGCAGCACTGCGCGGATCCAGGGTCACCGCCATGCGCAAGGCACGCCCCAACGCCTTGAATATGGTTTCGGCCTGATGATGGGCATTACGCCCTTTCAGGTTATCGACATGCACGGTCACTTGGGCATGATTGACAAACCCCTGAAAAAACTCCCGGATCAGGTCCACGTCAAAGTCTCCGATACGGGCGCGGGTATAATCCACACCATACTCCAGTCCAGGACGGCCGGACAGATCCACCACCACCCGAGAAAGCGCCTCGTCCAGGGGAATCAGGGCTTGCCCATAACGCACCAGTCCCTTTTTATCCCCCAGGGCCTGAGCGAATGTCTGACCCAACGTAATGCCGATGTCCTCTATCGTGTGATGGGCATCGATGTGAAGATCCCCTTGGCACGCCACCTCCAGATCTATCAGACCATGACGTGCCACCTGATCGAGCATATGATCAAAGAAGGGAACGCCGGTGGACAACCGTGAAACGCCTGTACCATCCAGGTTGAGGGAAACTGTCACGGTGGTTTCCAGAGTGGTGCGGGTCAATCGCGCACAGCGCATGTTCTTGTCCGTATTCATTGAGAGTCCAACACCCGGCCCAACGCATCGAGAAAAGCCCGGTTTTCCTCCGGAGTTCCCACCGTAACGCGCAGACAGTCGTGCAACAGCGGATGTGCCTGACTGAGATTCTTGATCAATATACCATGATGCCGAAGTCCGTCAAATACTTGCCCGGCTCGAGGCACACGGAACAGCAGAAAATTTGCAACGCTGGGAAAAACCGTGACCTGAGTCAAGGCGTTCAAGGCCGAGGTCAGCAGCATGCGCTCCTGTACGATAGCCTCCACCTGCGTCTGCAGTTCGGCCCGATGTTCCAACATCACGACCGCCGCCGCCTGGTCCAGTACGGAGATGTTATAGGGAAGACGCACTTTGTCAATTTCCGCCAGCACGTCGGCGGAGCCACATAACCAGCCCAAACGCACCCCCGCCAACCCCAGTTTGGACAGGGTGCGCATCAGGAGCAGATTGGGGTAACGCGCCAACCGATCCTTGAAGGAGTGGGCAGTGAATGGGTAATAGGCCTCATCCACCACCACCAACCCCGGACTGGCCTGGATGACCGCCTCCACCGTTTGAGCATCGAAACAGTTACCGGTGGGATTATTGGGATAGGCCAGAAAAGTGAGCGCAGGGCGATGACGGGCGACGGCTTCCAGCAGGGCCGGGCCATTCAAGGAAAAATCCGGGGCGAGTGGAACGCCCACAAAGGTCACCTGAGCCAGTTGGGCAATCAGGCGAAACATGACGAAGGAAGGTTCCACGCCCAGAATCACTGCGCCAGGCTTGGCCACCGCCAGGGCCAGCATCTGGATCAATTCGTCCGAACCATTGCCCAATACCATGGCAGGCGTATCGGGCAAGCCCATCAAGGCACTCAACTGGCGTTTGAGTTGGGGCGCAGAGGGCGAAGGATAACGGTTCAGAGCCAGTTCCCCCAGTGTCGATGCCAGTCGGGCCCGCAACGCGGTTGAGAGACCGTAGGGATTCTCCATGGCATCCAGTTTTATCATCCCCTCTGCGGCAGGTACCGGGTAAGCCTTCAATGCGCGGATGTCTTCCCGAACCACGGTACGAACCCAGTCTTCCATGGCTAGACCTCATCCCGAAAACGACAGGCTGCAGAACGCGCATGGGCGTGCAGTCCCTCCTGCAAGGCCAGCACTTCGGCAATCTCGCCCAGGTGGCGCGCGCCTTCCCGCGAGACCTTCAACACGTTGGAGCGCTTCTGGAAATCGTAGACGCCCAGAGGAGAGGCAAACCGTGCCGTGCGTCCGGTGGGCAACACATGATTGGGTCCGGCGCAA
The DNA here is from genome assembly GCA_021805445.1 of Pseudomonadota bacterium. Lineage (GTDB taxonomy): Bacteria > Pseudomonadota > Gammaproteobacteria > Burkholderiales > Ferrovaceae > Ferrovum. The sequence goes on from JAJZFH010000049.1 coordinate 262,293, forward strand.
TAATCTCCCAGAGATTCAGAACTGTAGCGCCCCGCAAAAATTGCGCCGGCATGGCGTAACAGAGGCAAACAGTCCTCGGGTTGGGCCACGGACAATTCCAAATGTTCCGGTGCAATACGGTTGGACAAGTGGCAGGCCTCGGCCAAGTCGCGAACCCGGATCAGTGCGCCCCGATCTGCCAGGGATTTTTCGATCACGGTCTGGCGTGGCAAGGTCGGCAGAAGCGCCACAATGGCCCGTTCCACCTGTTCCAGATAGTCTGGATTCGGACACAACAGCAACGCCTGGGCCAATTCGTCATGTTCCGCTTGCGAGAACAGGTCCATGGCCACCCAGCGGGGGTCCGTAGAACCGTCCGCGATGATCAGGATTTCCGAGGGGCCCGCCACCATGTCGATCCCCACCGTACCAAAAACCTGGCGTTTGGCGGCAGCCACATAGGCATTGCCAGGGCCGACGATCTTATCCACTGCGGGTATCGTGGCCGTCCCATAAGCCAGGGCTGCGATGGCCTGAGCCCCGCCCACGGTAAAGACACGCTGTACTCCAGACAAGGCGGCCGCAGCCAGCACCAATTCATTGCGCACCCCATCCGGAGTGGGCACCACCATGAGGATGTCCTGGACTCCGGCCACGGCAGCAGGAATGGCATTCATCAGGACGGAAGAAGGATAGACTGCCTTGCCGCCGGGAACATAAAGTCCCACACGGTCGAGCGGGGTGACACGCTGTCCCAGTTCGGTTCCATCCGTTTCGCGTACGTTCCAGGACTCCATGCGCTGACGCTCATGAAATGCGCGAATCCGTTCCGCCGCCTTTTCCAGCGCATGCCGCCGTGGCTGTGGTAATTCCTCCAGCGCACGCGTCAGGGTATCCCTGGGCAATTCCAGCGCAGCAGCCTGCGCCACGCCCAGGCGATCAAAGCGTTGGGTGTACTCGAGCAAGGCTTCGTCCCCACGCTTTTTGACGTCCTGAAGAATGGAGCGCACCACCGTCTCGACACGCTCATCCAACGCACTGTCAAAAGCCGTCAGACGCTCCAGTTCCGCATCAAATCCAGCCATTGTAGAATCCAGTCGGCGCATCTTCATGGGACTTCTTCTCCAAAAGTTTCTTTCACGCCTCGAGCAATGGCTTCCACCAACGGTCCCAGACGTTCCCGGTACAACTTCCAGGCTGCACCGTTGACCACCAACCGGGAACTGATCTCCGCAATATCCTCGACGGCCTCCAACGCATTGGCGCGCAAGGTATTGCCACTGCTCACCAGATCGACGATGGCATCGGCCAGACCCGTGAGTGGAGCCAGTTCCATGGAACCATACAATTTGATCAAATCCACATGGACGCCTTTGGCGGCAAAATGTTCCCGGGTCAGTCTGGCATACTTGGTCGCCACCCGCAGACGCGCACCTCGTCGTATGGCTTCCTCATAGTCGAACCCCTGAGACACGGCCACCATCAGGCGGCACCGGGCAATACACAGATCCACCGGTTGGTACAATCCTTCCCCCCCCTGTTCGAGCAGAACATCGCGCCCAGCCACCCCCAGGTCGGCCGCTCCCCGTTGAACGTACGTAGGCACATCCGAAGCCCGCACGATGACCAGACGCACATCAGGTCGGCTGGTGGGCAGGATGAGTTGGCGTGAAGTGTCGGGGTCCACCAGCGGAACGATGCCAGCGCGCGCCAACAAAGGCAAGGTTTCGCCAAAAATCCGCCCCTTTGAAAGGGCCAGGGTAATCCCCGTAAAAGGCGTTGTACTGGATGGGTTCATGGTTTCACCGCTCATTCAATCGTGCCGCTGCGTTCTCTGTGGACCTCTGCCCCCAACGCCCGCAGTTTTTGTTCCAGGGTTTCGTAACCCCGATCCAGGTGGTAGATCCGATCCACCACGGTTTCTCCTTGCGCAATCAACCCAGCAATCACCAGGCTGGCAGAAGCGCGCAGGTCTGTGGCCATGACCGTCGCCCCCTCCAGTTGAGATACCCCCCGAATGATGGCAGCGTTGCCCTCGACCTCGATATTGGCCCCCAATCGGCGTAACTCCTGAACATGCATGAAGCGATTTTCGAAAATGGTTTCGGTGACCACGGTCGTACCTTGCGCCACCGCATTCATGGCCATGAACTGGGCCTGCATGTCCGTAGGAAAGGCAGGGTAGGGCGCCGTACGCAAACTGACCCCGTGATTCGGCCCTGCCATGGTCAAATGAATCGTTTCTTCAGTGCAGCGAATACAGGCATTGGCTTCCCGCAACTTGTCCAGAACCGCATCCAGTGTCCCGGGGCGTACCCCACGCAAAAGAACGTCCCCGCCGGTGGCGGCGGCAGCCACCAGAAAAGTGCCTGTTTCAATACGATCCGGCATGACGGGGTGGGTGGTTCCTTGAAGGTGTTCTACCCCCTCTATGGTGATGACGTCCGTGCCATGCCCTCGAATATTGGCCCCCATGGCAATCAGGCACTGGGCCAGATCCACCACCTCCGGTTCACGCGCGGCATTTTCCAGAACCGTCGTCCCCGCCGCCAGAGTTGCCGCCATCATCAAATTCTCGGTGCCCGTCACCGTCACCGTATCCATGAATATCCGCGCACCCTGCAAGCGGGTTGCCGATCCCACGATATACCCATGTTCGACCGACAGATGGGCACCCATGGCCTGCAAACCTTTCAAGTGCAAATCCACCGGACGTTCGCCGATGGCGCACCCTCCAGGCAAGGAGACACGGGCACGCCCAAATCGGGCCAGCAGAGGCCCCAACACCAGAATGGAGGCACGCATGGTCTTGACCAGGTCGTAGGAGGCCAGAGGTTCCAAGGCGACCGAGGCACTCAGAACCACTTCCCCGTGCTCCCCCTCGACCTCCACCCCCATGCCCCTGAGCAAACGCAACAGCGTACCCACATCGCGCAAGGCAGGAACCCGGGTCACCCGAAGCGGTTGGGCGGTCAACAGGGCAGCGCAGAGAATGGGTAACGCCGCATTCTTTGCGCCGGAAATCTCAACGGTACCCTTGAGCGGTCGGCCCCCGGCAATAATCAGTCTATCCACGATGTACCTGTCTAGCGAACTTCCACTTCCGCCCATTGGGCTGGGGTCAGGGTACGCATGGAGAGGGCATGGATCTCCTCGCGCATGCGGTCACCCAAGGCTCGATACACCAGTTGATGCTGAGCCACGCGGCTTTTACCTTCAAAAAGGGTACTGACGATGGTGGCCTCGAAATGTTGACCATCACCACTGACGTCCACGTACTGACAAACCAGTCCACTTTCAATGTATTGCTTGATATCCTGGGGAAGTACCATGATCATTCCATCCTCTCGACATGCCCGGAACTCAGGGGCGCACTCGCCAACCACTGCGCAACAAGGCTAAAGTCGCCCATGATAAAGCCAAACCGGTACTCCCGACAATGAGCAGGGATTCCCAGGGCGAAACGTCACTCGCTCCGATGAAACCATAGCGGAACCCATCGATGGCATAAAAAAACGGATTGAAGCGAGAAATGAAGTGCCAGAGAGGCGGCAGGGAATGGAGCGAATAAAAGGCGCCGGACAGGAACGTCAATGGCAAAATGAGAAAATTCTGCCAGGCAGCCATCTGGTCAAATTTTTCCGCCCAGACGCCGGCCAACACCCCCAGTGCCCCGGACAAGCCCGTGGCCAGAAAACAAAAAACCAGAATCCAGAGCAGGGAATGGATCTGGGGAGGAAAGAAAAAACCCGCCGTCACCAACACCACGGACCCTACCAACAACCCGCGCAACATGGCAGCCAGCACATAGGCCGAAAAAAATTCGATTTCCGACAGGGGGGCCAGCAGCACGAAGACCAGACTTCCACTCACCTTGGATTGCACCAAACTGGAAGAACTGTTGGCGAAGGCGTTCTGCAGCATGGCCATCATGACCAGCCCAGGCACCAGAAATGCGGCATAACCCACCCCCGGGTACACGCTGACGCGCTGTCCCAGGACTTGCGCAAAAACAACCAAGTAGAGCAGAGTGGAGATCAGGGGCGCAAGCAGGGTCTGAAAAGAGACTTTCCAGAAACGCAGCACCTCCTTGCCCAACAATGTTGTGAATCCCACGCCCATCCTTAAGTCTCCACGTCTCGAATCAACCCCACGAAAGCCTCTTCCAGCGTGGCCGCCTGCCGACCCAGCAATAAATCACTGATGCGTTCGCAGGCCACCAATTGACCCTTGTGCAATACTGCCACGCGCTGACACAGGGCTTCCGCCTCCTCCAGATAATGCGTGGTCAAAAGGATGGTATGGCCTGCCCCATTGAGTTGTCGAATAAACTTCCAAAGGGTCTGACGCAGTTCCACATCCACGCCGGCCGTTGGTTCATCCAGCACAATGACCGGCGGGCGATGGACCAGAGCCTGACCGATCAATACGCGTCGCTTCATCCCCCCCGACAGGGTACGCATGTTGACCTCGGCCTTGTCGGTCAGATGCAGGTTCTCAAGGATTTCATCGATCCAGTCATCATTGTGGCGCAAACCAAAATATCCGGACTGGATACGCAACGTTTCACGCACGCTGAAAAAAGGATCAAACACCAATTCCTGGGGAACCACCCCCAGAGCACGCCGGGCTGCACGATAATCCTGCACCACCTCATGACCCATGACCCTCAGCGTTCCCGCATCGGCACGAGCCAGTCCGGCCAGTATGCTGATCAGCGTGGTTTTTCCTGCCCCGTTGGGGCCCAGCAACGCAAAGAATTCCCCTTGCTCTATGGTCAGGTCCACCCCTCGCAAGGCCTGCAGGGCACCGTAGGATTTCTGTACCGCGCGTATTTCCACCGCTGGTAGTGACCGCTCCTGGGAAGACATCCGTTTCAGACCTCGACGATGCCTTCCAGCAAGGGAGAAAGACCATAAAGCGAGATCAAAACGCGCAGATTGTCAGGAATTTTCACAAAAACCAAGTTTTTCTTATCCCGCTCCGCTTCCCGTTGCCAATGCAGAAGCAGGGCGACAGCCGCCGAATCCAGGGCCGTCGTACGAGAAAAATCGATGGTCACTTCCTGTCCCAGGGAGGAAAAGGAGGTGGAGCGCACCAGATCGGGTACCGTATCCATGACCACCGGACCTTCCAGAAAAAGATGGTTACCCTCACGCCGGATCATTTTTTTCCGGCCGCCTTGTTTTCCGCCTGTTTGCTTTTGTCGGCCATAGCCTGGATCAATCCATCGATCCCATGATTGCGCACGATATCGGAAAATTCATTACGGTAATTGGTCACCAGACTCACTCCATCCACCTGAATATCGAACACTTTCCAGTCCTCTCCCAACTTTTCCATGCGATAGTCGATCGGGATGGATGGACCGCCAGAAGGAATCACGATAGAGTGCACCGTGGCCTCGTTCCCGCCATCGTCCAGATCCGAACCCTTGACCTTCAATTCCTGGTTCTTGTATTGAGACAGAGAACTGGCATACGTCCGCACCAGCAGGTCACGAAACCCTTCGGTCAACTTTTGTTGCTGGTCAGGACTGGCCTGACGCCAGTTTTTCCCCATCGCCAAACGGGTCATGCGCGTAAAATCAAAGTGCGGAATCACTTTATCCTGAATCAGGGCATAGGCCTTGGCGCGATCCCCTTTTTGAATGGCCTTGTCTTTTTTCAGGGTGGTCACTACCTCGTCTGCCGTGTTGGAGATCACGGATTCAGGGGTGATAGCGGCCCACACCACCAGACTCCATCCTGCCAGGGTCAACGCCACCCCGGCCCGTTGCCATACTGTCCATCGCCTCATGGTGCCCCCTTATCGGTTGAAGTCTTGTCGGTCCCACCTTCCTGGGCCTTATTGAAGAGAAACTGGCCGATCAGGCGCTCGAGCACCATGGCCCCCTGCGTCAACTTGATCTCGTCGCCATTCTTCAGCATCTTGTCATCTCCGCCCGCATCCAGCCCAACGTACTGTTCGCCCAGAATCCCCGACGTCAGGACCGAAACTGAACTGTCTACAGGGAAATGATACTGGGTATCTATGACCATATGCACTTCAGCATTGTAGTGGAGGGTATCGAAACGTACGGAATGTACCCGCCCCACCAGGACCCCGGAACTGCGAACGGGAGCACGTTCCTTGAGTTGCCCGATATTGTCGAAGTGGGCCACCACTTCGTAGGTTCCTCCTGACCCGTCCAGGTTCAGATTCCCCACCTTGAAAGCCAGCATCAGAAAAGCCAGAAAACCCAACAGTACAAAAAACCCTACCCAGAGATTCAAGGTTGCACGGTTCATCAATTCCACCCCTTCATCATGAATGCAGTCAACAACAAATCGAGGGCCAGGATAGCCAGGGAAGAACTCACCACCGTACGGGTCGTGGCTCCAGAAACCCCTTCCGCCGTAGGCGGCGCTTCATACCCCTCGAAAGTGGCAATGGCCGAAACCGCCACGCCGAATACCAGACTCTTGATCACGCCATTGAGGATGTCATGGTGAAAATCCACGGCGGCTTGCATCTGCGACCAGAACGCCCCACTGTCCACCCCCAGCATGACCACCGTCACGAGAAATCCACCAAGGATCCCCATGGCGGCAAACAGGACGGCGAGCAAGGGTAAAGAGATCACGCCCCCCCAGAAACGGGGGGCCACGACCCGTGCCAACGGATTCACTGCCATCATTTCCATGGCCGATAACTGTTCCGTGGCCTTCATCAAGCCGATTTCCGCGGTGATGGCCGATCCCGCCCGACTGGCGAAAAGCAGGGCCGAAACCACCGGTCCCAACTCGCGCATCAGGGAAAGCGCCACCAGTACCCCGACGCTTTCCGAGGAGCCGTAACTCTGCAAGGTCTCGAATCCCTGCAAACCCAACACCATCCCCACAAACAAGCCGGAAACCAGAATGATGATGAGAGACTGCACGCCGGCAAAATAGACTTCCCGAATGACCAGACCAAAACGTCGAAAACTGGTACCTGAATGACGCAGGATCTGCCCCAAAAACAGGACCACGGCACCGATTCGCCCGACGATGCTCAAGGTGGTATCGCCCACCGTGCGCAGTCCATGCCCCCATGCGCCTCTCATGCCTGCCCTCGCTCGTCGCCAAAATCCATTCTCAGGGTTGGTCCGGGGTAATGGAAGGGCAGGGGACCATCGGCCTCTCCCCAGACAAACTGGTGCACGAAGGGCAGGGCAGAGGCGTGAATTTCCTCAGGGGTTCCCTGAGCCACGATCACGCCGTCCGAAACAAAATAAATGTAGTCCACGATCTTCATCGACTCCTGTACATCGTGTGTCACCAGAACGGAGGTTGCCCCCAGCGCATCGTTCAATTGACGGATCAGGCGACCAATCGCACCCAGGGAAATGGGATCGAGCCCCGTAAAGGGCTCATCGTACAGAATCAATGCCGGGTCCAGGGCCGTCGCCCGAGCCATGGCCACGCGCCGAGCCATGCCCCCGGATAGTTCGGCAGGCATCAGGGACTGTACCCCACGCAACCCCACTCCATTGAGCTTCATCAGGGTCAGATCACGAATCATGGATTCCGGCAGACGGGTATGTTCCCGCATTTGAAAAGCCACATTGTCGAACACCGATAAATCCGTAAAAAGCGCGCCAAACTGGAACAGCACGCCCACCTGACGGCGCATGGCGTAGAGTTGCGCTTCGTTCATATGGTTCAATTCCTGCCCGGCCACACACACCGAGCCCTGACGCGCCAGTAACTGCCCACCCATCAAACGCAGAAGGGTGGTCTTGCCACAGCCACTCAGCCCCATGATGGCCACCAGACTGCCTTTGGGCACCGTCAGATTGATTCCCTTGAGCACCAGTTGCTCGCCATAGCCAAAATTCAGATCGCGGATTTCCACCTGATGAATCATATTCAGTCACAGAGGAGAAAAAGAAGGGAGACATAAGGACAACCTTCCCATGTTACCCCAGAATCCGACACTCTCACAAATCGTAGGGATTGCGTGGACTTCCTCACCCCTGCGCACCCAGGTCATGCCTTGCGCCAAAACAACAGGTCCCACACGCCATGCCCAAGGCGAACTCCCCGACTTTCGAAGCGGGTCAGGGGGCGCCAGTCCGGGCGTTCGATAAAATCTTCTCCCTTGTTGTCCAGTTGGGGTTCGGCACGTAATACGATGCGCATCTGCTCGGCATAATCCTGCCAATCCGTGGCCAGATGCAAGTAACCGCCCTCTTTCAGACGCTCGCTCAGAAGTTCCACGAAAGGCGGCTGAATCAAACGACGTTTATGATGGCGAGATTTTGGCCAGGGATCAGGAAAAAAAACATGGATGCCATCCAATATGGCTCGAGGGAGCATGTGACGCACTACCTCCACGGCATCATGGCGCATCACCCGGACATTGCCAATATTATTTTCGGCCAGTTTCTTGAGCAGAGCGCCCACGCCGGGGCCATGGACATCGATCGCCAGAAAATTCCACTCCGGTCGTTGCAACGCCATGGCCAAGGTCCCTTCGCCCATGCCAAAACCAATTTCAAGTCCGAGGGGTGCCGCGCGCCCAAACAGTGTCTGCAAGCGCTCGGGCGTGAGCAGGTCCTGGGGAGAGTAATTCACCCCCCAGTGCCCCCACCCTTCTTCCAGTGCCCTTTGTTGCGCCGGAGACATACGCCCCTGGCGGAGGACGAAACTGCGGATGGACGGGTAACCGGTCACTGAATCAGCCCACCCAAAGGGGAACTGGCGCTGGCCCGATAAGGTTTTTTGGGCATTCGTCCCGCCCGCCAGGACAGCCGTCCAGCCGCCACGGCCAAGGCCATGGCCTGTGCCATCTGCACGGGATGGCGGGCCTGCGCAATGGCCGTATTCATCAAGACACCGGCGCACCCCAGTTCCATGGCAATGGCGGCATCGGAAGCCGTACCCACCCCCGCATCCACGATCACCGGGATCCGGGCACGTTCCAGAATGATGCCCAGATTCCAGGGATTGAGAATCCCCATCCCTGATCCAATCAGGGACGCCAGGGGCATGATGGCAACACAACCGAGGTCTTCCAGACGGCGGGCCAGAATGGGATCATCACTACAGTAGACCATGACCTCAAACCCTTCCCGAATCAAAATTTCCGCAGCCTCCAGGGTTTCCACCATATTCGGAAAAAGTGTATCGGCATCCCCCAGAACTTCCAACTTGACCAGTGCATGCCCATCCAATAATTCACGGGCCAAGCGTAGGGTGCGCACCGCCTCATCCGCAGTATAGCAACCAGCCGTATTGGGCAGCAGGGTGTAACGGTCAGGAGAAATCACGTCCAGAAAATTGGGTTCGCCCGGATTTTGCCCAATATTGGTGCGCCGGATCGCCACCGTGACGATTTCAGCACCACTGGCTTCCACGGCTTCCCGGGTCTGGTTCAGGTCGGCATATTTGCCGGTGCCCACCAGTAAACGGGAACGGACGGTACGTCCAGCCAGGACAAAGGGATCAGAGGAAACGGTAAAGGTCATGAGTGGTCCTGTAGGGATATTGGGAAGGGTCCGGGAACGGGCGTTCAGCCCCCGCCCACCGCCACCACGATCTCGAGTCGATCGCCATCGGCCAACGTCCTCGAATCATGGTGACTGCGCGGCACGATGTCTCCGTTGCATTCGACGGCCACTCGGCGTCCGGTCATGTCCAGGTCTTCCAGAACCTGACGCACCGTCGGCACTGCGGCATAAGCCTGCGGAGAACCATTGATGAAGAGAGTGAGCATGCCCAAGATCCACAACTATAAAAGGGGGATTCTATCATGGGCATTTATCTGGCCAGAAGCCCGAGGAATCATCCCTTCCCGAAAAAGTAAAACTTCTTTCACTTCGAGCCCCAGACCAAATCCTCCCCAGCGTCCTCCGCTCGCCACCACCCGGTGACAGGGAATCAGGAAAGGCAGAGGATTGGCCCCGCAGGCAGAACCCACAGCACGCATCGCCCGAGGCCGTCCAATCTGGAGTGCAATATCGCCATAGGTGCGCCATTGCCCCGCAGGGATGGTACCCAGTGCATCCCACACCGCCCGTTGAAAAGCCGTCCCCTGCGCCTGCACAGGGATGGGCGGACGCCTTGCAGCAGGGCGTTCCACCGCCGCAAGCAGCGCTTCCTCCCAAGCCAGCGGCACCCGCGTATCAGCCCTCCCAACCGAATCCGAAAAACGCGCCATGGCCCGACGATGCCCTTCCTCAGGGGTCCCCGTCAAGGTCAGCCAGCGCAACCCGGCGGCGTCAAATACCCAGGAGAGCCATCCCAGGGAACAGGGCGTCTGCCGAAGGAGATTCATGGCAAAAACCGCTGCAACAGGTCGTTGAGAAAGCGCTGTCCGCGCGGGGTCGGACGCAACCGATGGGGATCCGCCTCCAGCCAGCCTTCCTCTTCCAATGGGTCCAACAGGGGTTGGAGCGCTTGCAGGGACAAACCCGTATGACGCTCGTACAGTCCCCTGGGGATCCCTTGGCACAAGCGCAGGGCATTCATCATGAATTCGAAAGGAATATCCTGTACCGCCACGTTCCAGGATTCCTCTATCGGCGCCCCGCATTCCACGGCACGCATGTAGGCCTCGGGCTGACGGGCCCGGCGTTGTCGCTCGATGCCCCAGGGGCCACTCAATTTGCCGTGCGCCCCGGCGCCAAGGCCCAAATAGTCGCCAAAGCACCAATAATTGAGGTTATGCCGACACTGATCCCCCCCACGCGCCCAGGCGGAGGTCTCATAGGCCTCATACCCCGCCGCCAGCAAAGCCGCATGAGCGGCCTGTTCTCCCTGATCCAGCGTATCGGCATCCGGCAGAAGAGGGGGGCGATGATAGAACGGCGTATGAGGTTCCAGGGTCAATTGATAGCAGGACAAGTGCGAAGGAGCATACTGAAGTGCTTGGGTCACGTCTGCACAAACCCCTTCGATGGTTTGCTCGGGCAACCCCACCATCAGGTCCAGATTGAACCGCTCGAAATGAGTGGCAGCCGCTTCGGCTGCTCGATGCGCCTCACACGACCCATGAATGCGGCCCAACAATTTCAGTTGGTCGTCTGAAAAACTTTGAATCCCCACGGACAGACGGTTGATGCCGGCGGCGCGAAAGGCGCGGAATCGTTCCGCATCCACCGTGCCAGGATTGGCCTCCAGGGTGATTTCGGCCCCTGCCGCCAGTGGCACCAGGGCCCTGATCTCCTCGAGCAGGCGTCCCACCCCATCTGGCGATAGAACACTGGGCGTTCCTCCACCAAAAAATACCGTTTCCACCGGGCGTCCCCAAATACGCGGCAACTGCATTTCCAGATCCTGACGCAAAGCCGTCAAGTAGCGCTCTTCGGGCAACCGGGTTGGCATGACATGAGAGTTGAAATCACAGTAGGGGCACTTGCGTACACACCATGGCACATGCAGATACAACGATAGGGGGGGCGACAGTTTCATGTCTGCAGAAAGGGCAACAGCGATTGCCAGGCGCGCGCACGGTGACTTTGGCCATTTTTTTCGGCCAGCGTCATTTGAGCCGCCGTTTTTCCACATTCGGGAACCCAAAACAGCGGATCATAGCCAAATCCGCACGTTCCCCGAGGCGCGTCCAGAATTTCGCCAAACCAGCGCCCCTCGGCGATGCACGGCGTCGGATCCGCCGCATGCATCACCCAGACCAGGACACAATAATAGAATGCACGACGATCGGCACTCCCGGAAAGGGCACGCAGAAGCGCCTGATTGTTATCCTGATCCCGTCGTTGAGGACCGGCATAATAGGCCGAATCCACTCCCGGCGCACCCTGTAGTGAAGGCACACAGAGTCCCGAGTCATCCGCCAGGGCAGGGCGCCCACTCCACTGGGCTACATGCCGCGCCTTGGCCAGTGCATTTTCCACGAAAGTCCGATGAGGTTCGTCAGCCCCTTCGATCCCCAGATCATTCTGGGCGAGTACCCTCCACCCCAGGGGTGAAAGAAGCGCATCAAACTCACGGATCTTGCCTGAATTGGAGGATGCCAGAACGACCTCTCGTCCCTCTGTCATCCTGCGACCAAACTGGTTTCCAGGGCCTGCATCTGCAACCCGATCAACTCACGACATCCCTTCGATGCCAGATCCAGCAACGCATCCACCTCGCTTCTCCGAAAAGGAACGCCCTCGGCAGTCCCCTGCAGTTCCACGAAGTATCCATCGGCAGTCATCACCACGTTCATGTCCGTATCACAGGTGCTGTCTTCCTCGTAGTCGAGATCCAGGACTGGGATGCCTTGCCAGATTCCCACCGAGACTGCCGCCACGGGTTGAAGAATGGGTGACTGATCCAGCACCCCTCTCTCCAGCAACCTGGTCACTGCGTCCTCGAGGGCAATATAGGCCCCGGTAATACTGGCCGTACGGGTACCCCCATCGGCTTGAAGGACATCGCAGTCCACGTGCAGCGTTCGCTCGCCGAGCACTTCCATATCGACCACGGCACGCAGGGAGCGCCCGATCAGACGTTGAATTTCCTGGGAGCGCCCGGAGGGCTTGCCGACGGTGGCCTCGCGCCGGGAACGGGTGTGGGTGGCACAGGGCAACATGCCATACTCGGCCGTCACCCAACCCTTGCCCTGCCCTTTGAGAAAGGAGGGAACTCCTTCCTCCATACTCACCGTGCACACCACACGGGTATCCCCAAAAGCCACAAGGACTGAACCTTCTGCATGTTTGGTGAATCCGCGCAAAAACTCGACAGAACGCAACTGATCGGTGCGGCGTTGGCTGGGGCGCATAGAGTGTCCTCTTCTCACGGTAAAGTCGCTGGCCCCCGATTCCAGGGGGCTACAGCACAGGATGCAACTAGGGTATGATAGCCCACAGTCATCGAATCGTTCCGTTTTGAAGGATACGCCCCCTTGAATACCTTGTACAGCATGACGGGTTTTGCCTCAGGCGCTCAGGAAACCCCCGACGGGACCCTGCTGATGGAACTGCGCAGCGTCAATCACCGCTACCTTGAATTGCAGTTTCGTCTGTCCGATGTCCTGCGCCCCTGTGAACCACGCCTGCGCGAACTTCTCTCCCAGTCCCTGAAACGGGGCAAGGTGGATTGTCGTCTCGAATGGCTGCCCCATCCCGCGAAGGGCCAGTCCCTCTCCCCGGACACCCACAGCCTGGGACAATTGCGCATAGTTGCCGCCCTCATCCGGAAAGATTTTCCCGATGCCCGCCCATTGTCTGTGGCAGATATCCTGAATTGGCCCGGAGTCCTGCCCTATTCCCTGGAACGCGCTCCCGCAGATGAATGGTTGGAATCCCTGGCCAACACCACACTTCATTCCTTGAGCGCCACCCGTAGTCGGGAAGGACAGAAACTGGGCAAATTCCTGCTGGACCATGCCCAAGCCATGAGCGCTAGAATCCAGCCCCTCAGGGAACAAATGCCCACATTGGTCCGTGCCTATCAGGAAAAGTTGACTCAGCGCCTGCGCGAATCGCTGGCGAGCGTCGATGAAGACCGCCTGTTGCAGGAGGTCGCCCAATGGTCGGCCAAGATCGACATTGCCGAGGAACTCTCCCGTCTCGACATGCACCTCGAAGAAGTGATCCGAGTCGTCCATGCCGGGGGACAAAGCGGTAAACGGCTCGATTTCCTGATGCAGGAATTGCACCGCGAAGCCAATACCCTGGGTTCCAAGGCCCTCCACTCGGAATTGTCGCTCGTCTCCCTGGACCTCAAACTGCATATCGAGCAAATGCGCGAGCAGGTACAGAACATCGAGTAACGTTTCACAACCCCCAGCGCCCGCCCCCCCCAAAAGACCACTGAAACCCGCATGGGCAAACGCGTCGTGGTGGGCAACCCCCTGAATGCGCCTCTTTCAACTCCAGCCTGCTGGTTTTTCAGCACGGATTCCCTGCCGTTAGCATAGCCCCGCCCGGTTTTTCTCCAGTACCGACCGAATCTCAAGCACGTCGTTTGAACACGATCCAGGAAGGTGCCCAACATGGCACGGGGCCCCTTGACATTAAATTATTATAAAAGATAACAATAAGTACATTTAACTTTTGTTAATTGTATGGTTTCGCCATAATGCAATTCAGACATCGCTCCTTGTGCGCGTCGACGAACCCAATGAGAGGCTCTCAACCATGTTATCTACGGAGATTGTCTTGCTATCCGACCTGAATTTCATCATCCTTGCGCTCATCTCTGCGGTGCCGTTGCTACTGTGGATGATGGGGATTTTTGGGAGCGTTCTGTCCGACGAACATTCCCAGCCGATGGCACGCCTGAGTAATGGCGCCGCCGCATTGTCCTTTGTCTGCGCAGCCCTTGCCACCCTGCTGTATACGCTCGGCGGAAAATCCCTGACGGTCACCCCATTCTCCGTCGCATTGCCCGGAGACATGGGGGCGTTGGCCTTGAGCCTCTATATCAACGTAGTCACGGTGGTGATGCTCTCTCTGGTTTCTTTCGTCGGATTCGTGGTTTCCCGCTATGCGCGCAACTATCTCCAGGGCGAAAAACGCCGGGGACGGTTTTATACCTGGCTCAATCTCACGCTCGCCTCCATCCTGACGTTGATCGTTTCCGGCAACATGCTGATGTTCGTGCTGGCGTGGATGACCACCAGTCTTTGCTTGCATCACCTCCTGATGTTCTATCCGGAGCGGGTGGGCGCCGTACTCGCGGCGCGCAAAAAAATCATTGTCAGCCGGGTGGGCGAGATCAGCCTGCTGATCGCCGTATTGCTCATCGGTTCCACCCTGCACACCATGGAATTTGAGACGGTTTTTCATACCATGGCGGCAATGGCGGGTCCGCTTCCAGTCTCGCTCCAATGGGCCAGTGGGCTCATCGTACTGGCCGCAGCACTCAAAACGGCCCAATTTCCCCTGCAAGGCTGGTTGATTCAGGTAATGGAAGCTCCTACCCCTGTGTCGGCCCTGTTGCATGCGGGCATTGTCAATGGAGGCGCTTTCCTGATCATTCGCATGAGCCCGATCATGTCCCAGTCCATCACGGCCTCCGACGCCCTGACCATCATCGGACTCATCACGATCGCTGCCGCCGGATTGATCATGCTGACCCAAACCAGCATCAAGGTGTTCCTGGCCTGGACGACCACTGCCCAGATGGGCTTCATGCTGCTGGAATGCGGTTTTGGGTTGTACAGTCTGGCAATGCTGCATCTGGTGACGCACTCCTTGTACAAGGCTCATGCCTTTTTATCCTCGGGTAGCGTCGTGGATATCTTCCGCACGCCAGCTGTGCGCCCCGCCCAATCCACCCCCACATTCTGGCAGTGGCTCATCGTGCTCGCCTTCGCAGGCCTGATGACGCTCGGTATCGGTGCGGCCTTTGGCGTCACTCTGGAAAGTCAGCCCGCACTCCTGGCCCTGGGCACCATCGTTGCCGTGGCAATGACCCAACTCTTGCTCCAGTCTTTCAAGGCAGGCATGGGGGCCGCATTCATCGTACGTGCAGTTGGCCTCAGTGCTCTGGTCTGTACCGCCTATTTCAGCCTGCATGCCGCATTTCATTTCATGCTGGCGACGAGCCTCCCGGCAGAACGGACCGCCAATGGTCCCGCTCAATTCACCCTCATCGGACTGGTGATGCTAACTTTTTTTGCCATCCTTCTGATTCAGCAGAACCTGCCCAACCTGATCCAATACCCGATCGCACGCAGGGCCTACGTGCATCTTTATAACGGATTGTATGTCGACATCCCGCTCTCTCGGCTGCTACAACGATTCTGGCCAATGAAAACCGCTCCATATGACCAACCCAAAGGAGTCTGATCATGGACCGCACGACAACCATCCCTTCGACAGCCTTTGTCAGATCCACGAATATTGATGCGAATGACATCGATACAACCAGTAGGGCCGGTGTCGTTTATGAGGCTTCTTCGCTTAAAGCCATGGTGGAATCGGCATGCCAGCGAATCGTACCACTCTGGCCACTCAACGCTTTCGTGGCGGTCAACCCCTATTTTGGCCTGCGTCATCAGGATTTCGAACATGCCAGCGAAACCCTTGCCAGAGTGGCAGGTTCTCCTCTGGTCATGCCCCGTCGCTATTATCGGGAGCAGATCTCGACCGGTCGCATTGCCCGCGCCGATCTGGAACAGTCGCTGCGGCAACATGGCCTCGTGCTCGATGGCGCCGCATTGGACAGAGCCCTCGCCGACGATTCCCCTCACCCTACAGGCCAAATCGCATTGGTCTCAAATGTCCTCGAAGACCTGGAGGGCACTCAATGGACCGGGTTTGTCATAGAACGGATCAGCCAGTTCGCTGCCGCTTACTTCGATCAAGGCCAGGCCATCTGGCCGATGCCCTGGCGGAAGGAACCTCTCTACAAAGCCTGGCGCCAATTTGCGGAAATCGATCTGTCCCCTGGGATGATGGGCCTGCGGGGAATCAGGAGCGCAGTCGCCGCGTTGCCAAATCTGCCGATGGACACGATTGCTTTGGCCCTGCAGAAACTCTCCATCCCTGCCGATAGGGCCGATGATTATCTCCATGCCGCCTTACTGAATATCGGCGGCTGGGCAGCCTGGACACGTTACCTCCGCTGGGAACGGGAGTTGGTGGGTGGACAGGAGGACTCCATCGTCGATCTGCTGGCCATCCGCCTTGCCTGGGAACTGATCCTGTTCAATGCGCGACAAACTCCGGAACTGGGGGATGCCTGGCGGCATGCGGTGCAAGTTCCGGCACGCAGCACGCAAGCCCAGACACAAATGGACTTTGTGCTGCAATCGGCCTTTGAACTGGGTTACCAGAAAAAAATCATTGCAGAACTGTCCAGTCCTGCCCAGCAGTCGATAACGAAGCCCAGTCCCGTCCGCCCCTCCGTACAGGCCGCGTTCTGCATCGATGTGCGTTCGGAAGTGTTTCGCAGGGCGCTGGAAACCGTTGCACCCACCGTGCAAACCGTGGGCTTTGCCGGGTTTTTCGGCGCTTTCATGGAATATGTCCCTTTGGGGGCATCTGATGCACGGATGCATATGCCTGTGCTGCTGACACCCGGCTACCGGGTCCACGAACATGTTCGTGATGCCAGCGCCCAGGAAGTGGAAAAAGCCATCAACCGCCGTCATCGACGTCTGCACGGTGCCAATGCATGGAAAGCCTTCAGAAGTTCACCTTCCTCCTGTTTTTCATTCGTGGAGTCGGCTGGCCTGCTTTATGGTCCAAAATTGCTTGGCGACAGTTTCGGATGGAGCCGTACCGTACCCCACCCGGAAACCAAGGGAATTCCCTCCGAATTACGCAACCGTCTTGCTCCGACGTTGGCAGAGGTGTCTCATGGACATGAAATAACCCAAACCCGACAGAAAACGACCCAGAACCCGACAGTCGGCATTCCCATGGAAAACCGCAGCGCCTCGGCAGAAATGATTTTGAAGGCCATGTCGATGACCAGCAATTTTGCACGGTTGATTTTGCTGATTGGGCATGGAAGCAGCACGGTCAACAATCCTCACGCCACAGGACTCGATTGTGGGGCCTGTGCAGGCCAGACCGGGGAAGTCAGCGCCCGGGTCATCGCCACGTTGCTGAATGATCCAAAAGTGCGTGCAGAACTTGCACAAAAGGGCATTCATATTCCGGCAGACACCCGGTTTGTGCCAGCCTTGCATGACACGACACTCGATGCGATCACCTTGTTCGATATCGAGGGATTGACAGCGACTCACGCACCGGATCTGGAACGACTGCGCAAGTGGCTCGCCCAGGCCGGACAACTGGCACGCATGGAGCGGTCCAACTTGCTGGGCATCTCGAATTTGGCTCCGGATGTTGTCGATGCCCTGATTCGGGAGCGCAGCCGGGACTGGTCGCAGGTTTTTCCGGAATGGGGTCTTGCCGGCAATGCCGCGTTCATCGCCGCACCCCGTTCCAGAACCACGGGCATCGACCTTTCCGGAAGGGCATTTTTGCATGACTACGAATGGCGCAAGGATGAAGGCTTCGGTGTTCTGGAACTCATCATGACCGCACCGATGGTGGTTGCCAACTGGATCAACATGCAGTACTACGGATCCGTCGTCGACAACCAGAGATTCGGCAGCGGCAATAAAGTACTGCACAACGTCGTGGGGGGATCCATCGGTGTATTCGAGGGCAATGGGGGCGACCTGCGTGTTGGCCTTCCACTGCAGTCGCTCCATGATGGCAAGCAGTGGGTACACGAACCCTTGAGATTGAACGTATTTATCGAAGCCCCAAAAGCGGAGATCGATCGAATCATCGCCAAACACGAACTCGTGCGCGAACTCGTCGAGAATCGATGGCTGTTTCTTTTTCACATCGACGACGAACAGGGAAGCATCCACCAGCGCCATACGGACGGGAAATGGCAACGAGTGTCGTCCGAGCACTGAGGGCCGGAGCCGCACCCACTGTAGGCATGAAACGGTCATGAATTCAGGAAAAAAATCTGTCTACAGCGGTGCGACTGCGGCCTTGCTCACCCAGCATGGCAAGGAGCGGGTGATCTTGCCGGTGCTGGATACCGCCCTGGGCTGCCGGATCGAGCGGGTAAGCGGCTTCGATACGGATACCCTGGGCACCTTCACCCGCGATATCCCGCGCCTTGGCACCCAACTGGAGGCCGCACGCAAAAAGGCACGCATCGGCATGGAACTGTCCGGCCTGCCGCTGGGACTGGCGAGCGAGGGCAGTTTCGGGCCGGATCCCTTCACCGGGACGTTCTCCTGGAACACAGAGATGATCGTCTGGATCGATGATACGCTGGGCATTGAAGTGGTCGGTGTGGCCTCGGGGTCGGCCAGTTTCTCTCATGTGCTCACCGCAACATGGGACGAGGCCGAACGATTCGGCCTTCAGGCCGGATTCCCCGAGCATCATCTGGTGGCACGCCCACAAGGCGAGGAGGACCCGCGCATCCGCAAGGGGATCGCCTCTTGGATGGAACTCGAGGCCGTCTTTATCTGGGCACTCGCAGAATCAACCAACGGACGGGTATTCATCGAAACCGACGTGCGCGCCCATGCCAATCCCGCACGCATGGAAAGGATCGGCCAAGCCGCTCAGGACCTCGCACGTAGGCTTTGTACTCTCTGCCCAATCTGTGACGCGCCTGGCTTCCAGATCATGGAGCGCATCCCCGGCCTGCTCTGCGCAGATTGCGGTGCTCCGACCCGTGAAATCCGGGCAGACATCCACCGTTGCGTAAGATGCAACCATCAGGTGAGGGTGGAGCGCCCGGAGAGGGTGGCTCAGGCGGACCGCTGCGACTTCTGCAACCCGTGAGGCTGAAGCCTATGAGAATGAATGCCAATGAAATGCAGAATGGACGAATAACGAGCCTGCTCCTTTTCGTACGTACAACGGATGACCTCGCCTGCGCCTGCCAACAGGTAGGAGAATTTCTCGCGTTCTGCCGCAATCGCCAGAGTGGCTCATTCGCCGACGGACAGTTTCTGGGGGCCTGGATCGATGAACATGCCGTCACCGAACTTCCCCAGGAGATGACGTTACGGTTACCCACCAACGAGGCAATCGTACTGGCAGTGCATGAAAGTTTTTCCTTGTGGGGTGTCTGGGCAGTTGCGTCAATCGAGCACGTACATCCAGGGGCAAACACTGACTTGGGGTTGTCCCACGATAGGGTGTTTGATGCGCTGTTCGCGCTTACACGAGGAGAAGCCAGGAGAGTCTGCCGCTATTCACCCGCCTTCACCCACGACACGCCAGAGAAACAGGTTCGCGCCGAAATCGAACGGCTCGATACCCGTCACCCGCTTCGGATCACGCAGCCGATCTACTACGACCCGGTCACGGGCAGATTGTCCTTACAGAACGAAGAACGATTGCGCAGAGGCTGGCCGAATGAACCCACGCAATGTTCACCCGCGATATCCTCGGTAAGCAAAAGGGATGTAACTGATTGATCATCCTCCGGCAAGAGCTTTCTTCCGCGATATTCTCCTTGGAACACCGGGTCGCCCATCCCGTCCAGGCGAAAAGAATGACGAATCCCCTCGCTTACCCGGATGTTGGCGACCGTTCCTTGCGCCCGGCCGGGGCCGCTATGGCATGCGGAAGCCTATCGATTTGATGCGCGGCAGCAAACAAGTATTCCATGAATGCCTTGGTGGTCAGGGTAAGTTGCTTTCCCGCAGGATAGACCGCGTACCATTTTCGCTCCAGAGGAAAGCCACGCACGTCGAGTACCGCCAGTTCCCCACTGGCGAGTTCCGCGCTTATCGTGCTGGCAGACAGCACGGCCATGCCCAAACCGCTGGCCACAACCTGCTTGATGGCCTCGTTGCTCCCAAACTCCATGCGCGCCTTGAGGGCGATCCCATGCTGGCCGAAAAACTCCTCAGTGGCCAGACGCGTTCCCGAACCCGGCTCGCGCAGGATGAATGGAATATCCTGCAGGCGCGATGGGTCGATCTTCTCTTCCGATATCAGAGGATGGTCCGGTCGGGCCACTATCACCAAGGGATTATCCGCAAAAGGTTCCGCAGCGACGTTCATGTGTGCCGGCGGCTGGCCCAGGATGTAGAGATCGTCCTGGTTGCGCACGAGCCTTTCCAGCAGGGCCTCCCGATTACCGACAAACAGGGCGGCATCGATGCCGGGATGCTTCGCGCAGAAGTCTCCCAACAAGCGAGGAATGAAGTATTTGGCAGTGGCGAGCGTGGCGAGTTTCAGACTGCCCTTCTCTATTCCCTGGAGCGCCGCCAGTTCCTGAGTGACGCGCTCCAGTCGGTCGAGTATATCCCGACTGGCCACTGTCAGAACCGCCCCCGCCGGGGTAAGATAAATCTTCTTGCCGATCTGATCAAAGAGGGGCTGACCGACGGCCTCGGCGAGTTGCCTGACCTGAATGGACAGAGCCGGCGGCGTCAGGTGAAGTTCCTCGGCGGCGCGGGCAAAACTCATGTGTCGAGCCACGGCATCGAAGATCTTGAACTGGTGCAGGGTAGCGTGACGAATGGGCATGGTTAATATTAAATCATAGTAAAACATGATTGTAAATACAATTAACTTTTATTAAATCGATAGATTCTTCATAATTTCCACAGTGCCCCAGCATTTCTCCAAAACGTCATCGCAAAGGAAACGGACCGTTTGTGCAGCGTCGAGCGAGATTAAAGGGACACAAGGCCAGCCTCGAATTTCATTCGGTCTTGGACGAATGGTCTGACGAAGAAGGCGAACTTGGCCCCTCTCTATGGTCGTCAGCAGCGATTTAAAGGAGTCTCCATATGAACCAACCCAAGGAATCTTTATACAAAAGCATCGTTCAGCAGCGTGAAATGCTCACTGAATCACTGTACGAACCCTTGCATCAATTGGCAGAGGCATGCAGCCATGTCTGGGGCGATCGCGCAAAGATGGAGGCAGCCTTGAACAAGGCGTTTCCCTCCGTGCCTTACTGCAAGTTCCTGTATGCGCTCGATACGAACGCGGTACAGATCACTTCCAACATCAGCCGCGAGGGGCTGGTTGTGGAACATTTCGGACGGGACCGGTCAGACCGGCCCTATATGAGTGAAGCGCTACTGGCCACGGGGTTTTTTGACAAAAACCGCGAACAGCATTACCAACAGTGGCCTTACCTTCGTGAAGGGGTCCAGGCCACCGATTTCCTGTTGTGCGAAGCCTATATCAGCCTGCGGGCGTTGCGCCCTTCGTTGACTGCCATTCAATTTGTGCGCAATGCCGATGGAATTGTACTCGGTTTCATAGGTGCCGATTTTGCCTTGCGTGATTTGCCGCAGACGCACCAACTCTATGAAGAACCCCGTCACTGGCGCCAATTCGTTGGCGACCCACCCATTGGGACGGTACCCAGCCAGACCCGTTCGAAAAGTGTGATGGACAGGCATCTGGATACAGTCCTCAGCGTGGTGGAAGAGTTGATCCTCGACCATGGTGTCTATCATGTGATTCTACATTTCTCCAGCAGTCAGGCCGTCGTCTGGGTGATGGATGACCCGTATCGTTATCGTGTGTTGGCCATGGATATGTTGACTGATCCAGACAGTTGCATGGCGTATCCCAAGCGACCGTACCCCACCGATGCACTGGTGCCTGCCCAGCAGATCCGTGCCGTGCTGGATAACCTGAGGGAACTGCGGTCCATGAATGAAATGTTATACCTGCGCTCCGGTACACTCAATATTTTCAATGGAATAGTGGGCTTGACGTTCTCCTGCGATGGGTCCCATTACATTCCGTATGATGAATTCCTCAAAATGGATCGGGTGTTCCAGAATAATACCCACAGCGGGACAAGTATCAGTCAGCATTTTTTATGAACCGGTTTTTTGGAGAACTCATACCTTATTTGATTTGCCCTTTTTGGTTCCCGCAGGCGTGCAGTTGAGGAATTTGTCGGCCATGTTCGCCGAGAGATCACCGCGCCGAAGCAGCGCGCTCCAGCCGGTCGCACACCGCCTGCCAGTCCACACCGGCGGGTGGCGCCTCGACCAGAATGCAATCGAAACATTGCACATCCAAGGCGCGCAGCCGCGCGTACAGTTCATGGGCCCATCCCGCCGGGTGAATTGGCATACCCTGCCAGAGACAAGCCTCGGGTAGAAGAGGAGCGGCCCTGGACAGTACCGCAACGCGCCACCCTTGTGCGAGATGCCGGTGCGCTTCGGCTTCCAGATTCATGGCTGGAACCAGGCAGACTGGGGTTTTCGGAGCATAATGGGAGCGCAGCATGCCCGGTGCCCGCGGCGCACCGTTACCCGGACGGACAATTGGCTGCTCGAGAACGGCTTCGATCTCGGCAGGAGTGATCGCGCCGGGACGCAGCAGCCGGGGCTGCTGTCCACTCAAATCGAGAATGGTGGACTCGATGCCCACTCGGCAGGGTCCACCGTCCAGGATCAAGTCCATGGCATCGCCCAGTTCTTCACGCACATGCGCTGCGGTGGTGGGGCTCACCCGGCCAAAGCGATTGGCGGAAGGGGCGGCAATTCCGCCGCCGAAGGCCTCGAGCAGCACCAATGCCAGGGGATGATCGGGAACGCGCAGCCCCACCGTATCCTGGCCACCAGTGACGATATCGGGCACGCGGCAGGTGCGACGCAGGATCAGCGTGAGCGGACCCGGCCAGTAGCGCCCCGCGAGGCGCCAAGCCGCAGGCGGAATATCCTTGGCCCAGTGGGTGATTTGTTCGGAACTCGCGATATGGACGATCAGCGGATGATCGGCTGGTCGGTCCTTTGCCGCGAAGATGCGGGCTACAGCCGAGGGATTTTCAGCATCCGCCCCAAGGCCGTAGACAGTCTCGGTGGGAAAGGCGACGAGCCCACCATCGCGCAGTGCCTTCACAGCCCACTGCATGGCGGCTAGCGGCTTTCCGGTCGAAGGCATGAGTCAGACGACGCCCGCCGCCCGTAGCGTTGAAACCGTGCCCATGTTCTTCATCGCGTGAGCCCCATGTACAGGAGTGGTAACTTTTCGGGCAGCCTTTGCACATGGTCCACCACCATGTAGTTCTTGGCACCGAAAATGCGCGACACATACTGGTCTGCTCTGGGATCAAGGCTCAGGCAGTAAGTGGCGATGCCATTACGCGTCAACTCCTCCA
>JAJZFH010000067.1 GCA_021805445.1 Pseudomonadota bacterium
TCGCCCTCCTGCCTGCTTGATGTCTGGTAACACCAAGTTAGCAGAGGCGACCGTTCGCCTCACCCCCCGCGTCCAGTCACCCCGGAAACGGGAGAAGAACCGTTTTTTTACGGGGTAGGCCACCAAAAAACATCCGGCCGCTGCCCTCAACGCAGCGACTATACCGCCGTGCAGAGAGTTTCTGTACACAAGGGCGGCCGCGCGCGGCTTGGCGGAGTTTTTTATGAAATCGCGCTCCATGCGCAGCTGTGTATTCTCGGCGCGCAGCCGCGCGACTTCAGCTTCCAGATCACTCACCGGACGGCGTTTGCCGTCCTTGACGACCCCTCCATCACGCGCAAGACGGATCCAATTGGCGAGCGTCTTGACCGAAATCCCCAGCTTACGAGCGGCCTTCGCCGCCCCGAGACTCTCGGCCAGTGACACGGCCTGCGCCTTGTAATCGGCCGTATATTGAGCACGAACCTGACGTTCCATAGTGACCTCCAAAGGGTGGGTTTAATCCATCCATTAGATGTCCGTCAACGGGGGACCACTTCAGTCGGCATTGACGAACCTGCTCGGACCCCACCGGGTCACGTTTCCATGGACACGCGCACAGCCTTCGCCTGAGGCCCATTCGTAGAACATCAATACCGTATGGACCCGCCGAAGGATGGTGGCCGGTGCATACTTGCGCCCAGTGATCGGGCTCACCGCACTGGTCAGCACAGCGACAAAGTCGTGAATGACGGCGTCGTGGATTTCGTCCCAGCGGGCCTCATTGGCATCGAGGAAGGACCACCACACCGACAGGTCATCCGCATATGCCCAGAGTGTGTGGACGCTCCTGGACGCGCCTTTGCGTCGGACGAGTCGATCGAGGAGGAATAGATGGACTTCCCGCAGGAAGCGGCCGTCGTCGTCGAAGAGGAGCGGCATTCCCGCCGGCGCTCTCACCCCGCGTAGCAAAGTCTCCGGAAGCTCGCCCGGACCAGCCTCTTCGGACGCCCTCAGTGTCTTCGGCACTGTTCACCCCCAAGTCATTATTGCCCGCACACGACTGAACAACAGTGGGCACCATTTGGTGCGGCTCTACGCGCCACCTCTGGCCTTTTTGTGAACAGGTGTATTACATGAAATAAGTAGACCTGAGCGCAACAAAAGCCCGGGGCGGACGAGAAGGCGGAAAACGATGATGGAAGACTGGACCAGCCTTCGGATATCGGGGTGAGAGGATTTGAACCTCCGGCATCTGCGTCCCAAACGCAGCGCTCTACCAGGCTGAGCTACACCCCGAGAGAAGAATTGCGGGTAGGAGATCGGAGATCGCCCCGCTCCATGGCTCCATTCCGGAGGCTACCAGCAGTGCCAGGAACTGAACAGTCCCCGGTCAGTGTCCATAACGAACTCCCGACCCTCTGCTCCCAAAGCAGTCAAGATGCGTTTACGGATGAAATTCAATGGAAGGAGATAATGGTGTAACTTGCGGTATCTACGATATTTTTTCGTCTTCGTGCCGTCGCATGGCTTTTCATCCAATTTCGAGTAAAGTGGACACAAAGCGGACACAAGATCGGCGGCGCGATGGTGACAAAGACCAGTGCGAGTGGACACAGAAGGCGGACACAGGCGGGAAGTCAAGGCTCCCAGCGCCTTGTCGCAACCCGGGTCGCCAGCCTCGCCCCTGGCACATACACCGACCCGGGACAGACCGGGCTGCAGCTGCGTGTACGCGAGAAAGCCGGCGGCTTCAGCCGCACCTGGCTCCTGCGGTTCAAGTTCAAAGGTGAGGAAACCCGGATCGCCTTGGGGCACTTCCCGGACACCACCCTCGACGCCGCCCGCGGTGAGGCTCGCAGGCTCCGCGAACTGGCCGTGCAGGGCATCGATCCCCGGCGGGCCCAATCCAGGCGCCGGCAGCGCCTTGCCCCGCTGCCTGCCTCATCCACCCCGGCAAAGCCGGCGGATCGGCACACGGTTGAGTTCTTGGCCTCGGAGTTCAAGGAACGGTACCTGCGCCCCAACCGCAAGCGGCCCGAGTACGCCGAATGGCTGCTCAAGCGGGACGCCCTGCCCGCTTGGCGCAACCGCGATGCGCGCACCATCACGCCGGCCGAGGTCATTGAGCTACTCGATGGGATCGTAGACCGTGGCGCACCGGTGCTCGCCAACCGAACCGCCGCCGTGCTCTCGCAAATGTTCCGCTTCGGTATTCAGCGGCGGGTCGTCGAACAGAATCCGGTGCAGCTCCTCATGCGACCGGGCGGGCGGGAAAAACCGCGCGAGCGAGTGCTAACCGACGACGAGCTTCGCGTGTTCCTCACCGACCCCATCGAATGCACACGGTACCCGAAGCTGGCGTATGCGATGACTATTCTGCTGTTGACCGGGCAGCGGCGCGGAGAACTGGCGCGGGCCAAGTGGTCGGAAATCGACTTCGACGAGAAGACCTGGACCATCCCCGACGAGAACAGCAAGACCGGCCGCGGCCATGTCGTGCCGCTCGCCGACCGAGCCATACAGGAATTCCAGGCGCTCAAGAGGCTAGCGGACGGTTCCCGGTGGGTATTACCGACCGAGGACGGCGACAAGTCGGCCGCGCCCGCTCTCCTCACCCGCGGTCTTGCCCGATGCCTGCCCCGCTTCAAGGCGCGTGGCGTCTCCGAGTTCAACCTTCATGATCTCCGGCGGACCTGCCGCACCGGACTCGCGGCCCTCAAGATCGAGCCCCACATTGCCGAGCGCGTCCTGAACCACGCTCAGCCCGGCGTCGCCGGCGTCTATGACCGGCACGCCTATCTTGACGAGAAGCGAGATGCACTCCAGAAGTGGGCAGAAAGGCTGCACCAATTGCGAGGGAACGTGTCATGAGACATCGCCAGGAAGACACCGCACGCGCAGATGAACTGCCGACATCCCTCGGCTTCAATATTGGACGTTATGATGCCTGTAGCACGCTTGACCTGATGGGATGGTGGGCTTGTTTCCAGCATAGAAGCATGCTCCGGGCTGCATTATTGATCAGGCATAAATCGGACGACGGAAACCTGCACGCCATCGCCGTCAAAACTCCTCATCTCGAAGAGGCCCTGAGCTTGCTATTCAAAGCGGTCAAGCCACACGCGGCATCGCGCGAACTGGTCGACAAGAACGTGATGGAACGCCACGTGGTGCTGAAGAAAGTGTTCCACGAAGTCTTCGAACAACCTTGTGGCATTGCTACCGCCATCAGGCATGTGATCCCAGGATCCCCTAGGTGGGATCCCGAACGCACTCCTCTTTGGTTAAGACGCCAATTCGACGCAGACCTCAGATTGCCCAATACGGTGTTGCAGAGACAGTTCTCAACATGGCTTCGCACCCAGCAAGAAGAGATCGAATTCAGGGGATACCGCCGACCAGCAGTCGTCTACACAAGTGCCGATCTCCACAAGTGGCGTAGCAGCCGCGTGCTCGCGTGCATAGATCTGCGCATGGTAGCGGATGCTTTCAAGATTCCCCTTACCCACCGGCGCATTGGCGAGCTGTTGTTTCCGGAAAACCGCGTCCGCGGCGACCAGGACAAGATGCGTCGGACGGTCGTCCCACTCGCCGACAAGCTCATGAGCCTTGATTCGCTGAATAGTCTGGCCGCACAGATCGAATCCAGTTCTCATGACGAGGTGTAACCCACAAGCCTGAATGGGGATTATGCGGCAAGAGTCGGCGGTCAGATCCTTGCCGGCAAACTTTCTGCCCCTTCATCTTGCTGTTTTTTCGCACGGCGGTGGCGGTCATCCTATTGCATCCCATAGGAGGACCGTACATGACATCTCATCGCACTTCCCGCCGCTCCGCTGGCACGGCATGCGTTTGGCCCAAGGGAGTCGAGCAACGCTACGGCATCTCCGCCCCCACGCGCTGGCGCTGGGAGCGGCAAGGGTTGCTGCCGCCCCGAGACGTCTACATTGGCGGTCGAGCGGTCGGCTGGCGACCAGAGACGCTCGAAGTCGCCGATCGCGGTGGTCGGGTCGCGGAAGGGAGATGAGCCATGGATGCACAGACTGCCGTCCCCGGGTGTCGCGACCCCGGGGAACGGCCGATATCGAGGAGTGCCGGCTCGAGCGGAACCGCCAGGCATGGCGTAGCACGCACGATCGCCGGCGATACCGTGAGTCGCCTGCTCGACCGGCTCAGCGGCGTGCGGCCAACCGGACCCGGCCGTTGGATCGCACGCTGCCCCGCACACGAGGACCGCTCCCCAAGCCTGAGCATCCGAGAGATTGACGACCGCGCGCTCGTGCATTGCTTTACCGGGTGCGGCGTCGGCGACGTGCTATCGGCTGTCGGCCTGACCCTTGCTGACCTTTACTTTCGTCCTTTGCGCGGCGCCGGTCCCGCAGGCGGGTATCCCCGCACCTATTCACGTCTCTCCGCTCACGACGCACTGGCGGCGCTCGATCACGAGGTGACGGTCGCTGTGCTAATCCTCTCGGACCTTGCGGCGCGGCGGCAGATCAGTGAGACGGAGCTGTCGCGCCTCATTCAGGCCGCCGCCCGCATTGGCGCTGTGCGCGACCTGATATCCCCACCGGAGATCCGCAATGGCGCCTGAGTACACCTCCGTCGCTGCGATGCTGGACGCGCACGCCGACACGATGCGATCGCGTTGGAATCCACCGCCGGATGAAGAAATACCGCTGACCGTCTATGACGACGAACCGATCGCGGGTACGGCGCTGCGTGAAGGTGCCAATGCTGGACCGTCGCGAAAACGCGTTGGCGCGGTAGCCGGCTGGCCCCCACCGCGTGCCATCGCACACGAGCTTCGACCCGTTCCGGCATTCCAACCGGAGACGCTGCTGCCCGAGGTATTGCGCGCCTGGGTGATGGATGAGGCCGAGCGCATGCCCTGTCCGCCGGATTACGTGGCGGCGGCGGCGGCGCTGGTGGCGCTCGGCTCCCTGATCGGCGCGGGATGCGCAATCAGACCCAAGCAGAATGATTCGTGGCTGATCGTCCCCAACCTGTGGGGCGCCGTGGTGGGAGACCCCTCCACCAAGAAATCCCCGGCGCTCGACGCGGGTCTGCGACCGCTCGATAGGCTGATCGCGAACGCACACAGGGAGCACGATGCGGCAAAACGGGAGTACGAAGGTCAGATGCTGATCCACAGCGCCAGGAAAGACGCGATCGAAGGCCGCGTCAAACAGCAGGCGAAGAAGTCAGACCAGGGTCTAGCCTGCACTATGCATGAAGGAGGGGATTTTCATGGTCATGGGTGCGAGTTTGGCGATGTCGGGGCGTGATCTCGAAGCGCGGCGGTGATTTTGCCGGGGGTCTGTGCGTTGGCGATGGATTGT
>JAJZFH010000009.1 GCA_021805445.1 Pseudomonadota bacterium
TGGTGCCCGGGGCCGGACTCGAACCGGCACACTGTCGCCAGCGTCAGATTTTGAGTCTGATGCGTCTACCAATTTCGCCACCCGGGCAACAGCCGTGCATTATAATGCGCTTCATGGATTTCTGCACGAGTGACTTCGATTATATTCTGCCACCCCACCTGATCGCCCAAACGCCAACGGCGGTGCGGCGTGCCAGCCGTCTGCTTTACTTGTCCGCGCAAGGGCTACAGGATCGGTGGTTTACTCAATTTCCCGAGTTTCTGTCGACGGGGGATCTTCTGGTTTTCAACGATACGCGCGTGATCAAGGCGCGGGTGTTGGGCCGGAAATCCAGCGGAGGGCAGATCGAGGCCCTGGTGGAACGGGTTGTGTCATCCTCCGAGGCATGGGTGCAGATTCGTGCCAGTCACGCGCCCCGTGCGGGAGGTTTGATCCGTTTCGCCGATGGTCGGGCATGGGAAGT
The DNA here is from genome assembly GCA_021805445.1 of Pseudomonadota bacterium. Lineage (GTDB taxonomy): Bacteria > Pseudomonadota > Gammaproteobacteria > Burkholderiales > Ferrovaceae > Ferrovum. The sequence continues at coordinate 464 of JAJZFH010000009.1, forward strand.
CCTGGAAAAAGTTGAAGACCTTTATCGGGTTGCGTTGATCGATGCCGGGACGGGGCTGGACTTTCATGCCTGGCTGGAACAGGTGGGGTCCTTGCCGTTGCCCCCCTATATCGATCATGCGGCCGGTGCGGTGGATGCGGAGCGCTATCAGACCGTCTATGCCCGAAATCCGGGCGCGGTGGCGGCCCCCACGGCGGGATTGCATTTTGATGAGGCCATGCTGGAGACCTTGCAATCTTGCGGTATTGAAACCGCCTCCCTGACCCTGCATGTGGGGGCCGGGACTTTCCAACCCGTGCGCGTGGAGCGTCTGGCGGATCACCACATGCATGCGGAATGGTTCAACCTTCCTGCGGAGACGGTGGAGGCCATCCGGCGCGCCCGGGCGCGCGGCGGGCGGGTCGTGGCGGTGGGGACCACCAGTTTGCGGGCGCTGGAATCCGCTGCAGCCAAGGGGGAATTGTGTGCAGGCGCCCAGGAAACCAGCCTGTTCATTACCCCAGGGTATCGTTTTCAGGTGGTGGACCGGCTCCTGACCAATTTTCATTTGCCTCGTTCCACCCTGCTCATGCTGATCAGTGCTTTTGCCGGGATGGAGTCGGTGCGGCAGGCTTATGCCCATGCCATCGCGCAGGAGTATCGTTTTTTTAGTTATGGGGACGCCATGTTGGTGGAAAGAGAAAAAGATGAAGTTTGAGGTATTGGCCCAGGACGGCAAAGCTCGCCGGGCCCGCTTGAGTTTGCCGCATGGCGTGGTGGAGACGCCCGTATTCATGCCGGTGGGGACCTATGGAGCGGTCAAGGGCGTGACCCCCGATGAACTGACGGCCCTGGGGGCCCAGATCATCCTGGGAAATACGTTTCACTTGTGGCTGCGCCCCGGACTGGAGGTGTTTCGATCGCAAGGAGGATTGCATGGATTCATGAACTGGCAAGCCCCGATCCTGACCGACTCGGGGGGGTTTCAGGTTTTCAGTTTGGGGGATTTGCGCAATATTTCGGAGGAGGGGGTCACCTTTCGTTCCCCCCTCAATGGCGATCGTCTATTTCTGACCCCGGAAATCTCCATGGAGATTCAACGTGTCTTGAATTCGGACATCGTCATGGCTTTTGACGAGTGCACCCCCTATCCTGCCACGGAACCAGAGGCTCGCCGCTCCATGGAATTATCCCTGCGTTGGGCTGATCGTTCCCTGCGCGGTCACGAAGGGAACCCCAATGCCCTGTTCGGGATCATCCAGGGCGGAATGTACGAATCCTTGCGCGAAATCTCGGCGCGCGAAATGGTGGCACTGGATTTTCCGGGTTATGCCATCGGCGGTGTGTCCGTGGGAGAACCGGCCGCCGATCGGGAGCGTATTCTGGCGCATACGCCGACATTGTTGCCCGCCCACAAGCCACGGTATCTGATGGGGATGGGCACCCCGGAGGATATCGTGAACGCGGTCACGGCGGGAATCGACATGATGGATTGTGTCATGCCCACGCGCAACGCGCGCAATGGGTGGTTGTTCACTCGCTTCGGGAATGTCAAGATTCGCAATGCCGCGTACAAGAATGATGGGCGGCCGCTCGATTCCACCTGCACCTGTTATACCTGTCAACATTTTTCACGCAGTTATCTGCATCATCTCCAGCAGGCCAAAGAAATGCTGGGGGCGCGTCTCAATACGGTGCATAACCTGCATTACTACCAAACATTGATGAGCGAATTGCGCGCCGCCATCGAAACGGGCACGCTCACCGATGTCACCCAACAATTTCAGGCCGACCGTGCGCATGGAGTGAAGTGATCCTATCGTGTTAGAATCGTGAAGTTTTTTTGGAGAGACTCATGCTGATCGAAAATGCTTTTGCCGATGTGCTCGGTGGTGGAGCCACCCCTGATATGGGAATCAACCTGTTCTTCATCGCGTTCATGTTTCTGGCGCTTTATTTCATGATCATTCGTCCCCAACTGAAGCGTCAGAAAGAGCAGAAATCCTTGCTGGAGTCCCTGAGCAAGGGGGATGAAGTCGTGGTGGGCGGGATTGTCGGCAAGATTGTCGAAATCGATGCCAATTTTGTCCGCCTCGAAGTGGCCAAGGGGACCGTGATTCAGGTTCAACGCTCGGCTGTCAGCAATTTGCTGCCCAAGGGAAGCCTCAAATAATAAACCGGCCCCGGAGGCCTCACCAGGAATTTTGATGAATCGTTTTCCGCTCTGGAAGAATCTGCTGATCTTGTGTGTGATCGTCTTGGGCGCACTCTATACGCTGCCCAATTTTTTTGGTCAGTCTCCTGCTGTCCAGATCTCCGCGTTGGGAACCACTCCCCCTGTGGGCTCAGGGGTGCAAATTCAGGTGGAACAGGCCCTGAAGGCGGTTCAGTTGGTCGCGACCCGTGCTTCCCTCGATGGGGCCGGGTTGCGGGTGCGCTTTGCCGATACGGACGCCCAATTGAAAGCGCGCGACGTTATCGACCATGCGCTGAACCCCGAGGGGCAGCCTCAGCGCTATGTGGTGGCGCTCAACCTGGTGCCCAATTCCCCGTCCTGGCTGTCGGATATGGGTGCGTTACCCATGTATCTGGGCCTGGATCTGTCGGGAGGGGTGCATTTTCTGCTCCAGGTGGACCAACAGGCCGCGCTGACCAAACGACTGGAAGGGGATACGGCTGAAATTCGGTCCGAGTTGCGGGACAAACAGATTTACTACGATGGGTTGAACCGGGATGGAGAGCGCCTGCTGATCCATTTTCATGATGGGGCGACCTTGTCCTCTGCGCAGCAGGTGTTGGAAAGCACGCACCATGACCTGAGTCTGAAGGCTGAAGGGAACGATCTGGTGCTGTCTTTGAAGCCGGAAACCCGTACGGCCATCCAGGATCAGGCGGTCAAACAGAATATTCTCGCTTTGCGTAATCGGGTCAACGAGTTGGGTGCCAAGGAGCCGATCATTCAGCAGCAGGGCGCGGACCGCATCATCGTACAACTTCCCGGCGTGCAGGATACGGCCAAGGCCAAGGACATCATCGGCCGAACCGCCTCTCTGGAAATTCACCTGGTGGATGAAGACCATCCCAACCCGGTTTCGGTGACCCAGATGTCGCCAGCCGGCGATCTGCTGGTGCTCGACCGGCAGGGGATTCCGGTGTTCGTGCGCAAAGCCGTGGTGTTGAGCGGGGATGTCATTACCGATGCCGGGGCGGGCTTTGATTCCCAAAGCAATCGCCCCACCGTGAACATCAGCATGGATGCCAAGGGCGCACGCATCATCCGTCAGGTCTCGCGGGACAATCTCAAGAAACGCATGGCCATCCTGCTTCTGGAAAAGAGCAAGACCGAAGCCATCAGCGTGGCCACCATACAGGATGAACTGGGGGCGCGTTTTCAGATCACCGGCCTGCAGAGTTCCGAAGAGGCCAATGATCTGGCGCTATTGCTGCGCGCAGGAGCCTTGGCTGCCCCCATGGATTTTCTGGAAGAGCGGACCGTGGGACCCAGTTTGGGCGCAGAAAACATTGCCCGGGGTTTCCATTCCACCTGGATCGGGTTTGCCGCCATTGCGGTCTTCATGGTGGTCTATTACGCCCTGTTCGGGACCATCTCGGTGGTGGCCCTGGCGGTCAATGTTCTTTTGCTGGTGGGGCTGTTGTCTTTGCTGCAAGCCACGCTCACCTTGCCGGGCATGGCGGCGATTGCGTTGACCGTGGGGATGGCCATCGATGCCAACGTGCTGATCAACGAGCGTATCCGGGAAGAATTACGCAATGGCAATTCGCCGGGGGCCGCCATTCATGCGGGGTATGATCGAGCCTTTGGGACCATCCTGGATTCGAATGTGACCACGGGGATTGCCGGCCTGGCGCTGTTTGCCTTCGGATCGGGGCCGGTCAAGGGGTTTGCCGTGGTGTTGGTGCTTGGGATACTGACCTCCATGTTCAGTTCCGTATTGGTTTCGCGCGCTTTGATCAACCTGATCTACGGACGCCGCCGCAAGATCGATCACCTTTCCATCGGCATGTGACCTGAGGACGCTATGGAATTTTTTCGGATGAAACGGGACATTCCCTTCATGAGTTGGGGAAAATACACCACCTCGGTGTCGCTCATCACTTTTTTGTTGGCGGTATTTTTTCTGTACAGCAAGGGTCTGAATTTTTCAGTGGATTTCACTGGCGGCACCGTCATGGAAGTTCATACGGCGGGTCAGGCCGATTTGACGGGGATGCGTCGGAGCCTGAAGCAGTTGGGACTGTACGATGCGAATGTGCAGAACTTTGGAAGTTCCCATGACGTATTGATTCGTTTGCCCCTGCGTCATGGAGTCAGCAGTGGCGCCCTTTCGGAAAAGGTGCGTCAGGCGTTGTGGCAGCAGGATGTCTCCTTGCAGGTGCGCCGTGTGGAATTTGTCGGGCCTCAGGTCGGAGACGAGTTGGTCAAGGATGGCTCTGCCGCCCTTTTATTCGTTTCTCTGGGCATCGTCATCTACCTTTCCCTGCGTTTCAAATGGAGACCGGCAGTGGCCACCATCGTAGCCAACCTGCACGATGTGGTGATCATTCTGGGGTTTTTTGCTTTCTTTCAGTGGGAGTTTTCCCTTTCCGTCCTGGCTGCGGTGTTGGCCATCCTGGGGTATTCGGTGAATGAATCCGTGGTGGTGTTCGACCGGGTACGAGAGAACTTTCGCAAGATGCGTGGGGCCTCGGTTTCTCAGGTCATCGACAATGCCATCACGCGGACCATGAGTCGGACCATCATTACCCATGGATGCACCCAGTTGATGGTGACTTCCATGCTCTTTTTTGGTGGAGAAGCCCTGCATTATTTTGCTTTGGCATTGACCATCGGAATTCTTTTCGGGATCTACTCCTCCGTATTGGTGGCCAGTCCCATTGCCATGGCACTGGGCATGACCCGTGCCGATTTTCTGGTGAGCGACAGGAAAACCAACACACTTCCGGATACCCCATAATTTCGTGGACATCCTTCATTTACTGGCGCACCTGGATGATCATCTGGTGGCCTTGAGCCAGCAGTATGGGTATGCTTCCGATTTGATTTTATTTCTGATCATCTTCAGTGAGACGGGGTTGGTGATTGCACCCTTGCTGCCAGGAGATTCCCTGCTGTTTGTGGCAGGGGCCGTCGCTGCCGGGAATGCCTTGACTCCTGGCCCATTCAATCTTCCCTTGTTGTGGGTGGTATTGTCTGCGGGCGCTTTTCTGGGAAATCAACTGAATTTTCAGATTGGACGCTGGATCGGTCCCAAGGTCTTTCACTGGGAACGTTCAGTACTTTTCAATCCCCGGCACCTGGCTGAAGCCCATGCTTTTTACGAGCACCATGGCGGAAAAACCATCGTCCTGGCCCGCTTCGTTCCCATCGTACGTACCTACGCGCCCTTCGTGGCGGGGGTGGGGGACATGGCCCATGGACGTTTTGCTTTTTTTAACGCCATCGGAGCCATTACCTGGGTGGGAGCCTTGCTGCTGGCCGGACATTGGTTTGGGAATGTTCCTTTTGTCAAAGGGCACCTCACGGAAATGATTCTGGGGATCGTGATTTTGACCCTGATTCCCGTTGGGGTGGCGACCCTGCGCCACACTTTGCGCCGTTCCCCTTAAAGATTGGGCAGCGTTTCCTTGAAGGACTTGCGTTGCCCCAATTTAAGTGCCAAGGCATTCAGGTTGGGGTATTGCTGACGCCAGAGCCATTCGGGAAAGCGGAAATCCAGCCAGAACAAAAGGCTTCCGGTGGCCAAATCGGACAGATTGAGCGCCTCGGCGGTACACCAGGCGCGGGTGCCCAATTCTTTGGCCATCTGGGCAAGCCCCCGTTCCATCTTTCCCCGTTGTCTTTCCATCCAGGTGGGACTTTGTTCCGTTTCCGGGCGGCGTTTTTCCAGGACGATCGCGACGCCAGCATCCAGGATGCCGTCGGCCATGGCTTCCCAGCGCTTGACCACCGCACGCTCACGCGGGGTTTCCGGGATCAGGTGCCCTACGGGGCTGATGGCGTCGAGATATTCCGTGATCACCTGGGAATCGAACAGGGTCAGACCGTCATCCAGCACCAGGGCGGGGATTTTCCCCAGGGGATTATATTTTTCGATCGGGGGGATATCCCCTACCAGGGTATCGGTCACCAGTTCGAAATCGATGTGTTTTTCAATCAGGACGATGCGCACCTTGCGGACAAAGGGGCTGGTGACGGAACCCAGAAGTTTCATGACGAATGATCCTGTGATGGAAGAGTTGACGAATTATACACGGGGGAATCCTTTCCTCAAACCGATTCCCCTTGGCGATGGTGTGCCGCAGGGCACTTAACTACAGGCGAAAGAGGGGTATTTATCGTACCAAGGGTCGGCCTGTTTGGAGTGATGATAGGCGCCTCTTCAACGTATTCAAACTTTTTGATGGATGGAAGGCGAGGCGATGGAACAGGAATGAATCAGGTGTATTGCCGGGTCAGTGGGGCGGCCAACCCGGTATAGGTGGCGGGGGTCAGGGCCAGCAGTCGTGCCTTGTCATCCTCCGGCAAGTCCAGTTCCTGCACGAATTTCTGCATGATTTCACGGGTAATGGCTTGTCCCCGGGTCATTTCCTTGAGGCGATCATAGGCGTTGCTCATGCCATGTTTGCGCATGACCGTTTGAACGGGTTCGGCCAGAACTTCCCAGGCATGATCCAGATCATCGTTCAACCGTGTGGCATCGACGGCCAATTTTTTCAGGCCCTTCTGGCAGGACAGATAGCCCAGCAAACTGTGGCCCAGACCCACCCCCAGATTGCGCAATACGGTGGAATCGGTCAGGTCCCGTTGCCAGCGGGAAATGGGCAGTTTTTCGACGAGATGGCCCAGAAGGGCATTGGCCAGTCCCAGATTGCCTTCGGAGTTCTCGAAATCGATGGGGTTGACCTTATGCGGCATGGTGGATGACCCCACTTCTCCCGCCTTGAGTTGCTGGCGGAAGTAACCCAGGGAAATATAGCCCCAGAGGTCGCGGTTCAGATCGATGAGGATGGTATTGAGCAAGGCAAACCCCTGCATCAGTTCGGCCAGGGAATCGTGGGGTTCGATCTGGGTGGTGTACGGGTTGAACGAGATGCCCAGGGATTCCACGAAGTTTCGGGCCACGCTGGGCCAGTCTACCCCTGGGTAGGCACTGAGGTGGGCATTGTAATTTCCTACGGCCCCATTGAACTTTCCGAGCAGGGAAATATGTCCGAGACGGGTGCGTTGGCGTTGCAGGCGGGCCACCACATTGATCAATTCCTTGCCCACCGTGGTGGGGGTGGCTGTCTGGCCGTGGGTGCGGGCCAGCATGGGCTGGTCGGCATGGGTTTTGGCCATCCTTTCCAGATGTGCGATCAATTCATCCAGCGTGGGGAACAGAACACTGTGACAGGCACGGGTCAGCATGAGCGCGTGCGACAGGTTGTTGATGTCCTCCGAGGTACAACCAAAATGGATGAACTCGGCACAGGTCACGATTTCCGGGTTGCCGGACAGACGTTCGCGTATCCAGTATTCCAGGGCTTTGACATCGTGGTTGGTGCGTGTCTCGATGGCTTTGATCTGCGCTGCATCGCCTTCGGAGAAGTTTTCGACCAAGGCGTTCAACTGGTGTTGGCTTTCCGCTGAAAAAATCGGGAGTTCCGTGATTTCAGGGAGATTGGATAGCTGGAGTAGCCAGGCCACTTCAACTTTCAAGCGAAAATGGATCAGGCCATATTCGCTGAAGTACGGGCGCAGCGGGTCCAGTTGTACACCGTAACGACCATCCAGAGGAGACAAAGCGGTCAGAGGAGTAGGGGCCATGGCATCGATCCGCAAAAAGGCAGATTTTAACAGAACGAAGGTCAAGCATTCGTTCCTTTGGGAATCGAACGCCAAACTTCTTCCTTGATCATACGCCGTTGGAAGGACTCAGAATGATTCCGCCGCCGAGACAGACTTCTTCCTGGTAGAGTACGGCCGATTGCCCGGGGGTGACCGCCCACTGGGGATCATCAAAATGGAGGTCGGCAACGCCGTTCCCGTTTGAATACGTCAGACGACAGGGCGCATCTTTTTGGCGGTAGCGGTTTTTTGCGGTATAAGTGCCGGGAGAGGGCGGTGTGCCAGAAATCCAGGAGAGTTGTCCGGCACTCAGGTCGAGGCGATGGAGCAGGGGGTTATCATGTCCTTGAACCACGATCAGACGGTTGTTTTCCATGTCTTTGGCGGCCACGAACCACGGTTCCCCAGGACCGCCGATCCCGAGACCCTGGCGTTGTCCCAGGGTATAAAATGCCAAACCCTGATGACGCCCCACGATTTTTCCGGTAGGCGTTTCCATGGAGCCCGGTTGGCGGGGCAGGTAACGTTCCAGAAACTCCCGAAAGGGGCGTTCTCCGATGAAGCAGATGCCTGTGCTGTCCTTTTTGGTGGCGGTGCCCAAGCCGGCTTTTTGGGCCAGAGCACGGACTTCGTGTTTGGGCAGATGGCCTACCGGGAAAAGGGTGGACGCCAGTTGAGACTGGTTGAGACGGTACAGGAAATAACTTTGGTCCTTGCCGGGATCGAGTCCGCGCAGGAGTTGGATCTTTCCATTGGTTTCCTGGACGCGGGCATAATGACCGGTGGCAATCTTGTCTGCCCCGAGGTTCAAGGCATGGTCCAGAAATGCCTTGAACTTGATTTCCGAGTTGCACAGGATGTCCGGATTGGGCGTGCGTCCTGCCTGATACTCCTCGAGAAAATAAGAAAAAACCCGTTCCCGGTATTCTGCGGAAAAGTTGACCACTTCGATGTCGATCTTCAACACATCGGCCACTGCCACGGCATCCACCAAATCAGCGCGGGCAGTACATTCAGGATCGTCTTCCCAGTTTTTCATGAACAGTCCGATCACCTCATAGCCTTGCTCCTTCAGGAGCAGAGCACCGACGGAAGAGTCCACTCCGCCAGAAAGACCAACGATGACACGGGGTTTGGACATGGTTAGGAAGCTCGAAGAAAATGAAAAAGGCAGAGACGACCTCTGCCTTTTGACGCCGGGCGATCAAATCTCAGTTGGCAGGAGCGGCCTTCTTGGCATGCTTTTTATGATGGTGCTTCTTCTTGCCATGCTTTGCCGCTGGCGCAGATTTTCCTGCGGCGGGTGCAGCGGCAGGTGCGGCAGCGGGTGCCGGAGCGGCCATGGGAGCAGGTGCAGCATCGGCAGCCATGACTTCGACGGTCGTCAAGGCCATGAGGCCGGTCAGGGTGGCAAGGATGAATTTTTTCATGGAATTTCCTCAAAAAGATCGGTAGAGATGGGTCGGGAGGTTGAGTGACAGTTACGTCCCTTGTACAGTCTAACGCAAGAGCAGGGGAATCGTTGACCGGCAGGGATGAAAGCGGGGAGAGTTTTTACGAAGGTGAGACAAGGGTCGTATAATCGTGGGGAATCATTTTAATCACGCCCGGCTTGGGTTTTTTTGTTGAGGTCCCTCATGTATCAGCATATCGTGGTCCCTGTGGCAGGGGAAAAAATTCTCGTCGATTCCAAGGGTGGGCTCGACGTCCCAGACCAGCCCATCGTTCCCTTCATCGAGGGGGACGGTATCGGGGTGGATATCACGCCCGTCATGAAGGACGTGGTGGATGCGGTGGTGGCGCGGTGTTACTCGGGTCGACGCAAGATTTCCTGGATGGAAGTATATGCCGGGGAGAAATCGGTGCGGATCTATGGTCCGGATGTCTGGCTGCCGGAAGAAACCCTGCAGGTCCTGCGTGACTACGTCGTGTCCATCAAGGGACCGTTGACCACGCCGGTGGGCGGGGGAATTCGCTCCATCAATGTGGCCATGCGGCAGCAACTCGACCTGTATGTGTGCCTGCGACCGGTGCGCTGGTTTACCGGCGTGCCCAGTCCGGTGCGTGAGCCCCATAAGACCGACATGGTGATTTTTCGGGAAAATTCGGAGGATATTTACGCGGGCATCGAATGGCCGGCCGAATCTCCCGAGGCACGTAAATTGATCGCTTTCCTGCAGCAGGAAATGAATGTGACATCCATCCGTTTTCCTGAGACTTCCGGCATCGGGATCAAGGCCGTTTCCCGCGAAGGGACGGAACGGTTGGTGCGCAAAGCCGTTCAGTATGCCCTGGACAATCAACGTCGTTCGGTGACCCTGGTACATAAGGGAAATATCATGAAGTACACCGAGGGAGCGTTCAAAAGTTGGGGGTATGACCTGTGCCGTCGCGAGTTTGGTGCGGAATTGCTGGAGGGGGGGCCCTGGATGCGTTTGCCCAATGGGATCGTCATCAAGGACGTGATCGCGGATGCTTTCCTTCAGCAAATCCTCTTGCGTCCCGCCGAATATGATGTCATCGCGACTCTCAACCTGAACGGGGATTACATCTCCGATGCCCTGGCGGCCCAGGTGGGGGGTATCGGGATTGCTCCGGGAGCCAATCTGTCCGATACGGTGGCCCTGTTTGAAGCCACCCATGGGACGGCCCCCAAGTATGCAGGAAAGGACTACGTGAACCCCGGTTCCCTGATTTTGTCCGCAGAGATGATGTTGCGCCATATGGGTTGGGTGGAGGCGGCAGATGCCCTGATTCACACCATGGAAAAAACCATCAAGGCCAAAACCGTGACCTACGATTTTGCGCGCTTGATGGAGGGGGCCCAACAGGTCCCCTGTTCAGGGTTCGGTGCGGCGCTGATCGCCAACTTGGCGTAATTGTAAAGGCGTTGACAGGGCGGCGGGGAGGGGGGTAGCATGGACTCATGCTAGAAACCATCACTATCATCCTTTTCCTTGCGGCGGTTGCCTTTGTGATGTTCACCTGAGGCGGGGTGGGTGGCGTTGAAACGGCTCCCCCTCCGTCACGCACCGAGGATGTTTTCTCAGCGTTGTTTCAGCCAGCGCTGCTTTTCCCGTTCCCAGTCTTTTTCTTTCTCTGCCTCGCGCTTGTCATGTTGCTTTTTACCCTTGGCCAACCCGATTTCGACCTTGATCCGTCCCTTGTTGTAATGCAGGTTGACGGGAATCAGCGTATAGCCCGCCCGTTCCACCTTGCCGATGAGTTTGGCGATTTCCTCGGCGTGCAGGAGCAACTTGCGGGTGCGGGTCGGGTCCGGATGGATATGGGTGGAGGCCGTGGGCAAGGGACTGATATGAGCCCCCAACAGATACAACTCACCCTCCAGGATCACCACATAGGCTTCCTTGATTTGTGCTCTGCCGGCGCGGATGGCCTTGACCTCCCATCCTTCCAGGACAATGCCCGCCTCGTGGCGCTCTTCGATGAAATAATCGTGAAAGGCTTTACGGTTGTCGATCAGGCTCATGATGGGGTATCTTGTGCGGAATCCTGCATTTTACCCTAGGGTGGCTCTGTGACGCGTGTAGAAAAGTCGGTATTGGTGATGTATTCCGCCGAAAAAATGTATGGGCTGGTGGAAGATATCCCTCAATACCCCCATTTCCTGCCTTGGTGCGGCGCTGCCGAGGTTCATGAACGGGAGGGACATCAAACGGTTGCGACCTTGCACATCAATTTTCATGGCATTCGCCAGAGTTTTACGACGCGCAATCAGGGTACGCCCTACCACTCCGTGGTCATGGTTCTGGAGAAAGGGCCTTTTCAGCATTTACAGGGGGAGTTTCGTTTCATTCCCCTGGGAACGGAGGCCTGCCGCATCCAGTTCGCCCTGGAATGGCGCTTTGCCAGTTTTTTACTGGAAAAAATGGTCGGGCCGGTTTTTCATACGATTGCCAATACGATGGTCGATGCCTTCGTCAAGCGTGCGGATGACCTGTATGGAGAGTGAACCATGGAAGTCACCGTCGTCTATGCGTTGCCCGAACACCAATTCATCCGAAAGGTGAGGGTTTCCGATACGGCGCTCGTCGCGGATGCCTTGGCGGTGTCGGGCGTGCTGGAGGAGTATCCGGACATCGATTGGGCGCGGGAGGCGATCGGGGTGTGGGGTCGGGTCCGCAGTCTGACCACTCCCTTGCGTCCGGGGGATCGCGTGGAAATTTACCGGCCTCGCCAAGTAGACCCCAAGGCTCAACGCCGTTCCCGACTGAAGTCTTCCTGATCGGAGGAGGGGTCGGACTGTTTTTCCAGACTGTGGCGCAACTGTTCGAGATGTTGGCGCAGGGTTTCCAGGGTCTCCCGGCCCAGCAGAGCGAAGACCGGTTCCAGGTGGGCCAGATGGGCCGAAAATACCCGAGCAAACAGTTCTTCGCCGACAGGGCTCAACCTGACCAGAGTGCTCCGTCCGTCGGTAGGGTGAGAAATCCTGATGATCAAGCCCTTTTGCTCGAGACGGTCGAGTACGCCCGTCAAGGTTCCCTTGACCATCAGGGTTTTTTGACCGATATCCCGACAGTTCATGCCCTGAGTATTGCCCAGGGTGGCAATGACATCGAACTGGGGTGTCGTCAGTCCCAGGGTTCGGATATGGCTACCCGAAAAGGCATCAAAAGCCTGGTAGGTGCGCACCAATTCGCGCAATGTGGGGAGAAATTCAAAACGAGTGGTGGGCATAAAGGGGTTGCGTATTTAGTACGAACGCGTACAATATAATTTCCGAAAAACCACCCAATTATATAGGAGAACATCATGCCTCACGCAGTGGAAGTCAAGCAAGGTCAGGAATATTGGCTCTGTGTTTGTGGAAAGAGCCCCGATGGACTGTGTAATGGTTCCCATGAAGGGTCTGGCAAAAGCCCTCGCCAATTCGTTGCCGAACAAGACGAGACCCTGTACATCTGTGGCTGTGGTCAGTCTTTCAACAGCCCCTTCTGTGATGGAACCCATAAAACCCTATCGCTGACCCTGTGACGAAATCACTCATTTCGGGTACTTTGGTGCCCGGGAGTTTATTTTAAGTCTAAATCGCGTTAGAATCCCAAGATGGACACTACCCCCTTTTCTTGGGATTTTTTTCGACCGCCTCTTTGGCATGACTGGGGGGAGGGGTTCGTTCGTCAAACGCGTTGTGAAGGTTTGCCCGAGCCCCAGTGGGGATTATGGAATTCAACTCTGGCGCAGGAACTGGGTTTGCCCGAGGACCCTACGCAGGAAGCCGGTGCCTACTTTTCGGGAAATGGACCACAAGTCCCTTGGTGCAGTGCCTATGCCGGACATCAATTTGGCCAGTGGGCAGGGTTGCTGGGTGATGGACGGGCCCATACCCTGGGACGAATTCCGGCAGGAAATCAGGAAATTCAACTCAAGGGGGCAGGGATGACCCCTTATTCGCGGCGTGGGGATGGGCGTGCCGTGCTGCGCTCTTCCTTGCGTGAATATCTTGGGTCAGAAGCCATGGCGGGGTTGGGGATTCCTACCACCCGTGCTCTGGCCCTGATGACTTCCCCCCTGCCCGTGCGACGCGAAATGCGCGAAACTGCCGCCATCGTGGCACGCGTGGCCCCCAGTTTTTTGCGCTTTGGTCATGTGGAACATCTGGCTTGGCATGGGTTCCCCGCCGAATTGAAGCGATTGCTCGATTTATTGATGGCGTTTCATTACCCCGAGGCCAGACACCAGCCCAATCCGGTGTTGAGCGTATTGGGGGAGGTGGTCGAACGTACCGCCCACCTCATGGCGGCCTGGCAGTCGGTGGGGTTTTGCCACGGGGTCATGAATACCGATAATATGTCCCTGCTGGGGCTGACGCTCGACTATGGACCCTTTGCTTTTCTCGATCGTTTCGACCCGCAGTTCATCGGTAATCATTCCGATCAGGAAGGACGTTATGCCTATGACCAACAACCCTGGATCGGGGCTTGGAATTGCGCGGTCCTGGGTAGCGCGTTGAGCGCGCTGATCGACGATGAAAAGGGCATACAGGCTGTGCTGGGGCGGTACGATACGCTGTTTGCCACGTCCCTGCTGAACCGTTTTCGCCGCAAATTGGGATGGCAGCAAGCGTTGCCGGGGGACCCGTCTTTAGTGGATACCCTGCTGTCTCTCCTGCACCAGAACCGGGCGGATTTTACCCGCTTCTTTCGCTTTCTGTCCCAGGATGCGGTGCAGGCGGAGCCCGTGCGTCTGGAGGAAGAAGAGGAATTTCAAGGCCCGTCCCCCTGGACTGAATGGGTGAGAGACTACCAGGAACGATGTGTGCGGGAAGAAGGTTCTGCGTTGGCGCGGGCACAGGGGATGCGCGCCACCAACCCCAAATATGTTTTGCGCACCTATCTGGCAGAATTGGCGATTCGTCAGGCCCAACAGGGAGACTTTGCAATGGCTCGCAACTTGGAAAGCGTACTGCGTACCCCCTGTGACGAGCATCCCGAATTTTCTGCCTGGGCTCTCGCGCCTCCGGACTGGGCCGAGGCGTTGACCCTGAGTTGCTCTTCGTGACCCTCCCAACTGCGGCGCAGGGCAGACACTACCGTTATTATGATTTGATCATGGCGGCTTTTATTTGCATCCTGCTGTGTACCAACCTGATAGGGGCCGCCAAACAGACGACGCTCAGTGTGCCGGGTTTCAGGACTTTCACCGTGGGGGCGGGGGTTCTGTTCTTTCCCATTTCCTATTTTTTCGGAGATGTCCTGACCGAGGTCTATGGCTATGCACGCGATCGTCGGGTCGTCTGGGCGGGATTTACGGCTCTGGCCTTTGCTGCTCTCATGGCCTGGGTGATCGTCTCCCTGCCTCCCGCGCACAACGCCTTCATGGCGACTTTTCAGGGGCAGCTGGAAGGGGTGTTCGGCAATACCTGGCGGATTGCCGCCGGTTCCATGCTGGCCTACTGGTGTGGCAGTTTTTCCAACAGTTATGTGCTGGCGCGTCTCAAAGTGAAGACACGCGGACGATGGTTATGGATGCGCGCCATCGTTTCGACGGCAGTTGGGGAGGGACTGGATTCACTGCTTTTTTACGGGATTGCTTTTTACGGGATATGGGAGACTCGGGACTTGATCGAGGTGGCGATACTGGAGTATGGCATCAAGGTGTTTTGGGAAACTTTGGCCACCCCGCTCACGTATGCCTTGGTCAATTTCCTCAAACGGGCAGAACAGGAAGATTTTTATGATGACCACACCCATTTCAATCCCTTCACTCTCGAGCCTTGAAACATGCCGGAATTGCCTGAGGTCGAAGTCACCCGCCAAGCGCTCAGCCCCCATGTGACCGGCCAGATCTGGGTGGGCGCCGTGATTCGGGAAAGCCGTCTGCGTCACCCTGTTCCTCCAGCGTTGGCGGATCCCGAACCCCAACGGGTTCTGCAGGTGCGACGACGGGGAAAATATCTGGTGCTGGAGATGAGCCAGGGGGCGCTGATCGTTCATCTGGGCATGAGCGGAACCCTGCGCTACCTGCCTCGGGCGGCGCCCGCACAACGGCATGATCACGTGGATCTGTTGTTCGCGGACGGGAGCTTGGTGCGCTATCGCGACCCTCGCCGGTTCGGTACCCTGCTCTGGGTCCCCCGCCTTCCCGAAACCTCCTCGGCCCCTTTCTGGCAGACCCACCCCTGTTTTGCCAGAATGGGCGTGGAACCCTTGGAATCAGGGTTTGACGGAGCCTGGTTTCATCGCGTCACGCGCGGTTTGAAGAGGGCGATCAAACCCCTGTTGCTGGAAGGGCGACTGGTGGTGGGGGCGGGCAATATCTATGCCTGCGAAAGCCTCTTTCTGGCCGGGATCGACCCGCGCTGCGCGGCGGGCCGGATAGGCCTGAAGCGCTACCATCGTCTGGCACAAGCGGTGCGTCAGGTCCTGGAACAGGCCATCCAGGCCGGTGGAAGCACCCTGCGTGATTTTGTGGGGGCCACGGGGGAGGGGGGGTATTTTCAGCATCAACACCAGGTTTATGGTCGCACGGGACAACCCTGCGTGCGCTGTGCAACCCCCATCCGCCAACTTCGTCAGGGACAACGCTCTACCTGGTATTGTCCGCACTGCCAACGCAACTGATCCGCGCAGAGATGAGTTCCAGAGTGGCAGCGTAGCGGGTTCTCAGGTCCTGGGGGGAGGAGACGGCAAAGCCGAGGTCGTGCAGTTGGCCATTGTTTACCCCATAGACCCAGGCATGGACGGTGACGGGTTGCTGGCGCTCCCAGGCGTCCAGGACCACTGTGGTCTGACAGACGGTGAGGGCCTGTTCCATGGCGTTCAATTCGCACAGACGATCATGACGCAGGTCGGCAGGGCATTGTTCGATGAGGGCCCAATGTTTCTCATGCACGTCCCTGACGTGTCGTAACCAGTTGTCGGCAAGCCCGACGCGCATCCCGGTCAAGGCTGCATGTACACCCGAACAGCCATAGTGACCGACCACCATGATATGGCGCACCTTCAACCGATCTACGGCAAACTGCAGGACCGACAGGGAATTGAAGTCACTGTGCACGACGACATTGGCCACATTACGGTGGACGAAGACTTCTCCAGGGGCCAGCCCGGTGATCTGATTGGCCGGAACACGAGAGTCGGAACAACCGATCCAAAGGTATTCAGGCGCCTGTTGGGTGGCCAGTGCCTTGAAAAAATCGGGGTCCGCGGCCAGCATGGAATCCACCCAAAGGCGGTTATTGTCGAAGAGGTGTTGCAGAGGGTGAGGAGAAACCGTCATTCGTTGAAATCCTTTGTTGAATCAGGGCAACCCACGGCCCATAAGGTGCCAGAATTATACCTTGATTAGTCCAGGGTTTTCGTTATCGGGGGTGGAGCGTGGCGTCCTGCACGCCATCCGAGGATCAGCATGGCCAACGCAAACGCCTTTTCGGACCAAAAGACGCCGGGCAGACCCTCGGACCCCCGGAACAGGGCAAAGGCCGCGAGCAGGACCAACATCAGCAAGGGTAGCCAGCGCCCCTGGGTCGTGCCCCAGGTCCAGCGCTGTGCCCAGGCCAGTCCGGCGAGGGCGCAGAGCCAGCCGCCCGCCGCCCCCACCAGCACATCCAGGGGCCAGTGTACCCCGAGGGCGATACGGGAGGCCCCTACGGCCAATCCCGCGAGAATCAGGGTCCAGCGCACACCGGGAGCGCGGAGCGGGAGACCATGGATGAGAAGGGCGACCAGGGTGAAGATGGCGGTGGTATGTCCCGAGGGAAAGGACCCATGCAACAGGCGAGGGCCAATGACCGCCACCGTCAAAACGGCGGGGGGGCGAGGCGCGTCTATCCAATGCTTGAGTCCATGGGAAAAGAGGAAGGCCAGCAAGGAGGCCAACAGGGCCGCCCACAACAGATCCGGGCGGCGTCGCCACCAGGGAAACAGGATCAGAGGGACCAGCGTGGAGTCCCCCAACGCTGTCCAGTGGGTCCACAGCAGAGGAGGGAGTGAGGAAAAAAGCTGATGCAATACCTCGAACAGGGGTAAATTGGTGCAGGTCAGCGCGACTTCGAGGGCCAGCCCCAGACATGCCAAAGGGAAGGTCCAGCGCCAAAGCGTTTGAGCAGGGAAGAGAGGAGGGGTCATTGGGGTAGGATTTGAACCAGATAGAGGCCCCCTGCGGCATGCAGGACGACATGGGGAGGGAGGTCGGAGAGGTGGTCTGCCCGGGCAAAGACCCAGTCTCCGGCATGAGCCGGTCTGTTGACGGTGGGTTTCCCACTGTATACGGCAAAACTGGGCATGCGGTCGTCCGCAACGATGGGCCCTGGGTGCTGACGGCCCCACTGGGCCAGAACGCGTACCGGGGTTTGTTGCAGACGGGCGGCCACGGGCATGAGCACCGTGGTCAGCATCAGGGTACTCATCACCCCGGTGGCCCCCAGCAGGGCCAGGCTACGCGCAGAAAGATCGGCGGGTATCGGGCGTGTCCGAATGACCACGAACCCCAGAAGGGCGCAGAGTACCAGCATGCTGACCACGCTTGCCCACCAGCCGCCGGTAAAAATGTCCGGGCCTTGAAGAAACAGGGCGCGCAGGTAGGGGCTGGAAGTGGTCTGAGCCTGATAGTGGACGATGAAAGGTAAACCGATGACCAGAGCGGGCATGATGAGCCACGGGAGCCAGAGGATTCGGGAAGGTTTGAGGGAATGGCGGTGTTGGGCCATGAGCAGGAAGAGTGGGGGTAGCCCGATCAGCAGATAGTGCGGCAACTTGGTGTGCGCCAGGGAAAACAGGATGAAAACCGTGGCAAACCAGAGCAACAGGAACTGGGTCAGGGGGTTGGCGCGATCGCGCCAACCTTCTCCCAGTGATTTCAATAACAGAGGGGTATGCGGCCAGGCAATCACCAACAGCACGGGAAGGTAATACAGGACACTTCCCCCGTGTCCTTGCATCGTGCCGGTGAGACGCCCGAGGTTTTCCCGCCACAAAAAATAATCGATGAAGCGTGTTCCCATCAAGTGGTATTGGACGACATACCAGGGTAAGGCCAGCGCACAAAAAATGAGCCATCCCCAGCCATTGAAGGCGCTGCGGAACCAATTCTTCCATTCTTTACGGAGTCCGTAGAACAGGAAACTGGTGAGTGCGGGGACCACCACGGCCACGGGCCCCTTGGCCAGAAAGCCAAGCGCCATCCACAGCCAGATCCGTCGTTCGGCCCAGGGATCTCGCGTTTTCCAGGCCAGATAGAGGTCCAGTTGGGCGAGGGTGATGAGGAGACAGAGGACCCCGTCCATCGCTGCGGCATGGGCCGATACCGTGACACCCAGGGAGGTGGCGCAGAGCAAGGCGGCCAGAGCCCCGGCTTCAGGACCCCAGTGTTGGCGCGCGAAGCGGTCCAGAACGAGCATCCAGAGCAGGCAGGCCAGCAGGGAAGGGAAACGGAAAACCCAGGCATGGACGCCGAATATCTTGACCAGAGGGGCCATGAGCCAGAAAGCCAGGATGGGTTTTTCAAAAAAAGGTTGCCCGTTCAGGGTGGGCGTGACGAAGTCGCCGCTGTGGGCCATTTCCACAGCGACTTCTCCATATTCCCCTTCATCCTCGTCAAACAGGGGTAACTGGACCAAGGCCAACCAGGTGGTCAGTAGTGCCAGAACCCACAAGCCTTTCAGTCTGCGCACCAGATCAGACATGAACCACCTTTAGCGAGGGTTAGCCAGCACGTTTGCGAATGGGCGCCTTGGTTTGGCGTTGCTCAGACCAGGGGGTGCGGGCCTCGCGGTGTTGGGGACGATCCTGAGCCGGGCTATGACGTCCTCCCTTGCCCGCAGCAGGTCCTCCTGGTCGGGCAGCAGACCGGGAGGGGGGGCGGATGGGCGTGCGTGGTTCGAATCCGGCGATGGTATGAACATCGATGGATTTGCCGGTGAAGCGTTCGATGCGCTGCAGTTGCAGGAAATCACGACTGCTGGCCAGGGAAATGGCGATCCCCTTGTTGCCGGCACGGCCGGTACGACCGATGCGGTGGACATAATCCTCGGCAACTTTTGGCAGGTCATAGTTGATGACATGACTGATGCCGGGGACGTCGATGCCGCGCGCGGCCACATCAGTGGCCACCAGGACGCGCAAACGTCCATGGCGCAGTCCATCCAGGGTACGGTTGCGGGCGCCCTGATGCATGTCGCCGTGAAGTGCGGCCGCAGAGTGTCCTTGCCCGCTCAGATCGTCGGCCAGCAGATCGGCGTCGCGCTTGGTGGCGGTAAAAATGATGGCCTGATTGAGTTCGATATCGGTCAACAGATGGGCCAGCAGGCGATTCTTGTGGGCCAGATTGTCTACATAGTGGAGGCGCTGGTCGATGTTTTCATGGGCGGCCTTGAGGGAAGTGGCCTCGATGCGTACGGGTTCCCGCAGGAGGGTTTCGGCCAGACGTGCGATGGGTTTGTCGAAGGTGGCAGAAAACATCAGGGTCTGACGGGTGGCCGGGGTGGCGCTGGCGATGCGCTTGACATCGTCGATGAACCCCATGTCGAGCATGCGATCGGCTTCGTCCAGGACGAACATTTCGACTTGGGACAGATCGACCCGTCGACTGTCCATCTGATCGAGCAAACGGCCCGGTGTGGCCACCAAAATATCATAGGGGCGTGCCAGATTGCGGTTCTGAACCGGATAGGGGGTTCCTCCCAGCAAGGTGACGGTACGAATCTGTTTCAGATTTTTGCCATAGGTTTTGGCGGCTTCGGTGATCTGGCTGGCCAATTCACGGGTGGGAGACAGGACCAGCAGACGCGGGCCTTTCCCGGTCAAGGGGCGGGTCGCCAAGCGATGCAGGGCCGGCAACATGAAGGCGGCGGTTTTGCCCGACCCGGTGCGTGAGGTGACCATCAGGTCGGAGCCCGTCAGCAAGGCAGGAATGGCCTGGGCTTGGACAGGGGTGGGCACGGTGTAACCGGCTTCGGTGACAGCGCTGAGCAGACGGGGGTCCAGATTCAAGTGTTCAAACAACATGGGGGTAGTCAATGTACTAATCCTCGAGGGCGAAGCGACAGGTAAAGGGAACCCAGGAGGGTTCACACGAGCCTCAGATGAAAAAACAGCGGAGAACCGCCGGCGTAAGTCACTAACCGGCAAAAGACATTCAGAAATGAATGGATAAGGTCAGGGACACTGCACTACCTGTCGCATGCAGTGCCGGTATGGTAACAGAAAGCGCAAAAAAATGAAAGACAAAAGTGAATATT
>JAJZFH010000045.1 GCA_021805445.1 Pseudomonadota bacterium
CAAGGAAGCCAACATCAAGGAAATGTCTGGATCATTCAGGGATCAGGGCCTTGTGTGCCCTGCCACCAAGAGGGATGTGACCGCCATGCACACAGCAGAAGCCAATGCCTGGAAACCCTCCCGGTCAACGCCGTTCTGGATATTCTCCAGACCTTGGCATTTTAGCCTTGATTCTCTTTTCCACCCTGCATGGCCTCGTGCTGTCTGTTGGGGAGTGCGTGGAAAAGCAGTTCGCAGGGATGGCGCAAAGCGACTCCTCGCAAAACAAATTCAAAGACCGATGAGCCAAAACGACTGATGCTGTCGATTCCAAGAAAACAAAGTGCTTGGTTCACTTCCATGTGGGCTAATGCATCGGAACCGTCTGACCATTATGGCAACGAAAAATCCTTAATGAACAATTTGGATTTAAATTGACATTTCTTTTCTTGTTGATTTTGATTGAAGAGTAGAAAAAATACCAATTAGTAAAACCATAGAATACCCTTCCGTAAAGTCATTCAGGTAAGGGTTAAAGAGACAACCAGTGAAAAGTACAATCCAATGCCCTCTAATTTGGATACCTTCAGAAACAGTAGCAACAAAAGACATGCGAAACCAATAGTAAAATAGTAGGACAATTCCTGACAATCCAAAAATCCCTAATTGAGCCGCCCACATTAAATATTCGTTATGAAGATTATAAGTTGATAGTCGTCCAACTTCTGTTGAGGATCGATTGGCCAATCGTGTACTTTCATGAAAGATTGAACCTGTACCATAACCCAGTACTGGCTTGGTTGAAAACAGAATCACACCTTTTTTCCAGAACTCTACGCGTTCTCCTTCAGACGTCAAAGAGCCATTTTGATGGCTTAGTTTAATCTCTTGAATGATTGACCCCATTCTTGTTTCCGGGCTTAACATGAAAAT
Source organism: Pseudomonadota bacterium (assembly GCA_021805445.1). Classification (GTDB taxonomy): domain Bacteria; phylum Pseudomonadota; class Gammaproteobacteria; order Burkholderiales; family Ferrovaceae; genus Ferrovum. Next base: position 913 of record JAJZFH010000045.1, read on the forward strand.
CGCCGTGATTATACTGATTGCCATCACTGAAAATCCAAGAAAAATAAAGAATTTCCTCTTGTTAACGCCTGCTATTCTAAGGAATTCCAGGGTAGCCCAAATTGCCAGCACCGGAATCATTGCTTTACCAGTGCGGGCAACCATCACCCATCCTATATCCAACACACTCAGAAAAACAACGGAAAGAAAGAGCAGTCGTTCATAAATATTTTTGGAACACATAGCAATGCCAGACGCAATTGAAATCAGCAGAGAAAAAAGCATGCCTTGGGTAATATGCATTTTGAATACTGCGTCTCCTGGTGGCGCTCCTACATAGGCGGGATCACTGATGTGTGTTATTCCAAAATATTCGCTCCAAGAAAATAACACTGTTATAAAGATTGACCAAGCAAATATTTTTATGGCTGTAATTCTATATTCCTGGTGTTGGAAGTGTGGGATCAAGAAAGGTATGAAAAGTATCTTTTTGTACCTATTAAGCGTATTAAACGCTTCCTCCGTAGAGCCGGAAGTGTAAATAATTCCGAGAAACATCAGGGCAAACATAAATATTGCTACCAAGACAATAGGATTTTTTATTAACGAGCGGAATGATAACCAAAACTCTCTTGATGTGATAGAAACCAATAATACAAGTACGCCAAAAAAGTTTACACCGGCAATCGAAAATGGAAGACAAACCAGCATTCCATAAGTTAGAATTCTAACCAAATAACTTGAGGTTGGTAATTTTTTAAGTATGTAATTCATGAGGGCATTTATTAGCATTCCGGGACATCATAGAGTTTTCTAACCACACACCAGATAAAACCTGTTACTTGGTAATACATTGGATCAAAATGCACGTCGTTCTCGACTGTAAACCTTCAAGTCCGGGGGTAATCCACCAATTTTCAACATCGCCATACCATGAATTTTCATAAAACTTTCCACACAAAATGATATGGTCCAGATTTTATAAAATAATTAAGCCAAAGATCGCACTGACCCAACATTCATTCCGTCAAACTTTCTATTTTGGTTTATATCAAATAGATATGCAGATCGCGAAAATGAATTGTATAACGAGTTAATTTTCCTATTTATAAACTTGTTTTTTGTTAAATGATAAAAGTTGTTATAGCCCAACTCAGTCAAAATATCAATTGTTTCCTGAGCTTTCTCTCGAGAAAACGCTTCCCAGAAAATTAATGGTTTATCTCTCTTAATTGTTTTAGATAGTCCTTCAACCACAGCGGGCTCAAACCCCTCGACATCTATCTTAATCAGTACTACTGGCAAAAGTAAATTCAATTGATCAAGGAGGTCGTCTCCAATTCTCACATCAACCAAATTGTCGGGATCGCTAAAGTCGGCTTCCAGAAGATTATGGTTAGTATTATCAGGATCATCATTAACCGACATTACTGAATCCATATTTCCTAGTGCTTTATCGATAATCGTAATGTTCTTAATTTTGTTCAGCCTAATATTTGCCTTTAATATACAGCAATTATTTTTAGCTGGTTCAAAACTTATGACATGATCAAAATACTTAGAAAAATATAGGCTATGGTTACCAATGTTTGCTCCAACATCTAACACGGTTCCCTTAGAGTTTTTCGCTAATGAAACCATCCCTTCCAGTAGTTCTTTTTCATAAAATCCGGATGTCAGTATTTCACGGCATATTGGATCATGTGGAATAGTCCAAAATTTTATTTCTGTTTTTCTTTTTTTGAATATTCTCACCGCAGATTTAAGAACAATATTTTTGTACACTGAACGTAACACCGTTTCAACCGGGTAATTTTTAGTTATTTTAATGATGGACATGGCACATGATCCTGAGTTATTTTCAAATAATATTAACAGGCATCGCCTAAATACGAGGGATTTACGTACCCCCCTATAAGTGACTTTAACCCCTTGATAAGAAACCTTCTTGACGAATATATCATGGCATCCCACCCGTTTCAGCGTTTCTTTGCAGGATGGTGTCCACTGCCTGGCGGGTTCCCAAAGGGGGTAGGGCAGAACGAGGCATCCTGTCCTGTACCCAGTCCCGCTGCAACCGGCTCAGTAGTGCCTCCAAAGCACCACTCTGATCCACCTCGATGGCGTAGCCCCCATGCTTTTCGATCAAATCCATCAACTGGGGATTCAGATGGACGAGGCCAATCACCGGCCGATCCGCCCATAGGTAATCATAAAATTTGGAAGGGATATACTCGGCACAATCGGCCGTATGACCATGGATCAGCAACAGTCCCTCCATCCGGTGCATTTCCTGCTGAATACGTTCCCGACCAGACAGCCCCGAGATGGGATCTCGTTCCAGGCGCCCGTGTTCGAAGAAATATTGTTGTATTCCCAACCGTTGAATGGCCTCTCGACCTGCCCCATCGATGTTTCCTCCATAACAATGAATTTCCATGTCTCCAGCCTGTTCCGGGCAGGATTGGGCAAAACGCGCAAAGGCTTCCACAAAGGGACGCAGCGTACGCACCTCGGAGAGAGAACCAAAGTGCCCCAGACGCAAACGAGCCCCCTTTTGATAGGGGGCCTTGACCTGGGGAGGTTCGGCCCCCGGCAATATCGTAAAACCGCGCTTGCCCAATTGCGGATGACGTTTCAATGCACTGGCCAGAGCCTGCTCGGTAAACCACCAAGCCATATCCGCCTCGGTGCAGATCATCCCTTCCAGACGAGCCCAAAACTTGAGATTTCGGGTGGCCGGGGTCGTTCCTGGAAAAACCATGGGATCATGGACCTCGGCAATCCAGCGAACTTTTGTCAGTTTTTTCAACCAGTATCCCGCCCAATGGGCCGAATAGGCGCCGCCTGTGGAGTAGATGAGTTCCGGTTGATAGCGCCGAATCATTTTCCATCCCCGATAAATGGCGGCCGGAGTCCAGGACCATTGACTTTGCAGCCCCATGACCGATCGTTCCAGGATGATGAATGGGGCCAGAAGCAGCGAAGTCAAGCCGGTGACCACGCGATAACGCCAATCTCGTCCCCATTTCAAAGCCAGTAGGTGACGCAGGTCAAAACGAAATCCGGAAGGCCCCCAGGGAAGTAATTGTTCATGAACGAAACGCGAATCCCTGACTCCGGTCACCGCGCTGAGTACGATAGGTTCAATGCCTGCCGCCCCGAGGTGAGGAATCTTGTCCGTGATGGTCAGACTGGCCGCCCTTCCATCCATGTTGAACCCGTGGGAGAGAATCAACCAGCGGCGTGTCGGCGATATCGTCATGCCTTATCGATGGCCAAGAAGGGTTGCGGCAAAGGAAAAGTCACCCTATCCCTTCTCACTGTCGTTGCGGTAAAGAACACCATGAATTCCCAGTTGTTTCAATTTTCGGTAAAGATGAGTCCGTTCCAGCCCGACCCGTTCAGCGACCCGAGAGATATTGCCTCTGGCATCTCTGAGATGGAATTCAAAATAGCCCTTCTCGAACTCGTCCCGTGCCTCGCGCAGGGGTTTCTCATACAAAGTCACCAAATCCCGAATCAATCCGGCGCGTTGGATTTCATCGACCGTATCGGGTTCCTCACCGGGCTCACCTTCATAATCCGTGATAAATCGCTGGGCATCCTCAAAGGTGATTTCAAACCCGGAAGCCGTCAATGCCAGGGTCCGTACCGCGCTGGCCAGCATGGGCAAATTGCCCGGCCATCGTTGCTGGCGCAGGAGGTTGAGCGCCCCACTGGTCAGGGTTCGAACAGGGATTTCTCCAGTTTCGATCATGCGATTGAGAAAAGTGAGTGCGATTTCCGGAATGTCTTCCGCATGTTCACGCAAAGCGGGAACAACCAGGGACACCCCACCCATCTGGGCCAAAAATGCGGCAGCCAGATGCCCGTTGCGGATCAATTCTCCCAGGGGATGGATACTGCCACAAATCAAGCGCAGGTGATAGCGTGACAACTTGGATATCAGTTGCATCAGGCCTTGCTGCTCTGCGGCTTTCAAGTGCGCCAACTCGGCAATGAAGATGATTCCCCCCTGATAATCCTGCAGAGGCTGAAACGGGTTTTCCTCTAGCCAATGCATATCCTCTGGGGCATACCAGAGCGCATTGGGTTTGAGCAGGTGGCGGGCGATCAATTCGATACCGCATCCCGGCTCCCCCATCAAAAAGAGGGGGACCGCCTGGGAAGCAATTTGATCGAGGCGTTGCCGTAACTCGTTCATCACGGCAGAACGGCCCAGTTGATGACTGGATAAAGTCTGTTGACGTACCTCTTTTCCGGCCTGCATGGCACGAACCACGGTAGACAGGAGTTTAGGCAGGGCAATGGGTTTCTCCAAAAAACCATAGGCCCCCATCCGGGTTGCCTCCACGGCCATATCCACCGTCGCATGTCCCGACATCATCACCACCGGCATGGTCAATTGTCCCGTGCTGGCCCATTCACGCAACAATGTCACTCCATCTTCCAGAGGCATCCAGATATCGAGCAACACCATATCAGGACGCTGGCGCTGCCGAAGTTCTCGGGCTTCGCTGGCAGTCGCCGCCAACTGTACTTCATAGCCTTCATCCCGCAAAATTTCCGAGAGTAATTCCCGAATGCCAATTTCATCGTCTACGATCAAGATCAAATTGCTCATCCCCGATTCCCCTTTCCCATAGGCAACCTGACCTCGATGGTTGCCCCTCCCGCAACACTGTTGAAAGCCCGAATATGACCATGATGCTCTTCCACAATCTTCTTGACGATAGGCAACCCCAAGCCGGTCCCCTTGGATTTGGTCGTGATATAAGGTTCAAACACCCGGGCGATCACTTGCTCAGAAAATCCTTGCCCATTGTCCGATATGCTCAGTTTGGCCCATTCCTCTTCCTGACCGGTGATCACCTGCACTCTGAAGTCTTTTTGATCCCGTCCCTCATCCAGCGCATTCTGCAACAGGTTATGGATGACCTGTCGCAATCGTATGGTATCTCCCTGAATTTTTGGAAGGTCTGGATCCAGTTGGAGGATGATATGCTCTCCTGCATTCTCGTACAATACCAACACCTCCCGAATCAATTCGTTGAGAGAAAAACTCTCCTCCACCAGACGCGAGACTTTGGCGTATTCACTAAAATCGTTGACCATGTTTTTGAGGGCGTCTACCTGATTGATGATGGTACGGGTAGAGCGTTTCAGCAACTCAGCGTCTCCTTCGCTCAGACGATCCTGCAAACGGTGCTCCAGTCGCTCCGCAGCCAGTTGAATGGGAGTCAAGGGATTTTTTATTTCGTGGGCCAGACGGCGCGCCACTTCTCCCCAAGCCGCATAACGTTGGGCTTGAACCATCTGAGTGATGTCGTCAAATACCAGGACCCAATCGCCTCCCAAACCTTCTGACAAACGTGATCCCTTGAAATGAAGTTTGCAGTGTCCCTGTTCACCATCGTACTCAGCATCCCCTTCCCATCCCTGGGCAAAGGAATTGGAAAAATTCTTTTTCAGAAAATCGACGATGGGCAGCAGCGAGGGCATTCGGTAGCCCCATTCATTTAAAGTGATACCCTCCAATCCGGACAATCCCAACATCTGCTGGGCACTGAAATTGGCACTTTTGAGATGTAGGTGGGGATCCAGCACCAGCACGCCCGCAGAGAGGTTCGAGAGAATGCTTTCCTGGTAGATCTTGGCCTCGGTCAACCCCTGCTGATAACGCTGTCGGGCCTGTGATGCCTCCCGTAACTGATGGGTCATGGTATTGAAGGATGCCGTCAATACCCCCAGTTCATCGTTGCTGCTGACCGGGGTCATGATGCTGAAATCCCCTGCGCCCACCGCCCGGGTGCTGGCTGCCAACGCATTGAGAGGTGCTCCAAACCGTTCGGAAACCACAAAAGCGAGGACGATGGCCGTCAACAGGGTCAACAGCAAGACCAGAGAAAGATTCAGTCGGTACAAGTTTTTCAAGCCATGGCGCGCCAATAGAAGTTCCTGATAACCTCGCCACGCGGCCTCCACCTGATCTGCATTGCTCGCCAACTCTTTGGAAACGGGCTGCAGTAATTGCAACACCCTGAAATCTTCAGTAAAGGAAATCTGGTTGACCGGGACCAATACACGCAGATAAACCCCCTTGCCGGGTAAATTCTCCACCATTCGATAAGGGCGCTGGGCACGAATCTGATGGCTGATGTTCCCTGTCAGGGTCAACCCCTCAGGAATCAGGGCATCGTTGCGGGCGCTGGAAAAGGCCAGTACTGTCCCATTTTTCGAGAGCAAGGTGGCCTCCTGGACACCAAATTGCTCGCGCAACTGCTGCAGGAGAGAAAATTCATCCAAGGCCGTCGCATCGGCCAGCACCGAGGACATCGTCGTCGCTTTGTGGACCAGATCATCCAGCAGGCTGTCGAAGGCCGTGCGTCCCAAACCCAGGCCCGCCGTCAATGCTTTATCCACATTCACATCAAACCAGGATTCAATACTGCTCGACAGAAAACGGACGGATACGCCATAAACCAATGTTCCGGGCAGTACGGCCATACCCACCAACAACAATACCAGTTTGAAAGTCAGTTTCGAGCCGAAAATCTGTTGTCGCCACTTGCGATAGAGCGTAACCAATTGATAGGCAATCAACCCCATCAACAGCAAGGCCACGGTGGCCCCCCCCATGAGCAGTCTGGGGTAATCTGCCGCAAACAGGGTGGTATTCGCAGTTGCTACGGACAGAATGACCAGAAAGGTCGTCGCCCCACCAAAGATCGGCAGGAGAAACCACAGGGAACGCATTCCCAGAAGGACAGGAATCCGCTTCAAGGGGTGAACATCCATTCACGGTGCGGTGAGGTCAAGGTCCAATCGCCGGAATATAATGCATCCAATTGAAAAGGTTTAGGCAAATGCGAAGTATCCAGTTCAATGTGAAGTCGTGCCTGATACTGTTCTCCTTTGCCAAGCGACATCTGGCTGGGCACGGGAACGGCCTTGACGGTTTCCAGCGCTTGCAGGGCCTCGTCCAACGAGGAAAAATTCAGGTAGAGACCGCCGATGGAATAACGATACACTCGGGTCAACGGGTTGTAACTCAAACGCCGTTCCTGGTGCCAGGTCAGTACCTGGCGGTTGAACCAGTACCAACGGGGCTGGATCAGACTGAAATCGATGCTGAAGGTCAGAGGAATCCCTCTTTCCACGGCTTCTTTCAGAGCCGCAGTCAAATTGACCATAAAGTTTGTCGTCAGGGAGACGTTTGCCGAATCTATCCACTGCACCTCTGTACTCTGGATATCGATACCTTCGGCGTGGGCCAAAAAAACCCATAGAAACGAAGAAAATGCCAAAAACCGCCTAAAACTTCTGGAGAACAGCATAGAAAAAACCATCATGAATGTCGTCTGGCAGCAGTTGCCCATTTTCCCAGCGAGGGACGGACCCAGATTCGCCCATTTTGTGCATCACCTCGTTATTTTGTCTCGAAGTCCCTTCCTTGACCCCTTCCGTCCCCTCGAGAAAACGCTGAATCACCGCACTATTTTCTTCCTGGAACAGAGAACAGGTGACATAGAGCAGGCGCCCCCCTTTTTTCAGTGTGGGCCACAATCGGGTCAACAAATTCAACTGACGTTGGGCCAACGCCGGGATGTCTTCTTCGCGTCGCAACCATTTGATGTCCGGATGGCGTCTGACGACCCCCGAACCACTGCAGGGAGCATCGAGCAGAATACGGTCGAAAAGTTGTCCATCCCACCACAGATCGGTTCGGGCCGCATCTGCGCACCGGACGTCGGCCGTCAGGTGCAGACGTTGTAAGTCGGCCTGCATTTTTTTGACACGACCCGGTTCGATATCCAGGGCCAATAAACCACTCAATCCATTTCCTCTTTCCAGCATATGGGCCGTCTTGCCCCCAGGTGCCGCACAGGCATCCAGTACCCGTTGTCCGGAGTGCAGCCCCATGAGATGGGCTGCCCATTGTGCTCCGGCATCCTGAACAGAAACCGCCCCCTGTTCGAACCCCGGTAACTGGGTCACGGCTTGAGGGACTTCAAGAACCAACCCTTCCTGACCGATGGGTCGAGAAGCCATGCCGACGCCCTGCAAACGCGCCTGATATTGGGCCACACTGTTGAATCGACGATTGACCCGCAGCGTCATGGGAGGACGCTGTTGTGCTTGCTGCAACAAGGCTTCCCAATGCGCTGGGTGATCCTGCTGCAGGCGCGTGATCCACCAGTCAGGATGCGAATAGCGGCCTTCCAGCGATTCATGGGCTTCTGCCATCAGTACGTCCTTCTGGCGCAACAGATTCCTCAGCACCCCATTGACAAAGCCCCGTGCCGCTGTCAAACCCAACGCCCCCGCCGTTTCAACCGCATGACTGACCACGGCATGGGGTGCCGTGCGCGTATGCAGCAATTGATAGGCTGCCACCATCAGCAACAAGCGCGCCGTCACCTCTGGTTCACCTCTTTGAAACAAGGGTGCCAACATCAACTCCAGTTCCGTCTTGAAACGCAAGACTCCGTAGGCGCAGTCTTGCAACGATGCCCGCTGGTGGTCTGTCAATACCCCTTTGGCAACTTTGCGCGCCTCGGTCAAGGCATGATCGAGATTTTTCCCGGCCAGTACCTGACTCAAGGCAAAAATGGAAAGTCGTTGGATTTCAATCATGCTTTACCCCATTTCTGACCAACTTCCATGGTATTGCCGCGCAAAAATTCCTGTACGGATAAAATCTTTCCCCCGGCTCGTTGCAGACGCGTCACGCGCAACAGACCTTCTCCACAAACCACCTTGATACCCCTGTGATCGAGGTGACACAGAGTACCGGGCTGATCATTCACTGAGGAGAGAGGCTTTTCTTCGATTTCGGCTTCCCATAGATGCAACATTCCCGCGCCGGACCAGGTTCTGGCTACGGGTCCCGTAACGAATGTGCGAATTTTTCTGTCAATTTCCGTGGCCGAAGACTCCCAGCGAATCTCTGCCTCTTCCTTGCGAAGCTTATCGGCATAAGTCACCCCAAAGGTAGGCTGGGGTTGTGCATGGCGCTGCAGATATTCCAGTTGATCCAATCCCTCGATCAATGTGTTGGCTCCCAACTTCGCTAATCGATCATGGAGAGACCGGCCCGTTTCCCGACTCTCGATGGGGCAGGAATGCTGCAAAAGGATGGGGCCCGTATCCAATCCTTCCTCCATCTGCATGAGACTGATCCCCGTCTCCCTGTCTCCCGCCAGCAATGCGCGCTGAATGGGCGCTGCGCCACGCCAGCGAGGCAAGAGGGAGGCGTGAACATTGACTGCGCCAAAGGGGGCCAAAGTGAGCAGGGCAGGGGGGAGTATCTTTCCGTAGGCCACCACTACCCATACCTCAGCCGGCCATTTCGCCAGGGAAGCCACGAGATCCGGATCTTTCAGAGAATTCGGTTGTAACAACGGGAGCTGCGCGGCCCTGGCACACTGTTTGACCGGACTTTCCTGTACCTTCTGTCCTCGTCCGGCGGGTCGATCCGGTTGAGTCAACACCGCCAGTACCTGATGATCAGAAACTAACAGCGCCTCCAGGGAAGCGGCAGAAAAATCAGGAGTTCCAGCAAAAATGAGGCGCATCAGAGCGTTTCTCGAAGACGTTTACGCAATTTCGACTTGATCCGGTTCTGCTTGAGTTGAGACAGATAATCCACAAAAACCCTTCCCTCCAGATGGTCCATCTCGTGCTGCAGGCAGGTAGCCATCAACCCTTCCGCTTCCACCACAAAAGTGTTTCCTTCCAGATCCCATGCTTCCACGACCACGCGGTCCGCCCGAGTCACCTTGTCATAAATACCCGGCACCGACAGACATCCTTCCTCGTGTTCGCGCTGTCCCTTCTGCTGTATCAGACGAGGATTGATGAACACCTCGGGATCATCTTGTTCCCTGGAAATATCCAGCACGATGATACGCAGATGGACATCCACTTGTGTGGCCGCCAAACCAATACCCACGGCAGCCTTCATGGTTTCGATCATATCCTGTACCAAACGGCGTATATACTCGTCAATCTCACGCACAGGCTTGGCCTTTTTGTATAGACGGGTATCCGGATAGCGAAGAATGGGGAGAAGGGCCATGAAAGAGAAGTATAAGATCAGTTTAAAATTTTGTAACACCTTATTATAACGGGCATCTGCTCTCGATGGTGCCCTCTTGCCATGGTTCTACTCCCTGACTCACCGTCTGACCCCCTGAAGTTCTGGCTGGACCAGGAACATCATCATTATCTCAGGCCGGAGGATCACGGTTTCCCCGCACCGCTGAAGGAAATCCATCCCGCACCCGTCCATCTCTATCTGATCGGACATCTGTCGCTGCTTCAATGCCCCATGCTGGCCATCGTTGGCAGCCGCCATGCCAGTGCGCAGGGAATCCTGAATGCCACCTTCTTTGCTCGCGCCTTGTCTCAAGAGGGCTTGACCATCATCAGCGGTCTGGCAACCGGTATCGACGCAGCGGCCCATAGAGGCGGACTGCAAGGGTGCGGCAAAACTGTCGCCGTGATGGGTACCGGCATAGACCGTCTCTATCCCCCGGAAAATCGGGCACTGGCACAGAAAATTGCCGAACAGGGGTTGATCTTGAGCGAGTTTGACTTCGGTACCCCAGCCCGTCCCTGGCACTTTCCCCATCGTAATCGTCTGATTGCCGCTTTGTCCCTGGGGTGCCTGGTGGTGGAAGCCTCTCTGGACAGTGGTTCCCTCATCACCGCCCAACTGGCTCTGGAACAAGGAAAAGAAGTCTTTGCGCTCCCAGGCTCCATTCACAATCCACTCTCTCGAGGATGTCATCAACTGATTCGGGAAGGGGCCAAACTGGTGGAAAATATCGCTGATATCCTGGATGAATTACCGGAACTCTGTGGCAAAATCAGGGAGAATCCGGCATCCCCTCAAGAAAATTTTCCACTGGACCCCCCCCATTCACCCTTTCCCTCGGTAGAATGTCTGCGCTTGTGGCAGAATATGGGGGAGTTACCGATGACTCTCGACCGGTTGGCAAAACAGTCCAACTTGACGATGAGTGAAGTAGCGCTCATGCTAACCTCACTTGAATTGGCTGGCCATGTGGTCTGGCTTTCCGGAGGACGGGTTCAGCGCCTGGTTCACCCCCATCCAGGCTTTCCTTGACCGACCCGATGATGGGCGTTTTATACGCGAGGGCACCGTTATGGTGGACATCCTGATATTTGTTTATGAGAATTTCTTTGGTAGCGGCATTTATCCTGCTCATTCCGTGCTCGTCAATCGTCTTTATGCGGCCGGCTTTGAAGAAAATGCAGTGCGTGGAACCTTGGCTTGGCTCGAGAGCCTAGGGCAGAATGGCGAGGTTGTCTCCCCAGGGATGACTTCCTCCACCCTCGGCACAGAGTGGCAGTCGACTCCCGCTCAACGTTTTTTGGTAGAACATGAATTGGAGCGTCTGGGACAGGAAGGTTGGGATTTTCTTGCCTTTCTGGAAAATGCCAAAGTATTGTCGCCTACCCAACGCGAACTGATTCTGGGAGGATTGATGGCGCTGGATCTGGATGAAGAAGAGCCCGACTTGGATCGTCTCAAGTTGATGGCATTGATGGTCCTGTGGCGCCAGGGTCGTCCCTGGGATGCGCTGCTGATCGAAGAATTGATTTATTTCCAGGAATCCCTGGTCCATTGAGTGATTGACCGTGTCAAAAAAACTACTGATCGTTGAGTCCCCCTCCAAAGCCAAGACCCTAAAAAAATATCTGGGTCCGGATTTTGAAATTCTCGCCTCCTACGGCCATGTGCGCGACCTCATCCCAAAATCTGGTGCTGTGGATCCAAATACCAACTTTTCCATGAAATATCAGTTGGTTGAACGAAACAAAAAACATGTGGACGCCATTATGCGGGCCGTCAAATCGGCGGATCATGTTTTTCTGGCCACTGACCCGGATCGCGAAGGAGAAGCCATAGCCTGGCATTTGGTGGAAATTCTTCGACCCTTGTTGGAAGGAAAGCCTTTTGAACGGGTCGTCTTTTATGAAATCACTCAAAATGCCATCAGGGATGCGGTAGCTCATCCGCGCGCCCTGTCCCTACCCCTGGTCAACGCGCAGCAGGCCCGCCGTGCGCTGGACTATCTGGTGGGCTTCAACCTTTCTCCCTTGTTGTGGAAGAAAATTCGCCGTGGATTGTCAGCGGGACGCGTACAAAGCCCAGCCCTGCGCCTGATCGTGGAACGTGAGCAACAAATCACCGCCTTTCGTCAGGAAGAATACTGGACCCTTCATCTGGAGAGCCTGAAAGAGGCGCAGCCATTTCAGGCACGTTTGGTACAATGGGCGGGAGAAAAGTTGCAGACGCTCAGCATCACCTCGGAAGACCAGCAACGTGCCTGGCTGGATTCCCTTAAAGATCAGCCGGCTCAGGTCCGCACCGTGGAGCGGAAGCAACGACAACGTCACCCGGCCGCCCCTTTCACCACCTCGACCCTGCAACAGGAATCGGTGCGCAAGTTGGGCTTCACCACCGACCGCACCATGAAAATAGCGCAGCAGTTGTACGAAGGGATTGATATCGGAAGTGGCGCCGTTGGTTTGATCTCTTACATGAGAACCGATTCGGTGCAACTGTCTCAGGAAGCACTCACAGACATTCGAGACCATATCCAGACAAATTTTGCGGCAGAATTTTTGCCAGGGAAACCGGTTTTCTACGCCAACAAAACCAAAAATGCTCAAGAAGCCCATGAGGCGATTCGACCGACCTCCATTGCGCGGACTCCGGAAAGCATGAGGGAACATCTTGCTCCTGATCAATTCCGCCTTTATGAAATGATCTGGAAGCGCACCGTGGCCAGTCAAATGACCTCGGCCCAGTTTGATACGGTCAGTGTGGATATTTCCGTCGGCTCTCAGGCCTTGTTCCGGGCTACGGGGCAGACGATGACCTTTGCCGGATTCATCGTGGTCTACCGAGAGGATGTGGATGAAGCCCCCACCGCACACACCGAGGGTGATGAAAGCGATCGTCGCCTCCCTCCCCTTGTGGAAGGAGAAATGCTGCCCGTGGAGCGGTTGTGGGGAGAGCAGCACCACACCCAACCCCCCCCACGGTACACAGAAGCCAGTTTGGTCAAGGCGTTGGAGGAATTCGGCATCGGGCGCCCTTCGACCTATGCCAGCATCATCAGCACCTTGATACAGCGCGAGTACGTCACTCTCGATAAAAAGCGCTTCATGCCCACAGATGTGGGAGAAGTCGTCAATCGCTTCCTGACCGAACATTTTTCGCGCTATGTGGACTACGATTTCACGGCTCGGCTCGAAGATCAACTGGATCAAATCTCCGAAGGACGGTTGGAGTGGATTCCTGTACTGGATCAATTCTGGAAGGATTTTTCTGCTCAACTGGAAGAAAAATCTTCCGTATCCCGGGCGGAAATCACGCAGGAACTTCTGGAAGAAGTTTGTCCGAAATGTGGAAAACCGCTCACCGTACGTCTGGGAAAAAGGGGGAAATTCGTCGGCTGTAGTGGCTATCCCGACTGCGATTTCACCAGGAATCGGGAAGGAACGCCCACCGTCGAGGCACCGACCCCCGTGGGAATGGATCCGGAGTCTCAACTTCCCATCGTGCTGATGAATGGCCCTTACGGGCCTTACGTACAATTGGGAGAATCTGGAGAAGCAGGAAAAAAACCCAAACGGGTTTCACTTCCCAAAGGTTTACTGCCGGCTCAGGTCACTCCGGACATTGCGCTCAAACTCATTCAATTACCTCGTACTCTGGGCATTCACCCCGTCACCGAGAAACCTGTGATCGTCAATATTGGTCGTTTCGGTCCGTATGTCCAGAATGATGCCAATTTTCGTTCCATCCCAAAAACCGACTCCCTGTTCGACATTACCCTGGAACGCGCCACCGCCTTGTTGGCCGAACCGAAATCCCCGACCCGGGCCGCCGCCTCAGGAGGATTACTTCGCGCTCTGGGGGAACATCCCAAGGATCATCAACCGATCGAACTCTTCACGGGGAAATATGGCCCCTACGTCAAACATGGAAAACTGAACGTGACCGTTCCAGCAGACATGGCGATCGATCAATTATCCCTGGACGATGCCCTGGATCTGATTGCCGCCAAATTGGCCAATGCCCCGGACGAGCCAGAAAAACCCCCCGTCAATGGAAATCTACTGACTTTTACATCAAAAGAACCCACCCGGCGGAGCAAAGTCCCACCCGGCAATAAAAAGCCTCGTTCTCCTTCCGCATCTCAGGGGTCTGCAAATCCCCGTAGCACGCGCATACGAAAATCCTCACCGCGTAAAACCCCGGCATAGTTTTCATGTGGTCGGTTCTCATCCCCACCTGGAACAATCTGGCGCTATTGAAACAGTGCCTGGCTTATTTGGAAAAATACACCCAGTTTCCCTATGAAGTGATTCTGCATATCAATGAGGGCAGGGATGGAACTCTGGAATGGGTTCGAGAACAGGGCATTGCCCATACCCATTCCACGGAAAACATCGGAATTTGCCAAGCCATCAACCAGATTGCGGAATTGGCAAACTATCCCTATCTGGTCTATCTGAACGATGATATGGTTTGTCTGCCGCAGTGGGATGTGGAACTTCAACGCCGCATTCAGTCACTGGATACCGAGGCTTTCATGCTTTCCGGAACCATGATCGAACCGGTGGCTTCCGGTAATGCCTGTGCCATCGTGGCAGATTACGGTCGGGACCCCGAATCTTTTCGCGCTCAAGATCTTGTTCGGGATCTTCCCAAACTCGTGATTCCGGATTGGTATGGGGCAACGTGGCCCCCAACGGTCGTCCATAGAAACTGGTGGAAAAAGGTGGGGGGATACAGTTTGGAATTTTCCCCTGGCATGAGCAGCGATAACGATTTCTCCATGAAAATGTGGCAAGCCGGTTGCCGCATATTCCTTGGAGTCGGGACCGCCCGAGTTTACCACTTCATGTCCCGTTCAACGGGAAAAGTTAAAAAAAATGACGGGCGTAGGCAATTTCTCAAAAAATGGGGGCTGACCCAATCCACTTTCGACCGTCATTTCCTGCGTCGTGGATCACCCGCCGTAACCTCGTGCCTTCCCGAACCCTCACTCAGTCCAAGGTATTTCCTGGACCGGGCAAGAAGTTGGCTGAAATCCTTGGGTTGACCCCTCAAATATCGATATTGGTGACTCCCAGCGCATTGTTTTCGATGAATTGTCGACGCGGTTCCACTTCATCGCCCATGAGCGTGGTAAAGATTTCATCGGCTCGAATGGCATCCTCGATCTGAACCCGAAGCAAGCGGCGGGATTCCGGATTCATCGTGGTTTCCCATAACTGGTCTGGGTTCATCTCGCCTAGCCCTTTGTAGCGTTGCAAGGCGACTCCCTTCCGGGCTTCTTCCAATAGCCAGCGAAGGGCTTCCGGAAAACTTTTGATGGCCATTCCTTTTTCCCCACGCCGAACCATCGCCCCCTCTTTGACCAGCCCTTGAAACAGATGAGCCACTGCCTTGATTCTTTCATAGTCTCCGGACGTCAGAAACTCTGAATCCATGAATGACGCATGAACGACCCCGTGATCCGTCTTGAGGATACGAAGGCGGAAATTACCCGTCAAGTCGTCCACTTCATGCTGGAGCGTCACAGCCGCATGATTTTCTCCTTCCTGGCGCAACAAAATGATCGCGTTCAAGCGCTGGGCCGCACTTTCTGCTTCCTGTTCCGTGGTTACCGTCACATCAGGAATTTCGAGAAGTGCTTCCAGAACCTCCTTGGGAAGGATCCGCGCAATACGACGGATCACGGCCTCTGCCAGAAGGTATTCGCGTGCGATGCTACCCAAGGCCTCGGCACTGACCACGCATTCGCCAGATCGGATCTCCGAGCCTTGCAGAGCCAACCCAAGCAGGTATTGATTCAATTCATGATCATCTTTCAAATATTGTTCCGTTTTTCCCTGTTTGACCTTGTACAACGGCGGTTGGGCAATGTAAATATGTCCGCGTTCCACCAACTCGCGCATCTGGCGATAGAAAAAAGTCAGCAACAGAGTGCGGATATGGGATCCATCCACATCCGCATCGGTCATGATGATGATGCGGTGATAGCGCACTTTTTCAGGAGAGTATTCATCCTTTCCGATCCCTGTCCCCAATGCTGTGATCAAGGTCACGATTTCCTGAGAGGACACCAACTTATCGAAGCGCGCCCGCTCCACATTCAAAATTTTCCCCTTGAGAGGAAGAATGGCCTGAAAGCGTCGATCTCTTCCTTGTTTGGCGGACCCACCGGCAGAGTCCCCCTCGACCAGATAAATTTCACATTGTGCCGGGTCCTTTTCCTGACAATCCGCCAGTTTCCCTGGCAATCCAAGACCGTCCAGTGCTCCTTTACGCCGGGTCAATTCCCGGGCTTTTCGGGCGGCTTCCCGGGCACGCGCAGCATCGATGATCTTTCCAACGATGATGCGCGCTTCTACAGGTTTCTCGAGAAGAAAATTACGCATTTGCTCTGACACCACCTCTTCAACCGCAGGGCGCACTTCCGAAGAAACGAGTTTTTCCTTGGTTTGAGAAGAGAACTTGGGGTCAGGCACCTTGACGGACAAGACACAGGTCAGACCCTCGCGCATATCGTCGCCCGTGGTTTCCACCTTGGCCTTGCGTGCCAGTTCATTTTCCTCGATGAACTGATTGAGGGTGCGGGTCATGGCTGCCCGCAGAGCGGTCAGATGCGTCCCTCCATCTCTCTGTGGAATATTATTGGTAAAACAGAGCACATTTTCCTGATAGGATTCATTCCACTGCATGGCCACTTCCACGGCGATGCCCTCTTTTTCACCGACCGAATGAAAAACGGTCGGATGAAGCACGGTTCGGGTACGGTTCAGATACTCGACAAAACCCCGTACTCCGCCGCTGAAGGAGAAGTTTTCTTCGTGACCATGACGCAGATCCTTCAGAAGGATGGAAACGCCGTTATTGAGAAACGAAAGTTCCCGCAAGCGGCGCGCCAATATGTCGTAATGGAACTCGATGACCCCAAAGGTTACAGGACTGGGAAGAAAGTGAATCTCCGTTCCATTCTTCTGGGAGTCACCGACCACCGCCAGAGGAGCCACCGGATCACCTTCCCGGAATTCCATGAAATGACGTTTTCCATCTCGATAAATGGTCAATTTCAACCAAGTCGACAACGCATTGACAACCGACACCCCAACGCCATGCAAACCGCCAGAGATTTTGTAACTGTTGCTGTCGAACTTTCCACCGGCATGCAGCACCGTCATGATGACCTCGGCCGCGGAACGTCCTTCCTCAGGATGGATATCTGTGGGAATGCCCCGCCCGTTATCTGTGACCGTAATGGAATTATCCATGTGAATGATCACCTGGATTTCGTCACAATGACCCGCCAACGCTTCATCGATGGCATTATCCACGACTTCAAAGACCATATGATGAAGGCCGGATCCGTCAGCCGTATCCCCGATGTACATTCCAGGACGCTTGCGAACGGCCTCCAATCCCTTGAGCACTTTGATATTTTCAGAAGTGTATTGATTTTTTTCCTGAGTTTGCTGTTCCACGTATATTTTCCTGCAGTCGAAGGTCAAAAAATTGAAAGGGACTCAAATTCGCATGGGCATGACAACGTATTTAAACTGGAGTTCGGCAGAAGGAAGCGTAATCAACATACTGCTTCCCGTTTCTCCGAAAGAGCAGGTCACCTGATCCACGCTCAAATGTTGGAGGACTTCCAATAAGTAATTGATATTAAAACCTATATCCAAAGGCTCCTGAGTGTATTCTACTTCAAGTTCCTCATGGGCCTCTTCCTGTTCGCTGTTGGAACAAATGATCGCCAGATTCCCTTGTGTCAGCAGGAACCGTACCCCCCGTACCTTATCGTTGGACAAAATGGAAGCACGTTGCAATCCCTGCAACAAGGAAAGTCTAGAAATGGTGAAATGCCGATGATGCGTAGTCGGTATTACCCTTTGATAATCAGGATACTTGCCTTCAATGACCTTGGTAAGAAATTCGGTTTGAGAAAACTTGAACTCCACCTGCGTTGAATAAAATATCAACTCTACAGGGTCATCGTTGGGTTGCAACAATTTGATCAATTCACTGACAGACCTCCGCGGCAGGATGGCTTCAACTTTATCAAAATTCTGATCCACCCGATGCGTCGTGTAAGCCATCCGATGACCATCGGTGGCTACGGCAGTTACCTGATTGCCCTCGATGGCCAGATAAGTCCCGTTCAAATAAAAACGAACATCCTGTTGCGCTACTGCGTATTGTACTCGCTCCAGGAGGCTTCTGAGGAGTTTTTGGGTCAAGGTAATGCTCTTCCCTTCATCCGGTGCACGAGCCATGCCGGGAAAATCCCCCCCCTCCAGCGTCATCAGGTTGAACCGGCTTTTGCCTGACCGTATCACCATTTTACCCGCACTTTGATCCAGCGTCAGAAGGCTGTTTTCAGGAAGACTGCGCACGATGTCATGAAGTTTTCGAGCAGAAACCAAGATGGCACTGGGTTCGCTTACCTGTTCCACAGGAGAATGGGTTTTCACCTGGATCTCGAGATCCGTTCCTTGAACCTGAAATTGGTTTTCGAAGGTATCGATCAGGACATTATTCAGAATCGCCATGGTTTGGCGTCTCTCGACAATACTGAGCAAAGGCTGCAAAGAGGTAAGAAGGTTTTCTCTTACTATCACTATGGTTGTCATATCTCTCTCTTTAATAGGTAATGATAGGAGTAGGAAAAATTCCGGGAAAACTCGTAAAATATAATAAAAAACATAAGAGTAAAGTGTTTCAAAGGATGTTGATAAGCCATTTTTTTACAGAATTGCTTTGTGGATAACCAAGAAAATAAAAAAAAATTCTTTGTTATCCACAAAGCATCCACAGGTTTTTCCTGGGTTATACCGTACTTATTTTTTGGGTTATCCATTGAGAATACTGTTCAAGGCTTCGAAATCTCGTTGGGTTGTTTGATCGCTGCCACAGAGTTCCTGTATTTTTCTACAGGCATGTAGCACTGTCGTGTGGTCTCGTCCCCCGAAGGATTCTCCGATGTCAGGCAGACTGAGACTGGTAATTTCCTTGGCCAGGGCCATCGCCATTTGTCGAGGTCGGGCAAGATTACGGGTGCGTTTTTTGGAAAACATGTCACTGACTTTTATTTTGTAGTAGTCCGCAACCGTTTTCTGAATGTTTTCAATGGATATTTGCCGATGTTGCAATGCTAGAACATCTTTTAAGGCTTCCCGTGCGGAAATGACGCTGATGGATTCATTACGAAAACGCGCATAAGCGACCACCCTTTTTAACGCGCCTTCCAATTCGCGTACATTGGAGCGAATGTGTTTGGCGATGAAGAAAGCGACGGATTCTTCAAGAATGATCGATTCCTTTTGCGCTTTACTGATCAAGATGGCCACCCTCATCTCAAGTTCAGGAGGTTCTATGGCAACGGTCAATCCCCAGCCAAAACGTGAGATGAGTCGAGGCTCCATGCCCGATATTTCTTTGGGGAAACTGTCGCACGTGATGATTATTTGTCGGTGTGATTCAACCAATGCATTGAATGCGAAGAAAAACTCTTCTTGAGTTCGAGTTTTATTACCAAAGAACTGGATATCGTCGATCATCAACAGATCCAAGGTGTGGTAATACTGTTTGAAACTGTCGAAGGATTTGTGTTGATAGGCGCGGACGACGTCGGATACGTATTTTTCCGCGTGGATATAACGTACTCTGGCTTGAGGATTCCGCTCCAGAATATTATTGCCAATCGCTTGAATCAAGTGAGTCTTGCCGAGGCCTACTCCCCCATAAACGAAGAGAGGGTTGTAGGCTTTTCCTGGATTTTCGGCAACCTGAAGGGCAGCCGCGCGCGCCAGTTGGTTGGCTTTACCGTTGACAAAATTATCAAAGTTGAAGGTTGGATTGAGTTGAGATCGCTCGGCTTGATTGGGTTGGACCACCGTCTTGGTCAACGTGTCCTGATATGTGTCTGAAGGAGGAGAATTCTCGGGAAGAATCGTGCTATTCTCCTTCTGCTGCAAAATCACGGAATCCAAACCTTGCTCTCGAGCCAGTTCGTCGATACGTTGGAAGTAACGTTCCTTGACCCACTGCAGGATGAAGCGATTGGGGGCAATCAGGAAAACTTGGTTGTTTTCGATCACCTCTGAGAGAGGTTTTATCCAGGTATTGAATTGAGATTCTGTGTATTCTGCCTGAAGATTCAGCAGAGTTTGTTGCCATCGTTCTGAAGCGGGAAAAATAGACACAGTGGGGTGTACCTTACGGGCGGAGGGCAGGGTGAAAACGGTTGTTTACCCAGCATTCTACCCCAGTCCAAACGAAGTTATTCACCGTTGGATGCAGGCTCGTGTGGATATTTTTTTCTTGACATAACCCTATGTT
The DNA here is from genome assembly GCA_021805445.1 of Pseudomonadota bacterium. Lineage (GTDB taxonomy): Bacteria > Pseudomonadota > Gammaproteobacteria > Burkholderiales > Ferrovaceae > Ferrovum. Next base: position 21,332 of record JAJZFH010000045.1, read on the forward strand.
TTGAGGTGTAATCATGGGTTCATTAGTGAAGTCTAGGAAAATACCATGAAACGTACTTATCAACCATCCGTCACCAAACGAAAACGCACTCATGGTTTTCTCGTACGAATGAAAACCCGTGGAGGACGTGCAGTCATCCGAGCACGTCGTGCTCAGGGTCGTGCTCGATTGGCCGTTTGAATTGGTTGATTAAAAATCAATCGGTTGATTACCCTTTCGGGACGTGCTGATTTCGAGGCTGTTTTTTCCCGGAGACTCAGCCGATCGACTCACCACTTCAGGATACTTGTCAAACCTAACGGAAGTGAAGATTTGCGCTTCGGTCAAGTCGTGGGTCGTAAAGTATGCCGGCGAGCAGTCGGGCGGAACTATATGAGACGATTTTGCCGCGAATGGGTGAGGAAGCATTTAACGCAGTTGAGTGGTCTTGATGTGGTTTTGGTTCATAGAAAAATCTTTACCCATGAAGATCAAACCCTCCTTTATGGGGAATTGGAATGCTTGACGGATTTCAGCCATAAATGTCGCGATTCTTGCAGTTCCTCATCCGTACGTATCAACTCTGCTTAAGTCCTTTTCTGGGCCGTTCTTGTCGTTTTTATCCAACTTGCTCTCAATATGCTCACGATGCCATTCTTCTGCATGGGTCTGTGCGTGGTATCGGCTTGGCGGCAAAACGTTTGTGTAAATGTCACCCCTGGCATCCTGGGGGCTACGATCCCGTTCCGTGAGAGTCCTATGAAACTGCAACGAATCATCCCTCTGATTATCTTCACTCTATCCAGTTTTATGCTGTGGGACGCTTGGCAAGTCTCTCAAGGAAAGAAGCCGGTCACAGGGATAAGTGCCCTTCCTGCCCCCAGTGCTTCTCATGGACAGGCTTCTGACGCACCGTCTCCCCCTGGTTCCGTGTCTACTTCTCCCACCGTTTCTTCGTCAGGAGAAGTGGTTGCTGCTTCAGACTTGACCCATGGTCAAAGAATTTTGGTTCATACCGATCTGTTCGATGCAGATATTGATACGGTTGGTGCAGACTTGCGCAGTTTGAAATTGAACCATCACCTCTCTGCTGAAAACGAGCATCGTCCCGTGGACCTGTTCGAAGATCACTCCAATTTGATCTATGTTGCCCAGAGCGGCTTGCTGGGAGATCATCTGCCGAACCATACTTCGGTTTATCAGTCTTCAGTTACGAATTATTCCTTGGAACCTGGTCAGGAAGATATCTCTGTTCCTCTGACCACGGAAGTTCCGGGTGTGATTTCTGTGACGAAAATTTACCACTTCAAGCGGGGAAGTTACGTCATTGGTGTTGAAACCAGGGTAAAAAATCTCTCCTCGACCCCCTTGTCCCCCTCCGCCTACTTTCAGTTTTTACGGGTTTCCAAGGCTCCCCCAGGTGATCCTCGATTTGTCAGCACCTATACGGGCCCCGCAGTTTATACCCAAGCCTCGAAATTCCAAAAAATCTCCTTTTCGGACATCGAAAAAGGAAAAAAAGACTATCCTGTCAATGCCAATGATGGCTGGATTGCCATGCTTCAACACTATTTTGTCTCTGCCTGGCTACCACCAAGTGGCGTGCCGCGTGAGTTCTTTACACGTAAGGTCGGGAATGATTTGTACACCGCAGGAGTCATTCTGCCCATGGGAACGATCCAGCCGCAAGGAAGTGCGGATGTGTCAGTCCCCCTTTATGCAGGACCTCAAGAAGGGGCGAAACTCAAGTCCCTTGCACCAGGTCTGGATTTGACCATCGATTATGGTTGGCTGACCATCATCGCCATGCCCATGTTTCAATTTCTCTCCTGGATTCATGGTCTGGTAGGAAATTGGGGGGTGGCCATCATCTTGCTGACGGTGACCATTAAATTGGCATTTTTCCCCCTTTCTGCGGCAAGTTACAAATCCATGGCCAAAATGCGCGTGGTTCAGCCAAAAATGGAAAGAATCCGGCAACAATATGCAGATGATAAGGGCCGCATGAATCAGGCCATGATGGAGTTGTATAAAACAGAAAAAATAAACCCATTGGGGGGGTGTTTACCCATGGTGGTACAGATTCCCGTCTTCATTTCTCTTTACTGGGTGTTGCTGGGGGCGGTGGAATTGCGTCATGCGCCTTTCTTTGCATGGATTCATGATTTGTCTGCCCCCGATCCTTTCTACATCCTTCCTCTGATCATGACCGCTTCCATGTTTTTGCAACAACGCATGAGTCCCAAGCCGGCGGATCCGGTACAAGCAAAGGTGATGCAGTTCATGCCCCTTGCTTTCAGTTTCATGTTCTTTTTCTTTCCGGCTGGTCTGGTTCTGTACTGGGTTGTCAATAATCTCTTGTCCATTGCCCAGCAGTGGCAGATTACCCGTATGATGGGTGATGGAGTCAAGTCCTGATATTATCGTTGCTCAAGCAACAGCCCCGATTCCCTCAGGGATCGGGGTATTGCGCGTCTCTGGGCGATCCATGGAGGCGTTGGTCCGCTCTTTGACAGGCAAAGGCTATCCTGTAGCACGTCAGGCCTCTCTACGTTCCTTTTATAATCGTTCGGGAGAGGTCATTGATCAGGGGCTCATCCTGTATTTTCCGGCACCGCATTCCTACACAGGGGAAGATGTCATTGAGTTGCACGCCCACGGTAGCCCAGTCGTTCTCCAGGAATTACAAGTGCACTGTCTCCAGTGGGGAGCAAGATTGGCCAATCCGGGAGAATTTACCCTAAGGGCTTACCTCAATAATAAAATAGACCTTAACCAGGCCGAAGCCGTGGCTGACTTGATTCATGCGGAATCTTCCCAAGCGGCTCGTTCGGCGGCCATGGCTTTATCCGGAAAGTTTTCCGAAGTCATTCATTCCCTGATTTCCGATCTCACGACGCTTCGGGTGCGGCTGGAAAGTGATTTCGATTTTACTGATGAGGAACTCCCGGTTTTTCATGAAATTTCCTTCCGTTCTTCCTTGAATCATCTTCTGGAACGGTTGACACGTTTGGTGGAAAATTCAAGGCAAGGGGAACTCTTACGTGAAGGTAAACAGATTGTTTTGATTGGTTCTCCCAATGTCGGGAAGTCAAGTTTGCTCAACGCGCTGACCGAGGAAGACCATGCCCTGGTTACACCCATTGCGGGGACCACACGGGACTTGATTCGCGGTCATATGGTTTTACAAGGCATCCCAATACATCTGGTGGATACTGCGGGTATTCGGGAGACAGAGGATCTCGTTGAACTTGCTGGAATTGAGCGCACATGGTTGGCGGCCAACAAGTCGGATTTGGCCTTGGTCGTGGTTGATGTTCGCAAAGGGTTGACGGAGGATGATCGTTCCTTGATTGGACGTTTGCTACCCGACCAACCAAAATTGGTCGTTGCGAATAAAATCGATCTGTTGTCACCCGAATGCGATGCCGTTTCTGAATTGAGGCACTCTCTTGCAGGGGTGTTACCGGTTGTTCCTGTATCTGCACAGACGAGGGGTGGATTGGATGTGCTGAAGCAAGAGATGCTATCAGGCATGGATATCGGTCGTTCTTCGGAGGCACCATTGCTGCTGGCACGTGAACGCCATATTGGAATTTTAGTGCAAGCCATGGGTCACCTGCAGGAAGCCTTGAAGACCTTGGAATCAGAGTTTGTCGCGGAAGAATTACGTCAAACCCAACTTAAGTTGGCACAAATCTCAGGGAAGGAATTTGCGGCAGATGACTTGTTGGGGGAGATTTTTTCAAGGTTTTGTATCGGTAAGTAATGGTTGGTCGAGCCCCTGTGTTTCACGTGAAACACAGGGGGAAACGGGTATAAAGGATGGGCACAACAAGTGAAATATCCTCAGGAATTTTCGGTAATCATTGTAGGAGGGGGGCATGCCGGTACAGAAGCCGCATTGGCTTCAGCACGCGCTGGTATGATGACGCTCTTGTTGACACACAATATCGAGACATTGGGTCAAATGTCTTGTAATCCTTCAATTGGTGGTATTGGTAAGGGGCATCTGGTTAAGGAAATTGATGCCTTGGGCGGTGTGATGGGATTGGCTGCCGATGCTGCAGGGATTCAGTTCAGAATATTGAACAGTAGCAAAGGTCCGGCTGTCCGGGCAACCCGTGCTCAAATTGACCGACAACTTTATCGACAGTATATTCGCACACGCTTGGAAAACCAGCCGAACCTGAGTATTTTCCAGCAAGCCGTTACTGGACTCAAGGTGATTGGCGGGCGTGTGGTGGGAGTGGAGACTCAATTAGGGATATGGTTTTCTGGCCGATCGGTGGTCCTGACGACGGGAACATTTTTGGCGGGATTGATGCATATTGGTCTGAATAAAATTCCTGGAGGACGGGCCGGTGATGCTCCGGCTATTCCATTGGCAGAACAATTGAAAGAGTTATCCCTGCCTGTAGGCCGCTTGAAAACAGGAACGCCTCCTCGAATCGATGGGAGGACCATTGACTATTCCAAAACGTTGGCCCAGCCTGGAGATGAGCCGAAACCGAAGTTTTCATTTTGGTCGGCGGAAGAAAATCATCCTCGACAAGTGCCGTGCTGGATTACCCATACCACCGAAATGACTCATGAAATCATCCGTCAGGGTTTGGACCGATCTCCTCTTTATACGGGGGTTATCGAGGGCGTAGGACCGCGTTACTGTCCCTCCATAGAAGACAAGATACATCGTTTTGGAGATAAATCATCGCACCAAATCTATCTGGAGCCTGAGGGCTTGACGACTCGTGAAGTGTATCCCAATGGCATTTCCACAAGTTTACCCTTTGACGTTCAACTGGCCTTGGTGCACTCGATTCCTGGGCTGGAAAAGGCACACTTAATGAGACCAGGATATGCCATTGAATATGATTATCTAGACCCTAGGGGGTTATTTCCCACCCTGGAATCCAAATCGTTGCGAGGCTTGTTTCTTGCCGGACAGATCAATGGGACCACGGGGTATGAAGAAGCCGCAGCACAAGGATTGCTTGCTGGTCTTAATGCGGCATGTGCTGCGCGTAACATGGATGGATGGGCTCCCCAGCGACATGAGGCTTACCTGGGCGTCATGGTGGATGACTTGGTGACGCGAGGGGTTACAGAGCCTTACCGAATGTTTACCAGTAGAGCAGAATACCGTTTGCAATTGCGAGAGGATAATGCTGACTTAAGACTTTCTGAACGTGCCCATAACCTCGGTCTGATTTCTGAGGAACAATGGGCTGAGTTTTTAGAGAAAAGGGAGATGATCGAAGAAGAAACCCAGAGAATCGGAAAAATTCGATTCCATCCTGAAAACCATTCAACGAATGAATTGAACGAAATATTTGGACCTAACTATCCAGACAAGGAAGTTACCTACCTTGAGTTGCTCAGAAGGCCGGAGGTTGGCTATGAACAACTTGAACTTCTCAATGTCCTGGAACCAAATTCTGAAAAATTACAGGCCGTCAGAAAACAGGTGGAAATTCAGGTAAAATACAGCGGCTACATTGAGCGCCAAAAACTGGAAGTTGAACGACAACGAGCCCAGGAAGAGACAAAATTATCCCAGAACCTGAACTATTTTGAAGTCTTGGGGTTATCCCATGAGGTTCAGGAAAAATTACAGCAACATTGTCCAACAACCTTGGGACAAGCCAGTCGGATACCCGGGATTACTCCAGCAGCCATTTCGTTGCTTATGGTCCATGTAAAGCGAACACATCATGTTTGAATATGACTGTATCACCTCAGAAGAAGTACAGGTCCTTCGCAAGGGTCTGGAAACATTAAATATTTCTGTGTCCGAAAAAAGCCTTGACCAGGCCATTCAATATTTGGACCTATTGGAAAAGTGGAATGGCGCCATCAATTTGACAGCCATTCGCGAAAGAAACAGAATGTTACCCCTTCATTTGATGGATAGTTGGTCACTGGCCCCCTTTCTGAAAGAATCTGATTCGTTATTGGATGTAGGGTCTGGGGGAGGCTTTCCCGGGATTCCTGTTGCCCTGATTCGCCCTGATTTGTCCATTACCCTAATGGAATCCAATCAAAAGAAAGTTGCTTTTTTAAAACAAGCTAAAATCGAATTAAATCTATCCAATCTGGAGATCATCGGCGAGCGTGTTGAACAGAGCACCCCGTCCAAGTTGTTTAATACCATTACTTGTCGAGCTTTTTCAGATCTTTCTGAATTTGTCCGTGCAACGCGTCATTTACTTCAGAAAGGGGGAGAATGGATTGCCATGAAAGGAGCCATACCTTATGACGAAATCAATCGCTTGCCTGCTGGAATATCAACCACCATTACCCCCATTCAAATACCAGGTCTCAAGGCCGAACGACATTTAATTCATCTGCGTTCTGCAATCTGATGACAAAAATATTGGCAGTCACCAATCAGAAGGGTGGGGTGGGTAAAACCACGACAGTGGTCAACCTTGCTGCAAGTTTGACTGCCCTAGGTCAAAAGGTGCTATTGATTGATCTGGATCCTCAAGGAAATGCCACGACGGGCAGTGGGTTGGATAAAAACTCATTAAAAAATACGGTCTACCAGGTTTTGACTCAGGAACGATCCATCGATTCGGCAATTTATCGTTCTCCCACTGCAGGCTATGATGTCTTACCCGCCAATCGAGCGTTGGCAGGTGCTGAAATCGAGTTGGTGGATGTAGAGTTCAGGGAATTTCGTCTCAAAAACAGTTTGGAAAATGTCAGGTCAAATTACGACGTTATCCTGATTGACTGTCCTCCAGCACTTAATTTACTGACCCTCAATGGGTTGACGGCCACTTGGCGACTACTTATCCCGATGCAATGTGAGTATTATGCACTCGAGGGACTGACTGACCTTCTCCAGACCATTCGAAGAGTGCGCTCTCACCTTAATCCAGAGATTGCCATTGAAGGATTATTACGGACCATGCTCGATCCAAGAAGCGCATTGGCGCAGCAGGTGTCTGCTCAGTTAGAAAGACATTTTTCAGGAAAAATATATCGTACGGCCATTCCACGGAATATCAGATTGGCAGAGGCACCCAGTCATGGAAAACCCGTACTCCACTACGACCCTGCCTCCAAAGGTGCAATGGCTTATCTGGAGTTGGCTAAAGAGATGATGGAACGTTTTGATGGTGCCGTTCCACGTGAAACAACTTCGCTCAGATGAAAACAAAGAGGGAAAAATGAAAAAAAACAAAGGATTGGGGCGCGGGCTCGATGCTTTGCTGGGAGAGGATCGGGGCGGCAGCGAGGATCAAACTAAAAATGATCGACTGACCTTTATTGATATCAATCAACTTCAACCGGGAAAATATCAACCCAGAACAAAGATGGACGCAACTTCCTTGGAAGAGTTGGCGCAGTCCATTGAAACCCAGGGGTTACTTCAACCAATTCTTGTCCGAGTAGTGGAAACCGGGAACTACGAAATCATCGCGGGGGAACGGCGCTGGCGGGCCTCCAGGATGGCTGGGCTTTCTGAAGTTCCTGTCATGATTCGGAATATTCCGGACGAAACGGCGCTGGCTGTGGGCTTGATCGAAAATATACAACGGGAAAATCTTAATCCGTTGGAAGAAGCTCAGGGGTTGGAGCGTTTGATCGATGAATTCGGAATGACGCATGAAGGAGCAGCACAGGCAGTTGGACGGTCTCGCAGTGCAGTAACGAATCTTTTGAGATTGTTGCAGTTGTCTGAAAATGTACAATCTCTTTTGATGGAAGGGATGATTGAAATGGGCCATGCTCGGGCCATGATTTCTCTACCCGAATTGCTCCAAAAAGAAGTGGCGTTGGAGGTCGTGGACAAACAATTGTCTGTGCGTCAGACCGAACAGCGCGTCAAGAAACTTCAAAACCACCCGATCTCGGTGGATAAAACGCCTAAAGTGTTGGAACGGTCTCGTGACATTCTTAAACTGGAAGAAAATCTGGCGGATCATTTTGGTACGCAGGTCTTGCTCAAATCTGGTTCAAAGGGGCAAGGCAGCGTGACCATCAAGTTTTCGAACCTGGATCAACTGGATGGTATTTTGATGCGTTTCGGTTTGGACAAGGAATAGTGCAAGGCACTATGCGATCCTGTTTGGCGATAAAGCGGAAGGATTGTGGAGGGGGAGAGCGGGGGGGGCCTCCATGAGGATATTTCGTGCATCTCCCACTCTGCGTGCCAGAAAAAATTGCGGGCATCAATAAATTCAAAGGAATTCATTGTGCGCGGCAAACCAACGATCATAGCAATCGTTTCGCTGGTATTTTCAGGATGCTCATCGGTATCCGTACATGACCCTTTGACCATGAAGCAGAATGATCTGGCTCTGGTCTATTATTGTACGGAATCGACTGCGCAAATGAGTATATTGGATAAAACACTGACCAAAGAAATAAATAAAGGCAAGTTTGAAGAAGTCCAAAAAGCCTCGCTTGGAGTTATTGACGATTATTTGAATACGAATATAGTCAAATCACCTTACCTGGTTATCAAGAAATTGCCGTCCTGCCAAGAGGTTACGACATTGCCTCACAAGCCAAATGCGCTATACCTGTCCATTACCTTGAATGGCTATGGGACGTTAAATGAAAGGTGGAAAAAAATATTCTTTGGCTCTGTATTGATAGAGGGAATCGCACAAGGAGTCGTCGTCAGTTCTGCAACCAAAGATCCGTGGCTTGGCATCGTTGTGGCGGTGGGGGAACTTGGCCGTGAATACCTGACTTGGAGTGGCCTTGCTGTTGCAATGGAGGGGTTTGGTCAGGAGTATCTGGCCTGGAGTGGCATTGATTGGTTTGTGGGAAAAAATTATGCTCCGGTGACTTTGGAGGGTAAGTTGGTAACGTTAACGGACCAGCAAACCATATGGAAAGATAGTTCATCCGTCACGGATAATAGTGACGAGTTAAAAAACATGAGCAAGGATGAAAAAAATAATAAGGAGGTTCAATTAAGAGCCAGTCTGCATAAAGCGGAAAAGGAACTGATTTTATCTCTTAATACCTATTTGACAAAGGAAGTTTTGAAAAACAGGTTAACGCAGTCCACTGGTCAACCCCCATAAATTTATAGCGATTTAAAAAATTTGATTCAATAGCCATAAGGTCCAGAACAGAGACATTGACTCTGGTCAAAGAGTTCCTTTATAATCCCGCTGTTTGCCATGAACCGCATGATACATCCAAAAATACGTAAGTTCATCCTCATACAACTCATCGTATCTCTGGTTTTTGCTTTGGGCTGCGGTATTGGATGGGGGGGAGGGGCTGCAATTTCGGGTGGATTAGGGGGAAGTATCAGCGCGATCGCAAGTTTGGCCTATGCAATTCGTGCTTCCATCGTGAAAGGGAAAACGGCTGAAGAATGGGTTCACGCGCAGTATGCCGGTGAGCGTTTTAAATTCATGACGACCGTGATACTGATGGTTGCAGTCGCCAAGAGTTACCCATCATTGCGCTGGCTTGAGTTTTTATTGGGGTACATGGCCACACTGACCGTCTATTTTACGGCCTTGTTGTGGGAAAAATAATTTACAGAGTGTTCAGACCGTCATGACCGAAAGTGCCGCACCGTCCTCGAGTGAATATATACATCACCATCTGACCAATCTGGTCAGTGGCAAGGGCTTTTGGTCCTTCGATATTGATACCCTGGTGACCTCTGCAGTGCTCGGGTTGATCGTCTTTGGTTTTATGGCTTCAGTTGCTCGTAAGGCCACCTCGGGGGTTCCGGGACGAACACAGGCGGCGGTGGAAATCCTCCTTGAAATGGTTCAAACCCAGGTCCGGGATACCTTCCATGGTGAAAGCGGGATGGTGGGGCCGCTTGCCTTGACGATCTTTGTTTGGGTTTTTAGTCTCAACGCCATGGATCTTCTGCCGGTGGATCTGGTTTCCCTGCTGATGGGGTCAGTGGGGGTAGAGCATTGGAAAGCCGTACCAACCACGGATCCAAATCTGACTTTTGCGATGTCCCTCACCGTGTTCTTTTTGATTCTCTACTATAACTTTAAAGTAAAGAAATGCGGTGGGTTCATGCGTGAAGTGTTTACGGTACCCTTTGGCGCCAAAATGGCTCCGTTCAATTTTCTGTTTCGGCTCATCGAAGATTTGGCCAAGCCCGTATCCCTGGCTTTGCGGTTATTTGGGAATATGTACGCGGGTGAGATGGTGTTTATCCTGATCGCTCTTTTGCCGCCTTACCTGCAATGGCTACTGGGTGCGCCTTGGGCTATCTTCCACATATTGATCATTACACTGCAAGCATTCATTTTCATGATCCTGACCATCATTTACCTGAGCATGGCGCATGAAAGTCATTAATCACTGATTTCGTAGTACTTTTATTCACTGGCAGTCATTTTAGTAGAATCATTCAAGGAGATAACATGGAACACCTCGCATCCCTGCTCGGCAGCACCGCTATCGCTGTATCCATTCTGATCGGCTGTGGTGCACTGGGAACCGCTATTGGCTTCGGCATTCTGGGCGGCCGTTTTCTGGAAGGTGCTGCTCGTCAGCCAGAAATGATTCCAACCTTGCAGGTCAAGATGTTCATCGTGGCTGGCTTGTTGGATGCCGTAACCATGATCGGTGTGGGTATCGGCCTGTTCCTGCTCTTCGCCAACCCCTTTGTCCCGATGTTGAAAGGCTAATTCGGACAATTCAAAGGGAGTACAGGCATGAACATCAATGCCACATTATTTGGTCAGGCCATTACATTTGCCATTCTGATCTGGTTCACGATGAAGTTCGTGTGGCCGCCGGTCGTGGCAGCACTGGATGATCGGTCCAAGAAAATCGCAGAAGGCCTGGAAGCTGCCGAGCGTGGAAGACAGGATTATGCCAAGGCGGAACTTCGTTCTCAAGATGCTTTGAACGAGGCAAGGGCCAGGGCTGCAGAGATCATTGCGCTGTCAGAGAAACAGGCACAGGCCATCGTGCAACAAGCTCATGATGCAGCAGTGATCGAAGCAAATCGCGTCAAGGCGCAAGCGCAGGCAGAAGTGGAACAGGAAGTCATGCGTGCGCGGGATTCCTTGCGTGATCGAGTGGCCGACCTCGCCGTGTCAGGGGCTGAAAAAATTCTGCGTCGCGAAATCGACGCACAAGCCCATGCCGACTTGTTGACAGCCATTCAGGCTGAACTGTAAGGGAAGGGCCATGGCTGAAATTACCACCATCGCACGACCCTACGCTGAAGCCTTGTTCCGTCGCGCCCAGGAAACCGGTCAGGCCGCCCAATGGAGCGAGCATCTGGCCTGGTTAGCCACGCTGGTCGAAAATGAACAGTTTGCCGGGGTGATCAGTGATCCGCGTCTGACTCGAGTGCAGTTGGTATCTTTCATTCTTGGTCTGAGCAAGACGCCGTTGGACAGTGAAGCTCAAAATCTGGTGGCTGCCTTGGCTGAAAACCATCGATTGAGGGCATTACCTGCCATTGCACGGCAATATGAAGAGTTGCGCCATGAGCATGAAGGGATACTGGATGCACAGGTTGCTTCTGCCTATCCGCTGAATGAAGAACAGGTACGGCACCTGATGGACCACCTTGAGAGACGCCTTGGCAAACAGGTCAGAGTTCATGTGGTCGTAGATTCTGCTCTTTTGGGAGGAATCTCTATCACCATAGGTGATCGCGTGATCGATGGTTCGGTGCGCGCCCGTTTGGAACAGATGGCGGTAGCCCTAAAACATTAAGTTAAGAAGGGTGCCGCAGGTGCGGCATTCCCATCAGGAGATCGAGAGCATGCAGTTGAATCCATCCGAAATCAGCGAATTGATCAAGGCGAAGATCCAGAATCTTCCCATCACTGCCGAAGCCCATACACAGGGAACGGTCGTATCCGTCACAGACGGAATCGTACGGATCCATGGTCTGAATGATGTGATGCAGGGCGAAATGTTGGCCTTCCCGCAAAATACCTATGGTCTTGCCCTGAACCTGGAGCGAGATTCTGTGGGGGCGGTGATTCTGGGAGAGTACGCGCACATCAGCGAAGGAGATACCGTCACCTGTACTGGCCGCATTCTCGAAGTTCCGGTTGGCCCCGAGTTGATTGGTCGGGTGGTGGATGCCCTGGGTAAGCCGATCGATGGAAAAGGGGCGATTGACGCCAAAGCTTCTTCTCCCATTGAAAAAATCGCACCCGGCGTGATCGAGCGACAATCGGTGACGCAACCTGTACAAACCGGACTGAAATCCATCGATTCCATGGTACCCGTGGGCCGTGGACAACGGGAATTGATCATTGGCGATCGGCAAACCGGAAAAACAGCCGTTGCCATCGACACCATCATCAATCAAAAAGGTCAGAACATGACCTGTATTTATGTGGCGATAGGACAGAAAGCCTCGTCGGTCGTCAATGTGGTGCGTAAACTCGAAGAGCACGGTGCGATGGCATACACCATCGTGGTGGCTGCGACGGCGGCAGAGTCGGCGGCCATGCAGTTCATAGCCCCCTATTCCGGATGTTCCATGGGTGAATATTTTCGTGATCGCGGTGAAGATGCGCTGATCATTTATGATGATCTGACCAAACAAGCCTGGGCCTATCGTCAAATCTCCCTGTTGTTGCGTCGTCCGCCAGGTCGTGAAGCCTACCCAGGAGATGTTTTTTATCTTCACTCTCGACTGCTGGAACGAGCCGCACGGGTCAATCCGGACTATGTGGAACGGTTGACCAAGGGCGAGGTCAAGGGCAAGACGGGATCATTGACTGCCCTGCCGATCATTGAAACCCAGGCCGGGGATGTGACTGCGTTCGTGCCTACCAATGTGATCTCCATTACCGATGGTCAGATCTTTCTGGAAACGGATTTGTTCAATGCCGGGATTCGCCCCGCTATCAATGCCGGGATTTCCGTGTCTCGGGTCGGTGGTGCGGCACAAACCAAGGTGATCAAAAAGTTGGGTGGCGGGATTCGTCTGGCATTGGCGCAGTATCGTGAACTCGCCGCATTCGCCCAGTTTGCTTCTGATCTGGATGATACGACCCGCAAGCAACTCGAGCGGGGACGCATGGTGACGGAATTGATGAAACAGGCACAATATGCAACCTTGTCTGTGGCTGAAATGGCCGTAACCTTGCACACGGTCAATAAAGGACATTTTGATACGATTGAAGTCAAACGCGCTCTGGCTTTCGAATCCAGTTTGCTCGCTTTCCTGAAAAGCAAGTATCCTGCCATCATTGAAAAGATAGCAGCGACCAACGACCTCGACAAAGATACCGAGCAGGCCCTGGAAGCAGCGATCGAAGATTTCAAGAAAACCGGCGTGTATTGAGCGGGACGAGGAGCACTGAATCATGGCGGGATCAAAGGAAATCCGGATAAAGATCAAAAGCGTACAAAATACGCGCAAGATCACCAAGGCCATGGAAATGGTGGCTGCCAGCAAAATGCGCAAAGCACAGGAGCGCATGCGGGCGGCTCGTCCTTATGGTGAAAAAATCCGTAAGGTGGCTTCCCATCTGGCACAGGCCCATGCCGAATACAAACATCCCTTTCTGGTGACCCGGGAAAATATTCAAAACGTGGGCGTTGTACTGGTGACCTCCGACAAGGGGCTCTGCGGTGGTCTGAATTCCAATCTTTTTCGCCACCTGATCAATTCCATGAAACAGTGGGAACAGCAAGGCGCAAAAATTCGTGCTGCTGCCCTGGGTAACAAGGGGTTGGGTTTCCTGAACCGGATTTCCGTTCCGGTCGTTTCCCACGCGGTTCAGTTGGGGGACAAGCCTCACCTGGAAAGATTGATCGGACCCCTCAAAGTACTGCTGGATCAATATATGGTGGGCGAGGTGGATGCGGTCTATCTGGCCTACAATCGCTTCGTCAATACCATGAAACAACAGACCATCGTGGAAAGGATTCTACCCCTGCCGCAGGAAAAGATTGGCGATGAAACCCGTCAGGAGGCGGCAGCCTGGGACTATCTCTATGAACCCGATCCACAGGCAGTGATCGATGAATTGCTCATGCGCTATGTAGAAGCATTGGTCTATCAAGCAGTGGCCGAGAATATTGCCTCCGAGCAAAGTGCCCGGATGGTGGCCATGAAGGCGGCTTCTGATAATGCGGGCACGGTCATCAGTGAATTGCAATTGATTTATAACAAGTCCCGTCAGGCCGCCATTACCAAGGAACTGTCGGAAATCGTCGGTGGCGCGGCTGCCGTTTGACCCTATCAATTAATAGTACTCACCATTAGGACTCGCAAATGAACCAAGGAAAAATTGTCCAGTGTATCGGGGCGGTGATCGATGTCGAATTTCCCCGCGACCAAATGCCCGGCATCTATAATGCGCTTACCATGGAAGGGAGCGAATTGACGCTGGAAGTCCAGCAACAACTCGGTGATGGCGTGGTTCGGACCATTGCTCTGGGATCTTCCGATGGTTTACGCCGAGGCATGATGGTCAGTAATACGGGCAAACCGATCTCTGTTCCGGTTGGACCCAAAACTCTGGGGCGAATCATGGACGTGTTGGGTCGTCCCATCGATGAAGCCGGCCCCGTGGAAGCAGAAATGACCGCATCCATTCACCGGAAGGCGCCCAGTTATGAAGAATTGTCGCCAAGCCAGGAATTGCTGGAGACAGGGATCAAAGTGATCGACCTGATCTGTCCCTTTGCCAAAGGGGGTAAGGTTGGTTTGTTCGGTGGCGCCGGTGTCGGTAAGACCGTGAACATGATGGAGTTGATCAACAATATTGCCAAGGCACACGGCGGCTATTCGGTCTTCGCCGGCGTAGGAGAGCGGACCCGGGAAGGGAACGATTTCTATCATGAAATGAAGGATTCCAACGTTCTCGACAAGGTTGCCCTGGTGTATGGCCAGATGAATGAGCCACCGGGCAATCGCTTACGCGTTGCATTGACGGGTTTGACGATGGCCGAATACTTCCGTGATGAAGGACGGGATGTATTGCTGTTCGTGGATAATATCTACCGCTTTACGCTGGCTGGAACGGAAGTATCCGCCCTGCTGGGCCGGATGCCCTCAGCGGTGGGCTATCAACCCACCTTGGCGGAAGAAATGGGACGATTGCAGGAACGGATTACCTCGACCAAAGTGGGTTCCATCACCTCGGTGCAAGCCGTGTACGTGCCCGCCGATGACTTGACGGATCCATCGCCGGCAACGACCTTTCTGCACCTGGATTCCACCGTGGTGTTGTCACGGGATATCGCTTCTCTGGGGATCTACCCAGCCGTGGACCCGCTGGATTCCACTTCTCGCCAATTGGATCCGCTGGTGGTGGGCGAAGATCATTACAACGTTGCCCGATCGGTTCAATCCACCCTGCAACGCTACAAGGAATTGCGTGACATCATTGCCATTCTGGGAATGGATGAACTGTCCCCTGAAGACAAGTTGGTGGTGGCACGGGCGCGCAAGATTCAACGCTTTCTTTCACAACCTTTCCATGTGGCTGAAGTCTTTACCGGCGCACCGGGTAAATATGTGTCTCTGGCTGAAACCATCAAGGGTTTCAAAGGCATCGTCAACGGCGATTACGACAATTTACCCGAACAGGCCTTCTACATGGTGGGCGGAATCGATGAAGCCATCGAGAAAGCCAAAACAATGCAATAAGGGGAAATCATCATGGCCAATGTCATCCATGTGGATGTCGTCAGCGCAGAAGCTGAATTATTCTCCGGGGATGCAGAGTTTGTGGTGCTTCCTGGAGAAGGCGGGGAGTTGGGAATCTACCCGCGTCATACGCCATTGATTACTCGCATCAAACCCGGGACGGTCCGGGTCCGGGGGGTGGGAAGGAGTGAGGATGAAATCATTTTCGTGGCCGGCGGTATTCTGGAAGTACAACCGGACGGTGTGACGGTGTTGGCTGACACCGCCATTCGTGCCCATGATCTGGATGAAGCCAAGGCTTTGGAAGCGAAACGAAATGCAGAAGAAGCCTTGCAAAACAAGTCCAGTGATGTGGATTATGCCCGTGCCTCTGCCGAGTTGGCCACCGCCGTTGCGCAATTGGCGACCATTCAACGCATACGCAGGGATCATCACTGAACGCCCCACGCATCACTCCGCTTTATATCGTTGTCCTGGCGGCAGGCCAGGGCAAGCGGATGAATTCCGCTTTGCCCAAGGTTCTGCAGCCACTCGCTGCAAAGCCTTTACTGGCCCATGTGCTTCAAACTGCCCAGGTGCTCGACCCCGATAAAGTCATCGTTATCTATGGACACGGGGGAGAGACCGTACGGGCATCTTTTGAAGGGTGGGACTTGACCTGGGTTTATCAGGCAGAACAAAAAGGCACCGGCCATGCCCTTGTTCAAGCCTTGCCCCATCTGCCTGCCCAGGGCGTCGTCCTGGTCTTGTACGGTGATGTTCCGCTGCTTCAACCTCATACACTCGAACAACTGATTCAACCAGCGCATGATGCACTGGTTCTTCTGACCCAACATATCCCTGAGCCTGGGGGATATGGGCGAATTTTGAGGGATGATCGACAGCAGGTGATTGGCATCCGGGAAGAAAAGGATGCTTCGACCCAGGAAAAACAGATTCATGAAGTCAATACCGGCATCATGGCCATGCCCCTCGAGCACGTTTCCCACTGGCTGGAACGATTGACGTGCGCCAATGCACAGGGTGAATACTACCTGACGGATATTGTCGCCAGTGCGGTGACAGACGGGGTGATTGTCCATACGGCTCAGCCCACCTATGACTGGGAAGCATTGGGTATCAATGACAAGCGCCAACTTGCTCGCCTCGAGGGCATCTGGCAGCGACATCAGGCTGAAGCCCTTCTCAACAGCGGGGTGACCATTGCCGATCCTGACCGTTTGACTGTGCGGGGCACGGTGACCTGTGGTCGAGACGTCATGCTCGATGTGGGGGTCATCCTGGAAGGGAACGTCATTCTGGAGGAGGGGGTCACCATCGGACCCTATTGTGTCCTCAAGAATTGCAGAATCGGGACGAGGACGGTGGTGCAAGCCTATACCCATGTCGAGGGCGCCCAGTTGGGTGCAGGTAACCGCGTGGGCCCGTATGCGCGTATTCGTCCTGGAACGATCACGCAACAGGCAGTCCATCTGGGCAATTTTGTAGAAGTCAAGAATTGCACCATTGATCAGGCTTCCAAAGCCAATCATCTGACGTATCTGGGAGATAGTTCCATCGGCGCGCGAGTCAACGTCGGGGCAGGGACGATCACCTGTAATTATGATGGAGTCAACAAACATCGTACCCAGATTGGCGATGATGTATTCATCGGATCGGATACCCAACTCGTGGCACCCGTCACGGTGGAGGCCGGCGCCACCATCGGCGCCGGGTCCACGATCGTCAGGACTGCCCCAGCCGACCAACTGACGCTGTCGCGCAGCAGGCAAATGACGGTTCCTCACTGGAAACGCCCGCTCAAAAAGTAAACCGTGCAACGTGGAACGACACGCCGAATAGGGTGTGCTCAGCGATGTTTTTTGAGGGTGAGTTCCCGGGTAATCAATTCATTCAATACCGTGAAAAGCGCCGCATTACTGCCGGCCTGAGAGGGCGAAGTGGCATACATGCCATCGACGATAAGGGTGGGCACGCCGTCCACGCCATAACTCATGGCCTGCTGATCGCCTTGCTGCACCTTGGACTGAATGGCAAAGGAGCGGTAGAGCGCAATGAATTGATTGCGATCGACCCCCTGTTTCTGGACCCAATCGAAAAGGTCGTCTTCAGAGAACAGGTTGACCTGTTGCTCGTGCAGGGCAGTAAATACCTTTTCCTGCAGGCGATTGGCCTCATGAAGGGCTTCCAGAGCATAGTAGGCACGAGCCAGTACGGACCACTGTGAATGTCCAAAGGTCACGGGAACACGACGGTAGATGACGCCAGCCGGGAGTTTGCGTGACCAAGGTTCGAGCAGGGGCGCTAGATGGGCGCAGTGAGGACAGGCATAGGAGAAAAATTCCAACACCTCTACAGAGGATCCGGGCAAGGGCGCTTGGGCAACGATTTGGTAATCCTGTCCCGCAGTGGCGGCTTGAAGTTTGTCCGCCATGGAACCGGCCCATAGGAGGGCACCAGTGCAAGCCAGAAAACGACGACGGGAATGAGGCAAGAGCATGAGAAGAAACTCCTGTAGAGAATGCTAATGAGGGATCAGAGAACTGTGACTGGTGGTGGTTTCGCGCAAGACTTGGGCTGGCACTCCATTATCCTTGAGGGATTTGACCAGGGTACGGACCTCTTCCACGGAAGAAAATGGGCCGATTCTCACACGATAGTAAAGGGGTTTTCCCTCGACCTGACCCGGTACGACCGTGCTGTCTATGCCCAACAAGGCCAAGGTGGCACGCTGACTTTCTGCTTCGGAGGATTGACCAAAGGCGCCGGTTTGCACAAAGTAGCGAACCGTTACCGGATGTTGCAATTCATCGCTTAAAGGCGAGGGGATGGAAGTGGCGGGGGTAGAAAGGCCGGACGTTGGAGCGTTTTCTCCCGTATCGGGGGGGATACTCTCTGTGGCTGGAGTAGGCGTGGACGCGGTGGGCGCTGATGAAACAGGGATGGCTGGCGCACCTGCTTCACTCCCTCCGGTCACTTGGGAAGGAGCCAGAATTCCTCGTTTGGTGAGATCAGATCCGGTAAGTTTCTCGGGTGTGGCGGAAGGATGCGGGGGGGTACTACGAGAAGTGATCGGCGAAGAGAGGTGGCTGATGTACAGGGCCACTCCCGCTGCCAGCAGAACACCGCCCGCCAGTCCTACCATGCTCCCGATAAAAAAAGCACTGCCTGGGGTTTTTTCGGGTTTCTTGTCAGATTTCTCAGCCACAAGTCACTCCAAATGGGGATTCCTGCCTGAGAGGATGATAGCAGAATCCATGCAATGAAAAGCGGGACTTCATTTTACATTCGATCTGGAGCAGAGACGCCCAACAGGCCCAAACCATCCCGCACCACGATCCCGATGGCGCTCAGCAAGGCCATGCGCGCATGTACCTGAATGGGCTCACCTTCCAGAAAAGGGACCTGATTGTAGTAGGCATGAAACTCGGCAGAAAGATCACGTAAATAAAATGCGACGAGATGGGGGGCAAAGTCGCTGGCGGCCTGTTCCAGAAGTGCAGGATAAGCGTACAAAATTTGCAAAATGCGTGTTTCTTCTTCATGAATCAAAGAGTTCAGCACGCTGCTTTCCAGTACGACCGGATCCCCGCCCCAGCGTTCCAGAACCCTCTGGATACGGGCATGGGCATATTGAATGTAATACACCGGGTTATCCTGAGACTGGGAAGTCGCCAGATCCAGATCGAAATCCAGGTGCTGGTCTGATTTGCGCAAAATGTAAAATAAACGGGCAGCATCCCGGCCTACCTCGGTACGCAATTCACGCAACGTGATGAATTGCCCCTTTCGGGTAGACATTTGAACTTTTTCGCCCTGACGGAACAGGCTGACGAATTGAACCAGGGGTACAGAGAGGCGCGAGTCATCGTAACCCAGTGCGCTCAGGGCCGCCCGGACCCGAGGAATGTAACCGTGATGGTCGGCACCCCAGATGTCCACGATGAGATCAAACCCCCGTTCGAATTTACCCACATGGTAGGCAATATCAGAAGCAAAGTAAGTGTAGAGTCCATTTTCCCGTTGGACGACTCGATCTTTTTCATCGCCAAAGGCCGAAGAGCGAAACCAGCGTGCACCCTTGTCGGTATAGAGGTGTCCGGCATTTTCCAGACGGGACACGATGAGGGCTACGGCACCCGAATCAAAGAGAGATTGCTCGGAGAACCAGTCATCGAAGACGACCCCAAACTCTTCGAGATCCTGACGACAATCGGCCAGTTGTTCGGTCAGTACGAAATGGTGCAGCGTCAGGTAAGTTGGCCCCAGAATTTCCTTCGCCGCAGCAATCAGGGCATCCATGTGGTGCTCTTCTTCCTCGGGCGGAATGACGATCAGGTCGCCGGTATGGGGGAGCCCCAAGGTCGACAAGAGAGGTTCTTCGCTGACGACCAGGCCGGAAAATCGTTGTATGGCCTCCTGTGCCATGATCTCCACATAGTCGCCCTGATATCCGTTATTGGGAAAGGACAGGGATTTTAGTTTATTGGATTGCTGGAGCGCTCGTAACCAGGTGGAGACCGTCAGGATGTCCATTTGACGGCCGGCATCGTTGACGTAGTATTCCCTCTGCACCTGGTAACCCACCTTGCACAACAGATTGGCAACCGAGGCGCCATAGGCGGCCCCACGGCCGTGACCAACATGGAGGGGGCCGGTCGGGTTGCTGGAAACGAATTCCACCTGTACGCGTTGTCCTGATCCCTTTTGAGAGGAGCCAAAAAGGTGGCCGCGATGCAGAATCTCGTGCACGATTTCCTGACGCGCCTGTGCCGTCAAAAAAATATTGATGAAGCCGGGTCCCGCCAGTTCTACCCGTTCGATGAGTGCGGAAGGAGGCAGCGCCGCGATCAGTTGAGCCGCGATTTCCCGAGGGGGCTGGCGCAACCCTTTGGCAAGTTGCAGGGCGATGGGGGAAGCAAAATCTCCATGCATGCTCTGGCGGGGTCGCTCCAGAACCGGGTGGAGCGTGGGAGCGGAGGAAATTTTCCGGATCGCAGCGGTGAGGAGGGCACAGAGACGGGTTTCAAGGGACTCTTCGGGAGTCGTTACGGAACGGGAGGACATGACTCAAATTTCAATCAATTCAAAATCTTCCTTGCGTGCCCCGCACTCCGGGCAGACCCAGTTTATGGGGACATCCGCCCAGCGGGTCCCCGGCGCGATGCCTTCCTCGGGTGCCCCCAATTCTTCATCATAAATATAGCCACAAATCAGGCACAGCCAGGTTTTATAACCTTGTTCAGAATCCATGAGTGTCTCGAATACGTTAGAATGTAACAGCGGCGGACGACAAAATGGGCGAAACCCGTCGATCCACCGCCATGATAAAACTTATCCACCCTCAAGAGCAACCATCTATGATGCCTGCCCCCCCCGCCGTTTTGGTGTTTGCAGCCACGGATCCCAGTGGAGGTGCGGGATTACAAGCAGATCTGCTGACTCTTTCCAGTATGGGATGCCATCCGTTGTCGGTCGTGACCGGAATTACGGTCCAGGATACGACCGGGGTCGAAGACATACTGGCGATGGATGCGGAATGGGTGGTGGATCAGGCGCGTTGTATTCTGGAAGATGTGCCTGTGGCAGTATTCAAATTGGGGGTTCTGGGCAGTGTGGAAATCATCGCCGCCATTGCTGAAATCGTCGCCGATTATCCGGAAGTGCCTCTGGTACTCGATCCGGTATTGACCAGTGGACGGGGCGACGAATTGGCCAATGAGGAAATGCTCGAGGCGTTGCGCGATCTGATCCTGCCCCAAACCTCTCTGGTCACTCCGAATGTCATGGAATTGATGCGTCTGGCCTATGATGAGGCGCCAGAAGAAGAACGTCCTGATTATGCGCGCGCAGCCATGGAAGTGTTGGAAAGCGGTTGCGAATTCGTTCTGGTGACGGGGACTCACGCACCGGGCGTGCAGGTGGTCAATACGTTGTACGGACGTGAAGGCATCATCCGTTCCGATCGTTGGGAACGGCTTCCGGGCAGTTACCACGGTTCCGGATGTACCCTGAGTAGCGCCATTGCTGCCAGTCTGGCGCAGGGGCTACCCATTCCGGAAGCGGTGGCAGAGGCGCAGGACTATACTTGGCAAACCTTGAAAGAGGGTTATCGTCTCGGTATGGGACAGATCATTCCTGATCGCCTTTTCTGGGCGCGGGAGGAACCGCGCAACGATGTCCATTGAACCCGGTAAAATTCGGGGACTCTACGGCATTACCCCGGAGTTGGGTGACACCGCCGACTTGCTTGGAAGAGTGAGATCAGCCTTTCTGGGGGGGATGTCTGTACTGCAGTACCGCGTCAAATCCCTCGAGATTTCCTTGCGCCGGAGGCAACTGAAGCAGTTGCGCGCACTCTGCGACGAGTTTGGCGCGCCTTTGATTCTCAATGACGGAGGGCTTCCTGAGTGGGAAGGGGGGCTGCATGTCGGGTTGGAGGACGCGCCTCCGGAAGAATGGACCCAATTGGCGAACCGAAGGCTATTGGGCGTTTCTTGCTATGCAGATCTGAAACGGGCGCAGGCGGCGGAAGCAGCGGGAGCCGCCTATATCGCCCTGGGTTGCTTCTTTCCCTCATCGACCAAGCCGGAGGCTTCGCCCGCCACGCTGGATATTCTTCGCGCCAGCCGTGCCCAACTCCATATTCCCATCGTCGTGATTGGCGGAATTACCCCCGCTCGGGTCGCAGAACTGCGTGCGGCAGGAGCCGATGCCGTGGCCGTTTTGAGTGGACTGTTCGATGCACCGGACATCACGGGCCGGGCGCGGGAATATACCGCGAATTTTGAATGATCTGGAGTGGGCCAGGCGCGTATAATGGCGTTTGGCCACTGACTCGGATTTTGGAATTTCCATGACGACCAATCAGAAGTTATTTGAACGTGCCCAGAAATCCATTCCCGGGGGGGTCAACTCTCCGGTGCGGGCCTTCCGTAGCGTGGGCGGTACGCCACGTTTTCTGACGCACGGGAAGGGTCCCCGCGTCTGGGATGTGGAGGGCAAGGAATATATCGATTATGTGTGTTCTTGGGGACCGCTTCTGCATGGACATGCCCATCCCTCCGTCATCCAGGCGGTGAAGGCCAGTGTCGAGCGGGGGTTGAGTTTTGGAGCCCCCACGGCTCTGGAAGTGGAGTTTGCCGAAAAACTGATACAACTCCTTCCTTCTCTGGAAATGGTTCGTCTGACCAGTTCGGGTACGGAAGCCACCATGAGTGCCATTCGTCTGGCCCGCGGGTTTACCGGTCGTAATCTCATCGTTAAATTTGAGGGGTGTTACCACGGGCATGGGGATGCCTTGCTGGTCAAGGCAGGCTCCGGGGCGTTGACCTTTGGTCAGCCCGATTCCGGAGGAATACCTGCAGAACTGGCCGCTCAAACCCTGGTTCTCGAATATAACCATATGGGACAGTTGGAAGAATTATTCTCCGCCCGGGGCAATCAGATTGCCGCCGTCATCGTTGAACCCGTGGCAGGCAACATGAACATGGTATTGCCGCGCCCCGGGTTTCTCTCAAAATTGCGCGAATTGACCACGGTCTATGGCAGCGTCTTGATTTTTGATGAGGTGATGACGGGATTCCGGGTGGCGTTGGGCGGGGCACAGTCTCTTTACGGCATTCGTCCTGATTTGACGACTCTGGGCAAGGTGATCGGTGGCGGGATGCCCTTGGCCGCCTTTGGGGGACGGCGCGACATCATGGAATATCTGGCCCCTCTTGGGCCGGTGTATCAGGCCGGGACCTTATCCGGCAATCCGGTGGCCGTGACGGCAGGTTTGGTGAATCTTCATCTGGCCTGCGCCGATGGACTGTATGAACGCTTGGGCGAAATGACCCGGACGCTGACGGAGGGCATTGTGGAAGTAGGTCGCAATGCAGGATATGCCCTGTCTACCTGTTCACTGGGGGGCATGTTCGGGCTGTATTTTCGTGAAAAGTTGCCCAATACACTGACCGAGGTGATGGAATCGGACCGGTTTGCTTTTAATGCATTCTTTCAGGGGATGCTCGATGAAGGAATCTACCTTGCGCCCTCAGCCTTCGAGGCTGGTTTTGTCTCCACGGCGCATACCAGCGTGGATCTGGATCAGACGCTCAGCGCGGCAGAACGGGTGTTCAAACAACTGAGATGAATATTCCTGTCGAAAAAACCAACTGGGAAGCATTTTTTCAACGGGCACAGTTTCACATTACGGTGGATGCGTACGCTGGTTTGCCCCCGGACCAGGGCATCGAGATCGCCTTTGCCGGCCGTTCCAACGCGGGTAAATCCAGTGCCATCAATGTGCTTACCCAGCGCAACCGCCTGGCTTTTTCCAGCAAGACGCCCGGTCGCACCCAGCACATCAATTATTTCAGTGTGGGTGAAGAGGGCTTTCTGGTGGATTTGCCTGGCTACGGCTATGCCGAAGTTCCCAAGGCCGTCAAACTGCATTGGCAACGATTGCTGGCGGACTATCTTGCGACCCGTGAGTCCCTGAAAGGGTTGGTTTTGCTCATGGATATTCGTCATCCCCTGACGCTGCTCGATGAACAGTTGCTGGAATGGTTCCTGCCGCGCCAGAAACCGGTCATCGTGTTGTTGACAAAATCCGACAAGTTGGGGCGTAGCGCGCGGGCACAGACCGTACGTTCGGTCCGTCAGTCACTGACGGACCGCGGTGCAACGTTGACGGTCATTCCTTTTTCCAGCCTCGATCGGGAGGGTCTGGAACCCGCCCGACAAGCCGTGGGAGAACTTTTCAAGGAAGGACGACCGGATCAGGTCATCAGCGCCGAGTTTTGAGCCATTCTCCGGCACGCAGGGCAAAGTAGGTCAAAATGCCATCGGCGCCAGCGCGCTTGAAAGACAGCAAACTTTCCCATAAGCACTTTTCATCCAACCATCCGGCCTGGATGGCTCCTTGCAACATGGCATACTCTCCGCTCACCTGATAGACGAATGTGGGTGCCTTGAATTGGTCCTTGATGCGCCGAACGATATCCAGATAGGGAAGACCAGGTTTGATCATGATCATATCGGCCCCTTCAGCCAGATCGAGTCCCGCTTCCCAGAGGGCTTCATCGCTGTTGGCGGGGTCCATCTGGTACGTTTCCTTGCTGCCTTTGCCCAAAGATTGACCCGAACCTACGGCATCCCGGAATGGGCCGTAAAAGGATGAGGCATATTTGGCAGAATAGGCCAGGATGCGGGTATGGATTTTTCCTGCCAGATCCAGTTCACGACGCACGACACCGATGCGTCCATCCATCATGTCGGAAGGAGCCACCACATCCGCTCCAGCCTGGGCTTCCACCACGGCTTGACGCGCCAGTGCCGCCAGGGTTTCGTCATTGAGCACGTAGCCGGACTCGTCGATCAGTCCGTCCTGCCCGTGCGACGTATAGGGGTCAAGGGCGACATCGGTGATCAGGCCCAGTTCGGGAAAGCGTCGTTTGAGGGCTTGCACGGTGCGCGGCAGGAGACCCTCAGGGTTCCAGGCTTCTGCCGCATCGAGCGATTTACGTTCTTGGGGAATGACCGGAAACAGGGCCAGCGCAGGAATTCCCAACTCGAGACACCGTTCGGCCGTATGCAGCAACGGTTCGATGGCTTGACGCGCGATGCCCGGCAAGGAAGAGATGGGGGTCACCTCGCGAGTTCCTTCCTGCACAAAAACCGGGTAGATCAGGTCGGCCGCATCGAGTCGATGTTCCTGAACCAGGCGACGAGAAAAATCATCTCGACGGTTGCGGCGCATCCGTCGAGCAGGAAAAGAACTCAGCGTTTCCATGACAGTCGTTCCTCAGTTGTTTTGTGCGGCAGAGGCATAGGTATAATCGTCGATGTGGTCTGATGCGGTACTGGCTCGTCCGGTCTTGGGGTCGACGGCAACGATCTCGATACCGGGAGGCATGATGGATTCACTTTCCGGAACGGTCTTCAAGGCGGTTCCCATGTAATCCATCCAAATCGGTAAGGCCGCTTGGGCGCCCGTTTCCTGAGGCCCCAAAGAGTTCGGCTTGTCGAAGCCGACCCAGGCCACGGCGACCAAACTGGGTTGAAAACCACAGAACCAGGCATCGACGTGATCGTTGGTGGTACCGGTTTTGCCAGCCAGATCCTGGCGCCCCAGACTCAATGCCCGAGTGGCCGTGCCCATGCGAATGACATCCTTCATCATGCTGGTCATGATGAAGGCATTGCGCGGGTCGATCACCTGTTCGGCACCTTCACCGGCCAGAACGGGTTGTGTACGGCCGAGGGGTTTTCCGCTACTGTCCAGAATTTGATCGATGAAATAGGGTTTGACCCGAAATCCTCCATTGGCAAAGACCGCATAGGCTGTGGCCATTTGTAGGGGGGTGGCTTCGCCTGCACCCAGGGCCATGCTCAAATAAGCGGGTTGACGATTGGCTTCAAATCCGAATCGCTTGACATATTCCTGGGCATAACCGGGGCCAATGGCTTGTAACACGCGAATGGCAACCATGTTTTTCGATTCGGCCAGCCCGATACGCAGGCGAATCGGACCCAAATATTCATTTTCATAGTTATGAGGTTCCCAGGCTTCGCCACCATTCTGGTTGGGATCATGGATGACGATGGGACTGTCGTCGACCAGGGTGAAAGGGGTGAATCCTTTTTCCAGAGCCGCCGAGTAGATGAATGGTTTGAAACTGGAGCCGGGTTGACGGTAGGCCTGGATGACATGATTATATTTGGTGCGATTGAAGTCAAATCCTCCCACCAAGGCACGGATGGCTCCACTGTGCGTATCGAGAGAAACCAGGGCAGCCTCTGCTTTGGGATACTGAACGATGATCCAACCGGATTTGTCGTTCCGCATGACGCGAATCAGGGAACCGCGCTTGATCCGACGATCGGCACTCGTTTTCGAACCCAGACTGGCGCGCACAAACGTCAAGGCACCGTCCTTGAGGATCATGGGCCCTACATTCTTTATGTAAGCGCTTACTTCCTTCTCCGAGGCTGATTCAACTACGGCAGGGTACAACTCGTTGGTGATTTCCAGGTCCCCCAGCGAGTCTTCGAAATCGGCAATCGTGGCACCGCTGGCGGGAAGATCCAGCGTGGCTTCGGGTCCGCGATAGCCATGTCGCTGATCATAGGCCAGGACGCCATCGCGTACGGCGCGGAAAGCGGCATCCTGATCCGCCTTGAGGAGTGTGGTGATGACGCTGTAGCCGGAGGAATAAACCCCGTCTCCATAGGTTTGAACCATGTACTGACGGACCATTTCGGTGGCATAGTCAGCGCGGGTCAGGGCATTGGCATGGTAGGACGAGGCGTGCCCCGGTTTATGCAGTGCCAGGGCATAGTCGGCATCACTGAGGTACTTCAGGTCGTGCATGCGGCGTAATACATACTGTTGACGCAGCGCTGCCCGCTGTGGGTTGATGATGGGGTTGTAGCGCGAGGGGGCTTTGGGCAGTCCAGCCAGCATGGCCATTTCCGCAACGCTGAGTTGAGACAGGGGTTTGCCGTAATACACCACGGCGGCGGCACCAAAGCCATAAGCACGTTGCCCGAGATAGATCTGGTTGATGTACAACTCGAGGATCTGATCTTTGGTCAGGTTGCTTTCGATCTTGTAAGACAGCAGGACTTCGGATAACTTGCGTGTCAGTGTGCGTTCATTGGTCAGGAAGAAATTACGTGCCACCTGCATGGTGATGGTGCTGGCTCCTTCCTTGGCCGAGTGGGAAAACACATCCGCCAGCATGGCACGCAGAACCCCCTGGAAGTCCACGGCACCATGCTGGTAGAATCGATCATCTTCGGCAGCCAGAATGGCGTGGCGCATGTTGAGAGGGACTTCGGTCAATTTGAGCATGGCGCGTCGTTCCTCCCCAAATTCGCCGATCAATTGGTGGTCAGCGGTGTAGACCCGTAATGGCAACTTGGGGCGATAGTCGGTGACGGCATCCAGACTGGGAAGTTTGGGGTAAAGCAAAGCCAGGGTCATGACCACGATACCCACCGCTACGGTGCCGAGAGTGACCAGAAAGATCAGGGGGTAGAGGAGAAATTTGGGCAACGTGGCACCGTGTCGGGAGTAGGGAGGGATTATACTTGGTCTT
The DNA here is from genome assembly GCA_021805445.1 of Pseudomonadota bacterium. Lineage (GTDB taxonomy): Bacteria > Pseudomonadota > Gammaproteobacteria > Burkholderiales > Ferrovaceae > Ferrovum. The sequence continues at coordinate 48,992 of JAJZFH010000045.1, forward strand.
GGGAGAAGCGTCTTTCAAGGTGCGATGAAACGTCCTTGTCCGGGGGTCAGGACGGCTTCCAGCAGGTCCTGGCGTGTCACGGGAGTCAGGCAGGCTTGGCCCAGAGCGTTGAGAAGTACGAAACGCAGGGAACCCGCCTCCACTTTTTTGTCTCCGGCCATGAGGTCCAGGTACCGTTGGCTCCCCAGGTTGGGCGCTTGGGTCGGCAGGCCAGCCCGTTCAAAGAGGGTCACCATGCGTTGCAGATCCTTGGGGTCAAGCCAGCCCAGCCGTTCGGACAGGTCAGCAGCCAGCAGGGAGCCGACCGCCACGGCTTCGCCATGCAACCAGTTTCCATAGCCCAGACCCGTTTCGATGGCATGCCCGAAGGTATGGCCCAGGTTGAGCAGGGCGCGCAGCCCGGTCTGTTCCAGGGGGTCTGCAGCCACGAGCGCGGACTTGTTGCGGCAAGACGTCAGAATGGCTTGGGCCAGGATCTGGGGCTCTCGTTGCAGCAAAGCATCCAGATGAATTTCCAACCATTCCAGAAAAGGGAGATCACGGATCAGGCCATATTTGATGACCTCTGCCAAGCCCGCCAGAAATTCCCGCTGAGGCAGGGTATCGAGGGTTGTGGTGTCGGCCAACACCAAACGAGGTTGATGAAACGCGCCGATCATGTTCTTGCCCAGAGGGTGGTTGATGCCGGTTTTTCCTCCCACGGAAGAATCGACCTGGGACAGTAGGGTCGTGGGAACTTGAATCAGTGGGACGCCGCGCAGGTAGGTGGCTGCCGCATAACCTGCCAGATCACCCACCACCCCTCCGCCCAGTGCAATGACGGTGGTTTTTCTATCCGCCCGGTGTTCCAGCAATACATCGTGAATGTGGTTGAAACTGTCACGTGTTTTGTAGGACTCTCCATCGGGCAGTATGACGGGAATGACCCGTTGTCCCTCTGTGGTGAGCGTGTGAGCGAGGCGCTCCAGATATAGGGGGGCTACGGTGGTATTGGTCACGATGGCGGAAGTATTGCCGGCCAGATGAGGAACGATGAGGTCGCTACGGCATAATAATCCGGGTCCTACCTGGATCGGGTAAGAGGGAGAGACTTCAACGAGGAGGGTGTGCAAGGACATGGGCATTCAGTTCCAGTTCCAGTTGACAGACAAGCCGTTGTGGGCTTTGTTGGGCGGTATCCACGATCAGGTGAGCGACTTCCCGATAGAGGGGGTCGCGGATTTCAAATAATTCTTGCAAGCGCGCCTTGGGGTCTCCCGTTTGCAGGAGAGGACGATGGCGATCGTGGCGAGTGCGATGCCAGAGTTGATCCACGCTGCCGCGCAGATAAACCACGACTCCCTGCTGGCGCAGACGTTGGCGAGTCAGAGGGCTTAAAATAGCCCCTCCACCGGTGGCCAGAACGATTCCCCGGCGATGGACCAACTCGCACAAAACGGCCTCCTCACGGGCGCGGAAGCCCGATTCTCCCTCGAGTTCAAAAATGGTGCTGATGCGCACTCCCGTGCGAACTTCGATCTCATGGTCGGAATCCACGAAGGTCAGGTGCTGATGGCGGGCCAGCAAGCGACCGATGGTGGTCTTGCCCGCGCCCATCAAACCCACCAGAAAGATGTTGCACGATTTGTCCATCTCGTCATTGTAGCCCAGCTTTGGGTGTTGAAGGCGGGGGGCGCAAGTTAACGGTTGATTGAACGGCCCGGCTTGGGGTATCATCGCAGACCCGCTTGCGCGTATCCATAACCTGCCCCAGGCTCCGGTTTGTACCTGCGGCGATCGCCCCGTCTTCTGTGTGCTGAGGTGTACCGTTGAACCATTCGTCCATTCCGTCCGCTCAGGGACTTTATGATCCCGTCCATGAACATGATGCCTGTGGTGTGGGTTTCGTTGCGCACATCAAGGGGCAGAAGAGTCATGCCATCGTTCGGCAGGGTCTTCAGATCCTGGAAAATCTGACCCATCGCGGAGCCACGGGCGCCGATCCTCTGGCGGGGGATGGCGCAGGTATCCTGCTTCAGATCCCTGACGCCTTTTTGCGCCGCGCGGCGGATCAACTGGGATTTGCACTGCCGGAGGCGGGACATTATGCCGTGGGTATGGTTTTTCTGCCGCAAGATCCCAGAGCGCGCGAAAGTTGTGAAGCCATTCTGGAGCGTTGTGCGCGAGAAGAAGGGGCTGAAGTTTTGGGTTGGCGTACGGTGCCCACTCAAAATCAGGGGTTGGGGGACAGCGTCAAGCGGGTAGAACCCTTCATCCGCCAGATTTTTCTGGCACGTGGTGTGACCCACGGAGACCAGACCGTATTTGAACGAAAATTATTCGTGTTGCGCAAGCGTGCCGAACATGAAGCCGCCCAGAAGGGTTATGATCGGACCCGTTTCTACTTGCCGTCACTGTCGTCCCGTACCCTGATCTACAAGGGGATGTTACTGGCCGATCAGGTGGGGCAGTATTACACGGACCTGAGCGACGAAAGCCTGGTTTCAGCACTGGCGCTGGTGCACCAGCGTTTTTCGACCAATACTTTTCCCACTTGGGATCTGGCTCATCCTTTTCGATTCATCGCGCATAACGGGGAAATCAATACGTTGCGCGGGAATGTCAATTGGATGGCGGCACGTCGCGGTAATCTGGCGTCTGCCCTGCTGGGCGAAGACATGGCCAAAATCTGGCCCATCATCGTGGAAGGTCAGTCGGACTCTGCCGCCTTTGACAATGCATTGGAGTTGCTGGTGGCTGGGGGCTATTCCATGGTACAGGCCATGACGCTTCTGATTCCCGAGGCCTGGGCGTGCAATCCCTTGATGGACGGGGCACGCCGGGACTACTACGAATATCATGCAGCGCTGATGGAGCCGTGGGATGGGCCTGCCGCCGTGGCTTTTACCGATGGGCGTCAGATCGGTGCCACCCTGGATCGCAATGGTTTGCGTCCTGCCCGCTACTTGCAGACCCGTGACGATCTGGTATTGATGGCCTCGGAAATGGGGGTATTGCCCATTCCCGAGCATAAGATCATCAAGAAATGGCGCCTGCAACCCGGCAAGATGTTCCTGATCGATCTGGAGCAGGGGCGTATCGTCAGCGATGCCGAAATCAAGTCTGGCCTGGCCAGTCAGCATCCCTACCGTCAATGGCTGGAAGAGACTCAGATCCGTCTCGAGTCCTTGCCGACCCCTGCATCTGCCACGGAAGAAAAATCGACCGCTGCCGTTGTGCTCGATCACCAGCAAGCCTTTGGCATGACCGAGGAAGAACTCAAGTTCGTCCTGGCACCCATGGTGACCAGTGCTCAGGAGGCCGTGGGTTCCATGGGGGACGACACGCCGCTGGCAGTGTTGTCGAACCGTTCCAAGTCGCTCTACCAGTATTTTCGGCAGCTTTTTGCTCAGGTCACCAATCCGCCCATCGATCCGATTCGTGAAGAGTTGGTCATGTCTCTGGTGTCTTTCATTGGACCACGTCCCAACTTGTTGGCGGTAGACGAAGCAGATCCCCAACCTCGTCTGGAGGTGGAGCAACCGGTCTTGCTGCCGGAAGACATGGGTTGCCTGCGCGCGATCGCCAGTCTCACGGCAGGTCGCTTCCGGGTTTCTACCTTGTCGATCTGTGCGCCCCTCCAGGAAGGGGTGACGGGACTGGCGGCCAGGTTGGAAACGCTCTGCATTCAGGCAGTAGACGCCGTTCGTTCGGGCAGTAACATCCTGATTTTATCCGATCGTTCCGTGGGTCCGGCGCAGGTGGCGATCCCTGCTTTGCTTGCCACGGCAGCAGTGCATCATTACCTCGTGCGTGAAGGACTGCGTACGGCCACGGGTTTGGTGGTGGAGACCGGGTCTGCCCGGGAAGTCCATCACTTTGCACTGCTCGTGGGCTATGGTGCAGAGGCCGTGTATCCCTGGCTGGTTTATGAAACCCTGGAGCAGGGCAATGGCGTGTTCCTGAATGCGGATGTCACCCCCAAGGAAATGCGCAAGCGTTTTTCCAAGGCCGTTTCCAAGGGACTGCTCAAGGTTATGTCCAAAATGGGGATTTCCACGGTTCAATCCTATTGTGGTGCCCAGATTTTTGAAGCCATCGGGTTGAGTGCTTCCTTTGTGCGGCGTTTCTTCACGGGAACGGCCTCTGTGGTTGAAGGAATCGGATTGGCCGAGGTTCTGGAAGAAAATCTGCGCCTGCATCGCATGGCGTATTCCACAGGACTGTTGTATCAGGAGGCGCTCGATGCCGGGGGGGAGTATGCTTACCGCATCCGTGGGGAAGCCCACATGTGGACTCCGGAAAGTATCTCCAAATTGCAGCATGCGACCCGTTCCGGAAACTATGCCACTTACCAGGAATATGCTCGGGCCATCAACGATCAGGCCGAGCGATGGATGACCTTGCGGGGTCTTTTTGAATTCAAGCATGCGGCGCAGCCCCTTTCCCTCTCTGAGGTGGAAGCCGCAACTTCCATTGTCAAGCGTTTTGCCACGGGTGCCATGTCTCTGGGATCCATTTCTCAGGAGGCGCACAGTACTCTGGCCATTGCCATGAACCGCCTGGGGGGGAAATCCAATACCGGCGAAGGGGGGGAAGATCCCGCACGGTTCCGTCCATTGTCCAACGGGGATTCCATGCGTTCGGCCATCAAGCAGGTCGCTTCCGGGCGTTTTGGCGTGACGGCAGAGTATCTGGTCAATGCCGATGATATTCAAATCAAAATGGCACAGGGCGCCAAACCTGGGGAAGGAGGCCAACTACCCGGACACAAGGTCAGCCAGTACATCGGCAAGTTGCGGCATTCCGTGCCGGGGGTGGGTCTGATTTCTCCTCCACCGCACCATGACATCTATTCCATCGAAGATCTGGCCCAACTGATCCACGATCTCAAAAACGTCAATCCTCAAGCGCGCATCAGCGTCAAACTGGTTTCCGAAGTGGGGGTCGGTACGGTGGCGGCCGGGGTTGCCAAGGCTCATGCCGATCATGTCACCATCTCGGGACATGACGGCGGAACCGGTGCATCTCCTCTGTCTTCGATCAAACATGCCGGTTCCCCGTGGGAACTGGGGCTGGCGGAAACCCAGCAGACCTTGGTTCTCAACCGTCTGCGTGGGCGCATCTGCGTGCAGGCCGATGGACAGATGAAAACCGGGCGGGATGTGGTGATCGGAGCCTTGCTGGGCGCGGACGAATTTGGTTTTGCAACGGCACCGCTGGTGGTGGAGGGATGCATCATGATGCGTAAGTGCCACCTCAATACCTGTCCGGTGGGCATTGCCACGCAGGATCCGGAGTTGACCCGACGATTCGCCGGGCAGCCCGAGCATGTGATCAATTATTTCTTCTTTGTGGCCGAGGAAGTACGCGAACTGATGGCCCAACTGGGATTCAGGACTTTCGAGGAGATGGTAGGACGGGTAGACCGTCTTGACATGCGCCGGGGGATTTCCCACTGGAAGGCTCAGGGGCTTGATTTTTCAAGAATCTTTCATAGCCCGGACATGCCTGTTCAGGTGGCTCGTTCCTGGAAGGAGCGGCAGGATCACGGCCTGGAACAGGCACTGGATCATGCCCTCATCGCCCAGTCCAAAGTCGCCATCGAGCAGGGTCAAGCGGTGGTCATCGAAACGGGCGTGCGCAACGTCAACCGTTCCGTGGGTGCCATGTTGTCTGGCGAAGTGGCGCGCCATCATGGCTTTGCCGGTTTGCCTCAGGATACGATCCTGGTGCGCGCCAAGGGAACTGCCGGGCAGAGCTTTGGGGCATTTCTGGCCCATGGGGTGACTTTTCACTTATGTGGTGAAGCCAATGATTATGTTGGCAAGGGACTGTCCGGGGGACGCATCATCATTCAACCCGCGCCCGAGTCTACTTTGTTGGCTGAAGAGAACATCATCGTGGGAAACACGGTTCTGTACGGTGCCGTTGCCGGTGAATGTTATTTCCGGGGAGTGGCAGGCGAACGCTTTGCCGTACGCAACTCCGGCGCAGTGGCCGTGGTGGAAGGAGTGGGAGATCACGGGTGCGAATACATGACGGGAGGCACGGTGGTGGTACTGGGTGAGGCTGGACGCAATTTTGCCGCAGGGATGAGCGGGGGGATTGCCTTTGTCTATGACGAGGCTGGGGATTTCGATAGGCGCTGTAATCTGGCCATGGTCGCACTCGAGGCGGTGCCCGAGGAAGAGCAAACTGCCGAGGTCAAAGGCGTTCTGGACACCCATGGACGGGTGCGTGTCAATCACATCGAAGCACGGGATGAATATCTGTTGCGTACCCTGATTGAAAACCATGTGCGTCACACGGGCAGTACCCGAGGGCAACAGATTCTGGATCAATGGTCGACTGCACGGTGCAAGTTCGTCAAGGTGATGCCCTTGGAGTATCGTCGTGCGCTGGCCGAAATGGCAGCGAAACAACAATCGGCACAGGTGGCCTGACATGGGAAAGATTACGGGGTTCATGGAAATCGAACGGCAGGAACCCTCTGCCGAAATGCCACAGAAACGGGTGGGACACTACCGCGAATTTATCATCGATCTGCCTCTGGAGAGCGTCAGCCAGCAAGGAGCACGGTGCATGGATTGCGGAATTCCCTTCTGTCAGACGGGATGTCCAGTCAATAATGTCATTCCCGACTGGAATGATCTGGTTTACCGTGGTCAGTGGCGTGAGGGATTGGACAACCTCCATTCCACCAACAATTTTCCGGAATTTACGGGTCGAGTCTGTCCTGCACCCTGTGAATCGGCTTGTGTGCTCAACATCAATACTGCGCCGGTAACCATCAAGAACATCGAACGTGTCCTGGTGGATCGGGGTTGGGAAGAAGGCTGGATTACTCCGAAAATTTCTTCGCAGAAGACGGGAAAGCGGGTGGCCGTGGTGGGTTCCGGGCCTTCCGGATTGGCTGCGGCACAGCAGTTGGCACGGGCGGGACATGACGTGGTGGTGTTCGAAAAAAATGATCGGATCGGGGGACTGTTGCGTTACGGTATCCCGGACTTTAAATTGGAAAAGCCCCTGATCGATCGTCGACTCGATCAGATGCGGGCGGAAGGGGTGGAATTCCGTACGGGTGTGCATGTGGGCGTGACACTGTCCGCCTCGCATTTGCAGGAGACGTTTGATGCGGTCCTGCTCACTGGGGGATCGGAACATCCCCGTGATTTGCCCGTGCCGGGACGGGAATTGAAGGGAGTTCATTTCGCCATGGAATTTCTGCCTCAACAGAATCGACGCAATGCCGGAGATACGGTGGAAAATGGCCTTTTGGCTACGGGCAAGCATGTGGTGGTGATTGGCGGAGGCGATACGGGTTCCGATTGCGTGGGGACATCGATTCGCCAAGGTGCTCTTTCCGTCACACAGTTTGAAGTCATGCCGCGCCCTCCGGAACAGGAGGACAAACCTTTGGTATGGCCCCAATACCCCCTCAAGTTCCGTACTTCTACCTCCCAAGCGGAAGGGGGTACCCGTGACTGGAGTATTTCGACCCAGGCGTTTACAGGAGTCGAGGGGCAAGTGACACAGTTGCGCGCTGTGCGCCTGGAGTGGAAGGCGGATGAAAGGGGGCAGACGAAACCTCGGGAAATTCCGGGCACTGCTTTTGACATTCCGACAGATCTGGTCCTGCTGGCCATGGGTTACCTGCATCCGGTGCAGACCGGGTTGTTGGAACAGTTAGGGGTGGCAAAGGATGACCGGGGCAATGTGCAGGCCAATGTCATGGACTATCAAACTTCGGTGTCCAAAGTATTTGCTGCCGGGGACATGCGACGTGGGCAGTCTCTGGTGGTCTGGGCCATTCGGGAAGGTCGTCAAGCGGCACGAGCCATCGATGAGTTCCTGATGGGGCAGTCTGATCTTCCCCGCTGATTTTTCATGATTGACCCGCCGAAGTGACGGCGGACTGAAGAGGTTCCTGTGCTGAAAAATGATACCTTCCTAAAGGCTTTATTGCGTGAACCCGTTCCCTATACCCCGATTTGGATCATGCGACAGGCCGGTCGATATTTGCCTGAGTACAATGCGACGCGGGCCAGAGCCGGCAGTTTTCTCAATTTGTGCAAATCACCGGACCTGGCCACGGAAGTCACGTTGCAGCCCTTGGCCCGGTATGCTCTGGATGCCGCCATTCTTTTTTCCGATATTCTGACTGTGCCGGATGCCATGGGTCTGGGGCTGTATTTTGCGGAAGGAGAAGGACCTAAATTTGAACGTCCCATCCGCGATGAATGGGAAGTTCGCAATCTGAGTGTGCCGGATCCCACCGTGAACCTGCGTTATGTTCTGGATGGGGTGTCTCAGATTCGTAAAGCATTGGCGGGTTCGGTACCCCTCATCGGTTTTTCGGGCAGTCCGTTTACGCTGGCCTGCTACATGGTGGAAGGTGGTGGGTCGGAAGATTTCCGTCATATCAAGGGCATGCTCTACCGTCGCCCGGATTTGTTGCATCGTATTCTGGAAGTGACCACCGAAGCGGTCATCCAGTATTTGAATGCCCAGATCGAGGCAGGTGCTCAGGCAGTCATGGTATTCGATACCTGGGGGGGAACGCTGACTCCGAGGGCCTATCGGGAATTTTCCCTGCATTATCTGGCAGTGATCGCTGCAGGGCTGACCAAACAGGCAGAAGGGCGTCGGGTGCCCAGTATCGTCTTTACCAAAGGCGGTGGATTGTGGCTTGAATCCATTGCCGATGCGGGCTACGATGCCGTGGGGTTGGACTGGACCATGGACATGGGTGAGGCCCGGCACCGAGTCGGCCATAAGGTCGCTTTGCAAGGCAATCTGGACCCGATGACCTTGTTCGGTACGCCCGAGTGCATTCGCTCAGAGGTGGAAAGGGTACTGACGGAATTTGGTCCGGGATCGGGTCATGTTTTCAATCTTGGCCATGGCATTACGCGCTTTACGGATCCAGATCAGGTGACGGTGCTGGTGGATGCCGTGCACGAACTGAGCCGCCGACCAAGTATCGCTATTACCTGACACATAAGGAAAAAGCCAGATTATTCATGGTTTTTTCCCCAGTGTTATGCACAGAACGGGGGCGATGGGCAATAATCCTTATGAATCATGGAGGTTTTTGGTAAACATAAGGTAACACAATGATTTGTAAGTACAACTTACGAATCATCGAGGTTGGGTCAGGCGACTTCAGGCACATTTAATATCTTGACAAGTATCAAATTCTCAACTTATAAACAAAGTTATCCACAGATGCCCCGCACCTGTTCTGCTGACGCATGGATCTCCAGGACCCCATGATCGTCGAAGTCCTGCTCGATCTGCCTTTACCACGCAGGTTTGATTATCATGCCAGTCTGGTGACAGAGGAGGATGTGGGGCGACGGGTCAAGGTTCCATGGGGCACTGGGCAAAAAGTCGGAGTGATTCGAGCCCTCAAACACACCTCCACTTACCCCTTGGACAAAATCAAGGAGGTCCTGGAGATCTGGCGGGACGTCCCGCCCCTGAATGCCCGTGATTGGCAGTTGCTGGAATTCTGTAGTGCCTATTATCACTATCCTTTGGGTCAAACAGTGCTGGCCATGCTGCCGCCTGCTTTGCGTCGGGTCGGGGGCTGGCTGCCGCCGCGCCGAGTACGCCAATCCCGGAACGATCCTGCCCAGAGTTCGACGATGCCTCTCAATAAGGACCAGCGGGCGGTGGTGCAGACGATTCTCCGGCAACCGCACTTTGCCGTGCACCTGATCCATGGAGTGACCGGGAGCGGCAAGACCGAGGTTTATTTTTCTCTGATCGAAGAGGTATTGAGGCGCGGACGACAGGTTCTCCTGCTGGTTCCGGAAATCAACCTGACCCCCCAACTGGAACAACGTCTGGCGCGCCGCTGGCCTACCCTGGACTGGGTCAGTCTGCACAGCGGGGTCAGTGAGAAGGAACGGGCGCGGCGTTGGCTGGCGGCCCAGGCCGGGACCGCACGTTTGGTATTGGGCACACGCCTGGCAGTTTTTACGCCTCTACCCGAGTTGGGATTGATCGTGGTGGATGAAGAGCATGAGGCTTCCTTCAAACAGCAGGATGGACTGCGGTATTCCGCCCGGGACATGGCCATTGTCCGTGCGCGTCAGGGGGGGGTTCCGATTGTACTGGGATCGGCGACGCCCACATTGGAAAGTTGGCACAATGCCCGTTCCGGACGGTATCAACTGCACCATTTGAGAGAGCGGGCCGTACCCGGCGCCTGTTTGCCTCAACTGACTCTGGTCCCTACGGCGCAGGAAGGACTCTCTCCCCACTGGGTGACCGCCTTGCATGAAACTTTGGGCCGGGGAGAACAGGTCCTGGTGTTCATCAACCGGCGAGGGTATGCCCCGGTTCTGTATTGCCCCAACTGTGGCTGGCAGGCGGCCTGTCCGCGCTGTAGTGTGCGCCTGGTGGTTCACCGGCGTGCACGCCAACTGCGTTGTCATCACTGTGGTCTGGAGCAGGTCCTGAACGAGGCTTGTCCGTCCTGCGGGAATGTTCACATGGAAACCCGTGGAGAAGGGACACAGCAGGTGGAAGAACGTCTGCGTACCTATTGTCCCTCGGCCAGTCTCTTGCGTCTGGACAGTGACAGTCTGGCCTTGAAGGGAAGTTGGGAAAAGGCGCGGGAACAAATTTTGGACCATCAGGTGGATATTCTGGTGGGGACCCAGTTATTGGTCAAGGGGCACGACTTTCCTGATTTGTCTCTGGTGGTGGTACTGAATGCCGACCAGTCGCTCTTCAGCAGCGATTTTCGTGCTTCAGAACGGCTTTACGCGCAACTTCTTCAGGTGGCAGGTCGTGCCGGACGGGCAGAAAAGGCGGGACAGGTGTGGATTGAAACGGATTATCCTGGACATCCCGTACTGTTGGCGCTGTTGCAGCACGAAACAGAAAACTTTCTGGACCAGGAATTGGCCCTGCGGCGTCAGATGGGATGGCCGCCTTTCAATTATCTGGCCATCCTCCGGGTAGAAGCACGGGACGTGGCCAAGGTCGCTGCCTTTCTGGAGGAGGCGCGGCGGAAAGCCTTGGCGCGAGGAGGAGAAGGGATCAGTATTTTTGATCCGGTTCCATCCTCCTTGGCACGCAAGGCTGGCTTCCACCGCTGGCAATTACTCGTTCAGGGCGTGCAACGCGCTCACCTGCAAGCGTTTCTGACCGGGTGGGTGGATGAGTTGCGTGCGATGCGCTCGGGGCGAAGCATCCATTGGGTGCTCGAAGTCGATCCCTGGGACTGTTAGTCGGTCCATTGCACCCAACCAAAGGTATGAGTGAGCAGGATGAGCAGACCAAACAGGATCCGGTAATAGGCAAAACCGGTGAAGTCATGCTGGCTGACGAAACGCAGCAAAGCGCGCACGGTCATGAAAGCAAAAATGAAAGAGAACAAACTACCGACCAGAAACATGCCCAGATCACTGGCATGAAAAAGGTGGCGGTATTTGACCAACTCGTACACGGTGGCCGCACTCAGGGTGGGAATGGCGAGAAAAAAGGAAAACTCCGTGGCCGCCGTGCGGGATAGTCCAAAGAACAGTCCCCCCATGATGGTGGCGCCAGAACGAGAAGTGCCGGGGATCAGGGCAAAGGACTGACAGAGTCCGATCTTGAGGGCGATACGCCAGTCCATGTCATCCACCGTGGAGATGCGGACTGGTTGACGACGACGTTCCACCCAGAAAATGACAAAGGCGCCCAGGATGAAGGCCAGCGCGACGGGCAAGGGGGCGAACAGATGCGCCTTGATGGACTTGGCGAACAATAAACCCAGAATCGCTGCCGGAAGAAAGGCCAGCAGCAGGTTGAGGGTAAAGCGTCGGGCAGCACGATCCCTGGGCAATCCCACGACCACGCGTCCAATCCGCGCCCGGTACTCCCAGCAAATGGCCAGGATGGCGGCAAACTGGATGACGATTTCAAAAACCTTGCCTTTTTCGTCATTGAAGTGCAGCAGACTGCCGACCAGTATCAGGTGCCCGGTGCTGGAAACCGGCAGAAATTCCGTCAGTCCCTCCACCACGCCCAGGATGGCCGCTTTGACCAGCAACAGGACATCCATGGGTCAAACCTTGCGATAGAGTTCGGCACCCTGTTCCCGGAACTCCTGGGCTTTTTCTGCCATTCCCTGATCCAGCGCCTGCTCGGAAGATACACCGATTTGAGAGGCGTAATCGCGTACGTCCTGGGTAATCTTCATGGCGCAGAAATGGGGACCACACATGGAACAAAAATGAGCCAGTTTGGCCCCTTCCTGAGGCAGCGTTTCGTCATGGAATTCACGTGCCTTGTCCGGGTCCAGTCCCAAGTTGAACTGATCGTCCCAACGGAATTCGAAACGGGCCTTGGAGAGAGCGTTATCACGCATTTGGGCGCCGGGATGTCCCTTGGCCAGATCCGCCGCGTGGGCGGCAATCTTGTAAGCCATGATGCCGTCCTTGACGTCGTTCTTGTCGGGCAAGCCCAGATGTTCCTTGGGGGTCACGTAGCACAACATGGCCGTGCCCTGCCAGCCGATCATGGCAGCGCCGATGGCTGAGGTGATGTGGTCATAACCCGGCGCAATATCCGTGGTGAGGGGACCCAGGGTGTAGAACGGGGCCTCCTGGCAGAGGGACAGTTGCAGTTCCATGTTTTCGCGGATACGGTGCATCGGGACATGTCCCGGACCTTCGATCATGGTTTGGACATCATGTTTCCAGGCAATCCGGGTCAGTTCGCCGAGAGTTTTGAGTTCGGCAAACTGGGCGGCATCATTGGCATCATGAATGGAACCGGGGCGCAGTCCATCGCCCAGAGAGAAACTGACATCATAGGCCTTCATGATGGCGCAGATATCCTCGAAATGGGTATGCAGAAAATTTTCCTTGTGGTGGGCCAGGCACCACTTGGCCATGATCGATCCGCCCCGGGACACGATGCCGGTCAAACGCTGTGCGGTCAAGGGGATATGGGCAAGACGCAGTCCTGCGTGAATGGTGAAATAGTCCACCCCTTGTTCGGCCTGTTCGATGAGGGTATCCCGATAGATTTCCCAAGTCAGTTCCTCGGCTTTACCTTCCACCTTTTCCAGTGCCTGATAGATGGGTACGGTTCCAATGGGGACGGGAGAATTGCGGATGATCCACTCGCGCGTCTCATGGATGTTCTTGCCCGTGGACAGGTCCATGACCGTGTCCCCTCCCCAGCGGATGGCCCAGGTCATTTTCTCCACTTCTTCCTGAATACTCGAACCCAGGGCAGAATTGCCGATGTTGGCATTGATCTTGACCAGAAAATTGCGTCCGATGATCATCGGTTCGATTTCGGGGTGATTGATGTTGGCGGGAAGGATGGCTCGTCCGCGCGCAATTTCATCCCGTACGAATTCCGGAGTGATGTATTCGGGTAAGGCAGCGCCCAGGGATTCACCAGGATGTTGGGCGGAGAGCCAGCGTTCGGCATTTCCTCCCAGAACTTTGAGGGCATCCCGTTGGGCTTCGCGCCGACAATTTTCGCGGATGGCCACATATTCCATTTCCGGCGTGATGATGCCACGTCGCGCATAGTGCATCTGGGAGACGTTTTGTCCCGCCAGGGCGCGGCGCGGGGTACGCTGGAGTTTGAAGCGCATTTCGGTCAGGGCTGCATCGTCCAGTCGTTCCTGGCCATAGGCGGAGGATGGACCGTTCAATGCTTCCGTGTCTTGACGCTCCTCGATCCAGCGACTGCGAACGCTGGGTAAGCCTGCCCGAATGTCGATACTGACCGTGGGGTCAGAGTACGGGCCGGAAGTATCATAGACGGTCAGGGGGAGATTGGGTTCGGCACCGAAGGTGGCCGGAGTGTCCGACTGACGGATTTCACGCATGGGGACCCGCAGGTCGGGGCGCGAACCAGTGACATGGATCTTGTGGGAACAGGGGAGAGGGATGATGGATGCTTCGTCCACCTGGGCCTGTTCGGCCAGAAACTTTTGGGGTGCATTCATGCGCGGATTCACTCTTAGAACGGATTAACAGGGGAAGTGTACCAGATGGACAGCGTCTACCCGATTCCAACATGCTCAAGGGGGGGGTATGAGGGGGTCCAGAGGCAAGTAGTGAACGTCGACGATGTCGAGGGTACGCAGTCCAGCCGGACTCATGAAACGGACCGTATCGCCGGCACGTTGCTTGAGCAGGGCGCGGGCCAGGGGTGAAATCCAACTGATGTGGCCACATCCGGGATCGGTTTCATCCCTGCCGACGATGGTATAGACATAAGTTTGATCATCCTCTTCTACGGTCACCTGTGCGCCGAAAAAAATCTGATCATTTCCGGATTGCAAGGTGGGATCGACGACTTGGGCAATTTCCAGTCGTTTGGTGAGAAAGCGCAGGCGCCGATCGATCTCGCGCAGGCGTCGTTTCCCGTAAATATAATCCCCATTTTCCGAACGATCGCCGTTGGAGGCCGCCCAAGACACGGTTTCCACGACTTTTGGACGCTCCACGCGCAACAGGTGATCCAATTCGGCGACCAGTCGGGCATGTCCCCGAGGGGTCAAATAATTGGGCGTGTGGGGCGGCAGGTCGGTATTCGATGCCGAAAGGTCTTCCTCCTCCTCGTTCTCTGACTCACGCACAAAGGCTTTGCTCATTACTCAAAATTCAAAGAGAGGTATTTGTGCTGCGTGGTGAAGGGAGGGAACCCAGGTTTCAAAAAGTGATTCTTCCCGCAGGGTTCCATTCGGCAGGCGCATCCAGCGTCGTACGGTCATGACGGGTGCATGGCCGGTGATGGCAAGGGCGCATCCTCCGGCCGCCAATGCGTTGAGAAATACCGGTGGCAGATACGGGACGGAGCCTGTAAGCAGGATGGTGTCCCAGACGGATCCCGGGCGCCATCCTTGGGCGGCATCCCCCACTTCTATGGTGACATTGTGAATTCCGGCATTGTGCAGGCGCTGGCGGGCCTGAGTGGCCAGCGTCGGGTGGATTTCCACCGAGGTGACGGTGGCGGCGCGTTTGCCCAGCAAGGCGGCCACGTATCCACTCCCCGTTCCTACATGAAGGACACGGTCTGATTTCTTGAGACGCAATTCTTGAATCAGGCGGGCTTCCAATTTGGGCGAAAGCATGAATTCGCCATGATCCAGAGGAATTTCCATGTCGACGAAAGCCAGTTCACGCTGGCCGACAGGGACAAATTCTTCACGGCGGACCTGGTAGAGTAGATCGAGCACTTCGATATTCAGGACCTCCCAAGGGCGGATCTGTTGTTCGACCATATTGAAGCGAGCCTGTTCGAGATTCATTAAGTGCCTCCGGGAGGGATGAAACATCATTCGGTCAATCCACCATTGTAGCAAAATCAGTGTGAGGATAGTCTTTGGTCATTGGAGCAGTGGGGGGAAAATTTTGTCGTTTGCAGTCAATGCACTAACTTGCGAACCAGGCCCAGCAGGGTGGCGGTGGCTCCTCGGTGCCGCTCGACGAAGGACCGTCCTTGCTCCCCCATGGAACGGCAGAGCGTTGGGTTTTCGAGAAATTCCCTGACCAGTCGAGGCAACTCGTCCAACGTGAAAAATTGCCGGGCGGCACCGCACGCCACGGCGGCGCTGCTGGCCTCGGCAAAGTTGAACGTGTGCGGACCCAGCAGGACGGGGCACCCGACGCTGAGGGCTTCAAGGAGATTCTGTCCCCCCAGGGGGAGTAGGGTGCCGCCTATGAGCGCGTATTGGGCCAGACGATACCAGGTGTACATTTCCCCCATGCTGTCCCCTAACAAGACCGTCGTCTCGGCAGAGAGGGGGCGCTGCGCCGAGCGCCGCTGGTAGGGGATGTGATGCTCTTCGAGCAAGGCGGCCACGGCGTCAAACCGTTGCGGGTGTCGGGGAGCCAGCACCAGCAGACAGGGCGGGGTGAGCAGGGAACCCAGATGTTTCAGCAGGAGTTCTTCTTCTCCTTCGCGTGTGCTGGCTGCGATCCAGACCGGTCGGTTCTCACCGATCATCTGACGGATTTGTTGAAAGGCCGCATCATGCGCGCAGGGCGGGGGCGCATCGAACTTGAGGTTACCCATGAGTTCGACCGGAGGGGCACCCAAGGCTTCAAAGCGTTGTGCATCGGCGCGCGATTGAGCCGCGATGAGCGACAGTTGATTCAGGAGGGTACGCGTCAGAGTGGGGAAAAGGGCATAACGTCGTGCCGAACGTTCCGACAGTCGCGCGTTGGCCAGAACCAGGGGAATATGACGGTGGTGGCACTCATGGATCAGGCGGGGCCAGAGTTCCGTTTCCAGAAGAAAGCCCAGAGTGGGTGTGAAGGTCTCCAAAAAACGTCTCACTGCGCCGGGCAGGTCATAGGGCAGGTAGACGCGCTGAATTCCTGGAGGGACTTCAGCGCGCGCCGTTTCTCGTCCGGTCGGTGTGGTATGGGTCAGCAAGAAGGCATGGTCCGGGTATTGCTCGGCCAGGGATCGAAGAAGTGGCAAGGCAGCACGAGTTTCCCCCACCGAGACGGCGTGGAGCCAGATCAGAGGGCGGGATTCAGTGCGCGGGCGGGGGTAGTGACCAAGGCGTTCGAGCCAATGGAGGCGATAGCCGGGCTGTTGTCGGCCACGCCACCAGAGACGGAGAAAAAACAGGGGCAGTATCAAGCGGGTCAACTGGGTGTACCAGAACAGGTTCATGACAATAACTTCTCCAGGGCATCCAGAACTTCCGGTACGCTCGGACATGATCCTTTCCCGCCCAGATTCACGGCTCGCGCACTGCCGAAAACGCCCGTGGCTCGTGGGTCGGTGGCGGTGTACAGGGCCACCACCGGTCGCTGGAGCGCGGTGGCCAGATGGGAGAGGCCCGTATCCACACCAACCACAGCCTGGGCATGGGCCAGTAGGCCAGCCAGGCTGGTCAGATCGAGCGGTGCCAGAGCCTGTGCTCCGAAGATTTGATTCGCCAGATGCTGGGCGCGTTGACGTTCGCGTTCGTTGCCGCCGGGGAGCAGGATGGTCGATCCCTGGGCAGAGAGGTGCTGACCCAAGGCGATCCAGTGGGTTTCCGGCCATTCCTTGTCACGGCGGCTGGTTCCGTGCAGAAAGAGGACATAGGGCTCGTCACCCATGGTGCGCGGGCGTGCCAGATCAGAGCGCAGGCCATAGGTGACTGCTTTTTCCGGATCGTAACCCAGGGCAAGACCGGCCAGTGCACGGTTGCGTTCCACGGCATGAAGATTTCGGGAAACCCGGAAGCGCTGCTGGTAGAACAGGCTGGCCAAGGGTTCGCGAATGCTGTGACGATCATATCCCATCCGCAAGGCGGGGCTGAAGCACCCAACCAACGCACTTTTGATCAGACCTTGCAGATCCAGACTGGCATCATGGTTCAGAGTCTGCAGAACCTGTTTCAACCGACGCCATTCGGCATGGGTCGCCGGTGAAAAAAGAGCGGTACGCCAGCGCCGCAAGGCCACGGGAATTACACGGCGGACTGCTGGGTGCAGACGGGGCAGTGCCGCGAAGGATTCTTCCACGATCCAGTCGATGGAAAGGGTGGGGCAATGGTGGGCCATGTCCGTCACTGCCGGAAAGGCGTGAACCACATCGCCCAGGGAAGAGGTTTTGATGAGAAGGAGATCAGTCATGCCGCCATTCTAGGGGACCTGACCCTGCGCGGCTAGTCGGAAGTGGAGTACACTCGCCCCCATGTCACTTTCTGTCATCATCATTGCCAAAAACGAAGAGGCGGCGCTTGGTGCCTGTCTGGACTCGGTTCTTTGGGCGGAGGAATGTATCGTCCTGGATGGGGGAAGTCGGGATGGTACGGTGGAACTGGCGCGCCAGCGTGGCGCACGGGTGGAGATTGCGGCGGATTGGCCCGGCTTCGGCCCACAGAAGAATCGTGCGCTGGATCTGGCCCGTGGGGACTGGGTGCTTTCACTGGATGCGGACGAGCAGGTACCCCCTGAACTGAAAGCGGAGATATTGGCGGTCATGGCAAATCCCGGGGCGCTGGATCTGTACCGTATGCCCCGCTCCTCGCGCTACTGTGGGCGCGCCCTGCGCCATGGCGGGTGGTGGCCCGACTATGTGGTGCGTCTCTTTCGCAGGGGCAAGGCCCGTTTTTCTGCGGACTGGGTTCATGAACGACTGGTGGGAACGGAGGGGGGAGACATTGGAACCCTGAACGCCCCGCTGGAACACGATACTTATGTCGACCTGGAAGAGGCCCTCGACAAAGCCAACCATTATTCGACGCTGGGTGCCCGTCAGGCGTATGCCAAGGGACGGCGCGCCACCCTGGGCAAGGCGTTACGGCATGGATGCTGGGCATTTTTTCGAACCTTCATTCTGCGCCGCAGTTTTCTGGATGGAGGACAGGGCTTTTTGTTGGCCGTATCCAATGCCCACGCAACCTTTTACCGGTACGCCAAACTTTGGTGCCTGGATCGACCGGAGTGCCGGACTTTTCCTGCGGATCAGTGATCCAGGACTTGCAGGCGTTGTAACCTGGCGTAATGTCCATTCCGGTCCATCAGTTCCCGATGGGTTCCTTGCTCCACGATATGCCCCTGGTCCAGCACAACGATGAGATCGGCTTTTTCAATCGTGGAAAGACGGTGCGCAATGACCAGGGTAGTGCGTCGTTCCATCAGGGTATCGAGGGCCGCCTGGACGGCACGCTCGGATTCGCTGTCGAGGGCTGAAGTGGCTTCGTCCAGAATCAGGACCGGGGCGTTTTTGAGGAGGGCGCGGGCGATGGCGATACGCTGACGCTGTCCACCGGACAGACGTGCCCCGTTTTCTCCCAACAGGGTTTGAAATCCCTCGGGTAACTGTTCGATGAACTCCAGGGCATGGGCTGCGCGTGCAACCTCGCGCAACCGTTCCAACGGGGTTCCGCGCAAGGGGCCGTAACCGATGTTGTGGGCCACGGTATCGTTGAACAGGACCACTTCCTGGGTGACGAGCGCCAGATTGCTGCGCAGACTGGCCAGGGTCAAGTCTGCAATGGGAGATCCATCCAGAAGGATGCGTCCTGACGTGGGGTTGTGAAAGCGGGGCACCAGACTGGCCAACGTACTTTTTCCGCTGCCTGAGGCCCCCACCAAGGCAACGGTTTGGCCGGACCGTATCTCCAGACTGAAGGAGTCGAGGGCCAGACGATGACCGCGCGGATAGGCAAAACACACCTGATCAAAGTGCAAGTGACCCTGGGCATGTTCCAGGACCTGGGTTCCCTCATCCATCTCAGGGGATTGATCGATCAGGGCAAAGACGCTCTCAGCGGCGGCCAGGCCGCGCTGCAAGGATTCGCTCAAATCGGAGAGACGCTTGATGGGGGCCAACAGCATGATCATGGCCGTGATAAAGGAAACAAAGCCACCCACCGTGGTTTGATCGGCACCTGCCTGCCAGGTAGCCATACCGATGATGAGAGCAATGGCCAGGGCCGCAAAGAATTGGACAACGGGAACATTGGCCGCACTGGCCGCCGCTTGCTTCATGCTCAGGCGCCGCACCCAATTGCTGGTTTCATGGAAACGGTCGGTTTCGATGGGGATTCCCCCAAACACCTTGATGACCTTCTGGCACTGGATCGACTCGTCCAGCACGCTGGTGAGATTGCCCATGGCACTCATGGTGTCGCGATTGATATGACGCAGGCGCAGGTTGACTTTTCGAACCACCCAGGCGATGGGCGGGGCCACCAGCAGGGTGACACTGGTGAGTTGCCAATTCAGGTAAACCAACCAGCCCATCAGGCCCACGACCACGAAACTGTCCGTGACCAGATTGGTCAGCACGGTTGTGCTGGCCTGCATGACCTGATTGGCGTCATACACCAGTTTGGAGATCAGTTCTCCGGTGCTGTGGTCATCGAAATAACGGGCAGGCAGATGGAGCAAGCGCTCGAACATGTGTTGACGCAGGTCCATGACCACTTTGTTGCCGACCCAGTTCATGGCGAACTTGGCGATAAAATTGGCAACGCCTCGAACCAGGAACAGTCCCATCAGCATGAACGGAACCCAATGCATCCAGTGCGGGTCCTTGTGCACGAAACTTTTGTCGAGCATGGGTTTGAGCAGGGCCGGCAGGAACGGTTCGGTGGCCGCAGTCAGGATCATGGCCCCGACGGCACTGAAAAATTCCCAACGATAGGGGCGCACATGGCGCATCAGGCGGGAATAGAGGGAGGCGGTCCCAGGCAGAAGGCGCATGGTGTGGTGAAGTCGGTCCTAAAGTCCTAATTATGCGCTACCAGAGCCAAAGTGACTACCGTAGCACTTTCTACCAACTCCACCAGCGCACCCGCCGTATCCCCGGTGGTGCCCTGAATTTGCCCCATGAGTTTTTGGTGCCACCAGTAACCGGCGATCCCGGCCACCAGGATGGCGCCCAGACCGGGGCGTCCGAAGCCAATCAAAACACTGGCCAGCGTCATGATGCAGACTCCCCAGACCGGGGTGCGCGGCATGTATTGGGAGAGGGCTTCTCCCATCCCACCGGGGCGAACGTAGGGGGTCGTCAGGAACAGCAGGCATAGGGCGGTGCGGCCCAGGAGTGGGGGCAGCAGCAGAAAACCTGGGGCGATACGCGCATCCAGCGTGATCAGGGCCATGGCTTTGACCAGTAATACGAGGACCACGCTGACCACGGCAAAAGCGCCGCAGCGAGGGTCTTTCATGAGTTCCAGGATGCGGCCCCGGTCCCCTCGGCCACCCGCAAAGGCATCTACCGAGTCGGCCAGTCCATCCAGGTGCAGTGCCCCGGTGAGTCCGACCCACAGGACCAGAATCAGCGCACCGGATAAATTGGAGGACACGCCCAGATAAGAAGTGAGCGCACACATTCCGGCCAATAGAGCGCCAATGATGGCGCCCACGGCAGGATAAAAAAGGAGGGACTGTCCCAACTCATGAGGGGTCGGGGGAGGACCGGCGGGTAGGGGCAGGCGGGTCAGGAATTGCAGAGCCAGGCCAAAGGTTCGCAGGGGTTTCACGCAGAGGGGGACTCATTTTTTTTCCAGTCGTTCACGGCATGCAAAGAGCCGTGGGGGACCGGATAGGTCAAAAAATCGCTGCGCCGGGTTCGATTCAGTCGATGATGCAACAGACGGATGACTCCGCCATGGGTAACCAGTAGAACGGTTTGACCTGCGTACTGCTGCATCGATTCAATCCAGCCGGCTTCGACACGCTGGCAGAAATGCTCGAGCGTTTCCCCTTCGGGGGGGGGCTGTTGCCAGGGATCACGCCAGAATGCTGCCAATGCTTGAGGGTCTTTCTGGATCAATTCTGCGGCTGTGTGTCCTTCCCAACATCCGAAATCCAGTTCGCTGAAACGTTCATCCACCGTCAGTGGGACCTGCAGACGGGCGGCCAGGTTTTCGGCAAAGTGCTGGCAACGCTGACGGGGAGAGCATACGATCCGATTCCCGCGCCAGAGGGTTACGGCTTGTTCCATTTGTTGCCACCCCAAATCGGTCAGCGGATCATCCAGGCGTCCCCGAAAACCCCCGTGTCCGGTGTCTCCGTGACGCAGAAGATGGGGGATCACAACTTCTCCGAAACTGCCGCTTCGGCAAAGGTGGCCATCTCCCCATGGAGCGCACAGGCCAGGCGCAGCAGGGGGACGGCGCTGGCGGCGCCACTGCCTTCGCCCAGGCGCAGGCCGAGGGACAAGAGCGGGTGGGCATCCAGTGCTTCAAGAATGGCCTGATGCCCGGGTTCGGTCGACCGGTGGCCATACAAAAACCAACGCGCTACCCCAGGATTCATGCGTTCTGCCACGAGGGCGGCCACACTGCTGATGAACCCGTCCACCAGCACGGGCAGACCCCGCTGGGCAGCGGTACAGTAGGCGCCGGTGAGGGCGGCAATTTCGAATCCTCCCAGATGGTTCAGGATGGCGTAGGGGGATGTGAGTGCATGCTCATGTTTCAACAGGCTTTGAGCAATGACCTCGATCTTGTGGGATACCCCCGCTGCGGCCAATCCGGTGCCGGGGCCCGCCAGTCGTTGCGGAGGGAGGCCGAGCAGGACGCAGGCCATGGCAGTGGCGGAAGTCGTGTTGCCGATGCCCATTTCTCCGCCGATGAAGAGGTCTGCGCCGGTCTGCAGTGCGGCTTCGACACGGGCCCGTCCGGCGGCCAGTGCCGCATGGCATTGGGATTCGGTCATGGCGGGCACATAAAGGAAATTGGCGGTGCCGGGGCCCAACCCAAGATGGTGCACGCCAGGCACTTGCGTCAGGTTCTGAACCGTGCCCAGATCGATGACTTCGAGGGATGCGCCCAAAGTTCGGGCCAGCACGCTGATGGCTGCACCGCCCCGGGCAAAGTTCTTGATCATTTCACCTGTGACGGCCTGGGGGAAGGCGGAGATATTTTCTGCGGTGATGCCGTGGTCTCCCGCGAAGATGCTGATCCATACCTGCTTCATGTGCGGACGTTCCCGCCCTTGAGCGGCGGCCAGGAAACAGGCCAATTCCTCCAGTTGGCCGAGGGAGCCGGGTGGTTTGGTCAGTTGTGCCTGGCGCTGGTGCGCTGCCAGACGCGCGACTTCATCCAGTGGATGAGGGGGAAGGGTCAACCAGTCAGGAATCATGGGCGTCCTTTCAAAAAAATGGGGAGGCCGGCGACCATCAACAGAACCGGGTCGCAGAGAGTCGCCAGGGCCTGATGCAGGCGACCGGCCTGATCACAGAAACGACGGGTCAATTCTCCAAGGGGGACGATGCCCAATCCGGTTTCGTTGCTGACCAGGATCAGGGTGCCGGGCAGGGAGGGGAGGAGCGCCAGGAGGGCATCCTGTTCACGCTGTGCGCACTGCGGGTCGGAATCGAACAGCAGGTTGGTCAACCACAGCGTCAAACAGTCCACCAGGATGAGGCCCTCGGGATGTGCATGGGCGAGCAGGGTCCTTGCCAAAGCCACCGGTTCTTCGACCACTTGCCAATGGGCCGGGCGGGTCGAACGGTGATGGGCAATGCGTGCGCGCATTTCCTCATCCTCGATTCGGGCAGTGGCAAGATAGGTGACGGGACGGGCACTGTGTTTGGCCCACTGTTCGGCCTGAGCGCTTTTACCGGAACGAACGCCGCCGAGAATCAAAACTCGCTGTGGGGCCTCAGCGCTCATCCACACCGTCCAGAGCTTCCACCAGATCCCGGATCAAGTGGGAAAATTCGCTGGTCATCAGGGTGAAATCATTATCGAAGGCCTCTTCACCGGCGTTTGAACTTTCGCTCAGGATATCGTGCGGGGACAGGCGTCTCAATTGTAGGGCTTCGTCCAGCACGAAGGAGATTTTTTGCCCCCAGGTCAGGGCAAGACGGGAAACTTCCTTGCCCCCTTGCACATGCTGTCGGATCTCTGCGCCTTCCAGGGAGTGGTGGGCATAGCGCACTTTCATGCGTTCATCCTGGCGGGCGCGCAACTCGCAATCCTGGTCGATGGTGAAAACCGCAGGAAGCGTGTCTTCCACCAGCCATTGAGTCATGGCCGTGACCGGAGACAAACGGGTGCGCAGGGGGGCAGCACTGAACTCCACGCCACATTTCCGCAGGGTCTCCAGCACTTCCTCGGCACGTCCGGGATTGGCGCTGTCCACTACCAGCCACTGGTTTTGCGGGTCGATCCAGGCATAGGTTCTGCGTTGTACGGAAAAGGCGCGGGGGAGCAATTCATCCGTCACTTCTTCCTTGATATCCTTCATCTGTTTACGCCCCGGTTTATAGCCACGGGTATGTTCGAATTCCTCGGCGCGCTGGCGTGCCTGTTGGGCAATCACGGAGGCGGGCAGGAGTTTTTTTTCGATGCCAAGACAAACCAGCAGATGGGGCGGCAGGGTATAAACGAAGTCTTCGTCATTGGGGGGGAGCCAGCCGTTGCGCTGCAGGTCACTTCCCGTGCAGGGCTGAAGGGGGCGGTGCGACAACCGCTCACTCAGGGACTCGGCCGAATCCTTCCAGGCACCGAGGCGGTAGAGCACAAGATTCTTGAACCACATGGTCAATCCCCATAAAGGATGGAATTCTACCAGAAGGACGGTGGGACCTTCACCGGGGCGATGGATCTTCCGGGGGACTCTCCAATTCCAGTGCGGCTTTTTCCACCAATTCCTCAGGCAGACGTGCCTGTGCCTGGATGGATACGCCCAGACGTTCGAATTCACGCGCCTGAGCAATCAAATTGCCTTTGCCCGTATGGAGTTGACCATAGGCCTTGTCGTAGACGGTGCGGGCTTTTTCCAACTCCTTGCCGACCTGTTCCATGCTGGTGACGAAGCCCACCAGTTTTTTATAGACCCGGCCGGCCCGTTCTGCCAGTTCTGCCGTATGGGCATTCTGTTCTTCGAAACGCCACAGTTGGCGGACGATATTGAGACTGGTCATGAGGGTGGTGGGGGTGGCGACCAGCACATTTTTTTCGATGGCATTCTGGAACAAACTGTCATCAGCGCGCAAGGCTTCCACAAAGGCCGATTCGATGGGGATGAACATGAAGACCATTTCCGGTGTGTTGAGTCCCGGCAGGGTGAAATAGGAACGGTCAGACAGTTCCTGAATGCGTGCAGCCACGGCCTGGACATGTTCCTTCAGGGCAATGGCACGTTCTGCATCCTCTTCTGCATTGACGTAACGGGTGTAGGCATTGAGGGAAACCTTGGCGTCGATGACCAGATGTTTGGACTGGGGCAGATAGATGACGACATCAGGGCGCCGTCGTCCTTCCTCCGTGGCAAAACTGACTTCCCGCCGGTAATCCTGACCTTCGCGCAGCCCCGAGCGATCCAGCAGGTTCTCCAGGACCAACTCGCCCCAGTTCCCCTGTTTTTTGGCTTGGCCCTTGAGGGCCGTGGCCAGTTGGTGGGCTTCCTCGCTCATCTGCTGGTTGAGCGTCTTGAGAAGTCCCAATTCGGCTTTGAGTTGGGCCTGCTGCTCCGTGTCGCGACGGTGAATTTCTTCCACCTTCGTGCCAAACTCGCCCAGTCGCTCCCGTAAAGGATTGAGCAGTTGACCCAGGGAATTCTCGTTCTGTTCCTTGAAATGACGGGACTTTTCTTCCAGGATGTCGTTGGCCAGATTCTTGAATTGCAGGGATAATTCATCCCGTGCTTCCTGCAGGAGAACGATTTTTTCTCCTGACTGGGTGCGTTCTGCATCCAGTCGAGTCTGTAATTCCGCAACCTGGGCCAAATGTTGACGATGGTCGTTGACCTCTCTCTGGAGGTTCTGGCGCGCTTCGTTCAACTCCTCTGCCAATCTTTGGCAACGGCCTTGTTCGGCGGTCAGTTCGGCGGATAGGCGGCCCTCCTGGAGGTGCCAGTGATGTTCATGGTCGCGCGCCTGGTTCAAGCTTTGTTCGAGTTCGCTCAAACGCCTTTCCAGTTCAGGCAGTCGACTGGCTCGTTCCATCCATTGGGCACGCTCCACGGCTCCTTCCGATCGTCCTTTTTCAGTGTAAACTGCCAGTCGGCTGCGCCAGATCAAACTGGAAAGCAAAACTCCCAGCGCCAGAGAAAGGATACCAACGACTGCAACTTCCATGAGGAAACTCCCTGAGTGGACTCGGCTTCAAGCGGGCAGATAATGATAGAGCCAGGTTTCGCTCAAGGTGTCGTTTCCCCGCCGCAGATACAAACGGATATCCACGGGATCGTTCCCCGTCACTTCGGTCAGATCGAAGAGTGCGCGCCACAATCCGGGTTGACCATTGGGGACGGGTTCCGTAGCGGCATTCAGGATACGTCCACGCGAGGGCGTAATGACGGCTTCTGGCGCACTCCCTGCGGGAAGGTGGAACAGTTCTCCGCCTTGAAAAACCACCTCGAACTTATGTGCGCCGGATAACCGGTGGTCAGGTTCTCCTCCTCGTCCGATCCCGGTACCGACACAGCGCGCCAGGGAGGTGGCAAAGGGTTCATCGGCCTGCCAGTAGAGACGGTAACGCAGGGAATGCCGGGACCCGGCGCGTGCCGGGGTAGCGGGGACCCACATGGCCACGACGTTGTCGTACAACTCTTCCGTGGTGTGGAGTTCCACCAGCCGGACCGTGCCCTTGCCCCAGGAATTCAGGGGCTCGATCCATAAACTGGGGCGCCGTTCGTAATGTACGGCATCCAGATATTGATCGAAATGACGTTCGCGTTGGATCAGGCCAAAGCCCTTCGGGTTTTCATCGGAAAAATAGGACACCTCGATGCCGGAGGGATTGATCAGTGGTCGCCAAACATGTTCATTGGTTCCGGTCCATAAGGAAAGTCCGTCTGAGTCATGGACCTGTGGTCTCCAGTCCACCTGAAAGGCCTTGTCTTTGTCGGCAAACCAGTACATGGAGGTCATGGGGGCCAGACCGAACTGGGCGATATCACGGCGTAGGAACAGTTCCGCCTGGATGTCCATGAGGACACCCTTGTCCCGGGTGAGGATGAAATGGTAGGCCCCGGAGAGACTGGGGCCGTCCAACAGGGCATAGATCGATACTTCCCGGGATCCCGGTTGAGGAGGGGCGAAGTAAAAGTGTGTGAAGAGAGGGAATTCCTCCTTCTGATCCCTGGTGGCGGTATTGACGGAAACCCCCCGCGCTGAAATGCCATACTGGTATTCATCGCCGATGGCGCGAAAATAGGACGCGCCCAGAAAAGCCGCCCAGTCGTTATTGTGCCAGTCCGGTCCGGAACCGCTGTGGCTTTCCTGGATGCGGAATCCGGCAAAGCCTGCCGGATGGCTCAATTCCTGGGCCGGACTGTGCTCGGGCATGTCAAACAGGTGTTTGTCGAAGAGTACCTCCCGCGCTTCGGTGTGCGCGTGTTCATTTTCCAGAGGCTGGTCGAGACGGTACATTTTGACGGGGAAGGGGAAAAATTTGCCCGGATGAAAAAAGGCAATGGCATAGTCTCCCGGACCGTCTGCAAAAAGTGCGTGGTCCATCTTGAAATGAATCTGACCATGGGCCTCCCAGTCGATACGGTCGACGATGGCGGCGTCGGGAGACAGGGGGGACGCGTAGGGTTTCTGGGCCCGTTTTTTGGCTTCGGCGCACAATCCATCCCAGGAAAAGGTTGTTCCCTGTCCCAGGTTCAGATCGTTGGGTTCGGCCTGTGCAAGGCGGGTGAAGAGTGGACTGGCCAGCAAAGTACCGAGAGTGCCCATAAAGTGACGACGATTCAGGAACGACATGGCAGTTTCTCATCCTGACAATAAGGTTGAAGGGCTGTAGTATAACCTTCTGCAAAGTTATTTCGGCCTGAGGGGGGGTGTTTGATGAGCAACCGTCAATCCGGGGAATTGAATTTGACCGCATTCCCCCAAAGGACTACTTGATCCTTGCGGGTCGGTATAGGACAATGGGCGATCTTTTAAGGAATAGGCAACGACAATGCTGAATGCAACATTTGCGGCCTTGTTGGGTCCAATGTGCGGGTGCCCGGCCTTTGTCATGGCTGTCGGGCGGTGCGGGTGGATGAGACCAGACTTTGATGGATAGGCTCGACTTTCGGGATGCCGGTGATCGGTCCTGGGCACGGATTCCGGCTGTCCTGATCGGCATTTGTGGCATTGTGCGGCACAGTGGTTGACATGAATGAAGAAGGCCCGCATCTCGCTCTGGTGCATTTCTCGACTCATATTTTGCAGGCCCTGGCACAGGGAGTACAGGCGATTTCCCTGGCTGAGGAGATTTGTGTTTTCGCCGAATCGATAATTTCCGAGCGTATTGCATCCCTGATGATCGTGGATGAGAACGGGCGCCTCCAGCCCTTGGCGGCACCCCATGCGCCCTCTGAACTGGTCCGAACTCTTTCGGATCTCATCCCCGGACCCCATGCGGGATCCTGTGGAAATGTCATTTACCGTCAGGAACCCGTGGTGGTCGGGGACATTCCGCATGATTCGCGCTGGGATGATCTGCGCGTTCAGGCGGAAACCTGGAAACTGAAATCCTGCTGGTCCTGGCCTGTGCGCAAAGACAAACGACTGGTTGGGACCTTTGCCTTGACGGGATTGGTGGAGGGTGAACCCAGTGTGGATCAGATTGGCCTACTGGAATCCTGCGCTGCACTGGCGGGCATGGTGCTGATTCATTCCCTGCCCCTGCTGCGGCAGGAAGAGGAAAATAAACGCCGTCTCTATCGGGCTTTGTTCGGCTCCGTCGAGGCCCTGATTCAAAATCAGAGTGATCAGGAAATGCAGCAGAGTCTCTGTTCCAACCTTACGAACGACACCCTTTTTAGCGCTGCCTGGATCGGGCGCCCAGGGCCGGACGGTTATTTCGAGGTGATGGCCAAGTCTGGAACTGGGGCACGCCAGATCATCGAGGCTCGACCCCGCTTGACCCAGGCCGAAGATTCTCCGCTCGTCGTGCGTGCCTGGCAGACGGGACAGACGGCCCTGTCCAACGATACCCTGAGCGATGCTTCCCTGCATCATTGGCATGCGCTCTTTGCCAAAAACCGATGGCGCAGTTTGTTGGCTACTCCAGTCCAGAGGGGTGAAGAACTTTGGGCCGTGCTGGTGTTGGCTTCGTCTTGTACCGACACATTCGATGAAGACACGTTGGGACTCTGTCTGCGTGTGGCTTCCTTGCTCAGCCGGAGCCTCGAGGAACACGATCTCAAGTTGCGTATCCATGCGTTGCAAAGGGAAGATGCCCAACTGGCGCGCACCGATAGTTTGACGGGGCTACCCAATCGTCTGGCGTTGGAAGAATACCTGCCCAAGGCGATGGCCCGGGCCGAACGGCACGAACGGGTGGTGGCTCTGGGCATGATCGATCTGGACGATTTCAAACCTGTCAATGATCGTTATGGTCATGAACAGGGCGATATCCTTTTGCAGGAACTGGCGCAACGCCTGGGCCACAAGATCCGTGAATCGAATTATCTCGCACGCCTTGGGGGAGATGAGTTTGTGGTGGTCTTCGAGGATCTGGACGAAAGCCAGGTCCAACATGAACTCGGCAGTGCGTTGGTCCGACTCCACCAGGCAGTGGAATTGCCTTTTTATCTGGATGGACCGGAAGGTGGCGTGATGATCGACATGACCATGGGGGTGGTGCTCTACCCAGGGGATGCGGAGACACAGGAAGAATTGATGCGTAAAGCCGATGCTGCCATGTACCAGGCCAAATTGCACAAACATGAACGGGTGAAATGGTGGGTTTTGAGCTCGGTTCCCATGGAAGAACCGGCCCCCGAGGGCCCATTTGATCCCTTTGGCAGTGAAGCGCAGTTTCTGCTGAGTCTGGTGCAACCCTACCTGGAACAGGTCACGGATGAATTTACCCATTCATTTTATGACGACATGGAACGGGATGAAAACACTCTGGAAATCCTGCAGACCTTGGCGGATGACGAATATCTGGAATTGAAACGGAGTCAATCGGCCTATTTGAGTTTTCTGATCGATCCTGCGACGACCCATGAACAGATTCAGGCTCAGGCAGCCCGGCTGGGACGTGTGCATGCCCTGATTGGCGTGACGGGGGCCTGGATGACCCGGGCCATGAGTTTGTACCGCGGATTGTTGCGCCACTATCTGGATACCTTGTCGCTGGTGTCGCGGGAGCGTTATCGCGCCTTGCGCGTGATCGACGCGCGGTTGCAGATCGATGTCGAAGGCCAACTGGATGTCCTGCAACAAACCACGGACCTCTATAGCGCCTATCACTCTCGCCCGCTTGATTCTTTTTCGGGTCAGTGGCTGGAGGTGGCTCAGTCCGAACTGGAATCACTGTCTTCCCTGCCCGGAATTCTGGTTGGACAGATATTGCGCCCTCAGGCGGACGGGATCTTTGCTACGGAGTTGAATGCGGGGGTCAAGTCCCAGGCATTGGAATCCATCCTGCGGATTCCGGGTATGCGCCCCATTCTGGACACGCGGTCCGAAGCAGGACAAGGCTTGATCGCCCGTGCCTGGCATTCGGGGCAGATCCAGCGTACCGATGCTTATCAGATGGATGCGCGAACCCATACCTGGCACTCGTCTTTTCGTCCCCTGGGCATCCGCAGTGCGGTGGCCATTCCGATCCGTGGGCCGCAGGAAATGGAATTCGTCATGATCGTGCTGGGCGCCTATCCGCATCAATTTTCTTCTGGCTGGATGCGTACGTTTATTGCCTCGCTACAGAATCGCTGGGAGCAGTTGGTGCGATTGAGTCATGCCAACCGATTCCCGGTCATGGATTCGCAGCAAGCCACGATTTACCGTGAACGGTTACATTCCGGAGGGTTACGGCTGTTCATGCAGCCCGTGGTGGAATTGAAAACCGGTGCTCTTTTCAAGGTGGAAGCCTTGGCGCGTTTGGCCATGCCAGATGGAAGTCTGATCATGCCCGGGAAATTTCTGACGGCATTGCGCTCTTCGGATCTCGATGCATTGTTTCGGCAGGGGCTTGCCCAGGGGCTGGAGTGGGTACGGGAATGTCGTGGGCGTGGGTTCGATTTTCCTTTATCCATCAACCTGTCTCCCAGTACCTTATTGCATCCGTCCTGTGTCCAGTGGGTCGAAGAGGCGTTGCGCAAGAATGAAATTGCGCCGGCCCAACTGACGCTGGAACTGCTGGAAACCCAGGATTTCGACCAGGGCATGGTGGATGAGGCCATCACTCAACTGGAACGCTTGGGCGTGAAGTTGGCCATCGACGATCTGGGGTCAGGATTCAGCAGTTTGAAACGCTTGGCCAGTTTGCCCTTTGATGTCATCAAGGTGGATCAGGCCATGGTGCGGGACATTTTCAGCGAGCCGCTCAAAACCCTGAGTTTGATCCGAACCATCATTCAGATTGGTTACGACCTCGAACGGGTGGTAATCGTCGAAGGGGTGGAAAATGAAAGCATTCTGGAAGCAGTGGCCCTGTTGGGGGCGCATTATGCACAGGGCTATGCCCTGGCATGTCCCATGCCGAAGGAACAACTGGTGTCCTGGGTCGGGCAGCCTCGGAAGCCGGTGCCTACGGGAAATCCTTTACGGACGTATCTTGGGGCTCTGGCACATCATTGGCGTTACATGCAACGTGTCGGCAAGCGTAGAGAGATGGGGATTCAAATGGCGCTGGAGTCCTGTCCCTTGACACATTTTCTCCGGGAGAAAGGGTTGGAGGGAGCGGCCGTGGCCCAGTGGCATGCACAGGTTCATGAAACGAATCTCGCGGGAATACGACAGGAAGCCAGTGATCGCCTCAAGGATTGGTTGGTAGAGCAGGTTCGAGCCGAAAAAAACGTTTGACATCAGATCGCCTGTCCCTTTTCCCCACACGGAAAAGGGACGGGACGGTGCCATCCTGTCGTTTTTTATAGGGTGCAGGCGCGGGTATTGCCCGACCGGAGCGAGAAACGCATTCGTGCATCCCGTTCATCAATTTCTACCGTGGCCGTCTTCCCGCCATAGATGGCGGTCTTGAGCCATTCCATTTCTTTCTTCAAGGCCATTTCGCTTTCCAGGGTACGCATCCAGCATTTGCGTTCGCCATTCCAACGATATTGACGCTCCTTGAGCAGGTCCTTGGTGGAAAAGGGCGAATTGAGCGCAGAGAGGGTATAACTTTTTTGCGGCAAGCGGTCCAGTATGGGCTTTAACCCGGGTTGTGTGGAGAGGGGCAGAGGTAGGGAAAGGATTTCCAGAAGTGCCTGACAATCTTCTCCGGCACGGTGCGCATCGAAAAAGAAGCCTTGCCGGAAGGCAAGGTAATCCAGTTTTCTGGAATTGATGCCTTCGGCTTCCCAGTCGATATCCATCATCGAGCAGCCCCAGGGAAAATCTGAAAAAATGGGCAGACGCTTTTCCAGAAAGGGCCGATCAAAAGCAGCATTGTGGGCGATGACCAACCGGGTGTCGGACAACAATGCCGTAAGCGCAGCGTCATCAAAGTGTTGCCCCGCAACCAGGGCATCCGTAATGCCGGTCAAACGGATGGTTTCAGGAGCGAGGGGGAACCCAGGGTCTTCCAGGCCACCATAAGTACCGCTTACCTGGACAGGCTGGCCCGTTACCGGGTCATAGTCAAAGACGATCATGCCAATTTCTATGATCTTGTCTTTTCTGGCGTCCAGCCCCGTGGTTTCCGTATCCACGATTACCCCGCGGTGCAGGGAATGACCAGGCGGGCTGGCGAGTTGAGTTCGTGCTTTCAAGCGCCGCAGGACCCGGTAGTCGGGATGGGCAGACAGTGTTTGGACCAGGGTTTCGGGGGTGGGGATCATGGCGGATGGACAGTGATAAAGTCCGCATGCTCTCATGGTGGGGAGGATTTGTCCAAATTTCCTCTGTTCCTGAGCCGGGAACTGGACAAGGGCATCGTGACGCTCGTCTATGGGGCAAAGGATGCGCGGTGCACAACCATGCAGTCGTGATTCGGGAACACTATGGATCACTCCGCACAAAAAAATCGACTACGCCAGATTTCGGCAGATCCTAACCGCCACCTGCGTTCGCCAGGGCAGCATCAACAATGGTCTGGGCTTCCGTCAGGATACGGTGCAGATGGTCTGTTCCCTGAAAACTCTCCGCATAGATTTTGTAAATGTTTTCGGTACCTGAGGGACGGGCCGCAAACCATCCGCTTTCGGCAATCACTTTCAAACCGCCAATGGGTGCGCCATTGCCGGGGGCTTGAGTGAGAATGTCCAGGATTTTTTCGCCAGCCAGATCCGCAGACCGGATCTGTTGGGGTGAAAGTTGCGCCAACACCTTTTTTTGCTCCGGTGTAGCCGGCGCATCCACCCGATCGTATACGGGGTCGCCAAACTCCCGCGTCAGGTCACGATAAATTTCACTGGGATCACGCCCCATGCGTGCGGTGATTTCCGCCGACAATAGGGCCGGGACCAACCCATCCTTGTCGGTGGTCCAGGTCGTGCCGTCCAGACGTACAAAAGACGCGCCCGCACTCTCTTCACCGACAAAACCAAGGGAACCCTCCAGCAGTCCCTCCACAAACCACTTGAAACCCACCGGTACCTCGTACAACTTGCGTCCCAGTCTGGCTGTGACGCGATCGATCAGTTGGCTGCTGACGAGCGTCTTGCCGATGCCCGCATCCTTGCGCCACTGAGGCCGGTACTGAAAGAGGTAGGAAATGGCGACTGCAAGATAATGGTTGGGTGCCATCAACCCGCCACTTCTGGTGACGATCCCATGACGGTCATGATCGGTATCGCAGGCAAAAGCAATGTCAAAACGATCCCTGAGCCCGATCAAACTCTGCATGGCATAGGACGAGGAGGGGTCCATGCGAATCCGGCCATCCCAATCCACCGTCATGAAGCGGAATGTGGGATCAACCCCATGGTTCACCACTGTAAGATTCAAACCATAGCGCTCGGCAATGGCCGGCCAATAGTGAACGCCAGCGCCTCCGAGTGGATCCACTCCCAGGGCAATGTCGGCTCCGCGAATCGCTTCCATATCGATCACATGGCCAAGGTCGTTCACATAGTTGCCGATGAAATCATGGCGCCGGGTCGTGGCAGCGCGCAGAGCCTGCGCGTGAGAAATTCTTTGTACACCCCGCAGATTGCTTTCCAGCAGCGCATTGGCCCGGGCTTCGATCCACCCGGTGATATCCTTGTCTGCCGGGCCACCGTTGGGCGGGTTGTATTTGAACCCTCCATCCTCGGGTGGATTGTGCGAAGGCGTGATGACGATGCCGTCCGCCAATCCGGTAGTGCGACCCCGGTTGTATCCCAGAATGGCATGGGAGATGGCGGGCGTCGGGGTGAACTCGCTCCCTGCGGAAATCATGGTTTGCACCCCGTTGGCCGCCAACACCTCCAGCGCTGTCTCGAACGCGGGGCGGGACAATGCATGAGTGTCAATCCCCAGGTACAGCGGACCGTCGATTCCCTTGCTCTTGCGATATTCGCAGATCGCCTGGCTGATCGCCAGCACATGGTATTCATTGAAACTGCGTTCGAAGGAACTGCCACGATGCCCGGACGTCCCGAAGGCGACGCGCTGGGCTGGCACGGTGGGATCGGGGCATAACGTCACATAAGCGGACAGTAACTCGGAGATATTCGCCAGCAGCGAAGGCGGTGCCGGTTTTCCGGCCAATGGGCTGACGATGGTGCTCATGATTGTGTAGATATCATTTTGGAATTACCTATAAAAATTCCTCAACCGAGGCACTCGCGCTTAGGTTCAACACTACCATAGCCATCAGAAATTTTGTATGACATTTCGCCCACCTATGACCCCTACCTGGCTCGAAGACGCCACAAAGAGGTAACCTCCGCCTGGCGCGCGGCATACAGCGGATCACTGACATCCGCGGCGCGCGGGTGATGCGGTCGCGTTTCGATTCGATCGAGGACGATCAGTCCCGCTGCATCGATCAGCGCAAGCAACTCCGGGCGCGTACGCAGTCCCAAATGCTCCGCGAGATCAGAGAGCAGGAGCCAGCCCTCACCGCCGGGTTCGAGATGTGCAACCAAACCATTCAGAAACCCGCGCAGCATGCTGCTTTCGGGGTCGTATACCGCGTGTTCAAGTGAGGATACCGGTCGCGCTGGGATCCAGGGTGGATTACAGACGACGAGCGCCGCGCATCCGTCAGGATAGAGATCTGCTTGCCGTACCTCCACCTGTGCATCGAGTTTGAGCGCCGCGATGTTGTCGCGCGCGCAGGCAAGCGCGCGCGGATCGCGTTCGGCCGCGACTACATGCGCGATGCCTCGTTTTGCCAAAAGCGCGCTGAGCACGCCGGTGCCGGTACCGACATCGAAGGCTACGCCGTGCGATGGTGTCCCGAGCAAGGCAGGCGGCAGCGGTGCCGTGGCGACCAGATCCACATATTCGGAGCGGATTGGCGCAAACACGCCGTAATGCGGATGAATGCGCGCGCCGAGCGCCGAAACTTCAATGCCCTTCGTCCGCCATTCGTGGGCGCCGATTATCCCCAACAGTTCGCGCAGTGAGGCGATAAACGGCAGGGCGTCCGTGCCATAGGCTTCGGCACAGGCCTGTTGCACATCGGGTGCGCGGCGCAGCGGAATACGGAAGTCGGCGTCGAACGGCAGGAGCAACATACCCAACGTTCGCGCGCGTTGCGATTGTATCAGCCGATGGCGATGGAATACGTCCGCAGGGAGAGGGAGCGGCGAGGCGATGGGCATCGACACATTCGCTTCAGCAACCGACGGCTTATTGCCTGTGCGCGGTGCATCGATTCGTCGCACCAGTGCAGTGAGCCGTTGTCGTGCATTCTGAAAATCGCCGCGCCACAGGATCGCCGTGCCTTCGCAAGCCAGATGATAGGCAACGTCAGCCTTCATGCGATCGTCCGCGATCACCACGCGTTTCGGCGGTGGCAAGCCACTCCCTGATCGCCAGGGGGCAGTGCGTACCTCACCCTCCTCGCGCCAACTGACCGTGGGGAGTTCAGTCACTCCGAGCCCTTTGTCTGCGCCGGACGGCGGCACCACCAGCGCATGCCTCATGCCTCACTTCTCTCGGCGACACTTGTGGTTTTTCATATTTGTCAGCCCCGTCCATCATCGTTTATCGCGAACATCTGTTTTCCAATCCTTTCCGGGTCAAATATCTTCCGCCACCATCTTGATCGCCCCGCAGGGGCATTCGGCAAAACAAATGCCACAGCCTTTACAGTAGTCGTAGTTGAACAAAAAGCGTTTGCCCGGGCCAAGCTTGATTACCGCGTTATCGGGACACATGCCATAACAGTTGTCGCACTCGAAACAGTTGCCGCAGGACAGGCAGCGACGTGCCTCGAACAAGGCATTCGTCTCGCTCAGCCCACCCCG
>JAJZFH010000001.1 GCA_021805445.1 Pseudomonadota bacterium
CGCCCCAACATCTGCGTCCCGCAGATATTTCCGTCACTTTTGCCGACAAGGTGCGCTCAGCGGTGCAAGGTGCGGTGGTCTTCCCCATGGCGGCGCGGGCGGCCCATTTGTCCGGGCAGACCAAAGTGACCTTCGATTACAAGGATGGTGTGGTGTCCAGCGCCAGCGTGCTGACCACGAGTGGCAACCGGATTCTCGACAAGGCGGCTTTGGCCGCCGTTCATGTCGCCCATTTCCCGGCAGCCACTGCCGAGTATACGGGCAGAGTCCTGACCTTCGAGATCTGGGTAAAATTTTTGGGCCTGGATGAACATGAATGAGGGTACCGACCACTTTTGAATCGTTACAAAAACAAAACACCCGTCACCACAGCAAACAAAAGAAAAGGAAAAGACAGGACATGAAACTCGCGCCAGATTTGACGATCCCGGGCCATCCGTAAGGCGATCAGATTGGCCATCGAACCGATAAACAGCCCGAATCCTCCCGCATTAACCCCATAGGCCAGCGTTTTGAGAGAGCTTGTCTCGGGTGCCATAAAGAGGGTCGCGGGTACATTACTCATGAGTTGCGACAACACGATCCCCCATAAGAACAGGATGACATGAGATGACCCATGCCCCCAGCCCGGCAATCGATCCGGATTGAAAAAGGAACTCAACAGTCCAATATCGATGAAGAATAACGTGAATGTCACCAACAAACCCCAATCAAGGAAACGCAACAGGAGCGGACGAAAAATTCCCAGCCCGAGCGCCAGCGCCAACGCCCAAACAGGATGCCCGGTTTCCACCAAGCCCAGAAAAGGGAGGTAAAGCCCCAGGCTGATCCAGAAAAGCCCCCGTAATACCGGGATCCTGTTGTTCTCGAGATGAAGGACGATGGGGCGCCGCGAACTACCCAACTCCACCAGAAATGCCAGTCCTGCCAGCAGAACCAGCCCCCAGGGTGCCAT
Organism: Pseudomonadota bacterium; assembly: GCA_021805445.1. Taxonomy (GTDB): domain Bacteria; phylum Pseudomonadota; class Gammaproteobacteria; order Burkholderiales; family Ferrovaceae; genus Ferrovum. The sequence goes on from JAJZFH010000001.1 coordinate 956, forward strand.
CATTTCAATGAATTCCAGGAAAGATGAGTGGCTCAATTGCCAGAGATAGATATTCTGTGGGTTTCCTATGGGGGACAGCAAGGATCCCCCATTGACCCCCAATGCCTCGAAGACGATCAGTCGACGCCAGGAGACCGGTGCCAGTTGTCGCAGAGCCAGGGTGAGCGGAACCACGATGAACAGTGCGATATCGTTGGTCAAGAAGGTAGAAAGGAGGATGGAAGCCCAGGTCAACCAGCGCGCCAGGGATCGTTCACTGTGAACCCGCTCCAGCAAATGTTGCCCCAATTTCGACAAAATTCCACTCTGCTCGATTCCTTGCGTCAGGAGCATCAGTCCACCCAGAACACATAGAGTCGGAAGGTGGATGCGGTGCACCGCTCCCGCCCATGCGCCGGGGTGAAGAAATCCCATCCATATCCCGAGGGCAAGCAGGAGTCGGAGCAAGGGCTCCTTCAACCAAGGAAAACTCACGCGCGTTTTTGCCGCGCCGGTGACCGGATCGCTCCTGTCAGAGAGTGGAGGTATCCCGTCGAATGCAGGGCGGGTAAAGCCTGCGGCAGGGCATCAGAGACGAATTGCCCACAAAAACATTGTGTTTTCTGCGCCAATCTGTCCAATTTCTGTTCTTCATAAGAATCCAGGGAAGAATGCCAAAATAAAATGGCGCCAGCCAAAGGATGGTTCAGCGCCTGTAGCAGGGCCCAATGCTTGGCCTCATAAGATTTGACTGGGATATTGACCACGCGCCGGTCGGACAACACAGGATAAAACCGCAACAGGATATCTTCCTCGAAGGGCGCATTGACCAAAAAAACCCATTGATGCCGCGCCAGACACCGTTGTATCAAGGAAATACAGGACTCCAACTCCGTCACACTGCCCGTCGTGGGAAGCAAGTGCAAACCACCGGGTGCCTCCAGGAACCTCGCATGCCCTTCCCCTGCCCGACGTTCTGTACGGGGTTCATGTTTCGCCCGGTATCCCAAGTTTTCCAGTACGGTCCACATGATATTTCTCTCCTCGATCAACGGTACGCTCTAGGCACGGATTAGTCCAACCATCACTCCCTCGATATGCAGGGCACGTTTTTTCAGGTTCACTTCAATGACCGGATAGTCAGGGTTGTCTGGATGCAGTTCCACCCGTTCGCCCTGACGATAAAATCTTTTTATCGTCACTTCATCTTCTAATCGGGCCACCACGATCTGTCCATTCTGTGCAATGAGGGTATGATGCACCGCAATCAGATCTCCCTCCAAAATTCCCGCATTGCGCATGCTTTCTCCTTGCACGCGCAGCAGGTAATGCGCCACAGGCCGAAACAGTTCGGGAGCAATTGGCTCATAGGATTCGATATGTGCCACAGCCAGTATGGGTTGTCCTGCCGCCACCTTGCCAATGAGCGGTAACCCACTGGTTTCCTTTGGTTCCTCTACCAAACGGATCCCCCGTGAGACGCCCTGAACCAGTTCGATCGCCCCTTTACGTTCCAATGCACGCAAATGTGACTCTGCCGCATTGGGTGAACGAAACCCCATGGCGGCACAGAGCGCAAGACGGGTTGGCGGGATACCGTGATCCGCCATATACTGGCGAATCCAGAGAAGAATTTCCTGTTGACGTAGTGTAAGTTCCTGCATGGGTTGGCACTCTGTTCAAAGCAAGTAACTGTAATTATATACAGTTACAAGGGTTATGCAACTCAAAGTTTGGTTCCACGCCATTTTTACGGAAGATACATCATGCTAACCGCTGAGTTACCGCATCCCGCGCTCTTTCTTGGGCACGGCAATCCCATGCATGCCCTGGATCACGCTCCCATCACCGAGCAATGGCGTGCCTTGGGCAGTCACTTACCCCACCCACAAGGGATTGTGGTCTTTTCTGCCCATTGGGGCCTCAAACATTGTGCCGTTACAGCCATGCCACGGCCCCGTACGATTCATGACTTTGGCGGTTTCCCACGCGCCCTTTATCAGGTTCAATACCCATGTCCAGGCAGTCCACAACTGGCCGACCGTGTCCGCATTCTTTTGTCTCCCCAACCTGTCCACGCAGATCACGAATGGGGATTGGATCATGGGACATGGTCTCTTCTTCTGCACCTGTATCCTGACGCAGATATTCCCGTAATTCAAGTGGCTCTCGATTTGAGCCAGCCTCCAGGCTTCCACTACGAACTTGGCAAACTCTTGGCCCCCTTGCGCCAAGAGGGCGTTCTCCTGCTGGGAAGCGGCAATATCGTTCATCATCTTGGGGCCGCACTGTGGGAAGAAACAGCCCCCCCTTATCCCTGGGCCGAAAGTTTTGATGACTGGGTCGTGGAACGCATCAGAACGCATGACCATGAACCTTTGCTCAAATGGGATCAGTGGCCGACAGAAGGGCACCTGTCCGTCCCCACCCCGGAACATTTTCTCCCCCTGCTCCCCATTCTGGGTTCATTTCAGCCCACGGACCAGGTCTCTTTTCCTGTCCGCCACATCGAAATGGGGGCCATCAGTATGACCGGCGTCCTTCTTTCGCCCACTGAATGGCCCATGCCTGATCCAGGAATCAATCAGGAATGAAACGGAGTACCGCACTGTTGATGCAGTAGCGCTTGCCTGTGGGAGGGGGACCATCGTCGAAAACATGTCCGAGGTGAATTCCGGAACTGGCACTCAACACCTCGATACGCTGCATGCCATGACTATCATCTTCACGCATGATCAGGGCACCGGACACTGGATCAAAGAAACTGGGCCATCCGGTATGGCTTCCAAACTTGGCATTGCTCCGGAACAAAGGTTGGCCGGTAATGGGATCCACATAGGTACCCGGGACAGAATTGTCAAGAAACGATCCCGTGAATGCAGGCTCTGTTTCTCCTTTAAAGGCAATGGCCTGCTGTTCCCGCGTCAATGTCGAGTGGCCCAACCAATTCCAGAATGCGTGCTGATCGCCATTGAATCCCGTAAACCGACTGATTTCCTGACCATTTTGGAACAACACGCTGGTGGGGCTGGCCCATACGGCACTTTTGAGATGCCAGCCCACCGGGGCTTGAGCAGAAAGCGTACGCGCCAACGGAACAGAAGATTTCCAGTGTTCCAGTACCTGAGCCTCAAACTGCCGACAGTAATCGCAATCTTCCCCCTCAAAGACAACCAGTTGAGTCGCTGCCAGGGATTTCCCCTCGAGAAGCACAGGAACTGTGTGGCCCTGTGATTTCTCTGGCCGACCAGGAAAAACCACCCCGGTTCCACCCAACCCGCAATAACCCTCGGGGTGTTTCTGAAGATAGCGTTGATGATATTCCTCCGCCCGGTAAAAATGCCCTAAAGGGGCCAATTCCGTGGTCATGGCAGGATATCCTGCGGCAGTCAGGGCGGACTGATACGTTTTCATCACGGACAACGCTTCATTTCGTTGATCGGGATGGGTATAAAAAATGACGCTTCGATAGTTGGGACCCTTGTCGTTCCCTTGGCGATTTCCCTGAGTAGGGTCATGATTCTCGAAAAAAGCGATCAGAATCTGGCGAGTGGAAATGAGCTGAGGATCGTAATCCACTTCCACCACCTCTGCATGGACCTGATTCTTTCCTTCGCCGGCTTCCTTCAGTACCGTTTGATAGGTTGGATTGACTGTTTCTCCCCCCGCATACCCCACTTCTGTATGTACCACGCCCGGAAGCGCGGTCAGACGCTTTTCTGCCCCCCAGAAACAGCCCATCCCCAATACCAGACGGGAAAGATGGGGAGTAACCGAAGATTGTCCAAAAGCCGGATTCAGACTCATTGCGATCACCATGAATAATAAAGAGAATGAACGAAACATGAACTTTTCCTCGAGTGTATTGTAGCCGAGTTCCCGGTCCTGAACCGGTAACTTCCTTCTCCTCTGTCGGAAAAGACCATGCATTTCTTTCAGTCTCTTGTCCCGACCTACCCAGACGGGCCATCCAGCACGCAAGTCCCGCATCGCAATCTGTTAGAATACGGCGTTGCCCGGATGGTGAAACTGGTAGACACAAGGGACTTAAAATCCCTCGGCCATTGCGGCTGTGCCGGTTCGATTCCGGCTCCGGGCACCA
>JAJZFH010000055.1 GCA_021805445.1 Pseudomonadota bacterium
TCCTGCGATGGCGCAGCCGGAAGCCTATATAGGGGGCGCAGACAAACTGTTCGATGCTGACGGCAAACTCGCCAACGACAGCACGCGCAAGTTCCTGCAGGATTTTATGCAGGCTTATGCCGCATGGGTCGCGGCAAACGCGAAATCGTGACAAATCCAACTTGGCCCACACCCTTCTTATGGGGTCGGATCTGGAGTGAACAAGAAGTTGGCGACAAGAGACAGGTATCCTGCCAGCGATCGTTGATGCCTGTCAACAACTGTCAGCGCCTTATTGGTCTATGGCGCCGACTTGACGGGGTTTAGGGGTAGGCAGATGCAACCGCTGGAACTTCTCCAGCCTCCTGGGCATTCGCGCCAGCAGTTTGCGACGGCGTGGGTTGTGCCAGTCATCCACCAACGGAACCACCTTTCGAAGGCGAGTGTCGTCATGGGCGCAATGCATCAGGAGCGGACGGGCATTTGCCAAATCGTTCAATTGTCCCAGATCGTCTTGCAGAGCACCCAACTGGCTGAGTACCCTCCGAAGGGTCTTTCCGGAGTATAACAGCGACTCGAAAAACCCCAGGGCATAGCGTAACTGTTTGATCCCTATGCGCAGACCATGCAGCGAGGCAGGGTCCTCTGTTCGCGCCGCTTTGGCCAACTCGAGAACCTCCTTCCTGAGTCGCTTAACCCTGTCTGTGACGAAACTGGCGATTGTTTCCTCTGCCGCCTGCTCTACAAAAGATGGGTGATGCAACAGTTTGGTAGCCAGGAGCATCAGGCGAACATATGAGGTCGAGCGAAAATAGCGCAGGGCAGTCTTCCTTGCTGCATGCTTGCGTTCGGTTACGGCTTTGACCAAAGCCGCCAATCTCGGCTCATCAGGCAGAGCCTGCACAACAGGCATGGCGATTTCTGCCAGAAGCACGTCTAGATCGCGCACCTTGCCGAGGTGATCCATCAATTGTCGCAACGGAGGGAGCAGTTCGTTGGAAAAAACCGGCGGAAGGCGCGGTGCAAACAGATGTATGGCCGCGCGTAGCCGCCTTGCTGACACTCGCATCTGGTGAATGAATTCTGGATCGTCGCTATTGAACATGCCTTCAAGATTGACTTCCAGATGTGCGAGGCAGGAAAGGGCTATCTTGCGAAATGAAGCAAGTATCTGACAATCTGTGGCAAGGGGGACAACCAGAACTTTGACCGGCACATATGTCCTCACACCAGCCTGTACACTTTTCATCTGGGGTCCTCCCCCAAGAAATCTAACGCCTATATATTATTCCTTCTATGCCAAAGCATATGGGCGATTTGCCAGGTCCGAACGGCTAACCACTTTTGGCAACGATCTGTGTGGGAATGCCATCAATACTCATTTGGTTTTTCTCCTCCCAATACTGCCTCAAGCCTTCATCCCCCTTCTTTATGGCCCAGTCAGAGAGCAGTTCTCGATTACCGTCATATGCAAAATAGGGGACAGCCATTCCGCAAGAGGTTTGCACGAGATCGACCGTGACGTCGAAAATTTGTCGAGCACCGGGTAATGGCTTGAACAAAGAAAAGAATCCACCCCACTCGGGGTCGCCCTTGTGAATGACCTTTGCGGTTCCATAGAGGCGCAAGATTAGCGGCGGACCCTCAAAGGCGCAGAACAGGAGGGTCATCCGTGGGTTTGACTGAACATGGGCGGAAGTTTCATTGCCACTGCCGGTAACATTTAACCAAACGACATGGGTGCTGCTTAGAACCCTGAGCGTGTCCATGCCCTTGGGAGAAATATTCACACGACTATCTGCGGTAGCGGTTCCGACAAAAAATATCTTCTGTTCGGTGATGAACCGGGCATGTTTTTCTGATAGTTTGTTGAATCGTTGACCCATTGGGTTCCCCGTGTCGTGAAGAGAATGACCGGTTACGAAACTGACGATGCCTTCACCCCGACCTTTCCGTCATTCCTGATGTTTGATCCGACGGGGCGGTTTTCCGCCACCGCTACGCGCCAAGCCGATTTCCAACGCCGTCTCGAGACGAATGACCCGCTCCGTCAGATTTTCGATCTTCTGCTGCTGGGTAATGATGGTTGCCGCCATGCGCTCCACCTTGTCATTCATTTTGATAACGGTGGTGACCGCATCCCACATCTTGTCGGCAACTCCCATCAGGCGGCCTTTCGTTTTATCACGGCTTTCTGCTCCATCGCGGTGATGCGCTGGTTCGACGCTTCGACGAACGCCAGTGCACCGTCAATCGCAGCATTCGCCTGGGCGGTAGTCTTGTTCATCTGGTCAAGCATGCCAACCAACATCGAGGCTTCTTCGGACGGACAATAGGACGATGCCGCACGGCGCAGAAATTCACCCATTGAAACCCCCGCTTCCTTCGCCTTTTTAGCGATTTTCCCTTTTTCCGTGGCGGTAACAAGTACCGGAATTCGTTCGGTGGCAGTTGCCATGGCATTCCCCCTTTATGAACATGGTCAGCACATGTGCAGTATAGTACGCACCAACTCTCGAATCAAGCACTGCTTTTCCGGTCTGAAGTTGCTGCCATGGCCCTCTTCATTCACCGACTGACTGGCCCTGCGACAGACCCATTTATAGTAGGATGGTGGCTTTACTTCAGTGAGTGATCTGTATGCCAACTTTCCAGGTTACCAAGCAAGAATTCCATACGGTGGTCAAGACCTACATAGAGGAATTCGATACGTCAGATCAAGATAAATGGGATCATTTCAGGAAACTCATTTCCGTTTACGCCAAAGATAAACTTGCCGATTTTCCGTTGGTAGCGCCTGAAGATCCTCATGTGTGGTTTACCCTTCTACAGTTGATGAGACAAACCGAATATGAGGTGGAAGTGAAAGATGATTGGGTCTCTGTGCGCAATGGCGAATACAAGACCATTCATTATCTTGAAGATGCCTATGGGGAAGTCATCGAGTCGACGGAGTAAGGGGCCATTCCAGGCGGATCAGGGTGCCATGCTTGCCTGATTGAAGGGTCAGGATCAAGCCCAATTCTGTAGCGCGTCGCCTCAGATTGGTCAGACCTCGTCCGGTTTTCAGGGATTGATGATCAAAACCGATTCCATCATCCCTGATTTCCAGGAAGGAAGCCGTGAGGATGAAATTTACATGATGCGCTTGACTGTGTTTGGCCACGTTGTTGAATATTTCCTGGATCATGCGGACCAGTTGTATGTGGCGGGAGGGGCTGGGATAAGGCAGTTTGGGGGTGGAAGTGACTTGCCAGTGGAGGGTGATGCTACAAGCATTCATGGCAAGGTCGAGGCGTTCACGTACGCTGGCGATCAAGAGGGACAAATCTCCACTTTTATCGTCGATGGAGTCGATCATGAGACGCAAATCATCCAGGGCGGTATGCAGGGTTTTTTGCAGTGCGCGGGTGGTTAGAGGCATTCGGTCGATGAGCGCCAGTGCGCTGATCAGATATCCTCCCAATCCATCATGCAAGTCGCGCAGAATGCGTTCCCGTTCGTCCAGCAGCGCAGTATGGGTGAGCAGCGCGTGATGTTCCTCATAACTGGAGGCCAAGGCCCGGGATTTTTCCTCGACTTGGCGATTTAGATTCGAATTCAGCCGGATGTACTGGTTGAGTGTGCGATCAAAACGCAGAATCACCAGAAAAGTGATGGCCAGTCCCATGGAGGAAGCGGCCCAATAGGCATAGTAATTGGGAAGGTGTCTGTGGGGAAGGACCATCTGGTCCAGATCGTGAACGCCTATCCCGGCCAGTATCGACAGTACGAGAAGCAGGAGAAGAGATTCAACCTTGTCCCCCGTTTTGCGGTGTCGAATGACCAGATAAAACGGATAGGGGGAAATGAGTGCATAACTGGCCCCCATGTATCCGAAAAGTTTTAGATAGTGCGATGGGCCGGCCCAGGCGATCAGAAGGGGCGTGATCAGGGTGTACGCACCGGCCCAGCGTTCCAGGATGGGGTGTTTGACCCGAACGAAGCGGAGGATGACCAGTAGGACGATATAAGAAAACCCCATGGCGAGGGTATAGATGAACCACAACCAGAGGCTGTGCTGTACGGGAACTTCCGTCAAGAAAAATGAGGAGGTATAGATGCCACTACATGAACTTCCCAGGGCGAGCATGAGATAAAGCGACTCCGAGCGATGCCGTCTCCAGAGAAGAAATAAACCCAGCGCCAGAGAGATGTTCAGTACACAGATCGTGATGGGGGTCGTGACTTCAATCAGATAGCGACGTTCATAGAGCGGGGCAAGTTCGGTGAATGGGCCGAATTGCACGCTGTCCAGGCCAGACGATTCGTTGGGGTAGCCCAGTATGGCAACGGAGAGGATATTGTTCCCCGGGTGTAAAAGACTGCCGGGGACGGGAAAAAGCAGGGGACGGAAACTGTTGAGAGAAATCGGTTCGATCAGGCGCCCACCGCAACCCACCAGAATTCCGTTGACAAAAACTTGAGTATTGGCGCTCAGACGGGGTAGATAGATTCCCCAAAGATCGTGACTCGGGCGATCAAGAACAAAAGTGAATCGGTACCATCCGGTTCCGCCTTGGTCAGGGTGGCTCGAATTCCAATTGTCAGGGAGTGTGACTGGGCTCCAATGCCGAGGATCTCCGGTGGGCGGAGAACTTTCCGGAGAAAAGATGAAGTATCCTTGCGTTAACGTGGATACGGCAGCCTGAGCCGGAAAGTCGAACGGGAGGAAGCAGAGGAGGAACAGTATGCGCAGGACATACTTCAGGGGAAGGGTGCTGCGCCACGGTTTATGAATGATTACCGTGCACCGGAAGAGGGAGGGGATCACGCCACAGGGACTTCTGGAAAGTAGAGTGCTGAAAGGGATGGCTCCGTTGTTTTTCCCCAAGCGAAGGATGAAACGATGGTGCTGATGAGAGGAATCGAACCTCTGACCTACTGATTACGAATCAGTTGCTCTACCAACTGAGCTACATCAGCACTTAAACGCGGTATTATACCGGATTCTGGGTATGTCATGAATCTTCTTA
>JAJZFH010000062.1 GCA_021805445.1 Pseudomonadota bacterium
AACGTCCATGATTCACAATTCTCCAAAAAACAGCGTTCAGCATAACTCGCTCATAGAATTGGCGATATTGGCAGGCATAGACAGTGCTTTGATAAAACGGTTTCTTTGGATAATAAACGCGCATGATTTTCTAATTTCTTTTCCGAGAATCTGCCAGAACATAATAAACATTCTGAAACTAATAAATCTGTTTGACAAAACATCACCAGCAATTAAAACCTTAAATAATTTGACTCCGGTGCTGGAATGGGTTCACCGAGACAGCCTGAATCTGACCAAAATAATTGGCTCTGACTTCGACCGACAATCCTCTGGACCCAAAGATCATCCCGTCATGGGGCTCGGGTCCAGTCGGCACCCACTGTACACAACGCTCTGGAATACTCCCGAGGACCAGTCGGTAGGTGATGCCTACCGAATTCTTCAAGGCCATCTATTGCTGGCCCATGTTGGCGAGCTTTTGAAGAAAAACAATCAACTCGGATATGAAACATATGACGGCCAAACCGAATGGAAAGGTTTTTCAAATTCACCATATCTGGCATCGTTGGCCGTCAGGTTACTTAGTGAGGCACACTACGCTCCGACAGTCCAACGGTTGAATGTCGCCGTTTCTCCGGAAAAATTTGCGCTATCTCTCAACAATCTTCAGTCTGTTCGCTCCAAAAAGTTGCTGGAGAACCTGAACAACATAAAGCGTTTTCTCCAAAAACACCACGGGCTCGAGAACTGGGTTTTTAGAAACGGAAGAATGGCCAGCAATTCAATAGGCGGCGGTTCCCCTAGAATCACTGGATACGTGGAAATTTCCCCTCAATTGATCAAGCGAGATATTTCGCTCACCAATTTCAGTGACCCTCTTGAAAATTTTGGAGCCACAGCGACCATCAATGAGATCGGTCTCAGTCATCAGGACCAACTGGAGAGACTGGATTCCGATCTGGCGCCGGATGAAATCGATCAGCATGAAATGTTGCTGATCAATTTCAACACAGATCAATCAGGAACGGTTTCTGCCAATACGGGTGCGCAGCAACGCCATATTGCCATGGCCAATCAATTGTTCCCATGGACGTACCAGCAACTGACCCTGTCGGAACTGAGCGGTTTTTTGATCGGAGTGGCCAAACGGTTCAATCAATTTTCCTCGACGAAAAAAAGCATGATTCTTGGCGAGTCAGAACAGGAATTTCTGGAAATTATTTGCTTGATAAGGGTCATGGTTTTTACCGGATCCGATTACGAACGCGCCAGAAAAACCGTCATTTGTCTAAATAGCCAACCAAATCAGAATGTGGATATCGTCTACCTGTTCGACCAGGACAAACCGGGTAAATGGCAACTACGCGCCATGAAACCTGACTATAAAACTCAAGATGTCATGGTGGTTAGCCAACTGGACAGGCCAAGAACCGATTTCTTTGAACTCCCGGACCTCTCGTTCACGAATCGAATGTTGTCGTTTCTGGTTTCACACACTTTGAAAATAATCAACCCATTGGAAACCACCCCCCCCCAATTTCAACTCGTTCGGGAATCCAAAAACTTCAGACAGAATTTTTTGAACTTCCTGAAACAGATTGACCCATCAGGGCGAATCACAGAACACAAACTTTCAATGTTCCTGTTCAACCGCCTTCTGGAGGTTAGCCATGGTGATGTTTGCGCAGCCTCAATAATCTGCGGATACCCGCATCCACTGGCTCGCGTCAAAATGTTTTATTCCGTGAAATCAGTCAATGAACTGGAGAAGTTGTATCGGAATGCCGTAGGGGATCTGGTCAGTCAACTGATGAAAGTTACACAGCGCACCGATATAACACCTCCACCGCCCATTATTCAGAACCATTTTTCCGTCGGAAGTCGCCTTTGTCCGACCTATGACGCGGTCAAGAATTCTGTGACCCAGTTGAGAACGGCGATCATGGCAAATCGCAGTCATCCGATCGAAAATGGTTTCCATAACCAGTTTGTTCTGTGGGTACTCTGGCACTTCAATTTTTCCACGGCATGCCGGGCCATCGTGGATCCGTATATTCCGATACAGGATCTTGACCCGGTTACGGGTGTTGGCCTTCTGGCTGATAAAGACGACGGAACCGGCTACAAGGCCAGGCTCATCTGCATACCGCCATTTGTTCTCAACCTGATGGCAACATTTGAGTCTTATCTGGACAAGGTCATCAAGCAATACCCTTCTGTGCAATACCAGAGCCACCTGCCATTCTTTATAAAAACTGGTTATAAGGAAAAACTCTTGGCTGGACCGGTTCAACCGCGAACCCTGAAACCCGTAATGGAACCGTTTTTCCCCTATCCGGCAAACTTTCATCGGCGTTTCATGAGAACCACGCTTCTGGATCGTGGTTGTCCGAATGAAATTGTCGACGCATGGATGGGCCACTGGCATACTGGCGAAGAACCCTGGGGCCCGTATTCAAGTTTCAGTTTCAGAGAATACCGCATCAAACTTGAAACATTTCTGGTCCCGGTCATGCAGGATCTTGGTCTTGATGGATTCGTGCCATGAGTACTGTATTGACCATCCCAATCGTCAGACATGCGGCCCATCTTGCCTGGAAACTCGGCGATATCAGCCTCTCTCCGGATCAAATTCCTATTGCATGTGATTTGTTTGATTGGCTTGCACGACAACCTGAAAACATGGCTCATGCGTTGAGGCAAGGTGTCGGTGGAAGTTTTTCACCTGTAGAAATTCGCGTTCTTGAACACGAAATCATCAAGCGCTTTGCGCCGTTGCCAAACGCAGAACGCTATCTCAGGGTTCTCTGTAAAGTGGTCGATGCCATCAATTATCGATCCACCACGAAACTTCCAACCCCACGGATCCCACAACTGGTTTCGCGCCCCAAAAATCCCTTCAGAAACGGATTGGTGGATGCCTTGACCAAAACCAGGCAATGGAGGGAAGCCATCAACCAAGAAAGCCATAACCGGAAAACCCTACCCCTGACCACGACCGATCATGACAATCATGATGTGGAATTGCTGTTCAGCAGCGCGGTGTTACACGGCGGATTGGTGGACGCCAATCTTTTGGTAGCACTGGCACGCGCGCTGGCAATATTTCCGGCCTCATCGTTCCTGCTGGAAAACAGCCTTGTCATCCAGTTATCGGTTTCATGGCAGGGTGAAGCAGCATCGGAATACAGACTCTGGTATCCCGACCACCTGACCGGAACCCTGATCCCCAAGGTGGCTGGCAATAAGTTTTTCTCTACATTTCTGGGTGAGAAAAGTAGCACACAAACTGATAGGGCCCTGCGGGCCGAAATATGGCGCCGAATCAGGCGGTATTTTCAAGCCACCAGTCTGGCAAAGCCAGCACTCCCATCCAGTCTGGGCATGATGCTTGAAACCGTTCGAACCGATTTTCAAAGCAGGATACCCATGGTCCTAGCCAACTACGCCAGTCGTTTTCTGATTGCCCATTCCCTTCCTATCACAGTCATCGAACGAATATGTAATGTCATCAAGCCCAATTACCATCCCTCCCCCCCGGTCGATGACATACATCATGACAGCCCCGACCTGATCACAGATCAAAACCAAACTTTCATGGATATGACGGATATCGAACCCCATTGGTTGCGAAAATACCGTCAAATCTTCACCACCCACAAAAAATCGTCACATATTCAAAATGAAGTGGCCAAAATCAATCCGCCTCTCGATTCTCCCGAACGCTGTTTCCGTGATTTCGCCATCCATCTGGTATCGGCACGTTCAGCCAGCGGAAACATATTGGCCCCATCCACGGCCAGGTCTTATCTTGTCATGGTGTCCAAACGATTGGGAGGCAGGCTTGGAAATGTCAGTCCTGTTACGTTATCCGCCGAAGCGCTCGAAGACCTCTACAAGGAAATTCTTCAGGATACCGATCAGGATGGGGCGTTTCGAGGATTGCGACGGCGAATTGCCAAGGCACTGAGGGAATTTCATCATTTTCTAGTGCAGCAGCACCAGTTCACCTCCATCAATGTCCGTGACATCCTGGGAATTGGGAAGGGGCTTCTTCCGGTCGATGCGAACCTGATCACCTGGGATGAATATGACGCCATCAAATGCATGATACCTGACACGTTGTTGCGCATGCATCCAACTTTTCCTGCCATAACTGATCTTGGCAAGGCATTGCAATTGATTTTCATGCTGTCTTTCAAATGTGGACTGAGGCGGATGGAAGTCTTGATGCTGACATGCGCAGATTTCGGCGAGCATGACCCCGCCGAACTGTTGATAAGAGCCTCTGACGCCCGGCGTCTCAAGACAAAAAGTTCAACCCGAAAAATTCCGCTCCATACCTTGCTGAATGAATCCGATATCCAAGATCTCCGTCAGTGGAAGACTTCGAGGCTTGCCTTGGCGACACCGTCCACTAACGAATCTGCCATTACCCCTGTCAAACCTCAAAACACATTCCTATTCAGCATCCCGGAATTAGGAAACAATGTCCTTACTCAGGACATGGTGTTCCCCATTATCCACACAGCCATGCGATCCATAACAGGCGACGACAGTCTGCATTTTCACCATCTCCGTCACAGTTTTGCCAGCTGGACTTTTTTGCGGCTCATGATGTCCGATATGCCAACAGTACAAGATTTGTTCCCCATGCACCCCAAAACATCTGCGATCCTGGCCGATTCCAAGTTATTCAGGACCAAACTTTACGCACGAGACGGCATGACACGCCGTCATACCTATGCCGTGGCTTCGTTGCTGGGACACTCCGGCCCAGAAATATCGTTGGAACATTACATTCACACCTGCGACATTCTGCTGAACCTGGCCTTGTCTGACGACGAGTCCACCCCTCATGTCAAACCCATACGACTTCAGGCAGCACGCCCAAAATCGACTATCTATCGCTGGCTTGCCGAAGGGGTTGGTCATGTGCCGTATCGAATGACCAAACGATCCGGGTGGTTCCCTGCCAAAAGACCAATAACCTCCCCTCCCC
>JAJZFH010000035.1:0-15887 GCA_021805445.1 Pseudomonadota bacterium
GACTGGAACTCACTGGGAGAATCTCTATGGATCTGTTCTATCTTGCGCTCATTGTGGCGGTCTTTGGCCTGTCAGTACTGCTGGTCTACGGCTGCGAAAAGTTACGGAGGTCGACATGACCTGGGTCTATTTCGTTGCGGGAGGTGCGGTGGTGGGTTTGCTCCTCTACCTGGTCATTGCCCTGCTTAAACCGGAGTTATTCTGATGACACTCAACGGACTGTTTCAAATCGTCCTGTTGCTGGGCGTGCTGTTTCTGCTGGTGAAACCCTTGGGGGGGTACATGGCCCGGATCTACGAGGGCAATCTACCGTCGTTCATGCGTTGGCTTTCACCGTTGGAGCATCTCTTCTACCGCATGTGCGGGGTGAATCCCGGTCAGGAAATGCGCTGGACGAGTTATTCCCTGGGGATCCTGTGGTTCAGTTTGCTGGGAGTGCTGACCGTGTATGCATTGCAGCGGCTACAGGGGTTTCTGCCTCTGAATCCGCAGGGTTTGGCTGCAGTAACCCCGGATTCCTCCTTTGACACGGCCTTGAGTTTCGTCACCAATACCAACTGGCAAGGGTACGCGGGGGAATCCACCCTGAGTTACCTCACGCAGATGTTTGCCTTGGCTGTGCAGAATTTTTTCTCGGCAGCCACTGGTATGGCCGTGGTGGTTGCCTTGATCCGGGGGTTTGCCCGACATTCGGTGGAGACCATTGGCAACTTCTGGGTGGATATGACGCGCAGTACGCTGTATATCCTGTTGCCCTTGTCTCTGGTTCTGGCCTTGGTCCTGGTGAGCCAGGGAGTGGTACAAAACTTTTCTCCCTACCCGGTGATTCAGACCGTGGAAACCACCTCCTACGACAACCCCTCACTGGATGCGGCAGGGAATCCCGTCAAGGATGCCGCCGGTAATCCGGTAACTGTGAAAACCACCACTCAGGAGCAAACACTTCCAATGGGTCCCGTGGCGTCCCAGGAGGCCATCAAGGAACTGGGAACCAATGGGGGCGGCTTTTTCAACGCCAATTCGGCGCATCCCTATGAAAATCCCACTCCCCTGACCAACTTTCTGGAAATGTTGGCGATTCTTTTGATTCCCGCAGCGCTGTGTATCACCTTCGGGACCATGGTGGGGGATATCCGTCAGGGCTGGACTCTTCTGGCTACCATGACTCTGGTGTTCGTGATCATGCTGGCCGTTGCAGAATACGCGGAAACCTCTGGAAACCCTGCTTTTACCTCACTGGGAGTCAATCAGCAGGTTTCTTCCCTGCAATCTGGCGGGAACATGGAGGGCAAGGAAACGCGTTTTGGCATCGTCAATTCGGCCCTCTTTGCCACGCTGACCACCACCACTTCCTGTGGCGCCGTGAATGCCATGCACGATTCCTTCACGCCGTTGGGGGGGTTAGTGCCGCTGGCCAACATCCAACTGGGGGAAGTGATTTTTGGAGGAGTGGGCTCCGGTCTCTATGGCATGCTCATTTACGCTGTGATTGCGGTATTCATTGCCGGCTTGATGATCGGACGAACGCCCGAATATCTGGGAAAGAAGATCGAAGCCTTCGACATCAAGATGGCGTCGCTCACCATCCTGATTCCGCCGCTACTGATTCTGGTCGGGACGGCGGCAGCAGTGATGATGGAGGCCGGGAAGAGCGGGGTGGCCAATCCCGGGGCGCACGGATTCTCTGAAATTCTCTACGCCTTTTCTTCGGCAGCGGGGAATAACGGGAGTGCCTTCGCTGGTTTGTCCGCCAACACCCCTTTCTACAATCTTGCCCTGGGGTTGGTCATGTTCTTCGGACGTTTCTGGCTGATCCTGCCCGTGCTGGCCCTTGCCGGTTCACTGGCGGGCAAGAAACGGATCCCTGTAGGGGCCGGTACCCTTCCTACCCACACACCGCTTTTCGTTCTGCTGTTGATGGGCACGGTGCTATTGGTGGGGGCATTGACCTTCGTCCCTTCATTGGGTCTGGGTCCTATCGTGGAACATTTGACCATGGTTGGGGCTCATTAGGAGAATCAAGATGAACGACCAAACGAAATCCTTTTCATTTTTTGATCGAAATTTATTGCGCGTGGCCTTTTTGGATTCGTTTCGCAAACTGTCGCCAGTGCAGCAAATGAAGAACCCGGTGATGTTCGTCGTCTGGGTGGGCAGCGTGCTGACCACGATCCTGTACTTTCAGTCGTTGGGCGGGAAGGGCGAGGCGCCCGCCGGGTTCATTCTGGCCGTGACCCTGTGGCTATGGTTCACGGTGCTTTTTGCAAATTTTGCCGAGGCTATCGCCGAAGGACGCAGTAAGGCGCAGGCGGCGTCTCTGCGTCAGGCGCGGCGCGACATCCAGGCTAAAAAACTGACGGAACCCAGCCATGGGTCCGCATGGTTTTCGGTGGCGAGCAGTGACCTGCGCCGGGGGGATGTGGTTCTGGTGGAAGCGGGGGATATGGTGCCTGCTGATGGAGAAGTCATCGAAGGCGTGGCATCGGTCAACGAAAGCGCCATCACGGGGGAATCGGCACCCGTGATCCGGGAGTCCGGAGGCGATTTCGATGCCGTCACCGGTGGGACGACGGTATTATCGGACTGGCTGATCGTTCGGGTGACGTCCAATCCTGGAGAAAGTTTTCTCGATCGCATGATTGCCATGGTGGAGGGGGCCAAGCGCCAGAAGACTCCCAATGAAATTGCCCTCACCATCCTGTTGGTGGCCATGACCCTCATATTTCTGCTGGCCACGGTCACGTTGTTGCCTTTTTCGATGTACAGCGTCGAGGTGGCCAACGTGGGGCAACCCGTCACCATTACCGTGCTGGTGGCTTTGTTGGTGTGTCTGATTCCCACCACCATCGGGGGGTTGTTGTCGGCCATTGGCGTAGCGGGCATGGGGCGCATGATGCAGAAGAATGTCATTGCAACCTCGGGTCGGGCGGTGGAGGCAGCGGGGGATGTGGATGTCCTGCTTCTGGACAAGACCGGGACGATTACGCTGGGCAACCGCCAGGCGGCGGCTTTCATTCCGGCTCAAGGGGTGAAAGAAAGTGAACTGGCCGATGTCGCCCAACTGGCTTCCCTGGCGGATGAAACTCCGGAGGGCCGCTCCATTGTCGTATTGGCAAAACAGAGGTTTGGTCTGCGCGAGCGGGATATCCACGCTTTGGGGGCCACTTTCGTCCCCTTTTCGGCGCAAACCCGCATGAGCGGGGTGAACCTGGGCACCCGTCAGGTGCGCAAGGGTGCGGCAGATGCCGTGAAGAAATATCTGGATGCGCTCGGATCCTCCTATCCCGAGGCCGTCTCCCGCCAGGTGGAGGAAGTGGCACGGCGCGGCAGTACCCCGCTGGTGGTGGTGGATGGGGCTCGGATGATGGGAGTGGTGGAACTCAAGGATATCGTCAAGGGCGGCATCAAGGAGCGTTTTGCCGAGTTGCGCCGCATGGGGATCAAGACGGTGATGATCACTGGGGATAACCGCCTGACGGCGGCAGCCATTGCGGCAGAGGCGGGAGTGGACGATTTTCTGGCGGAGGCGACGCCGGAAGCCAAGTTGGCCCTGATTCGCCAGTATCAGGCCGAGGGTCGGTTGGTGGCCATGACCGGAGACGGCACCAACGATGCGCCGGCTCTGGCCCAGTCCGATGTGGCTGTGGCCATGAATACGGGTACGCAGGCGGCCAAGGAAGCCGGTAACATGGTGGATCTGGATTCCAACCCCACCAAACTGATCGAGATCGTGGAAACCGGCAAGCAGATGCTCATGACTCGGGGTGCACTGACGACCTTCTCCATCGCCAATGATGTGGCCAAGTATTTTGCCATCATTCCAGCGGCCTTCGTGACCACCTATCCTGCGTTGGGCGCCCTCAATGTGATGGGACTGACCACGCCGGCCAGTGCCATCCTGTCTGCCGTGATCTTCAACGCCCTGGTGATCGTGGCGCTCATTCCCCTGGCACTGAGAGGGGTGAAATACCGCGCGGTGGGCGCGGCGCAGTTGTTGAGAAATAACCTGCTGATCTATGGGGCAGGGGGGATCATCGTGCCTTTTATCGGCATCAAGATGATCGATATGGTATTGGCGGCCCTGGGTTGGGCCTGAGGAGAAGCACATCATGTGGAAAGAATTGCGTCCTGCCGTGGTCAGTTTCCTGGTTTTGAGTGTGATCACCGGCCTTCTCTATCCCGGGTTGGTGACAGGATTGGCCCAGGCATTGTTTCCAGGTCAGGCCAGCGGGAGTTTGATTTTCAAGAAAGGCCGACCGGTGGGTTCCGAGTGGATCGGCCAATCCTTCGCCAAACCCGGATATTTCTGGGGCAGACCCTCGGCCACCGGTCCCATGCCCTACAATGGGTTGGCCTCCAGCGGTTCCAACCTGGGACCGACCAACCCGGCTCTGATCGATGCCGTCAAGGCGCGGGTCCAGGCCCTCAGGGCAACTGATCCCGGAAATACCCGGCCAGTCCCCGTGGATCTGGTGACGGCTTCTGCCAGTGGACTGGATCCTCAGATCAGCCCGGCCGCTGCAGACTACCAGATCGCACGGGTGGCTCGGGTGCGCGGTTTGAAAACGGATCAGGTTCAGGCCTTGGTGACCCAGTCTATCGAAGGGCGCCAGTTCGGGGTGCTGGGGGAAGCGCGGGTCAATGTGTTGAAACTCAATCTGGCATTGGATGAACTGACCCATGCGCCGTGACTGCCCCTGGGAACCCTGCCATGACTGAAATACGACGTCCCGATCCCGACACACTGCTGGGGCATATTCAGGCTGAGGAAAACCGGGCCAGGCGGGGCAAGTTGAAGGTGTTCTTCGGCGCCTGCGCCGGGGTGGGAAAGACCTATGCCATGTTATCGGCTGCCCACCAACAGCGCACCCAGGGCGTGGATGTGGTGGTGGGCATCGTGGAGACCCATGGTCGGGCGGATACCATGGCGCTGCTGAAGGACCTGGAAACGTTACCCCTCAAGGAAATCGAATACCGTCACCACCTGCTCAAGGAATTCGATCTGGAGGGAGCCCTGGCCCGCAATCCTGGCCTGATCCTGATAGATGAACTGGCGCATACCAATGCGCAGGGATGCCTCCATTCCAAACGTTGGCAGGATGTGGACGAGTTGCTGGAGGCGGGCATCGATGTCTTCACCACGGTGAACGTGCAGCATCTGGAAAGTTTGAATGATGTCGTGGGGGGAATCACCGGGGTACGGGTTTGGGAAACGGTACCCGACCATGTTTTCGATGAAGCCGACGAAGTCATGTTGGTGGATTTGCCCCCCGAGGAGTTGCTCCAGCGCCTCAAGGACGGGAAGATCTATCTGCCGCATCAGGCGGAGCGTGCCATCCGCAATTTCTTTCGCAAAGGGAATCTCATCGCCTTGCGCGAACTGTCTCTACGCCGCACGGCTGACCGTGTGGATGGGGAAATGCTGGCCTATCGGCGTACCAAGGCGGTGCAGTCCATCTGGCAGACGCGCGAATCCTTGCTGGTGTGCGTGGGACCGGGACAGGGCAGCGAGCGGGTGATTCGTAATGCGGCTCGTCTGGCGGCGCAAATGGAAGTGGAATGGCACGCCATCTATGTGGAAACGCCCCGGCTCCAGCGCTTGCCAAAAAGAATCCGGGAACAGATTCTCCAGACCCTGAAGTTGGCCAAGGACCTGGGGGCAGAAACCGCCACTCTGCCCGCAGAAGACGCGGCGGCAGTGACCGTGGCCTATGCCCGGGAACATAATCTGACCAAAGTGGTGGTGGGGCGGGACCTCGAACGTCACTTCTGGCGTCGTTCCTTCGCCGAACGGATCGGACGCTTGGCTACCGATCTGGATATCATCCAGGTCGCCCGTAACCCACATAACCCCAGCGAACCGGGCACGGAAGCCCAAGCACTGTTCCTCTCTCAGGAGTATTCGCGTTGGCCTTCCTATGCCAAAAGCGTGGCCTTGTGCGTGCTCGTCACGTTTCTGGCGACCCCCCTGCGTCACTGGCTCGAACTGACCAACATTGTCATGATCTTCCTCCTGGTGGTCATGGGCGTGGCCCTACGTCTGGGGAGGGGACCGGCGGTGCTGTCGGCTTTTCTCAGCGTGGCCTTCTTCGATTTCTTTTTTGTTCCGCCCCGCTTTTCCTTCGCGGTGAGCGATGTGCAGTACCTGCTCACGTTCGTGGTCATGCTGAGTGTCGCTCTGGTGATCGCTCAGTTGATGGCCAACCTGCGTTATCAGGCCCGTGTGGCCATGAATCGGGAACGGCGGGCCCGGGCGCTGTACGAGGCAGCACGGGATTTGTCGGCCACCCTGATGGCCGGGCAAATCGCCGAGATTTGCGTGCGCTTTGCGGACAATGTCCTGGGCGCAAAAACCGGACTGCTCTTGATGGATAACGAGAATCATCTGCAAGATCCGGTGAAGGTCGAAGGGGCCTTGATGACAGTGGATACCGGCATCGCGCAATGGTCTTTTGATCATGGTGAACCCGCCGGCCTGGGGACTGATACCCTGGCGGCCTCCCCGGTGTTCTACCTTCCGCTCAAAGCGCCCATGCGCACGCGCGGTGTGCTGGCCATCGAACCGCGCCAGAGTCACTGGCTACAAGTGCCGGAACAACGCCGCTTGCTGGATACCTTTGCCTCGTTAGCCGCTATTGCCATCGAACGGATCCATTACGTGGATGTGGCTCAGGAAGCGTTGGTGAAAATGGAGTCGGAACGCTTGCGCAATTCGGTCCTGTCGGTTCTGTCCCATGATTTGCGTACGCCCTTGACGGCACTGGTGGGATTGTCCGATACCTTGGGTCTGGAACCGCTATCCGGGCCGCAGCAGGAGGCCGTCCAGGCGATTCACGACGAAGCCGTGCGCATGGGCGCCTTGGTGAACAACCTGCTGGATATGGCCCGTCTGCAATCCGGCGAAGTGAAACTGAAACGGGAATGGCAGTTGGTGGAAGAGGTGATCGGGAGTGCGCTCAAAGCCTCGACGGGTGCATTGGCCGGGCGCGAGGTGCGCGTGGAGTTGCCGGAAGACTTGCCTTTCGTCGAATTCGATGCCGTTCTCATCGAACGTGTATTATGCAATCTGCTGGAAAACGCGGGGAAGTACACGGAGCCCCAGGCGCATATCGTTATCCGGGCACGGTGTACGGACCATACTTTGGACATTTCAGTCTGTGACGATGGGCAAGGATTTCCTGTTGGGACGGAGGATACCCTGTTCGACAAGTTTACTCGAGGTCGTGCCGAATCGGCGGTTTCTGGCGTGGGACTGGGGCTGGCCATTTGTCGGGCGATCATTTCTGCGCACCAGGGACGGATTTGGGCAGAACACGGGATCCCTCGAGGCTCTCGTTTCACCTTTTCCCTTCCCCTGGGTACGCCTCCGGACCTTTCCGTGCCGCCAGAGGCCGAGGCATGAATGAACCCGTGGTGATCCTGGTGGAAGACGAAAAGCAGATTCGTCGTTTCGTGCGGGCAGCCCTGGAATCAGAAGATTGTCAGGTCATCGAGGCGATGACCGGCGAGCGTGGCCTGATCGAGGCCGGGACTCGTAAGCCTGATCTGGTGATTTTGGATCTGGGGCTGCCCGATCGGGAAGGGGGTGAGGTATTGCGGGATTTGCGCAGTTGGTCGCAGGTACCCGTCATCATTCTCTCCGCACGCTCGAATGAAGAGGATAAAATTGCTGCGCTGGATGCGGGTGCCGACGATTACCTGACCAAACCTTTCGGCGTCGGCGAGTTGCTGGCAAGGGTGCGCGCGCTACTTCGGCGCCACAATCTGTCCGGGGAAGCAGGGCAATCCGAGATCGGGTTTGGGCGGATTCGGGTGGACCGGGTCAAACGTCTGGTCATGAGCCAGGAAGGGGCGGTCATTCACCTGACCTCTATCGAATACCGCTTGTTGGCCTATCTGCTCGCCCATCCCGGAAAAGTATTGACCCACCGCGAGCTATTGCGCGAAGTCTGGGGTCCCTCCCATGTGGAAAGTGCCCATTACCTGCGGGTCTACATGGGCAACTTGCGCAAGAAACTGGAGAGAGACCCGGCCCGCCCCGACTTCCTGCTGACGGAAAGCGGTCTGGGTTACCGTTTCAAACCCTGACCCCTCCTCAGAAGGGGATGGCTTGACAGCCATTTTCGTCACACCGCACGTACCCTCCCTTGCGACTGTTCCAGTCGGTGAGGACCCAACGTTCGCAGGTATTGTCGTCCAGCCGGTAAGTGTGGCGGGCGGGACGATGGGTATGACCATGGATCAGGCGCGGGTAATCATTTTTGCGCAATAACTCGATCACGGCCTGGAGGGTTACGTCCATGATGGCCAGGGTTTTTTTCTTTTTCGCCTGGGTGCTCATGGTGGTGGCTTCCTGAGCGATCTTGTACCGTTCTTCGATGGGCAGGGTCATGACCTTACGCTGCCAGGTCACCGAGCGGACTTGCTTGCGCCACGCCTGATAGGCTTCATCTTCCGTGCACAACTGGTCACCATGGGTGAGCAGGGTGCGGACCCCATCCTCCAGAATGAGAATGCTGGGATCTGTCAGATGGGTGGCGCCACAGGCCTTGGCAAACTTGTTGCCGAGCAGGAAGTCGCGGTTGCCGTGCAGATAGAATAGTTGGGTCCCCTGCTGAGTCAAGGCTGCGAGGGCATTCACCACCTTCTGGTTGAAGGGCGAAGGAATATCATCATCGCCTACCCATATTTCGAACAGGTCGCCCAGGATGTACAAGGCCGTGGCTTCGCGTGCCGGTCCTTCCAGAAAGTTCTGAAACTTCTGGAAGAGTTTGGGCGAAGACGGCGAGAGATGCAGGTCTGCGATGAAAAGGGAATGGGACACGGTGACTTACATGACCTCCGCACGTTCGATGAGGACATCTTCCTGAGGTACGTCGCCATGTCCCAGACGGTTGCCGGTGGGGACCCCCTTGATGCGGTCCACGATGTCTTGTCCCTCTGTGACCTGACCAAAGACACAGTAGCCGTAGCCATTGCGGTTGGGTTCGGTGTGGTCGAGGAAATGATTGTCCTTGACATTGATGAAGAACTGGGCGGTGGCTGAATGCGGGTCGGAAGTGCGGGCCATGGCGATGGTATAGCGGACATTGGAAAGACCGTTGGTCGCCTCATTTTCGATGGGGGCGCGGGCTTCCTTCTGTTTCATGCCGGGCGCAAAACCTCCTCCCTGGATCATGAAGCCATCGATGACACGATGAAAGAGGGTGTTGTCATAAAAGCCCTCGCGCACATAAGACAGAAAGTTGTCGGTGGTTTTGGGGGCTTTTTCAGCGTCGAGGGTGAGAACGATATCACCAAAATTGGTTTTGAGGCGGACCATAGAGAACTCCATCAGTTAAGTTTGTCGGCCTTGAGTTTCAAGGTGCGGTTATTGGGATTCAGTTTCAGGGCCTGGGCGTAGGAACGACGCGCCAGAGCGAGGTAGACATCGCCCAGGTTTTCAAAGGCGATGGCATAGTTGGGTTGGGAAGCCACGCCTTTTTCCAGTATGGCGCGCGCATCATCGAGTTGCCCCTGGGCGGCGTAGAGGGCGCCCAGGTTGTTATAGGGCGCGCCCATTTCCGGAAAACGCTCGGTCAGATTCTTGAGGATGACGATGGCTTCATCCTTGCGTTTCAACTGGGTCAAGGCGATCGCCTTGAGAAACAGGACATCGCCTTCATCGGGTTGCTCTTCCAGGGAACGGTTGGCCAGTGCCAGAGCTTGCTGTGGATGATGGTCATGTAACAGGGATTGCAGCGCCAGAGGGACATGGAGCGGCAAGGGGGCTTCTGACGTCGGGGCAGAGGATGTGCTAGGATGCGCATCGTTGCCAGTTTGCAGCACGGGGGCCGAGGTCGTGCCCGTTCCGGTGTTTTCTGCGCCGGTTGCGCACACCCCTTGCCCGCACCACAGGGCGAGGGAAAAGGAAAGGACTAGGGACCGGAGCGTCATGGGTTGAAATAGAAGGCGAATTGTGTAACCCCAAATTCTATCAATTCAACGCGTTGCTGACTAGACTTTTTGTCAGGATCTATCGATTTTTTTGAGTTGGCGGTCATATTCATGCTGAATCTGTTCAATACGCTTACCCGTCGGACCGAGCCTTTTGTCCCCATCGAGCCTGGTCGGGTACGCCTGTATGTCTGCGGCATGACGGTGTACGATCGTTGCCACCTGGGCCACGGACGCATGCTCGTCAACTTTGATGTGCTCTATCGCTGGTTGCGGGCGTCCGGTTATGCGGTCACCTATGTGCGCAACATTACCGATATCGATGACAAGATCATCGAGCGGGCGGCGCAGAACGGGGAACCCATCGAGGCCCTGACCGAGCGCATGATTTTGGCCATGCAGGAAGATCTGGCACGTCTATGGGTGTTGCCGCCGACCCATGAACCCCGTGCCACCGAACATGTGCCGGGCATGATCCGGTTGATCGAAATGCTGATCCGGAAAGGTTTGGCTTACCCAGGGCGGAATGGGGATGTCTACTACTCGGTGCGAGACTTTCCCGACTACGGCAAGTTGTCCGGCAAGTCCCTCGACGATCTGCGGGCAGGTGAGCGCGTGGCACGGGATGAGTTCAAGCGCGATCCCCTCGATTTCGTGCTGTGGAAGAGCGCCAAGCCTGGCGAGCCCCGGTGGCCTTCTCCCTGGGGGGAGGGACGGCCGGGCTGGCATATCGAATGCTCGGTGATGAGCGAATGCTTTCTGGGTACCCATTTCGACATCCATGGGGGCGGTCACGATCTGCAATTTCCGCACCACGAAAACGAAATAGCCCAGAGCGAGGGGGCCCATGGACATGCCTTCGTCAATGTGTGGATGCACAATGGTTTTCTGCGGGTGAATGATGAAAAAATGTCCAAATCCCTGGGTAATTTCTTCACCCTGGCGGATATCTTCGAAAAATTCCACCCGGAAGTGGTGCGCTTCTTTCTCCTGCGCGGTCATTATCGCAGTCCCCTCAATTACACCGATGGTCATCTGGAGGATGCCCGGCAGGGATTGAATACCCTCTACACGGTATTGCGTGATTATCCCACGGTTCAAGGGGGGGTCCCGGACTGGACCGGGGGGGCTGAAGAGGCCTTCAAGAATGCGCTGGACGATGACCTGAACACCCCGGAAGCCGTGGCAGTCCTCTTTGGTTTGGCCCATGACGCCCATCGGGGCGAGGTGGGGGCGGCCCAACGCTTGCGTACTCTGGCCGAGGTACTGGGGTTGCTGAACAGCGCTCCGATCGAGTGGTTTCAGAAGGGAGCGGGTTTGACCGTGCAGGCCGGGGATGAGGATCAGGAGCGTATCGAGAGGTTAGTGGCGCAACGGCAGGCGGCACGGGCGCGGAAAGATTTTGCAACCGCCGACCAGATTCGTCAGGCTCTCCTGGCGGAGGGGATCGTTCTCGAGGATAAGGAGGGAATCACCCAGTGGCGGCGGTCCTGAACCGCTCAGCCCCGCTCTTGTGAGGGGCTGAACGGCAGTGCTGCGCTCAAGTTTGGAAGAAGTCGCGCACCTTGTCCATGAAACTCTTGGTGCGTGGGCTGTGGGTGTCGTTGTCACGGGTTCCTTGCTCCAGTTGACGCAACAACTCTTTTTGACCTTCGGTCAACTTGACCGGAGTTTCCACGACCACATGACACATCAGGTCACCCTGGTTGCCCCCGCGCAGTGCTTTGATCCCCTTGGAACGTAGGCGAAAAACCTGGCCGGTCTGGGTTTCGGCAGGAATTTTCAGTTTGGCCTGACCCTCCAGAGTGGGGATTTCGATTTCCCCCCCCAGGGCGGCGACTGCGAAGCTGATGGGCATTTCGCAATGCAGGTCCGTGCCTTCGCGCTGGAATACGGGGTGGGGACGGATCTGGACGACCACGAACAGATCGCCCGCCGGACCCCCGGCTTGCCCCGGTTCACCTTCTCCGGCCAGACGAACGCGATCACCATGGTCGATGCCGGCAGGAATCTTGACGGACAGGGTTTTATGTTTGCGGATTCGTCCGGCCCCATGACAGTCGGGGCAGGGCGAGGTGATCGTCTTGCCGCTCCCGTGACAGACCGGGCAAGTTTGCTGGATGGAAAAAAATCCTTGCTGCATGCGCACCTGACCCTGTCCGCCACAGGTGGAACAGGTGCTCGGGTTGGTCCCCGGCTTGGCGCCACTCCCCTTGCAGGTGCCGCAGTTTTCCAGGGCGGGAATGCGGATCTGTGTCTCGGTGCCTCGTGCGGCCTCTTCCAGGCCGATTTCCAGGTTGTAGCGTAGATCGGCTCCCCGGTACATGCCGCCGGTTCGGTTGCCCCGTCCGCCTCCACCCCCACCAAAAATATCGCCAAAAATATCGCCAAAGGCATCGGAAAACCCACCCATCCCCGGACCGCCCCCAGGGCCGGCGGCACCCGCACCCATTTGAGGATCTACGCCCGCATGACCGTAGCGGTCATAGGCGGCGCGTTTATCCCCATCGGACAGGATTTCATAGGCTTCCTTGACCTCCTTGAACCGGGCCTCGGACTTGGCATTATCCGGATTTCGATCCGGATGATGTTTCATGGCCAACTTGCGATAGGCCTTTTTGATGTCATCCTCGGATGCATCCCGGTTGACTCCCAGGACTTCATAAAAATCGCGTTTGCTCATGTTTCCTCTCAAATAAATTATTGGGGAGTGGGGTTTTCACCCCCTCCCCAACAACCTGCCTTCCCCGGGGGGAGGATTCTTTACTTCTTGTCCTTCACTTCCTCGAACTCGGCATCCACGACATGGTCTTCCTTGCCGCCAGCAGAGGCGCCGGGTTCCTGGGCATGAACATCGGCACCGCCGGCGCTTGCATCGGCCGCGTACATCTTTTCGGCCAATTTGTGGCTGGCTTCGGAGAGCTTTTCGGTGACGGCGGTGATGCGTGCCGTGTCCTGTGACTGGAGCGCTTCTTCTGCATCCTTGAGCGCGCTTTCGATACCGGATTTTTCTTCGGCTGAAAGTTTGTCACCATGATCCTTGACGGATTTGGTGACATTATGGACCAAACTTTCCAGACTATTCTTCGCGTTCACCGCTTCCAGGATTTTCTTGTCTTCTTCCGCGTTTTCCTCGGCATCCCGCACCATACGCTGGATTTCATCTTCCGACAGCCCGGAGTTGGCCTTGATGGTGATCTTGCTTTCCTTGCCGCTGGCCTTGTCCTTGGCATTCACATGCAGGATTCCGTTGGCATCGATGTCGAAGGTCACTTCGATCTGAGGCATGCCACGGGGCGCAGGAGGAATGTCGCTCAGGTTGAACTGCCCCAGGCTCTTGTTCCCGCTGGACAGGTTTCGTTCTCCTTGCAGGACATGGATGGTCACTGCCGACTGGTTGTCGTCGGCAGTGGAGAAGACCTGGGACGCCTTGGTAGGAATGGTGGTGTTCTTCTGGATCAGACGGGTCATGACTCCCCCCAGGGTTTCAATACCGAGGGACAGAGGAGTGACATCCAGCAACAATACATCCTTGACGTCGCCTTTCAAGACGCCACCCTGAATGGCTGCTCCGATGGCTACGGCTTCATCTGGGTTGACATCCTTGCGCGGATCGCGGCCGAAGAGTTCCTTGACCCGTTCCTGTACCTTGGGCATACGGCTTTGACCGCCTACCAGAATCACGTCGGCGATGTCACTGATCTTCACGCCCGCATCCTTGATGGCCGTTTCACAGGGCTTTATGGTGCGGTCAATGAGTTCCTGCACCAGACTTTCCAGTTTGGAGCGGGTGATTTTTACCACCAGATGTTTGGGTCCGCTGGCATCGGCCGTGATGTAAGGCAGGTTGACTTCGGTCTGTTGCGCTGAAGACAGTTCGATTTTGGCTTTTTCTGCGGCTTCCTTGAGGCGTTGCAGGGCCAGCACATCCTTGCGCAGGTCCAGGCCGTTTTCGCGCTTGAATTCGTCAGCCAGATAATCGATGACGCGCAGGTCAAAGTCCTCCCCGCCAAGGAAGGTGTCTCCATTGGTGGAGAGCACCTCGAATTGGTGTTCGCCATCGATTTCGGCGATTTCGATGATGGAAATATCGAAGGTTCCCCCGCCCAGATCATAAACGGCGATCTTTCGGTCCCCCTCCTTCTTGTCCATCCCGAAAGCCAGGGCAGCAGCCGTCGGTTCATTGATGATGCGCTTGACATCCAGACCTGCGATTCGTCCCGCATCCTTGGTGGCCTGGCGCTGGCTGTCGTTGAAGTAAGCCGGGACCGTGATGACGGCTTCGGTTACTTCCTCACCCAGGTAGTCTTCCGCTGTTTTCTTCATCTTTTGCAAGACGGCGGCAGAGATTTCGGGCGGGGCCATCTTCTTGCCCCGCACTTCCACCCAGGCATCCCCATTGCCGGCCTTGACGATCGAGTAAGGCACCATGTGGATGTCCTTCTGCACCATCTCTTCTTCGAAGCGCCGGCCGATCAGGCGCTTGACGGCGAAGAGGGTGTTTTTCGGGTTGGTGATGGCCTGGCGCTTGGCAGGCGCGCCCACCAGAACTTCGCCTTCTTCCATGTAGGCGATGATGGAGGGGGTTGTGCGGGCACCTTCTGCATTTTCAATGACCTTGGGCTTGCCGCCTTCCATGACGGCCACGCAGGAATTGGTGGTACCCAGGTCGATTCCGATGATTTTTCCCATGACGTTATTAACCTCTTCTCAAAAATTGGTGGGGGAATGCTTTGGTTGTTCCTTAAATCGGGATGATTTTTACGGATTCAAGAGGGTGATTCCGCTTTTCCCTTCGAAACCGTGACCAAAGCCGGGCGCAGAACCCGTTCATGCAGGATGAAACCCTTTTGCATGACGCTGATGACGCTTTGGGCCGGAATTTCGTCGTGCTCCAGGGAAGCGATGGCCTGATGGCGGTTGGGGTCGAAACGTTGCCCTTCGGGGTGAATGGCTTGAATGTGAAACTTGTCGAAGACGCTGGTCAGTTGGCGGGCGGTCAGTTCCACCCCGTTGCGGTAACTGTCGAGGGACGCTTCCTTGACCTGTTGGGCGGCCTCCAGGCTGTCCATGACGGCCAGCAATTCTCCGGCAAAACTTTCCAGGGCAAACTTGCGCGCCTGGGACAATTCGGTGGCGGTGCGCTTGCGCAGGTTTTCCATGTCGGCGCGCAGGCGCAGGCACTCGTCGTCCTTGGCACGCAGGGCCTCTTCCGCCTTGACCAGAGCGGCTTGCCAGTCTTCGGGCGAGGAGAAGAGGGGGGGTGCACTGTCTGCACCAGAGGAGGGTGGGTTTTCCGGGTTGGAAAAGGAAGGATCAATAGGTTCAGTGGTGGACATGCCGGACTCCCAGGGCTGAGTTGTGGATCACTGGCGGTACATGGGGCCAAGGAGTCCGATTTCAAGGGGTTACTGTGGCGCACCCCGTTCCTGTGCCCGATTTTTTTGCGCGACTTGCTCCTCTGCCGTCGGCAGAGGAGTGGGCAGCCAGCCTCCCAGGTTATCCAGAGCGATGCGCGTCAGGCTGTCCAGCCAGTCGGGATCGTCGTTGAGCGCAGGAATGTAATGATAGACCTCGCCGCCGTGGTTCAGGAAAGTGGCTTTCACCTCCATGCCGATCTCCTCCAGGGTTTCCAAGCAGTCAGCCGGGAAACCGGGGCACAGGACCTGGACATGACGCACGCCCTCCCGGGCCAGTTGCTCCACCAGCGGGGCGGTGTAAGGCTTGACCCATTCCGTGCGCCCGAAGAGGGACTGGAAGGCAATGCGATACTGGTGGGGTTCGAGGTCCAGGGCCTGCGCCAGCAAGCGTCCGGTCTTGAGGCATTCGCAATGGTAGGGATCGCCCTTGTGGAGGGTGAACTGTGGCACTCCGTGAAAACTTATCACCAGCACGTCCGGACGACCTCGTTCAGCCCAGAATCTTTCGACCCTCCCCTTGAGGGCACGGAT
>JAJZFH010000035.1:15987-19862 GCA_021805445.1 Pseudomonadota bacterium
GACAGTGCGCTGGAGAGCAGACGCGCAGTGATGTCGACGATGGGAATGATACGCTCGTAGGCCATGCGGGTGGGGCCCACCACCCCCAGGGTCCCCACTACCTGCCCATCCACTTCGTAGGGGGCCGTGACCAGACTGAATTCATCGAGCGGGGAGTGCCCCGATTCTCCCCCAATGAAAATTCTGACGCCCTCGCTGTTCTGGCTGGCATCGAGCAACTGCAACAGACCGGTTTTTTGCTCGAAGAGGTCGAAGAGGCGGCGCAGGCTGTTCAGGTTGCTGGCCATGTTGTTGCGGCCGACGAGTCGGGTTTCGCCGCGCAGGACATAATCGTCGGGTCCGGGCCTGAGGATCTCTTCGCCAAATGCCAAGGCCTGGCTGGTGAGTGTGCGAATATCCGTCCGCAGTCCGTTGACTTCACGGTGCAGCGCGTCGACCACCTGGTCGAAGTCCTGACCGCTGCCATGTTCATTGAGGTATTGGGCAGCTTTAGCCAGTTGTTCGGTGGAATAGTTCTGGTCTGTGATCAGGATACGGTTCTGGACATCGCCTTCCAGGGTGACCAGAACGAGGAGCAGGCGGTTTTCCGAAAGACGCAAAAATTCTACGCGTTGGAAGCCCGTGAGACGGCGTTTGGGGGTGCGCACGATGCCGGCAAAGGTGGTCAGTTCGGCGAGCATCTGGGAGGCGGCGGCCACCAGTTGGTGCGGGTCGGCCGGGCGCAGTTGCAGTTGGGAGAGGGTCGTGGTTTCCAGAGGCTTGATGGTCAGCAAGCTGTCCACGAAGAAACGGTAACCGCGAGGGGTTGGAATGCGCCCGGCCGAGGTATGAGGGCTGGCAATGAAACCCAACTCTTCCAGATCGGCCATGACATTACGGATGGTGGCGGCGGAGAGGTCCATGCCCGCAAGGCGCGACAAGGCCCGCGAACCAACCGGTTGCCCCTCGTCAATGTATTTTTCCACCAGGGCTTTGAGCAGTGCCCGCGCGCGATCGTTTAACATGCCGACCATTCTAACTGAAATATGTTCTAATTCCTTTTTGCACCAGACTGGTCACTCATTCAGGAAGTTTCATGACCCAACCAGGATTCAATCGTATTGGTATCGTGGGCAAGGCCGATCCCCAGGGCTTGCATGCGCCTCTGGCCCGTCTCCTGTCGCTCCTCGCGGCACGGAACTGTCCTACGGTTCTGGATCCCTGCTCTGCCCTGGCCTGTGGACAGGTGGGAGTTCCCCTGAACGAGTTGGCCGCGCAAGTGGATTTGTGCGTGGTGTTGGGCGGGGATGGAACCCTGCTCAATGCCACCCGTGCACTGGCGCCCCATGCCGTCCCTCTGATCGGCATCAACCTGGGGCAGTTGGGGTTTTTGACGGACATTCCGGCCCAGGATCTGGAAGATCGTCTCAGCCAGGTGCTGGACGGCCATTACGCCCTGGAGGATCGCACGTTGCTGGCGGCTCGTCTGACCCGCTCCGACGGAAGGGTGAGCGAGGCCATGGCCCTCAACGACGTGGTGGTGGCCAAGGGAGCGCGGGGCAGCATGATCGAGGTGGAGGTTTTCGTGGATGGGAACTTCGTCTATAACCTGCGCGCCGATGGCTTGATCCTGGCCACCCCTACGGGGTCCACGGCTTATGCCCTGTCCAGCGGCGGACCCATCGTCCACCCTGGCTTGCAGGCTCTGGTATTGACCCCCATCTGCCCCCATACCCTGAGCAATCGTCCGGTGGTGTTGCAGCAGAGCGCACAGGTCGAGATGATCCTGCACAAGGGAACCGGGGTCTTTGCCAGTTTCGATGTGCAGGACCAGGTCCTCCTCGATCCCGGAGATCGGTTGAACGTCACCTGTGCCCGACAGTCCGTGCATCTGATCCACCCCCCGGGGTATGACTATTTCGCCATGTTGCGCGAGAAATTGCGTTGGGGCACGCGTTTTTAGGAGAAGGCATGCTGGTTGCACTGCGTATTCGCGATTTTGTCCTGGTGGATCAATTGACCCTGGAGTTGGGTCGTGGGTTTACTGTCCTGACCGGGGAAACCGGCGCGGGCAAATCCATTTTGCTGGATGCCCTGGCGCTGATACTGGGCGAACGGGCCGATCCGGAGGCCATTCGACAGGGCGCGTCGCGGGCCGAATTCGAGGCCCATTTTGACGTTTCTCCCACTTCCCCGGCGGGGCAATGGCTCGAGGAGCAAGCCTTGGCCAGTGCCGAGGGCGAATGCCTGATACGGCGAGTGGTGGAACGCAGCGGCAAGTCCCGTGCCTTCATCAACGGCAGCGCCGTGACGGCGACCCAGTTGCGAGCCCTGGGCGACCACCTGATCGACATTCATGGCCAGCATGCCCACCAACGCTTGTTGTTACCCGTGCACCAGCGGACATTGCTGGATACCTTTGGGGGGCATGACGAATGCCGGCAATTCGTACGCCAGGCCTGGCAAGCCTGGGAAAGCGCCCAGAGGGACTGTGCCGAGGCGCGCCAAGCGCTGGCGCTGGCGGTCGGGCAGCGCCAGATGCTCGAAGATACCCTGGCAGTGCTGGCCGATTTGACGCTTCACCCCGGACATTGGGAGGGGTTGCTGGCGGAACATGCGCGTCTTGCGCATCGTGCGGATCTGGTCCAAGGGGTGGACGAAACGGTTCAGTCACTGGAGGAAGGGGAAGGCGCAGTGCGACGCCAACTTTTGAAGTGCGAACAACGGTTGGCCCAGTTGGCATCCCACGACAGCCTCCTGATCCCCTGGGTCACCCTGCTCGAGTCGGCGCGTATCCAGGTCGAGGAAGTACTGGGCGAATTGCATCGTTATGCCCGTGCCCGTGAGGAGAACGAGGAGCGTTTGCCGCAGGTCGAGGAAGAGATGCAAGCCTGGCATGGGCGCGCGCGCCGTTTGCACGTTCGCCCCGAGGATCTGCCCAAACTTTTCACTGACACCCGCCAAGCCCTCGAGGCGCTCGCAGCCCTGCCCTCACTGGAAGTTCTCGAGAGGCAGGTGGCTCAGGCCCGGCAGGGGTATGACGAGGGGGCGCAGGAGTTGAGCCGACAACGTCGTCATGCGGCGTCGCGCCTGGGAGAAGCGGTGAGTGCCAGCCTGGGGGATCTGGCCCTGGGCCAGGGACGCTTCGAGGTTGCGCTGAGCGAACTGGAGCGACCCGGGCCCGAAGGGCGGGAGCGGGTCGAATTTCAACTGGCGGCCCACGCCAGCCAGCCCCTGGGTCCCCTCGCCCGGATTGCGTCGGGCGGGGAACTGTCGCGCCTGGGGCTGGCCCTGCAGACCCGCTTGGCGCAGGGAAGTGCAGTGCCCACCCTGATTTTTGACGAGGTGGACAGCGGCATCGGAGGGGGCGTGGCTGAACGAGTCGGGCGGTTGCTGGCCGCGCTGGGGAACCATCATCAGGTGCTGTGCGTGACCCATTTGCCCCAGGTGGCGGCGTGTGCCCAGCATCATCTGAAAGTCAGCAAGGCAGTGCAGGAGGGGGTGATGACCAGTTCAGTCCGGATCCTGGACGAGGGGGAGCGGGTAGAAGAAGTGGCACGCATGCTGGGGGGGGTGACGGTCACGGCGACCGTGCGCGAGCATGCCCGGGAATTGTTGCACCAGGAAAAAAAGCGCGCTCAGCGATAACGGGCGGGTGCCACGGCTTGGACCAGGTCTTTTTCGAGGGGCAGGGGGTCGCCTTCCAGCCAGGCACAGAGAAGATCGGCCCCCAGGGGCCCCCACACCAGCCCTCGTGAGCCCAGGGCGGTGAGAGCGAAGAGTCCCTCGGCTCCAGGCACGGGACCGATGATGGGGAGGCGGTCACGGCTGACGCTGCGAAAGGCGACCCGTTCCTGCACCACCGAGTGTTCTGTTCCGTTGTTCAACCCCAGTGC
>JAJZFH010000023.1 GCA_021805445.1 Pseudomonadota bacterium
GAGAGCGTATTTCGTAGTCTGAAGAGCGAGTTGGGCTTGCGTCCGGTCTATCATTCGACAGAAGAGCGTTCAGATGGGCACCTCTTTATCACGGTGCTGGCCTATCAGGCCGTTCAGGTGCTACGAATGAAACTGAAGAAAGCAGACATCCACGACAACTGGGCCAGCCTGCGCGAAACGATGAGCGTACAGCGCCGTGTCACCGCATCATTCCAGCAACGTGATGGGCGCACACTGAATGTGCGCAAGAGTACCCTTGCAGAACCCGATTTGATGAAAATCTACCGGGCACTGGGAGTTTCTCCCGCGCCAGGAGGCACGAAAAAACTGGTCAGTTAATCCGAAATTACGAGCATGTAGTGCCACTCCAACTATTTATCGTTCATAACAAACTGATAATCAAAGAAATTAAATTCACGGCGTTAAACATGGGTTAAGATAATTATATGATCGATCCTCACAGCAAACCTGCGACTTCCCTTTTTTCCATGGTGCGTAGTCTGTGGCGCAACCGACAGCTCATTGTGCAGATGACCCGCCGCGAAGTCGTGGGGCGCTATAAAGGCTCAGCGATGGGGTTGGCCTGGTCATTCCTCAACCCCGTTTTCATGCTGGTAGTGTACACGATCGTCTTCTCCGAGATTTTCAAATCGCGCTGGGGCGGCGTTGGTGCAGACGACAGCAAAACTCAGTTCGCAGTCATCCTTTTTGTAGGCATGATCGTGCTGGGGCTGTTCAGCGAACTGCTCAATCGCGCTCCGGGATTGATTCTGTCCAATGCCAATTATGTCAAAAAAGTCATTTTTCCGCTGGAGATCCTGCCAGTCGTTGCGATGGGGGCGGCGCTTTTTCACAGCCTTGTCAGCCTGATCGTGTTGCTCACGGCCTTTCTGATTTTCAACGGTTTTCTTCAATGGACCCTGGTTTTCATTCCGCTGGTGTTGCTGCCGATAGTCATTCTAAGCCTGGGCCTCGCATGGATGCTTGCCTCGCTTGGCGTTTTCATACGCGATATTGGACAAACTGTCGGCATTATCACCACCGTGCTGATGTTTCTTGCACCCGTTTTTTATCCGGTGACTGCCGTGCCGGAAGGGTTGCGACTTTTCATCATGGCCAATCCGCTGACCTTCATCATTGAACAGGCTAGGGAAGTGCTGATTTTCGGGCATCTGCCGAACTGGTTGGGATTGGGAATATACACAATTGTGGCTTCGGTGATCGCCTGGCTGGGTTATGCGTGGTTCCAGAAAACACGCAAAGGATTTGCAGATGTCCTCTGACGACAACATTGCCATCCGCGTAAGCAATCTTAGCAAGTGCTACCAGATTTACAATGCTCCGCGTGACCGCTTGAAGCAGTTCGTTTTGCCTCGCCTGCACCGTTTGGCAGGGCGTGCGCCTAAGCAATATTTCCGCGAATTCTGGGCACTTAGGGATGTATCGTTCGAAATCAAGAAAGGTGAAACCGTCGGCATCATCGGGCGCAACGGAAGCGGTAAATCTACGTTGCTGCAGATGATCTGCGGCACGCTCAATCCGACTAGTGGCAGCATACAAACGAACGGGCGCATTGCGGCGCTATTGGAACTGGGCTCAGGGTTTAATCCGGAGTTTACCGGGCGTGAAAATGTGTACATGAATGCCTCAGTGCTGGGGCTCAGAAACGAGGAGATCGATACCCGTTTCGAAGATATAGTTACATTTTCTGACATCGGTGATTTCATCGAGCAACCGGTGAAAACCTATTCCAGCGGAATGATGGTGCGTCTCGCGTTTGCTGTAATCGCACATGTAGACGCAGAAATATTAGTAGTAGATGAAGCGCTGGCAGTGGGCGATGCGTTCTTTACCCAAAAATGCATGCGCTTTTTGCGCAATTTTATGAAAACCGGAACGATTTTATTTGTAAGCCATGATACAGGTGCGGTTGTTAATTTGTGTAACAAGGCTGTTTTGCTGAATCATGGTGAGGTCGTCGAAATAGGCACACCGAAGGATGTTATCGAACACTATCTTGCCACGGTGTATGAGTCGAATCAGGAAGTAGATGGTGTTATTGCAGATGTGGCCAAAGTGACAACGAGCCAATTTCAGAGATCAACGGATTACCGTGACATGCGCGAAGCGATGATCAATGCTTCAAATTTGCGTAATGACATTGAGGTCTTTCAATTTGAACCTGATCAAAAAGGGTTCGGCACAGGTGACGCGAAAATTGTATCGGTGCGACTTCTTGATCCAAGCGGTGCGCCATTATCATGGGTTGTTGGAGGTGAAGATGTTATTTTGGAAATCCGATGTTCTGCCCACAAAGATATCCTGCGTCCCATCGTTGGTTTTCAATTCAAAGATCGGCTTGGTCAAGTGATTTTTTGCGACAACACTTATTTTATATATCAGAACAAACTGCAACTCGCTGAAGCAGGAACTGAAATTATTGCCCGCTTCGAGTTTCGGTTGCCGGTGTTGCCATCTGGTGATTACAGTATTTCTCCAGCTATCGCAGAAGGTACTCAAGAAGAGCATATTCAGCATCACTGGCTACATGATGCAATGATGGTGCGTGTCCATTCGACTTCCGTATGTCTTGGACTTATCGGCGTGCCAATGAAAAAACTTAGTTTGGAGACACAATAAAATGCATTTCACGGGTGAACGATTTATCCCAACAGAGCAGGGCAGAATTCGTCTTGAGCATTATCATCGCTACGCAATAGCGTTGGACGTGGTTAAAGAAAAGAATGTACTTGATGTGGCTTGCGGCGAAGGATATGGATCATATTTTATGGCTGAGGTTGCACATTCAGTTGTCGGTGTGGATATTTCCGACGAAGCTGTTCAACATGCTTTGAAAACTTACACAAAACCGAATCTGGTGTTCCACCAAGGCAGTGCAACGAATCTCAATTTTGCTGATGCCTCATTTGACGTTGTCGTTTCTTTTGAAACAATCGAACATTTGGCTGAGCAAGCGCAAATGCTTGCTGAGATCAGGCGCGTGTTGCGGCCAGATGGTGTACTTGTAATCTCTTCTCCGAACCGCCCCATTTACTCTGAAGAAAGTGGCGAGCACAACGAATTTCACGTGAAGGAACTTGATTTCCAAGAATTTCATAATCTATTAAGCACGCAGTTTCCTGATATTCATTACTTCGGTCAGCGCATTTTAATGGGCTCAGTGATTCAGTCTCTTGACGGCGGGCAAGATGCATTTCGAGCGTGGCACGATGATGGGGAGGGCTTGAAACCGAATGCTGGTCAGTTATCTGATCCAGTCTATTTTGTTGCTGTGTGTGGGGTTGACGAGGCGAGTTTGCCGAAAATCGATATGTCGGTTCTCTATCCAGACAAGTTGGATTTAGTAAAACACTATGTTGGTTTTGCGAAGTGGGCTCAA
The DNA here is from genome assembly GCA_021805445.1 of Pseudomonadota bacterium. Taxonomy (GTDB): domain Bacteria; phylum Pseudomonadota; class Gammaproteobacteria; order Burkholderiales; family Ferrovaceae; genus Ferrovum. Next base: position 3,401 of record JAJZFH010000023.1, read on the forward strand.
TCGTTGGATCTAACTGTCAGCGAGCGCGATGGACAGATCTCCAGCCTCAACCAAGCCGTGTCCGAGCGTGATGTGCAAATTGCTAACCTTTCAGACGAATTACTTGAAGTTACACAAAGTTACTCTTGGCGAATGACTTTGCCGATGCGCGAAGCGCGCCGATGGTTAACGGCCCCTAAACAACAGTCAAAACGCTACGTGATTGAAGGCTTGCGCATGGGCAAGCGCATCTACCAATCTCTTCCGCTGAATTATCAAGCCAAGGCAAAACATCGAAATTTGCTTGCAAAATATTTTCCAAGAGCATTATTGGTTAGTGGTAGCCCTTCAACAACCATTCCTGTATTAAGTGTACCTACACTTGTAACCGGGAAAAAAATAATGCGTGATGGCACGTCGCATGTTTCAACACCCATGGTTTACGCAGCTACTATCGAAATACCCGATTCTCTTAATCCTCACGTTTCCGTCATCATCCCCATCTACGGTAAGATTGATTACACATTGCGATGCCTGGCTTCAATTGTAGAAAATCCTTCCCAGACCGAATATGAGGTCATTGTCGTGGATGATTGTTCGCCTGACAATTCAGCAGAGGTGTTGGCAAAAATAAAGGGCATACGCCTGATTCGCAACGAACAAAATCAGGGGTTCATTCGCTCCTGCAACACAGGTGCAAGTGTGGCCCAAGGCGAATACCTGTATTTCCTGAATAATGACACTGAAGTTACACCAGGTTGGATGGATGCATTGCTGCGTACTTTCCAAGAACTTCCTGGCACTGGACTGGCGGGTTCTAAACTCGTTTATCCAGACGGTAGATTGCAGGAAGCAGGAGGCATCATCTGGCAAGACGGCAGTGCATGGAATTTTGGGCGATTCCAGGATCCACTGCTGCCCGTTTACAACTACGCGAGAGAGGTTGATTACTGCTCAGGTGCATCCATCATGGTTCCTAAAGTGCTGTTTAATGAACTCGGTGGCTTTGACGAACACTATCTGCCTGCTTATTGCGAAGACTCAGACCTTGCACTCAAGATTCGCAACAAAGGTTATCGAGTGATCTATCAGCCGTTATCAACGGTTATTCACTATGAAGGCATTACCTCGGGTACAGATACATCACAGGGCACCAAAGCCTATCAAATTCAGAATACAAAAAAACTCTTTGAGCGCTGGAGAGAGCGACTGAAAGCTCACCAACTGAATGGAGTTAATGTTGATGACGCGAAAGATCGAATGGCAACTCGTCGCGTTCTGGTCCTGGATCACTGCACACCTACGCCAGATGAAGATTCTGGTTCCATTGATGCGTATAACATCATGTCCTTACTTAGAGAGATGGAGTTTCAAGTCACATTCATTCCTGAAGATAATTTTCTCTATATGCCGAAGTACACTACAGCACTTCAAAGAATTGGTATCGAGGTTTTATATGCGCCTTATCTAAATAGCGTGGAAACACATTTGCGAGAATTTGGTATGCGCTATGACTTGATATTTATTATTCGCGTCGGGGTAGCAGAGCGCCATCTGCAGACCGTTCGCAAACAATGCCCAAATGCAAAAGTGATTTTCCATACCTTGGATCTGCATTTTCTAAGGATGGCGCGTGAAGCAGAATTGCATGAAGATTTAAATAAGGCGGCGATCGCTGAGGAAATGAAAGCACGAGAAATGGCATTGATAAGAGCATCGAATATTGCAACGGTTATTAGTGAACGTGAACTTGAAATTCTGCTAGAAAATGTTCCGAAGGACAAAGTTAAGCATCTACCTTACTCAAGATACATCAAAGGAACGGAGGTGGATTTTGGGAAACGTAGGGATATTGTTTTTGTGGGTGGGTATAAACATGCGCCAAATGTGGATGCGGTCAAATATTTTGTTTCTGAAATCATGCCGCTACTTCGTAAGCGCTTGCCTAGTATGCGATTCTACATTGTTGGCAGCAAGGTGCCAGCCGAAATTCAAGCATTGGCTTCGGAAGACGTTGTTGTTCTTGGCTTTGTCGAAGATTTGGATACCCTACTCGACAGGATGCGAGTCTCCGTTGCTCCACTTCGCTATGGTGCCGGAATTAAGGGGAAGGTTGGATCTTCATTGGCTGTTGGACTGCCTGTTGTAGCTACACCCTTGGCGGCAGAGGGGATGGCACTTACAAATGGTGAAAATATTTTGGTTGCTGATGATCCTTCTGAGTTTGCAGACGCTGTTGCCGCCTTGTATCAAGACGAAGAACGCTGGAGTCGTATCAGCAATAATGGAATAGTCTTTGCAGAAAATGCTTGGGGCGCCGAAGCGGCATGGAAAATATTAGCGAATATTATTAGCGAACTTGGCTTTGTTTCCGTTCGTACATCAAGGCAGCTGTATCTTTATGGTCGAACACAGAACTCCCGAGTTCGACAGTTGTCCCCATAAAACCGTCGTTTTTTACCATGGCCCCCTAATAAAATCATAGAGTTGAGTTTTATCCCGGAAAAGTCTTGTAGTGACACGCCGTCATGTTTTTCTGATTGACTATCATTTTATTGTCGAATTACAATGGCGACATGTTCGTAAAGATCACCACTTCCGGTCCGCGCCAGTATGTCAAGCTCGTGGAGTCCTACCGCGATGCTTCTGGCGTGTCTCGCCAAAAGGTCATTGCCACTTTGGGGCGTCTGGAAGATATTCAGGCGGGAGAAACGGATGCCTTGGTCAATGGCCTGCTTCGTGTGACGGGTCGCCCTACCTTGGATGAAGGACATCATCCGGACTGGCGGCAGCGACACACCGAGCCGGAAGCCTTGGGAGAGGATGCTACCCGCATGCAGGTCATGATCCATCGATTGAAGACCCAGGCGGGCGGGTCGCAGTGTTTACCGGATGCGCAAACAAACCGTGGAGCCGGTCTTCGGCATCATCAAGTCGGTGATGGGCTTCCGGCAGTTCTCACTGCGCGGCTTGACACAGGTACAGGGGGAATGGAGCCTCGTCTGTATGGCGTGGAATTTAAAACGTATGGCCGTACTGCGCCTGTAGAGCAGGGAAATGCAGAAAAACGATAGAAAACCGGGTAGGACTGTGCCGACCCCCCCTAAAAATGGCATTTTCAAAAACTTCTGGGCGGAAATGCGCAGCACCCCAAAGTTAAAACCGACGGGCTGCTAGTACATGAGTGATCGTCACTGGTGTGCAGCACGTCCCCGAGATTTTCTAAAACAGTAGGCCAAAGACTGCTAAACTAAGCGCGTTACTGAATCATCGGAGTGTGTCATGAAATTGATTACGGCCATCGTCAAACCCTTCAAACTCGATGAAGTCAGAGAGGCGCTCTCCGAAGTCGGCGTATCTGGCCTGACCGTTACCGAGGTCAAGGGATTTGGGCGCCAGAAGGGTCATACAGAGTTGTACCGGGGTGCTGAGTACATCGTGGATTTTCTCCCCAAGGTCAAGATCGAGGTGGTCGTGACCGATGGGATAGTGGATAAGGTCGTGGAGGCAGTCATCCACTCGGCCCGTACCGGTAAAATCGGCGATGGCAAGATCTTCGTCGTCGATGTGGAACAGGCCATGCGGATACGTACAGGAGAACAGGGCGAGGATGCCGTATAGGTTTTATGCAGATGGACCGGTGGTCGTGGATAGCGCGTTCCTGAGACGCAGGGCGCGTTCCAGTGCTTCATTGGCGCTGGGACCCAAGACCGTGATGTGTCCCATCTTGCGTCCTGGACGAGGTTTTTCCTTGCCGTAGAGATGTAGTTTGGCTTCCGGTTCCTGAAAAACCAAGAGCCAGGGAGGCGTTCCTTCCTGCCATAAATCCCCCAGCAGGTTGATCATGGCGGCGGGTCTCAACTGTTCGGTACTGCCCAAGGGAAGATCACAGAGGACCCGGACCTGTTGCTCAAACTGACTCGTGATACAGGCATCGAGGGTGTAATGTCCACTGTTGTGCGGGCGTGGTGCAATTTCATTGACCAGGATCTGATCGATGCCCGTCACAAAGAATTCCACGGCCATGACCCCCACATACTCCAGTCGTTCTGCAATTTCACTGGCCATTTTTCGGGCTCGGGTGGCCAGTTCGTCGCGAATGCGCGCAGGGGCAATGGTGATATCCAGAATTCCTTGATGGTGACGATTTTCAGCCACAGGCCAGTGGGCAATTTCACCGGCAGCCGTTCTGGCCAGAATGACCGATATTTCCAAACGGAGCGGGACGATTTCTTCCAGAATGCAGGGAAGGAGACCGGGGTGTTGGCTTAGGACCTCTCGAACTTCTTCGGGTGACTCCACGCGGACCTGACCTTTCCCATCGTATCCAAACCGTGCGGTCTTGATCAACGCAGGAAATTTTATCTGGGTCAGTGCGTTGGCACAGGATTTCAGGTCAGGGACAAGAGCAAAAGCCCCCACAGGAAACCCTGCATCGCGCAGGAAGGTCTTTTCCTGGATACGATCCTGAACAATCGACACGGCGCGCGCCCCTGGACGGACAATTACCTGACTGGCCAGAGCAGACAGCGTCTCGGCGGGTACATTTTCAAATTCGGTGGTGACAGCCCGACAGGAATCTGCCAGTTGTTTCAGAGCGCAGGCATCATCGAAGGCTGCACACAGGTGGCGGGTGGCAAAATGCGCTGCCGGCGCGTCAGGGTCGGGGTCCAACACCCAAACATCGAATCCCATGGTGCGGGCAGACGAGGCAAACATTCTCCCCAATTGCCCTCCACCCAGCAAACCCAGGGTCCGGTTACGTCGGCTCATGGAGCAGGCGGCAGATGCATGGCGGTGACTTGTGCGACCAACTCGGCGCGATAGGCGTTCAAACGCTCGATCAGATGCGGGTGTTGCGCAGCCAATAAACCGACCGCAAAAAGAGCCGCATTGGCAGCACCGGCAGCACCTACGGCAAAGGTGGCCACCGGAATGCCTTTGGGCATCTGCACGATGGACAGAAGAGAGTCTTGCCCTTGAAAGTAGGGGGTTGGGACGGGGACTCCCAGGACGGGCAAGGTGGTCTTGGAGGCCAGCATGCCCGGCAAATGGGCCGCTCCGCCCGCTCCCGCGATCAGGCAGTTCAGGCCACGGTCACGCGCTTCTTCCGCATAGCGAAACATGCGATCGGGCGTGCGATGGGCAGAGATTACCAGTGCCTCGAAGGGCACTTCGAAACGGGTCAGCATCTGGGCGGCCTGTTCCATGACCGTCCAGTCTGACTGGCTTCCCATGACCAGTCCTACCCAGGGAGAGGCCGACATCAACGTCAGTCTACCAATCCACGTGCTTCCGCCACCTGGCCGCGGTAAGCATCATAGATGCGGCGCAGGGCATCCATCATGCCGACTTCCGGCGCCCAGTCCAATTCCTCACAGGTATTGGTGATCTTGGGGACGCGATTCTGGACATCCTGATACCCCTTGCCGTAATAGGTGTCGGCGGTGGTTTCCACCAGTTTGACCTGTTGTGCGGTGGCACGGTATTCGGGATATTCCATCGCCAGATCCAGCATCATTTGCGCCAGTTCCCTGACCGAATAGTTGTTCCCCGGATTGCCCACATTGTAGATCTTTCCTGTCGCTACCCCCTGGGGGTTTTCGATGATTTTCATGAGCGCAGAGACGCCATCGTCGATGTAGGTGAAGGCCCGTTTCTGGGTTCCCCCATCTACCAACTGGATATTTTCTCCCCGTACGATATGTCCGAAGAACTGGGTGATGACCCTTGAACTGCCTTCCTTGGGTGTGTGGATACTGTCCAGTCCGGAACCGATCCAGTTGAAGGGACGGAACAGCGTGAAGTCCAATCCCTCCTGCATGCCATAGCCCCAGATCACCCGGTCCATCAATTGCTTGCTGCAGGAATAGATCCAGCGCTGTTTCTCGATGGGGCCCAGGATCAGTTCCGATTGGCCGGGGTCGAATTCGCTATCCCGGCACATGCCATAGACTTCCGATGTAGAAGGGAAGAGGATTCGTTTGCCATACTTGACACAACTGCGCACGATGGGCAGATTGGCTTCGAAATCCAGTTCAAAAACCCGCAAGGGTTGCTGGACATAGGTGGCGGGGGTGGCAATGGCCACCAGTGGCAGTACCACGTCACACTTCTTGATGTGGTACTCGATCCACTCCTTGTTGATGGTGATATCCCCTTCGAAGAAGTGAAAGCGTGGGTGGTCCAACAGATCCTTGACGCGTTCGCTCTGCATATCCATCCCGTACACCGACCAATCGGTCGTGGACAGGATACGCTGGCTGAGGTGGTGACCGATGAAACCATTGACGCCAAGGATGAGGATTTTTTTCATGGGGGTTCCGTTGTTCAAATATAAAAATTTGCCGTCTAAATTTTGACTATTTTTAGAATCCCGCCATTATACGGGAAGCCTTCATTCCAATAAACGGGGGGAAGCGTATTTTAGGGGCTTTTTGTTGCAGGCCAAGGGTCCGGTACGCAGCCTTGGGGAAAAGTGACCTTGAATTGGGCTGCGTCCAGATCCTGCTTCTGCCATTCTGCCTGCAACAGGTAGAGGGGCTGCCCATCTCCGCCCTGAGTCTCTGCCAGGGCATCCGGGTGGGGATGAAGACTGGTCCTGAGAATGCGCAGAGGCTGTCCGTCCACCAGCGTGAAGGCTCCGGGATACGGGGGAGCGACGCCCCGCACCAGATTATGGATGGTCTGGGCGGGTTGGCTCCAGTCGATTCTTCCATCTTCGGGGCGGCGTCCACCGCAGTAATTTCCCTGGGACAAATCTTGCCGATGATGGGCGGCTTTCCCTGCCAACAGAGCCGGAAGCACTTGGGAAAGAGCCCGTTCGCCTGCTTCGATGACGCGCAGGAAAACCTCATGAGCCGTGTCGTCCGGACCGATGGAGACTTTCTCCTGCGCGACGATATCTCCTTGGTCCGGTTTGAGAGTCATGACATGCAAGGTGGCACCGGTTTCCGTTTCGCCACGAATGACCGCCCAGTTGATCGGAACCCGTCCCCGGTACCGGGGCAGAAGGGAGCCGTGCAGGTTATAGGCCCCGCGTTTGGGCAGAGCGAGCAAGTCGGCTCCCAGCATCTGACGGTAATAGAAGGAGAAAAAGAAATCCGCATGAAGGGTGGCGATTCGCTCCACCAGAGCGGGATCATTGGGGTTTTGGGGGGTGAGGGCAGGAATGCCCTGGTGAGCGGCCCATTCGGCCACGCTGTCAAACCAGCGATTTTCTGCCGGGTCATCCGGGTGGGTCACGATCAAGGCGATATCGACTCCAAAACGATGGAGTACCTCGAGGCAACGCACCCCCACCGAATGGTAGGCAAAGACCACGACCCGTACCGGATTTTTGACTTTATCAGGCATCGCCGGTTTCCTCGGGCGGCAAGGGAACTTCCAGGATGCCCTGGATGAGGAAGCGCGGACGGTCACGAACTTGCTGGTAGATGCGTCCGATATATTCTCCCAACAGACCAATACCGAACAGCAGGATGCCGATCAGGAAAAAGGTGATGGCAAACAGGGTGAAGACCCCCTCGGCTTCAGGCCCGACGATGAGACGGCGCAGAACCAGAAAAACGACGAATAAAGCGGACAATACCGACAGAGCCATACCCAGCAGGGAAAAGAACTGGAGGGGAAGGATGGAAAACCCGGTGATCAGATCGAAATTGAGACGGATCAAACTGTACAAGGAGTACTTGGATTCACCCGCCGAACGTTCTTCATGTCCCACCACGATTTCGGTGGGGTTGGAAGAGAAACTGTAGGCCAGGGCAGGAATATAGGTGTTCACTTCACGACAGGAAACGATGGCCTGGATGATCCGGTGATCATAGGCCCGCAACATGCAGCCCTGATCGGTCATGTGGATATGGGTGACCTTTTCACGCAGGCGGTTCATCAGGCGCGAAGCCCAATGGCGCCAGGCACTGTCTTCGCGGGTGCGGCGAATGGTCCCTACATAATCGTGACCCTGATTCATGGCGGCGAGAAGGTTGCCGATTTCTTCCGGAGGATTTTGCAAGTCGGCATCCAGGGTGATCACCCGCTCTCCCCGACAATGTTCAAACCCTGCCATGATGGCCATGTGTTGTCCATAGTTGCCGTTGAAGAGGATGACGCGGGTCACCTCGGGGCGCAATTGAAATCGCTCTCGTAACAGGGCGGCAGAGCGGTCGCGACTGCCATCATTGATGAAGAGTATTTCGTAAGAGATCTGCAGGGCGTCGAGGGCTGGATAGAGGCGGTCGAAGAGCAGGTGCAATCCGGTTTCTTCGTTATAGACCGGGATGACGACGGAAAGGGCGGGTTTTTGACTCATCGGGCAGCCTGTTTCAGGATTTTTCCCAAGGTTGCGCAGACGCGATCCACCTCCTCCAGGGCAAGCGTGGGATAGAGGGGCAGGGTCAGGGTTGTGCGGGCGATACGCTCAGCATGGGGAAAATCTCCCGCCTGGTACCCTAGGGCAGAATAGCGGGTGGTCAGATGCAGGGCTTCATAGGAGATTCCGCTACCGATTCCTTCCTGATGCAAGGCGTCCATGATTTCCTTGCGGCTCCAGCGCAGGTGCTCGAGTGGCAGGAGGGGGGCAAAGAAATTCCAACTGTGTCCCTCGTCTCCACGGAAAGGCAGTTCACAGGGTGGATCAGTGTGCAGACGTTCAAAATAGCGGGCGACCAGGATATGACGGCGGGCGATGAATTCCTCGAGGCGGGCCAGTTGCATCAACCCCAGACGAGCATTGACATCGGGCAGGTTGGATTTGCCGCCCGTGACCACGACGTCGCGGGTGCCATCGGGCAGGCGCACGATGCCGTGGAAGCGCAGACGCTCGGCGGTGCGCGCCTCTTCTTCGCTGGCAAAAACCAGTGCGCCTCCCTCGATGGTGGTGAGCGTTTTATTGGGATGAAAACTGAAACTCACCATGTCGCCAAAACTGCCGATGGGTTTTCCCTTCCAGCGGCTGCCAATGGCCAAGGCGGCATCTTCGATGACCCGTAGTCCATGTCGTTGGGCCAAGGCATGGAGGGGTTCCGGAGCCACCGGCCAACCGGCAAAATGGGTTGGCATGAGGGCACGGGTGCGTGGAGTGAGCGCTGCTTCGGCGGCGTTCAGATCCAGATTGCGGGTGATGGGATCCACATCCACAAAGACGGGGGTGGCACCGGTGCGGGCCACTGCATTGGCGCAGGCAAAAAAGGTCTGGGCCGGGATGATGACTTCGTCACCGGGGCCGATGCCCATCGTCAGAACGGCAACTTCGAGGGCTGCCGTGGCTGAAGAAAAGACCCGGACCGGACGTCCTCCGTGATACTCGGACAAGGCTTTTTCGAAAGCCAATACCTGGGGCCCGGAGGTGATCCATAGGGAACGCAGGGTATCTCCAACGGCGTCCACCATGGACTCATCGATCGTGGGGCGGGCAAAGGGCAGATAGGGGAGGTTATGAGCGGACAATCAGATACACTCCTACGAGAATGACGGCAATGCCGGAAATCCTGCTACCCGTCAGGGTTTCCCCCAACAACGCCCAAGCTGCCAGCGCGTTGACCACATAGCCAATGGACAACAGGGGGTAGGCCTGGGAAACGGGGACGCGGGAAAGCGCCAGAATCCATACCACCACACTGACGGCATAGCAGAACAGGCCTGCCAGGATGGGCCATTGGGTACAAATTTTGAGCGCAATGGGCCAGAGGTTTTCCCAGGTGAATGCAAAATGCCCCAGATGGTTGGTGCCTGCCTTGAGCAGCAACTGGGCCACGGCATTGAGCAGTACACCGGAAAGGATGAGAGAAAAACTGACGAGGCTCATGTTCGAGCCACTATAACACGGTGCCCATCCCGAAACAGAATGCGCATGGGAAAACCCTGATTTTTCATGACGTCATACAAAGGTGGGGAGAGAATGGCCAGAGCCCCCAGATCCGTGGCCCAGAGCGGTTTGAACTTTTCCAGGGTGGGAATCGAGTGTTGAGGTTCCAGGCTTAGGCCAAAGGCCATTTCATCTTGATAAGCCACGGGAATGACGGTGCGTTGCAGATAAAAATCGAGCGTCTGGTCGTAGGTGTTCACACTGTAAAGATGGCTGGCCGCGGCAAATCGAGGACCCAGACGGTGGGCGAGGGTGACCCCGGATTGAAAATCTGCCAGGGTATTACTTCCGCTGAGCAGTAGTTGGGTGACGATCAGGGTACCGACGGCAACGGTTTTCAAACTGTGGGCCGGCAGGGCGCGTTGACGGTGGGCCTGGTAGCCCAGAACCAGGGACACTGCGGCAGCAGTGGCAATCCAGGAAGAAAAGTTCTGGTAACCCCTGATCATGTCCGGGTCCATCCCCAAAGACCAACCCAAACTTTCAGGGAGTACGGGGAATGCCAGAAGTAACGCAGCGACCCCGAAAAAGGCGCCGCCCAATGCCAGCAGAAGGGGGGGGCTGAGCGGGAAGGGGCCCGGGCGTACGCTGAGTTGGCGGGCGCTGAGCAGTACCAATGCCGGGAAGGCAGGGAGAATATAGTCGGGTAACTTGGAGCCGGACAGACTGAAGAAGACAACGACGAAAAGGGCGTAAATGGCGAGGAAGCGGGCTGGTGAGAAATGGCGTCCATGGGTGTAAAGCAAGGCATTTCCTGTGGCGCGCAGAGCCTCCAGGGTCCAGGGCCAGAGGCCGACCAGCAGGATGGGGAGAAAATACCAGACAGGTTCCACCCGTTGATGGAGGGTGGTGGTGTAACGGTCAAACTGCTCATGTATGAAAAAAAACCACAGAAACTCGGGATGAACGCGACTGGCCAGCCAGAACCAGGGCAGGGTGAGCAATAAAAACAAGGGCAGGCCGGGGAAGAGATAGAGTCGTTTCCAGGGGCTCAAATCACGGGTGAACAGGGTGTAGAGCACCAAAGTGGCCCCAGGGAGCGCCAAGGCCATGAGGCCCTTGCTCATGAACCCGGCGGCGGCAGCGCCCCAGGCCAGGGTCATCCAGAAGCGTGGAGAGGATTCCTGTTGCGCCAGCAGGAAACACCCCACCGCCAGGAACATCCAGACTGCAACCCCCATGTCAAGGGTATTGATATGCCCCAGCGCGGTGTAATAGAAGGTTCCAATCAGGAGCAGGGGCGCACGCCATCCTGCTTCCGTTCCGAAGAGGCGTCGGGCAAAAAAAGCACTGGCCAGGATCCCTGAAAAACCGAGCAGGCCAGTCCAGAGACGGGCGGCCAGCGGGGTGGGGCCCAGCAGGTCGATGCTGAGTGCCGTAGCCCAGTATTGCAGGGGCGGTTTTTCATAGTAGGGGATGCCGTTCAGACGGGGGGTCACCCAATCTCCGGAAACGGCCATTTCCCTGCCGATTTCAGCATAGCGTCCTTCATCGGGCCGGGTGAGGGCGCGAGTCCCCAGTCCCAGGCCCCAGATCATTGCCAACAGGATGACCCAGACACCGCAGGTTTTGATCGAGGTCAAGGGCGTGACTTAGCCGGCATGGGCCAGGCTTTCCAGGTAGCGCTGGGCATCGAGGGCTGCCATACACCCAGTGGCGGCGCTGGTGATGGCCTGACGGTAGACCGAATCCTGTACATCGCCGGCCGCAAATACGCCGGGAATACTGGTTTCGGTAAAGTTGCCGGTGCGACCTGTACGCGTGATCAAGTAGCCGCCATCCATCTCCAGTTGTCCCGTGAAGAGTTCCGTGTTGGGGCGATGGCCAATGGCGATGAATACGCCCTTGACCGTCAAGTCCTCGGGAATCCCGGAGGAGGTATGGCGCAGACGCACTCCGGTGACCCCCGACTCATCTCCCAACACTTCATCGAGTACATGGTCCCATCGAATACTCAGGGTTCCCTGCGCCACTTTTTCCATGAGTCGATCCACCAGAATGGGTTCGGCACGAAGGCGGTCACGACGATGGACAAGGGTGACGTGGGCGGCCAGGTTACTGAGATACAGCGCTTCTTCCACCGCTGTATTGCCTCCTCCGATCACGGCGATTGACTCGCCCCGGTAGAAGAAACCATCACAGGTGGCGCAGCCCGAGACCCCACGTCCCATGAAGGCTTGTTCCGAAGGCAGGCCCAGATAGAGGGCGGAAGCACCGGTGGCAACGACCAGTGCATCGCAGGTGTAATCTCCTTCATCCCCTTCCAGGAGGAAGGGGCGGGTACCCAGATCCGCTCGATGAATCTGGTCGAAGAGGATTTCAGTGTGAAAACGTTCGGCATGGGCCTGAAAGCGCTGCATCAAATCCGGTCCCAGGACACCATGCACATCGGCAGGCCAGTTATCCACCTCGGTGGTGGTCATCAATTGCCCCCCCTGGGCAATACCCGTAATCAACAGCGGTTGGAGGTTGGCGCGCGCAGCATAAATTGCCGCAGTGTAACCGGCGGGGCCAGAGCCCAGGATCAGTAGGCGTGAATGACGGCGCTTGGGCATGGTCTTCTCCCATGAAGGAATCAACCCGTGATTGTACCATCGTCCCTTCGATGACTCTTATCGTTTCGTGATCAGAAAGGCTATAATCGGCCCATGAGTGATTCTCCCCTTGCCTTGAAATTGACCCGTCTGTTGTGCGAGGCGTTGTTGCTGCTGCTGGTATTACTGGCACTTTATCTCGCGCTGTCCCTGATGACCTATCATCGGACCGACCCGGGATGGTCCCTGGGGTCGGCGGTCAATCGCCCTGACTGGGCGGCCCCTACTTCCCATGTGGCCAACGCGGGTGGGCGGGTGGGGGCTTGGTTGGCGGATTTTTTACTCTATCTGTTTGGATTTTCGGCGGGTTGGTTCGTGGTCGTTCTGGGTTGGGCGGCCTGGCGCGGCTATCGTTACCTGAAACTTGAACCTGGTTCCACCGGGGCGAAAAAAACCATGTCGCCCGTGCCTCGGCACTGGTTCGTTCTGATGGGCTCGGGGTTCCTGCTGATGGTGGTTTCCAGCGCGGGGCTGGAAGCCATGCGCCTGGCCGGACTGCATTTCGAACTGCCTCTTCAGCCCATGGGAGAAGGGACCTGTAGTGGGGGTGGCGGCGTGCTGGGATGCGAACTGGCCAGTTGGGCAATCCAGGGGGTCGGACTGAGTGGGGCAGTCATGTTTCTGCTGTTGGCATGGGCCCTGGGGTTTTCACTCATGACGGGGATTTCCTGGTTACGTTTGGCGGAATCCTTGGGAGAAACCTGTGAAACGCTCTTTCGCCGACTCAATTCGAAGCGCAGTGTCGCCATCGACCGACGCGTGGGACGCCGGGCAGGTGAGCAACGTCAGACTCTGGTGCAGGAAGCGCGTAAATTGCAGGAAGATCATGAGCCCTTGCAGGTATTGCCGGTCATCACCCAGATCGAGCCTTCCATGCAGGCGGTACGGGAACGTCAGGTGCCCCTGTTCAATGATCTTCCGAATTCTGTCTTGCCCCCCCTGAGTTTGCTGGACGAGGCCAATGCTGTGCGGGAATCGGTGAGCCAGGAATTGCTGGAATTCACATCGCGCCAGATCGAACGAAAATTGGCGGATTTCAATGTCAGTGTAAAGGTATTGGCGGCCTTGCCCGGCCCTGTCATCACGCGCTACGAAATTGAACCGGCAGTGGGCGTCAAGGGAAGTCAGATCATCAATCTGGTGAAGGATTTGGCTCGTGCCCTGACCGTTGGAAATATCCGGGTCGTGGAATCCATTCCGGGAAAGAACTGCATGGGTCTGGAAATACCCAACGCGCGGCGCGAAACCGTACGACTCTCTGAAATTCTGGGGGCGGCGGTCTACGGGGATATGGTTTCGCCACTCACCTTGGCGTTGGGTAAGGACATTGCAGGCAATCCGGTGGTGGTGGATCTGGCCAAAATGCCTCACCTATTGGTGGCGGGTACGACGGGGTCCGGAAAGTCCGTGGCCATCAATGCCATGATCCTGAGTTTGCTGTACAAAGCGACCCCGCAGCAGGTTCGTCTGGTTCTGGTGGATCCCAAGATGCTGGAACTGTCGGTTTATGACGAGATTCCGCATCTTCTGGCCCCCGTGGTGGTGGACATGAAGGAAGCTGCCCATGCGCTGAACTGGTGTGTGGCAGAGATGGATCGTCGCTACAAACTCATGTCCCAATTGGGGGTGCGAAACCTTTCCACTGCCAACCAGAAAATCAATGAGGCGTTCCTCAAGGGACAGCCTCTCATGAATCCCCTGTCTTTGACTCCGGATGCCCCGGAGCCTCTGGAGCCGATGCCTTTCATCGTGGTGGTGATCGATGAACTGGCGGATCTGATGATGGTGGTGGGCAAAAAGGTGGAGGAATTGATTGCGCGGATCGCCCAGAAGGCACGGGCTGCCGGGATTCATCTGATTCTGGCGACCCAGCGTCCTTCGGTGGATGTGATCACGGGACTGATCAAAGCCAATATTCCCACTCGAATCTCTTTTCAGGTCTCCAGTCGCGTCGACTCACGCACCATCCTCGATCAGATGGGCGCAGAAGCGTTGCTGGGTCAGGGAGACATGCTCTACATGCCTACAGGAGCAGGCTATCCGCACCGTTTGCATGGGGCTTTTGTGAGCGATGACGAAGTACACCAGGTCGTGCATTATCTGAAGGCACAGGGCAAGCCGGCGTATGTGGAAGGGATGCTGCAAGGGATCGAGGAAGGCATGGACCCGGAAACGGCTCCAGGACAGTCCACGGGAGAACAGGATCCTCTGTATGATCAGGCCGTGGCGTTGGTACTGGAAACGCGGCGGGCCTCGATTTCTCAGGTTCAGCGCCATTTGCGGATCGGTTACAACCGCGCAGCGCGCTTGATCGAGGATATGGAAAAAGCGGGTTTGGTGTCCAGTATGGCCACCAACGGCAGTCGGGATGTCTTGGTGGGAGGAGGGCGGGAATGATGAAGCGATGGAAACCCTGGGTCGGCGTGATGCTATGGATGGGAAGTGTGGGGTGGGCCAGCGCATCCGGTCTCGACCGTCTGCATGCTTTTCTGCGCGACACGCGTCGGGGAGAAGCCCTGTTCGAGCAGCGCACCCTCAAAGGAAAGGGGGATACGGAGGGGGCCGTCAGTCGAGGTGTCTTCCTGTTCTCCCGACCGGGAAAATTTCGTTGGGAGTATCGCAGTCCTTATCCACAGACCTTGGTGGCGGATGGTCAAACACTCTGGATTTGGGACCCGGATTTGCAGCAGGTGACCCGAAAAAAAATGAGTCAGAGTTTGGGCAGTACCCCGGCTGCTTTGCTGGCAGGGGATGATGCCTTGGAAAAAGGGTATGCCGTCACGGAGGGCGGGGAGAGCGAGGGATTGGAGTGGGTGATGGCCAAACCCAAAAGTGCGGAATCAGGATTTGAATGGGTAAAGATGGGGTTCACGGATCGAGCGTTGGCGCGAATGGAATTGCAGGACAGTTTCGGACACACGCTCAGCATCGTGTTTACTCAATTCGAGAGAGATCCAAAATTTACGCCGGATACTTTCCGTTTCACTCCCCCTCCGGGTGCCGACGTCATTCAATAAGGGTGGCGTGCCCGACAGGGATCGAACCTGTAACCCCCAGCTTAGAAGGCTGGTGCTCTATCCGATTGAGCTACGGGCACTCACTCGGGCCGATTCTATGGTCGGGGTGGAGAGATTCGAACTCCCGACATCCTGGTCCCAAACCAGGCGCGCTACCAGGCTACGCTACACCCCGAACCCGAGATTATCCTACAAGGTTCTGTTTTTTGTCAAGGATGACGCTGGATTGTGTTAGTCCCAAGTCGTAATGTCCGCTTTCTCCCAACTCAAAAGGCGAGGCCGAAAGTAGCGATGCGCCACCAAGGGACGGAGCAGCAGGTCGCGGTCCTACATCAGATTCCTGTCGTGGGCGATTCAGGGTCCCAACAGCAGGAGTCGATGAAGACATTGTTCCGCACATGAGTCAAGTCATTCCTTGTCGGCAAAATCTTTCAACT
>JAJZFH010000039.1 GCA_021805445.1 Pseudomonadota bacterium
TCGCAAACTGTTGGCAGGGCAGGAAACCATTTTTCGTCAGCGATGAAGAGAGGCTGGGCGTCAAAGAGAATGAACCTCGAAGTGCTGTACCATGGTTCTCAGTTCGCTCGAGGTTGCCACCAGTTCCATGGAGGAGACCGCCGTGCTGGTGATCAGATGAACATTGTCGATCATTCGGGTAATGTCTGTAGTGCTTCTGCGGGTGCGTTCGGCAAGTTGATTTTCACGGGGGATTTCCCAGGCTGGAGGGAAAGTGGGGGCCGTCGTTTTGTCTTTCGATCAGATTGAACAGTTCATCCGAGCCCAGGGGATGAGATAACAGGAATCCCTGGACTTCGGTGCAATGGTGATCCGTCAAAAAGTCGAGTTGCTGGGAATTTTCCACGCCTTCTGCCACGCTCTTCAAATCGAAACTTTGCGCCAGGGACAGGATGAGACGGGTGTAAAGCGCATTGCCTTTGCTGTGGCCGAGATCGGTCAAAAGAGAACGATCCACCTTGAGGGTGTCGATTTTTAGTTGGTGGAGGGTGTTGAGCGAAGAAACCCCTGAGTCGAACCCATTGATGGCGATACGAACGCCCAGATTCTTGAGCGACTGTATCACGGCAAAATGACGACTGCGGTTTTCCGTGATGATGTGACGTGCCAGTTCAAACTCCAGCCACCGCGGTTCCATGCCGGTTTGGCGCAGGATGTTTTCCACGGTGACCAAAAAATGGTCATGGGTGAACTGCTTGTAGGTCAGATTGATGGCCAGTTTGATGGGGGGTTGACCGCGTGCGCCCCAGGATTTCCATTCCTGGCAGGCAGTAGCCAAAATCCATTCGCCCAAAGGAACGATCAATCCCGAATCTTCCAGAGAAGAAATGAAATCCGTTGCATGCAACAAACCGCGCTGCGGATGCTGCCAGCGGAGCAATGTTTCAACGCCAATGACCTTCCCGGAGGACAGGTCAAACTGGGGTTGGTAACTCAAGGAAAATTCCTGGTGGTCGAGTGCCCGAAGGATTTCCTCTTCGGTTTTTCTGGTTTGGATATCAAAGGAATCCAGGTGCGAATTGAAGAAACGGAATTGATTTCTGCCGGCCTTCTTGGCGACATACATGGCGGTATCCGCGTTCTCCAGCAACTCGTCTGCGGACAGTTCGGCATGATGAGAAGCGATTCCGATGCTGACCGATAACTGTACTTTTCCTAATTCCTGAAGGGAA
This sequence comes from Pseudomonadota bacterium, assembly GCA_021805445.1. GTDB lineage: Bacteria > Pseudomonadota > Gammaproteobacteria > Burkholderiales > Ferrovaceae > Ferrovum. The sequence goes on from JAJZFH010000039.1 coordinate 1,212, forward strand.
ACGGGTTGGGAAACGGCGTCCAGAATCTTTTTGGCGATGGCCTCGAGATCCGTGGATTGGTTGATGTCGGTGAGAATGATGGAAAATTCATCGCCCCCCAGACGGGCGACCGTATCGGTTTCGCGTATGGCCATGACCAGTCGTTCGGCGGTGGTTCGAAGGAGCAGGTCACCGGCGGCATGTCCCATGGAGTCATTGATCTGTTTGAAATGATCGATGTCGATGAACATGACCGTCACGCTGGTTTTCTGGCGCTTCCCGTGCAGGATGGCCTGTTCCAGTCGGTCATTGAGAAAGAGGCGATTGGGCAGACCCGTGAGCGGGTCGTGATGCGCCAGATAGTGAAGTCTTTCCTCGGACAATTTGATGTCCGAAATGTCGGAAAAAACGATGACAAACCGGGAGGATTCCCGTTTGGAGCGCGAAACCTCACTGGCGCTCATGTGCGAGGGAAAGATTTCTCCCGATTTACGTCGTTGCCAGACTTCTCCTTGCCATGACCCCTGGGTGGTCAATATGTTCCAGAGCGTGGAGAACGTATTTTCCTGTCGGTCGGACATGAGCATTTGTACCGGGCGCCCGATGACTTCCTCGGCTTGATAGCCCATGATATTGGTGAAGGCTTGGTTGACATGGGTGATCAATAGGCCACTGTCCACCATGATGATGCCTTCCAGCATGCATTCAAAGACTTTTGAGACCATTTTCAGGCCGACTTCCGTCTTCTTTCGTTCGATCGCATAGTGAAGAGAGCGGATCATGAGATCCGCTTCAACGAATCCCTTGACGAGATAATCCTGTGCCCCCAGTGAAGCCAGTCGGGAGGCGATGGTTTTGTCATTGAGTGCCGTCAGAATGACGATGGGAACATCGGGCGCAACTTCATGGATGCGGTGGAAGGTTTCGACCCCTTGGCTATCCGGAAGCGACAGATCCAGAAGTATGGCATCAAAGGGAGAAGAGACGCGAGATTCCTCGATGACCATCAAGGCTCCGCTCAAGGATTCACAATGAACCAGTTCGATAGGAGGGCTCTCACCCAGCAGCATCAGGTTTAATAACCTGGCATCCCCAGGATTGTCCTCTACCAGAAGAAGTTTCATGATTCCGGTGAAACTTGGGGAAGTTTGACGATGGTCAGCCAGAAAGATTCGATGGATTGAACGACTTTGATGAATTGATCGAGGTTGACGGGCTTGGTGACATAGCAATTGACGTGCAGATCATAGGATCGGAGAATATCCGCCTCCGCCTCGGAAGAAGAAATGACGACAACAGGGATGCGTTTGAACTCCGGGGTGGACTTGATGGTGGCCAACACTTCCCGACCGTCAACTTTGGGCAGGTTGAGATCGAGAAGAATGACATCCGGACGGGGCGCATTTTCATAAGGCGATTCCTGGCGCAGAAAACGCAAGGCTTCCAGACCGTCGTGGACGACGTTCAGGTTGTTGTAAAGTTTGCTTTCCGCAAGGGCTTCCTTGGTCAGTCGCACGTCTCCCGGGTTGTCTTCCACCAGCAGGAACTCGGCTGGTCGCCCCATCAGTACGCTCATTTTGTTTGCTCCTTGATCAATGTGAATTGAAACAGGGACCCGATACCGTTCGGTGCCGGTTCCACCCATATCGTTCCATGATGGCGTTCCACGATCTTTTTACAGAGTGCCAGGCCAATGCCCGTGCCCGGATATTCCTGACGACTATGCAGTCGTTGGAAGATCGAGAAAACCTGTTGCGCATACTCCGGTGCGATTCCGATGCCATTGTCCAGCACGGAAAATAACCATTCGTGTTCTTTTTCCAGAACCTCGATGTGAATTCGGGGGGAGTCCTTACCCCGGAATTTGATGGCATTGCCGATCAGATTCTGGAATAACTGCACCAGTTGGGTCGTATCTCCATGAACCACGGGAAGAGGGCCATGGGTGACCAGGGACTGGGTATCCTCCAGGGTGCTTTTCAGATTGAAGAGGGCGCGATTCAGGATGAGTTGGATATCCACCAACTTGTGTTGGCTGCCCTGAGTGCCAATACGGGAGAAGGTGAGAAGGTCGTTGATCAGTTGCTGCATGCGTTCGGCACCATCCACGGCATAGTGAATGAATTCGTCGGCATCGGCGTCGAGTTTTCCCTGGTAGCGTCGCGCCAGCAATTGGGTATAACTGGCGACCATGCGCAGGGGTTCTTGCAGATCATGGGAGGCAATATAGGCAAACTGTTCGAGATCCCGGTTGGAGCGGAACAATTCCTCTGTTCTTGCCGCGAGGTCGGCCTGGTTGCGTTTGGCTTCCGTGATATCGGTAAATTCGATGACCCATTGCCGCTGGTCCGGGTGTGAAGCATCCATGCTCATGATCGTGATTTTGGCCGGGAAAGCATGGGTTCCGACCCGGTTCAATTCGACTTCTCCCTGCCATTGTTCCTGTTCGAGCGCATTGCTGCACAGATCCGCGAAGGTGGGGGAGGCTGAAGGCATGGACATCAGTTCCGTGAAGGAGGAGCCCATCAACAGGTTGGGGGGAATGCCGATCAGTCGCCCGGACATCTTGTTGGCATGTCGGATGATGCCGTCGGTGTCGGTAATGACCACGCCTTCGATATTGTCCTGAAAGACCTTGGAAAGGAGGGTGAGTTGTTCGTGCTCGGCGCGAAAATAGGCATCGGTGGTCAAACTGATGTCAAACAAGGCGACTTTGACGAGAGACAAGGTTCGTTCCAGCGCATCAGCTGGATGTGCTTCATGAATATGGCGAATAATCCCGACCAGATAACGACAAAAGGCCCCGATGTACCACTCGGGTTTCAGTCCGATTTTATGATGTCGCTGGCCTACGAGGAAACGTTGCTGGAAGAAGGGCTCATCGTGGGGGCCCTTGAACAGACTATGGAAATAATTTATCTGTGCCTGCAGTAACCGTTGCGCTATTTCCGGGTCATTGAAATAGTGGCGGGTTTCATCCAGTTGGGCGAGATGGGTGTTGAGTATCCGGGCTGTTTCCTCCAGGGCCTGCGCATTTTTTGGCAAGGAAGTCTGGAGCAGGAGAAAGTCATTCTCTTCCAGCCCGATAAAGTTTTTTCTCAAGGCCAGTTCGCTGGTATCGATGGGAGGGAGTGCGCGGTCACTCAAGTTTTTTCTCCGGGAGAATGAGGTTTTTCGTGGAAGAGGTCATGTTCGAGGTGGGTAGTCCAAGGTAAAATCCCTGTGCATAATTGATTCCCATGTCGACCAGTGCCATGAGGACTTCACGGGATTCCACGAACTCGGCCACGGTTAAAATACCCAATTCCTGACACAGTTGGTTGAGGTTTTTGATCAGAATGTAGTCGATTTTCGAGTTGAGGATGTTTCTGACGAAGGCCCCGTCGAGTTTGACGAAATCGAAGCGAAGTTCCCGCAGGTAATGAAAGGAGTTATAACCACTGCCAAAATCATCCAGGGCGAAGGAGAATCCTTTATCCCTCAAGTTGGTCAGAAATTTACGCATGTTGGTCATATCACCGATGGCGTCCCTTTCCAGGATTTCGAATACGATGAGATTGGGCGAGAGGGACAACTGGCGGCAGAGTTGTTCGGCAAAGCCGAGAATCCCGCGTCCCTGAATCTCCTGGGCAGAAAGATTCAGGAACAGGCGCGGCAGGGGGAGGCCTTTTTCCTTGAGCGCATGCAGGGCAGCGAAGGCATTTTCCAGGATGACGCGATCCAGTTCCCGGCCCATTCCGTACTTTTCAATGGTTTCTATGAACATTCCCGCAGAGGTGGTATCCCCATTGAGTTCCTTCATGCGTGCCAAGGTCTCGAAGGCCACGACTTCGCCGGTTTTGAGATCGAACATGGACTGATAATAGGGGATGATGCGATGGCTCTTGAGGGCCTGACGCAATTTTTCGGCATTGTCGCGGATGGTGCGACCTGCCTGTAATTCACCGGAGGAACGGATGGTGCCAACGCCGTCTTTTCCCATTTGTTTGGCCCGGTACAACCCTACATCGACTCCGGTCATCAGGTCGGCCACCTTGTCCCCATCCTCTGGAAAGGTGACGATGCCGATGGAGGTGGTAATGTGAAACTCCTTTCCATCGGGGCTGAGGAAGCACAGTTCGCGTAGCCCGAGGCGCAGTTTCTCGGCCACGGCGATGCCGCCCTCCTTGTCCGTTTCCGTCAGGATGACGGCAAATTCATCTCCGCCGATACGGGTGGCAATATCCCCTTTGCGCATGGAATGAACGATGATCTCCGCGACCTGTTTCAGTACGCTGTCTCCGCAGGGGTGTCCGTAGGTATCGTTGACGTCCTTGAAATCGTCCAGATCCAGCATCAACACACAAAAGTTATGGCGGTGGCGTTCGGAACGGCCTTCCTCGTAACTGAGCAGTTCCTGGAAATAACGACGGTTATGTAATCCGGTCAAGGGATCATGGGTGGAATAATATTCGAGTTCAGACAAGGTGCGGCTCAGGGTTTTACTGGATCCGACCACCATGACCATGACCGCGAGGGTAGAACGAATGATGCTGGCTTCCTGCACCGACAATTTTTTGGACGAGCCGAAGGCCAACCCCAATACTCCCCCCAGATTGGGCATTTCCAGGTCCGGGACGGGGACCGTGATCATTTCCACTTTGTGATCCAGATGCAGGTGAATGGACTCGCTGGTGGGGATATGAAATTCCTCGATGTCCAGGGGCGCATCTTTGGGCAGTTTGAGTTGTTCGAGGACCTCGCCGACCAACTTGGTTTTGGCCATGGCCATTATTTCAGCCGAGTAATCGCCCAGGTAATACAGAAAAAGCGACAATCCATTTTCTTCCACGAAGGCAATGAAGAAGAAATTAAAGGGAAAAATGGTGTGAAAACCCGAGAGTATCTCCTGAACGAAGGCTTTCCATTGGGTTACCTTCTCATGGGAAAGCACGATGGTTTCGAGGATCTTGCTTTGTCGTTCCAGTAGGTCCTTTTCTACCAGCGAATTTTTGAATCCTTCTATGGTATGGTTGAATTCCAGTGCAATTTGTTGCAAAAGAGCAATGTTTTGCGACCATTGGCGCTGGCGTTCCCTGAACAGGATTTCCAGAGCCCGTTCCAGCCTGTCGTAGCGTGAACGATCGGACAGAAGCCGCTCGGAGAGACAAGACCGATCTTCCTCCTTCAGGTCGAACTCACCCACCAGGGAAAGGACATGGTCCAGGTGTTCAGAGAGTTCTTGGTGAACGCTTTTGACCAGTTCGCCGATATTTTCCGTGAAGAGTTGGGATCGGACCTGACTTTCCAGGAGGGAAGCGATCCGTTCGACGACATACATCCGCGTCCTTTCCAGATCGACGGTCAATTCTTCAGTTGGAGATTCCGATGTTTTCATCGGGTCAGGCCGATCGGAATATTCCTGGAGCGGTCATCAAGTCGATGCCGCATTCCAGTTCCCTGAACCACGCCAGGAAGTCCTTGACCGATTGACCGCGGTAAATGGGCCCATGTTGCGGGGCAATCATGTGGATATCCAGTTTGGAGACCATGTCCACCCAGAGCCGGGCGGGCCGATTGCCACACATGTAGCGCCGGTGGAACCATTCGACGTAGGGCAGGTGTTGGGAAAAATCATCGACGAAGGGGTAATCCAGGTCGTCGGGGAGCATGGCAGCCCCGATGTCGCCGGAAAAAAGAATCTTGGCGATCGGGTCATAGACATTGATCTGTCCTTCAGAGTGTAGAAAATGTGCGGGAAGGAGTTGAAGATCGAAACCCGGCTCCAGGGTACAGGTCATCCCCGCATCCGGGACTCCAACGAAACGTTCCATGGTTTTGATGCCATAGTGCGGCAGAAAGCGTAACCAGATACGCGAGACATACACGGGTGCCTGGGTCAATTCGAGCCAGGTGGAGATGCCGCCGACGATGTCCGGATCCTGGTGAGAAAGCATGATGGCTTTCAGATTGTCAGGAGAGGTATGGCGCAGAAGTTCGGCCAATACGCGCGGCATCACTCCGAATCCGCCGGGGTCCAACAGGACCGCCGCATCCCCTTCCATGACGAGGTACTGATTCGAACGGATGCCGCCTTCATCTCCTGGCTCGCTTTCGTTCAACAGGATGAATTTGTGCGTGCTGGAGCGATGCAGCGTAATGTTGCGCATGGATGGTTTTCCCCCGAAGACCGCCGTTAATGATACTTCCAACGTATTCTATTATCGTATTGTCGGGGGATGATATCATCGCACCGGGGGGATGTACATAGACCGTTTTTTCTATTTTCCTATAATAAGGACATGACACAGGAGATCCGGATCATCCGATTCGTTCGAGGAGCCACTGACGTAATCGATTGCTGGATTCCTGATATTTATCGGGGGAGTTAGGGGTGGAGAGAACCTCCAGATGGGTGATTCCGATTTTGTTTTCCAGGGGATGACGTAACAGGAAACTTCTGAGGGGGCAGGTCTCTGGGGGCGGTGCGAAAAATTGGGGGGTCGTGGGATCAAATCTCAGATGGCGCCAATAATAGGCCAGGGCACCCAGATAAGATTGAAACGTGTTTTGGGGGGTGAGGCTGAAATCGATGGGGCACGTCCAGGACTTCAGTGCCCTGATCGGCATGGGTCTGGCGAGTGCGTATCCCTGACCAAACCGTCCACCCAGAAGGGTGACGACTTCGATGATGTCTATGTTTTCCAGGCCTTCGACGATCACCGTTCGTTCAAAATCCTGACCGATCTGGATCATGGTCCGAATCAGTTTCAATGTCTTGATCGGATCGGAAGAGAGGTTTTTCAGGATCGATCTGTCGATCTTGATGATATCAAAGGGAAAATCCGAGAACCGCTGGAGGCTGCTGTAACCCGAACCCAGATCGTCGATGGCCAGTTGGACCCCTAACCGATTCAAGCGTTTCATGGCCCGATCCACTTCATGGATGTCAAATTCCTGGTCTTCCAGTAATTCCAGGGTCAACTGCTGGGGCAGCACTGCATGCTTGCGCAGATTCTCGTCGATCCACATCGCACACTCGGGGTGGAGAAGGGTGCTGGGCGGAAGGTTCAGGGCGACGTGCACTTCCTGACCATTTTCCCTGCTGGTTTGAATCAGTCCGAGACATTGTTCCAGACCTTGAAGAAAAAGGGTGGTCAGGTCGCTGGCGCGCAATGCGGGAATGAACTCATTGGGCGGGATGACTTGCCCTGAGGGATCCACCAGACGGGCCAGTGCTTCGATCTTGACCAGGTTTCCCGTATGGAGGTCGAGGACCGGTTGAACGAACATTTTCAGTCCGTTCGAATGCAACAATTTTCGATAAAAAGAAGAATTGGGGGTGTCTGGAGACCGGGTTACCGTGTGGTAGGTCACTGAAATCTGATGCCAACGGTTTTGTAACGAGGTGATGAAGGTCTGGATCCAGTCTACTGCAAACTGATGGGGGTAGCGGCCAATCAGAACCAGAATGGATTCGATGTCCTGAGTGCCGCGGATCGGGATGGCAACTGCGCTACGCACCCCAAGTGGGAGGAAAAACGGTTGCCAGACCTGGGTTCTCGGATCTTGACCGTAGGCATTGCTGGTTTGCACTTGCCCCGTGTGCCAGGCGCTGGCAATCAGACCCTGGCCCGCCGGGACACGGGTGTCCAGAAGAGGATGCATGCCTGGAGTACCCAGGATTCGGGTCAACTCTGAAGACAGTGTTCCAGAACTTCGTTCAATGGAAAAAGAGCCCTGGGTGTTGGGGCGCAAAATTTGACAGGCCAGAATGCCGGGGAGGGAGGCCAGATCATCCAGTTCGGATTGTTTTTTCCTTCCATGGATGAGGGGAGGAACGGAAAGATGCACATTGTATTTATCCATGACCAACTGGATATGATCCAGTTGGACTTCGACGTCCAGCAGTAATCGAGCCGCCACGGCGCGCATGATCTTGTGGCGCTCCCGGGTCATGAGTGGCAGGGTATCGAGATGACGGCGAAAGATCCCCCAGTAGGTGCTCATGGCCCGGGTCAGCCAGGAGCCTGAAATACCGACGAGCGCGTGAACCTGACCTAACTGGGTGGCCCGTGCAGTGATGGATTCAACGGTACTTTGGGGAGAAATCAAGGTTTTCAGATGGTTGGCCTGTATTTCAAGCAATTTTTTCCATTCATCGGGGGTCAAGCATTGGAGAATCTTCGATGGAGTGGACTGTTGTTGCAATGACGCATAAAAAAAGCCAAAAAAATCGTTCCCGATTCGGTCCAGATGACTTTGCACCGCCCCGAGAGACTGGGTGGCATCTTCCCCAAATGGATCAAAGGGGGGTTCGATGGAGGGGCTACTGGAGGGAATGGGGCCCCAATGCCACCACTCCGGCTGGTCATGTTTGTGAACCTTGGCCTGATACAGGGCCGCGTCTGCTTTTCTGAGCAGTTCCCGGGGTCTTCTTCCATCTTCCGGGTAGAGGGCCAGTCCCATGGTCATGCCAATGGTCAGTGGTTCGTCGGATTCGGACAGCATGAACGGAGATTCTACGGCGCAGTGCAGTCGTTCCAGGCGGTTTTTGAGTTCATTGGGGACATCGTCTCCGACCAACGCATTGAATATGACAACGAATTCATCCCCCTCCAATCTGGCCAGGAAATTTTCTTCACCGAGATTGCTTTTCAAGCGCAGGGTCAGTTCGGTCAATACGGCATCACCTTTGTCACGCCCCAATGAATCGTTGAGCGACTTGAAATCATCCATGTCGATGATGCCCACGGCCATGACCTGCTGCCGTTGCATTGCCTGCTCCAGAGCCAGAGGCAAGTATTCCTCCAGAGCCAGACGATTGGGTAGTCCGGTCAATGGGTCCGTGCGTGCCAGACGCGCTTCATCTTCCTGAGGCGAAGGAGTGACCGAATTGCAATGTTCTGGAAGATTCACCAAAAACCACCTCGATGAAAGAGATTGACTCCGACAAAATATAACCCGTCACCCCGCATCCGAGAAAAGGAAGCCTGGGCTTTTTTCGGGGCAGGAAAAATGACACGACTCTTCCTGTCTGCCTATTTTATAGGTGTGCCGGGTTTTTGTCTGAATTGTAGTCAGAGATGACTCAGCAACGTCCGGGCTTCATCCTTTTGAGGAAATTCCTTGGGACTGTGGACAAGTTCCTCGAGAATCCGGCGCCCCTGGTCCTTGTCTCCCGTTTGAACGAGCGCTACGGCACAGTGGTACTGAATATCCAGCGCTTCGGGCATTCGGGCGGCGACCGGTTTTAACAGTTCCAGTCCCTTTTGGGGATTTCCCTGGCGAGTGTAGATCCATCCCAGGGTATCCTGAATATTCGGATTGTCGGGGGCCAGTTGGTAAGCTTTCTGGGCGGTGGCCAAGGCTTGGGGATTATGGGTTTCCAGATACAGATACGCCAGATTGTTCAAGACAACCGGGTTATTGGGGGTCTTTTGCAGAAGAAAACGATATTGTTCGATGGCCGATGTCTGATTGTTTTCGACCAGATCCCGTGAGGCAAGATAGTTGCGACTCACCAGATCGTCGGGATGCATGGTCAACCAGCGTCGGATATGCTGGTCTGCTTCCTGGGTTTTCCCGCTTTGGATCAGGGCATTATCCAGTTTGATCTCACCCACGGTGGTGGCGAACACCTTTTGAGCCTGGGCGTAGGCGGTAATGGCCGTGTCATAGTGTTTCTGCTGAAAGGCGATATCTCCTTCCAGGATGGCGCCTTCGGGAGATTTTGGATGGGACCGGGTATAACCTTCCGCCAGACTTTGTGCTTCTGCGTACTTCCCTGTTGTGAGTTCAAGTCCTACCAAGCGGTTCAAAGCATCCAGATTGTCGGGTTGCAGTTGCAGGGATTTTTTCAGGGAGGCGATGGCGGCCTCGTTATCATTGCTGAGGGTTTGTGCCATTGCCAGGCGCAGATAGGCCAGAGAAGATTTCGGGTTCAGTTCGACAATTTTGGCATAGGTGGCGACGGCTTCCTTGTTTTTTCCTGCGGTCAGTTGAGTCTCGGCCAGAAGTTCCATGGCCATGGAATTGTTCGGGTTGGCCGTGACCGTGGCCTGAGCCTGGTCGAGGGCTGCCCCTTCCTGTTTCTTCTTCAGGTAATAACGGATCAGTTCCACATTTGGAGCGGTGGCGGTGGGGTTGGCGGCAGCCGCTTTCTTCAGCCAATCCACATAGGTCTGTTCCTGCCCTTGCAGGGCGGCCAAGCCGGCCAGCGCTTCCATGGCCTGGAGATTTTTCTGGTCATGACTCAAAACGGATTCGAGCGTTTTCTGTGCGCCAGGGATATCGTGTTTTTTTACGGACAGTTGAGCAAGATTCAAGGCAGCCGGGCTATAGGCGGGATCCAGGGTCAGCGCCTGGGTAAAACTGTTTTGAGCAGCCGTCAGATCGTTCAGGCCAATGTAGGCGGCTCCTTGAAGATTGTAGAAATTGGGGTCCTTGGGGTTTTTTCTGATCAGTAACTGGATGTATTTGAGGGCCTTGTCGTAACTTTTATTGCCCAGATAGGTCAGGGCCAGGGCATTGTCGGCCTGAAGATAGTTGGGGTCCAGCCGGGTGGCTGCTTCGAGATCGGAAATCGCACGGTTTTCCTGGCCCGTGGCCAGCAGCGTCAAGGCGAGTTGAGTGCGTAGAACCGCATTCTGGGGATTGTTTTGGGCTGAGCGGGCGAGGACTTGGGAGGCTTTTTCGAAATTGCCCGAATCGGTGTAGATCTGGGCGACCAAGGCATTGGTTTCAGGGTCTGTTTGTTCCGTTTCCAGCAGGGGAGCCAGCGTTTTGAGGGCTTCCTGGGGTTGGTGTTCCTTGAGTTCGACGCGGGCCAGAATTTTTCTGGCGTAATTATTTTTCGGGAAGTTTTCCACAAACTGGTTCAAGTTCTTTTGAGCCTCCTCGAAGTGACTGAGTTGCAGGGCCGTCAATCCGCGTAGAAGAATGCCGGGCATGAAATCAGGGGCGGACTTCATCACCATGTCGAGGTCATCTCGGGCCACCAGGTATCGTTTGTTTCCGTAATCGATGAGTGCCTGCAGGTATTTGCCCATGAGGGTATTGGGCAACACTTTGTTGTAGGTGTTTACTTCGGCTTCGGCTTGATCCATCTTTCCCATGGTCAGATACAGCGACGCCAGACTGGCCAGCGCCGGGCCGCTTTTGGGGTCGGCCACCAAAGCCTGCTGATAGGCGGAGAGGACCTCATCGGGAGGCGCGCCATGGCTGCGCAACAGGTCGCCTTTCATGATCCAGGCGGTGGCGTCCTTGGGACTGGTTTGGGTGATTTGGTCAATGAGTCGGGTGGCTTCATCGGTTTTCCCCTGAGACAGCAGGAGACGAGCCTGGCCCCGTTGCGCCCGGGAATCCTGGGGGGCCAGTCGAAGCCCCTGGTCGAAGGACGCCTGAGCATGGGGAAGATCATTCAGACCCAGATAGCCATCGCCGCGCAGGACCCAAAGTCCTGCCTGCTGAGCCGGGGGAAGGGCAGGGTTGGGTTGAATCTCGTCGATGATTTTCTGGAATTCTCCTCGTGCGAGATAGGCTTGCCCCAAGGCTTCCTCAACGTCACCATGGGTATTTCCGGACTGGAGAACCCGGTGCAGTTCATCTTCGGCGGCGGCCAGATTTCCGGTATTCAGGTAAATGGTTCCCAACAGTGTGCGCGCTTGTATGTTGTTGGGATCTTTCTGGAGCGCGTTCTTGAGTTGGATGATGGCGGATTGTTCTTTTCCTTGGGCCTGATAACTCTGGGCTTCCTTGATCATGTCCGGAACGGAAGTGTTTTTTCCACAGCCGGAGAGGGTGAAAGCGGAAAAAAGAAGTGTCGAACAAAGGACTGCAAGCGGGGTTGTCCTGACTTTGAGGGAATGGGACATGATCGTTGATTCCTTGAACGTTAAAAGGGGGACCCCCTGATTATAACGATATAACGAGTGCGTGGACCCTCAGGAGAATTCTTTTTGCGCCAACGAGTTGACCCATTCTGCGCTGTGCTGAATGACCTGATCGTTCCAGTGACGTTGGGAAAAGGTATGATCCGCTTCAGGTAAGTCATGACGGGTGACGGCTGGGGACGAAAGCCAGGATTTCCAGAGATCGGATGTCTTGACGGTATCCTCGAATTCCCGGGCGGTCAGATCCTGACCGCTGAGAATGAGCAGGGTTGGTCCTGCGTAGTCTGCCAGTGCGTGTTGCATTCTTTCAGGGAGGGGAAGGAGTGGGCCCCGAGGGGTTGGTGACCGAGCCGTTTTCAGGAGGGCAGTGCAGAGTTCCCGGAGTGACTGGGTCAACTTGAACTGTCCCGAGAAGATTTTTTTCCACAGTTGTGGATTTGTGAGACGGTTTCGGTAATAGTGCTTGATCTGTGCCTTTGCGAAACCTTGATCGGTACGGGTCCAGGGGTTGCAGAGAATCAAACCGGCAATCTCCGGGTTGATGCGGGTATGAAGGAGGGCGGCAGAGGCCGCATCGCAAAGTCCCCATAACACGAAGCGTCGGGTGGTCGGAGCGTGAGTCAGGAAACCCTGGAGGGCTGAGGTGATGTCCTCCTGAATTTCTTCGAAATTCCGTAGAGCACCCGTACTGTCCCCCATCCCACGGTAATCGAAGCGCAGACTGGGGATGCCGTGTCGGGCCAGACCCCGGGCCAGCAAGGTGAACTGACGATGGCTGCCGGTACGGCACTGGGGGCCGCCTACGATGATCAACACGCCGAGTTCGGAGGAGTGTGCTGGCTGAGTCAGGATCCCCACCAGAGCATCTCCCTGGCATTCCAACGTCAGAGGGATTTCAGCGTAGTGCATGAACCATCTGCTCGGTGGATCGGACGATGAGGTCCGGGCAATCCGTGATTTCCTGGGTCTGCCAAAAGGGTTCTCCGGCAAAGGAATGAAACGCGACGTGCGCGCCCCTGGCCTGCCAGGATTCGAGAATGCGCTGGGTTGACGGAGCGGGCAGACCATGGGGTCCCAGCAACTCGAACCACTGAATCGGTAGCGGTAGAGGGGGCGTTTCCGCAACGTTGACGCGATCCAGTGCGTGGGTCAATGCCGGGTTGAGGTCGTATCCGCCGATCTCCAGAATTTCCCCTTGGCGGAGTTTTTCCCTGAGCATTTGGGTCGTGACCCTGTTTCCCGGAGCCATTTCTGCAACCACCCGCAGGCGCAGAAACTGGGTCAGGAAAGTCGAGCCGTTGAACACGGGTTGCCACAGGACACAGGGTAACGGGGTTTCATGTTGTCCAAGAAAGTCCAGAACCAGCAGGGCTCCCAGTCTCAATCCCCAAAGGCCCACCGGACAAGGGAACCGGGTCGCAAGCCAGGCCAGTCCCAACCGCAGGTCAGCGTGCCAGGTTTCCCAGCGTGTTTCGCGCAGTTCGCCTTCGCTGTCTCCGCAGCCATGAAGATCCATCACCAGAACGGCGATGCCGGATGCTGCCAGAGCGCGGGCCTGCAGCGAGATCATCCGGCGCGATTTGTTCATTTCCTCGCCAAAGGGAGGCACGTACAACCAAGCGCCAGAGGGGGCCTGGATGGGCGCATGAAGAACACAAAATCGTTTCCCCTCGGCAGCCTGAAGATAAAAAGGCACGGGAAACGTCGGATCGCTCATGGGCGTAACTTGTGATCCACAAAGGCGGTCAGCGTGCCCAACGTACCGAACACTTCCGCATTGATTTCATCATCCTCGATGGCAAAACCGAAATGCTCCTCCAGCGTGGTGATCAGATTGACCACCGCCATGGAATCCAGTTCGGGAATGCTGCCCAGCAAGGGGGTTTCGGCATGAAACGAAGAGACACGGGGACCGAGTTGCAACACTTGGTCCAACAGATCCCGAAGGGCGTTTTCAGTACTCATGACAGGAATTTCTCCAGAATCGACCTGCCGCATTATATACGAGAAGTCAGGAGATGATTCCTTGCCGCTGCGCCACAGAGAATACCTGGGACCTAAGCGATTTTCCTTTTTGTGACGTACACGATACCGAACAAGCCAAGACAGATCAGTACCAGGGGCATGGGTTCGGAAACGGGCTTGGGCGGAGGGTTGTCTCTCATCCCGGAATTGGTAAAGGCGGTGGAATACGCTCTTCCGCTGGAGGACGTTCCATAGGCCACGGCAAAGGTGCCTTCGGGCAAGAGGTGGGTGTTGATGTTGAGGTAATCGTTCCCGGCAAACCCATTGGTGTAGAGGGAGAACACATAGATTCCGAAATTCTTTGCCTGAATGCCGTCAACCGCCAGATCTGCGCCGCTCCAATTGGTGAAACTGTTGGATTTGTTGGCACCTGGAAGCTTCAGAAAACTATAGACATCCGAGGAAGACATGGCACCGGCATACCTGTCAAAGGCGGTGAAAACGTTCGTCGAGTGTTCTGAGGTGTCGATGAGCGAGGCGTTCAGCACGGAATTTTCGATCACGGAACTGGCCGCAGTCGTGTTGGCCACCCCCAGAATCAGGTAGACAGGGCTATGGAGCGCCGGCGCGCTGGCAGCGTTCTGATAGATATCGAGTACTGCATTGATGTTGTTGACTTCGGTGCCGTAGATCGGACAGCCTCCGGTGGCACAAGACGTGCCGTAGCCACTGCCGATATGGAGGGTGGCATCGGCCCTGGCAACGATCGAGGCCAGAGAGAGGAGGAGTAGCGACAGAAGAGTGGTGATCTTGCTCATGGTTCGTCCTTTTGTTTCAAGCGCCAAGAGTGGTTTCTGTGTATAAAGCAATAGCTATACCAATTAAATATATTTAATGTTTTTCAAACAATTATGTTTTTTTTCTTTGGGAGGGTCCTGGATAAATGAAAAAATATGTAAAAGAATTCGACAGAATGGGCCCTGTTGCATGGCGGCGTTCTTGAAGTTGGCCGCCGCGATAGCGTCTGCCTCATTACCAGAGGCATCCCTCTGCACGCGAAATTTTTTCTTTCTGGTTTCACCTGTTTCATGAGATAGTTTCCTCATGCGCGACTTGCTGATTACCCTGATCGTTTTGTGGATACTGCCCAAGGCAGTGAAGCGTCCTGCCATTGGCATCATGGGATGGGTCTGGATCAGTGTCATGAACCCCCACCGTTTGGCCTGGGGCTTCGCCTATAATTTTCCTTTCGCCATGATCATGGCCGCAGCGACCATGCTGGGCTTGGTGGTGACCAAGGATAAACGACAGTTCCCCGTCACCCCGGCCACGATTTCCCTGATCCTGTTCATTCTCTGGATGAATGTCTCTTCGCTCTTCGCCATCAACTTCGACCAGATCTATGGTTCGTGGAGCAAGATCATGAAGGTTCTGTTCATGACGCTGGTGGCCATGTCAGTGTTGAACACGAAACAACATATTCGCTGGCTGGTCTGGACCCTGGTGGTTTCCCTGGGGTATTACGGGGTCAAGGGAGGGGTGTTCACCTTGGTGTCGGGGGGAGGGTACACGGTTTGGGGGCCTTCAGGATCGTATATCGAGGAAAACAACTCCCTGGCGTTGGCAACGATCATGCTCATTCCCCTGTTGCGCTATCTGCAACTCACGGAAGAAAAACCCTGGATTCGGCGGGGGTTGGTGGTGGCCATGGGGCTCTGTGCGGTTTCTGCCCTTGGATCCTATTCCCGGGGGGCGCTCATTGCCATCGCTGCCATGAGTTTCTTTCTCTGGACCAAAAGTCCGCGCAAACTGCCCCTGGCGCTGCTCATGATCGTCCTGATTCCCTTTCTGGTGATGTTCATGCCGCAGAAATGGGAAGATCGCATGCATACCATTCAGACCTACCAGCAGGATGCCTCGGCCCAGGGGCGTCTCAATGCCTGGGGCATGGCCTGGAATCTGGCGCTGGATCGACCCCTGGTGGGCGGAGGGTTTGAAATCTATGACAAGGAGACCTTTGCCCGTTATGCACCGAATCCAAAAGATGTGCACGCAGCCCACAGCATCTATTTCCAGATACTTGGGGAACACGGTTTTGTGGGGTTGTTCCTGTTCATGGCCATAGGATTTTTTACCTGGCGCAGTGGCAACTGGATCATTCGCGAAACGAAGGGCAAGCCCGACCTGCTTTGGGCCAACAATCTGGCCAGGATGTTGCAGGTGAGCCAGATCGCCTATGCCACGGGGGGCGCATTCCTGAGTCTGGCTTATTTCGACCTGCCCTATTACGTCGTGGTCCTGATGGAAGTGACCAGGCTGTACCTCAAGAATCAGCAGGAAGAAAATTCACGGGTGGTCTCTTCCCAGAGACCCGGCCCTCAGATGATTCGCCCATCGGAATTGTCTGTGGTGCGGCGTGAGGGAGAGGCACTTGGGTGAATGGCTGAAGGTACGTTTCGAATTGTCGCGCTCCGGCGAAGCACAGGGGAATAATCGCCCCATGGAAGGGTTGCGGGGATTTGCCGTCCTTCTCGTTTTTGTGGTGCACTACACAGGCATGACCCGACCGTGGTTGGGAACAGGGGCCTCTTCCCTGTACGTTTTTTCCGAAGCACTCCATACCATCGGAAACGTGGGCGTGGACCTGTTTTTTGTATTGAGCGGGTACTTGATCTATGGATCACTGATCGCCCGTCACCAACCTTTTCGGACTTTTATGTCGAGGAGAATCCAGAGAATCTATCCGACTTTCCTGACGGTATTTGCAATTTATCTCATTCTTTCCTGGTTTCTCCCGGCAGAAAGTAAATTGCCTGCCATTTTGTTCGACAAGATCATTTATCTGATCGAGAATTTGTTATTGCTTCCTGGCCTCTTCCCCATTCAGCCTTTGATTACCGTGGCTTGGTCGCTCAGTTATGAAATGGCGTATTACCTGATTTTGCCCTTATTGATGATCCTCTTGAATATGCGTATTCGGTCGCCGGAATGGCGTTCTGCTTTCCTTATCAATGCGGCCATCCTGATCGCCGTTTCCTGTGTATTCTCCGGTGGCCCCATCCGTTTGATCATGTTTGTTGTGGGCATGCTCATCTTTGAGTCAAGAAAACTGGGTTACGATGGAAGACATGGGGATGTCACGGGTTTTGCGGGGCTGGTGGTTGGATTGGGCTGTACGCTGATCCCTCTTGAGGGGAGTTGGGGCCTCCTCCTGAAGGAAGGCAGTTTGTTTCTGTCTTTCTGGTTGTTCTGCGGGGCTTGTTTCAGGGTGGGGACTGCCCTGTGGATACAAAAGGTTTTTTCTTGGACAGCTCTGCGCTGGTTAGGAAACATGAGTTATTCCTATTATCTTATCCACGGACTTGTGCTCAAGGCAGGGTTTCTCGGGTTGCTTGTGATGTTTCACAAGGGAGGATATTCCCCGCCGATACTTTACTGGTCTCTTTTTTTCCCGCTTATGTTCCTTTTGACATTACTGCCTGCAGCGGTCCTGTTTCTCATGGTAGAACGTCCTCTGTCGTTGAGTAAATCGACCCAATGCAGGCCGGTTCTCAATTCATGACTGTGTCGGCACCGCACGGTATTCCCTCTCTGTCCGGGAAGGCAGTCGACGATCGATCCGTGCGTCATCGTATATCGAGGAAAACAACTCCCTGGCGTTGGCAACGATCATGCTCATTCCCCTGTTGCGCTATCTGCAACTCACGGAAGAAAAACTCTGGATTCGGCAGGGGTTGGTGGTGGCCATGGGGCTCTGTGCGGTTTCTGCCCTTGGATCCTATTCCCGGGGGGCGCATTCCTGAGTCTGGCTTATTTCGACCTGCCCTATTACGTCGTGGTCCTGATGGAAGTGACCAGGCTGTACCTCAAGAATCGGCAGGAAGAAAATTCACGGGTGGTCTCTTCCCAGAGACCCGGCCCCCGGATGATTCGCCCATCGGAATTGTCTGTGGTGCGGCGTGAGGGGTAGTCATTGTGCGACCACGAACTGCTGGAAGAACTCATGGCCCTGGGATTCCCGAAGAAACACGAAAATGTGGTCTTTATTGGCCCCAACGGCGTGGGCAAAAACTACTGTCACGCACACTGTCACGTCATTCGTTCTATGCGTTCAAGAATAGCAATAGCCAACCCATTGAAG
>JAJZFH010000015.1 GCA_021805445.1 Pseudomonadota bacterium
TTAAATATATTAAGGTCAAAATCGACCATTTGCAGTTAATTGCTAAAGACGGAACCATTCTTGCCACTTATCCTGAAAAGTAGATCAACATCAAGTTCCAGCATGATATTGTATGAAAATTTCAATCAAAGGCACATTTCGCAGCATTTTTTTGATGCTTTGCTTCCGGACGGCACCCACGACATTCTGGGCATATATATCGAGAATACCGAGGGTGCCAATTCTGGATGAACGTTTCATTTTAAACACCTTGTGCATTTGATGCACAAGTCTTGGGTCAATGCTAATCGAGATCCCGACATCGGTTTTCCTTCACTCGCCCTTGATATGACAGACCCGATCCGCAATATCCGTCTGTCCGCCACCGAGCAGGGACCCGTAGGCCGCGTTAAAACCTGAACCAACTTTGCAGATGTATTGCTTCTTTCCAGTTGTTGCTTCAAATAGGGTACGATCTTGTTTAATATTAATGTTGGAGACAGTTACCTTTGACTCATCAACCCCAATATCTTCTGCAGCGCGTTTCGCCAAGTATTCCGGGGTCGGGTTCCACTGGTTTTTAGCCCCCTCGATATCCGGTGCTGCACAGCCAGACACTACAATAGAGGTTGATACAGCGGCGATCATTAAAAGAACGAACTTCATTTCTCGAAACTCCTTTTGTTGTATTAGGAGCGCATTGGCCAATATGAAATTTTTTCGATCTCGAGGCACTTGCATGGATATCGACCGTGGCAGTATTATCTCACAACCGACCATCATGAGCCACCTTGTCGATCGCTAAATCACTGCGTCCTTATAGAGACGACAGTGAGAATTGCAGCAACCCACTGAGATTATCGGTATATCCATCCGGCAAAAAACTAAGGAAGTAGTCGAGATGGTTCCAACTGGTGAGTACTCTGACACGTATATCAACATCGACGATTTTGCCAAGAGGATTACCGATGCCTGCAATGCCCTCGACAAGAATGGATATGATGTAATAAAAATATCTGAAGTCATTAAAGGACGATACAACTACACATGGGGCCATTATGGAAGCAGCACTGCACATAGCGGCGCCGCTTCTACCTGCTATATAGTTACGGCTACGGTTTCAGCGTCACCGATGGTGTCGTGATAATCGGAAAGATGCGACAATTACTCCAAGAAGGATGCGCAGATGTCACAACATAGAAAAATAGTCGGTGGCATGAATGGATACTCAATCATATCTGCTGAAGAATTTGACGCAAAAGAAAATCAAATCGCCTTTTGGTTTGAAGTCTACGGCCCAGACGGCGGGTGGTTAAGTAGTTTTCAAAGCAATGAGGCCGCCGCCGAATTCATTGCTTTGGATCAGGAAAAACCTCATCATCCTCGTCCGAGATAACCAGTTTCCGCCCCACAACCTTTTCCCCAAACCGTAACTTAGGGACGCAGTGAACAAGTAGGGTATTTCTCGATCTTGAGGCACCTGTGCGGTTTTTCAATTTTTCCTAAAATTCTCGTTTTCAGGACGCAAGGATTCCGTTGAGCGCATCCAACCGTTTTTTGCTGATGAACAGATTCGCCAATCCAAACAGGCGGCGTTTTTCAGGGTTATAGAGATGAGCCGTATCTTGGCCAGTCCGCGATAACGGACCTTGCGCAATCCAAAGCAATTCTTAATGATTAATGATACCTCACCCCCCTCCGGCTTTGGTTTCTCCGCTTTCATCAATTCAGACCACACTATTCCCACATCCGGCAGCCGCCGGACATAACCGATATTCTTCGGGATTTCAGGAACCGCCTCTGTCCTTGGCCGGGTTCGCTTCCACTCGGCCCGTACAATATCCCACAACTTCTTCACCTGAACCCAAACCCCGGAAAAACCAGGGGAGCGGTGCAATGAGTGAATGATCTGGTCCAGCAACGCATCCTGCCTCAACCGGATCACCTCCACAATCTGGTCATGCAATTCCTCCTGGTGTCCCTCGGGGTACCACAGCCATCAGGCAGAATTACCGCTACCGTCCCCATGATTACATCTATCGGTAAATCTCGCGTCGGTTGCCAACTTGCACGACGAGCACACGCAAAGCACCGTCTTGAATGTCACAAATCACCCGGCAATCGCCCACCCGGTAACGCCAGAATCCACCAAGTGGGCCAGTCAATGCCTTGCCTGTGCTGCGCGGGTTTTCCAGTCCGGCGATGCGTTCGTCCATAAAGTCGACAATGCGCCGCGCCGTCTGCTTGTCAAACTTACGAAGTTGCCCCTTGGCCGTGTCGGCGTAATCAATCGTCCAAGCCAAGGTCTTTCCTCATGTCAGCAGCAGAATGCACTTGTTCTTGCCCCTTGCGGACACGCTCCAACACATCAGCGGCAAGGTAGTAGTCCTCCATCTCCTCAATGCCCTGCTCGATAATTTCTCGCAGGTAGTAAGCCTTGGTGCGCCCGGTATGGGAGGCAAGGTAGTCAAGCCGTTGCTCGGTTTCTGGAGTTAGGCGAATCGAAGTAGCCATGCCACAATCCCTTTTTTAGATACACATATTCACTGTATCACAAATCACTACCGCGACCAGCCGGGACCATCATCCATGCCGAACTCAAAGAACTGGAGGAACGTCCTCCCGGAGAGGAACCTTCTGACCTGAGGAACCGCGCCGCGTCCGGCGGCCAGACGCAGAGTAGGTTCAGTGAGTCTGCGCGGAACCATGAACGAGGGAGTGCGAGGAACGAGCCCCGAGCAAGGTCTTAGCCCCGAAAGGGGTCGGGAGCGTCCAGCGAACCGACCGAGCGACAGCGAGGCGTGGGGGGGCCACAGAGAGGACGCAGGGCTGCGGCAGCGGCCCTGCGAGGGAGCCCCAGCGACCGGTCTCTCTGTGGGGGCGAAGCCACGGCCCCACGCAGTGGCAAAGTGCTTTTCGGTGCCCGTCAGGGCAGACACTTTGAGCGTAGCGAAAAAGTGTCAGAAAAGCGCTTTGCCACTGCGCAGCAGGGGGGCCGCCAATCGCCCGGACCCGCGCCGTCGCGTCAGCGACGAATAGCGCAGGGGTCATAGGGGCGATACAAATCCTGTAGAATATGGAAATTAGAAAATAATGAACCCAACTAAATCGCAAAAAAGAAGCGCCTACGGCAGGCTAAATACGGTAACAGTAAACATGTTTCAAAACGAGCAAAACAACATACATACGTTCGTGTTACCATGCACGTCTTGTGAGTGCGCCGGAAAAGAGAGAAATGGACACACAAAAACTGGTCGCAGCGTGGCGTGCGAAACTCAATGGTCAAACCTCCAAAGAGGTCGGCCAGCAGAAAATTCACGAGGCCTGCCTCTGGATTTATCGCTGGGGCTTCTCGACACCAAGCATTATCGATTCACTATCCGGCGCAAAATCGCGCGGGTTTTCGGCCAGACTCGTTAGCAAAGGTCTTCTCAAATCGACGCTATGCCCATCATACGGCGGGGTAAAACATGCCCCCGCAAAAGTTCTGACGCTGACGAGGCCAGGCATCGAAGTTGTCGAAGCAAGAGCCGACAGCAAAATCGTGCCATACCATGATGCAATCCCTTTTCATCAGATCGTTCACGATGTCCTCGTGCAAACGATCACACTCGAAAAGATTAAAACCCAGCAGATAAAATACTTCACTGCTCGAGAAAACAGGGAATCAAGGAATCAGCCCGGGCAAAAAATACCAGACGCAGTCTGGTTGATCAAAGGCAACATATACGCTTTTGAACTCGAATTGAGCGCAAAACGCAGTAGAGAACTCGACACAACCTGTGCAGGTCTTATAAACCTGGTAACAAATCAAAATATAAATGGAATTATTATTTATTCGCCTTCTGACGCAATCATTAACCGATATAAAGAAAGCCTTAAGATCGGAAATAAAATCGATTTTTGGAAACGTCAGGGCACGCGTTGGGTCACCGAATCTACCATTACAGTGCCTGACAATTTTCTCAGTAAAATCATTTTTAAGAAGATCGAGTTGTGAAAAAATCAATTATTTTTTTTATAGTTCCTCTATTTTTAGCAGGGTGCGATCAGGCAAAAATCGATGATTTACAGAAAAAACTCGATTATTGTGGATCGGAATTAATGCTGTGGGAAACTGAGACAGTGAAACAATCTGCAAAAATAATAGCAAATCACGAACACTGGAGCAGAGAAGTGTCGATTATACAAGGGTGCGAATTTATATTCCCAACATGTCCTCGTTCGGGTTATTCGAAAGAAGCGCTACAAGCAATGTATAGCGGGAAGTTTAGCGGTTATGACTTGATTTTTTATTACATTATTTTTATCAAACTCTTCGGTTTATTTGTGCTTTTGATCGGATCAGTCTGGTCAATTCCACGGATTTATTTCAGTCTGAAGACCCAGCACAAAAAACTGTCAGATGCTCAGGCGTTCTTGCAGAACGCAGAAAATCTTGCGACTAAAGCCAAAGATCAGACACTCAAGTACGAGAGCCGCTTGTCGGCTATGAGAACAAAAGAAACCACAGAACGTTATGTTCTCTCAGAACTGGAAGCCGATATATCCAAGGCCACAAAAAAACTCGAGACTGTTAAAAAAGAACTTGAGGATTACGAGAAGTTAAAAAAATTGGCAC
>JAJZFH010000031.1 GCA_021805445.1 Pseudomonadota bacterium
ATTCCGGATAATCGATTTCATGCTGAGTGACGGGACCGTTGTTTTTCATGTTGGAATATTTACTCAGCGCAGAAGAATATTCTAGAAGACCACCATGATCGGCTCATCAGAAACGATGTACTGGCAGGCCAGGCGCCATCTTGGAGGAATATCCTTGAACATGAGTTGTTCGCTCTCCGCCTTGGACAGTTTTCCATCCCGGATGAACTGTATTCTTTCCAGGCGCCCTATACTGATCCACTTGGGTTTCCGTCTCATTGGAACTATTTTCACGGCACAAGCGCCGCACTTCCCCTCCCCGCACACACAACGCTTGGGCAGGTCATACCGATCCATCAATTCCAGCAAACTAAAACCGGGAGACGTTTCCACGACCAATTTATCCTGCATCGGCGGCGTTAAAAATGTCACCATCACCATGGCTCACCCCAGAGTTTAGAACGCGATAAAAGAGGAGGAGAGCCGGACGGCTCTCCTCCCAATCCACTTCATCGAATGATGTCGAAACTATAATCGCTCTTGGCAGGAATGTTGGTGTTCTTGTCCATCTCGTCAAATATCTTGTCGAGTATCGTCACCAATACCTTCATTCCGCCCTGATACCCCCACACCGGATAACGGTGATGGTGATGACGGTCAAAAATCGGAAACCCGATCCGGATCAGGGGAGTTCCCGTATCCCGTTCCAGATATTTCCCATAGGTATTCCCGATCAAAAAGTCCACCGGCTCCGTGAACAGCAGTGAACGCATATGCCACAGATCCTTTCCGGCATAGGCATGACACCCTGCCCCAAAGGGTGAGGAGGCCAGCAGAGCGGTCATCTTCTCCAGCCAGTCGTGGCCCCCATTGGTCGACAGCACATGGACCGGCTCCGCTCCCAACTCCATCAAAAAGGCCGCCAGACCCAGACACAGATCCGGGTCCCCGTAGATCGCAAACTTCTTGCCATGAATATGGGCGCTCGAATCCGCGATCGCATCCACCAGGCGTCCCCGTTCCTTCGTCAGCGCGGCCGGAATCGCCTTGCCCGTGATCCGCGCCACTTCCATCAGAAACTTGTCCGTCCCAGCCACCCCAACCGGATGATTGAAAG
The DNA here is from genome assembly GCA_021805445.1 of Pseudomonadota bacterium. Taxonomy (GTDB): domain Bacteria; phylum Pseudomonadota; class Gammaproteobacteria; order Burkholderiales; family Ferrovaceae; genus Ferrovum. Next base: position 1,097 of record JAJZFH010000031.1, read on the forward strand.
ACACCACTTCCTGTCCCTGATTCGCCGCATACGCCAGCGTCTTCTCGGTGCAATACTGTTGCATCGAGATCGTCGCCTTCGCATTCAATGCCGCCGCCGTATCCTCCAGCGTCGTGCCCCCATCGTACATCCGGAATTCCCCGTCCGCAGGCGTATCGAACACTTCGCTGTTGTCCGCCAGAATCGTGTAGTCCACCCCCATCACGTCCAGCATCCGCTTCACTTCCCGCGTATTCCCCACGGTGTAGCCGTCAAATCCCCCGATCAGGTTGATCTTCCCGTTCGCCTCCCGCGTCTTCCCTTCCCAAAAATTCGACAGAATCCCCTTCAACGCATTGTCGTACCCCGTAATGTGGCTACCCACAAACGCCGGCGTGTGTGCATAGGGCACCGGATAATCCGCCGGCACGCTCCCCTTGTTGCGCGCATTGGTGATGAACCCGTTCAAGTCATCCCCAATCACTTCCGCCATACACGTCGTGGAAACCGCAATCATCTTCGGCTTGTACATGCTGTAGGTATTGGCCAACCCATCGATCATGTTGTTCAAACCCCCAAACACCGCCGCATCTTCCGTCATCGACGACGAAACGCACGACGACGGCTCCTTGAAGTGCCGGCTCAGGTGACTGCGGTAATACGCCACGCATCCCTGTGATCCATGCACAAACGGCATCGTCCCTTCAAATCCCACCGCCACAAACACCGCCCCCAACGGTTGGCATGCCTTCGCCGGATTCACCGTCAGCGCTTCCCGTCCAAAATTCTTCTCCCGGTATTCCCAGGTCTTGGTCCACTCCCGAATCTCTTCCACTCGCTCCTTCGGGTGCGAATTCTCAAAATTCTGCTTCTTCTTCTCGAACATCTCCAGATATTCCGGCTCTCGAAATAAATTGAAATGGTCCAGTACGCTATTCGAGTTCTGCGTCATGATGTCTCTCCTATCACTCTAATTAATCGGCTTCAACTATTCGCCCAGGGCGTCTTGGTCAATCCCCAGATCGGATTGTTGATCGCCATATCCATGTCCCGCGCAAATATGGCAAATCCGTCATACCCGTGGTACGGACCCGAATAATCCCAGGAGTGCATCTGCCGGAACGGCACCCCCATCTTCTGGAATACATACTTCTCCTTGATCCCAGACCCCACCAGATCCGGCTGAACCTTCTCCACAAACTTCTCAAACTCATAGCCCGTCACATCGTCATAAATCAATGTCCCGTCCTTCACATAGTGGGTCGTACGCTGGTAGTCATCGTTATGTCCAAACTCGTACCCCGTCCCCACCACTTCCATCCCAAGATCCTCATACGCCCCAATCACATGCCGCGGACGCAACCCCCCCACAAACAGCATCACCGTCTTCCCCGCCAGACGCGGCTTGTACTTGTCAATCACCGCCTGCATCAACGGCTTGTACTTCGCAATCACCCGTTCCGCCCCCTCCTTGATCTTGTCATCAAAGTGGCTCGCAATCTCCCGCAACGATGCCTCGATCTTCGATGGCCCAAAAAAGTTGTACTCCACCCACGGAATCCCGTACTTCTCCTCCATGTGCCGCGAAATATAATTCATCGAACGATAACAATGCAGCACATTCAACTTCGCCTTCGGCGTGTTCTCCAACTCCGCAATGCTCCCGTCCCCAGACCACTGCGCAATCACCCTCAACCCCATCTCTTCCAGCAAAATCCGCGATGCCCAGGCATCCCCACCAATGTTGTAATCCCCAATGATCGACACATCATAGGGCGTGCTCACAAACTCCGGATGCTTCCCTTCCGACTTGTCAAATATCCAATCCCGCACCGTGTCATTCGCAATATGGTGCCCCAGCGATTGCGATACCCCACGAAATCCCTCGCAGCGCACCGGCACGATCGTCTTCCCCCCAAACTCCTTCGACTTCTTCTTCGATACCGCCTCGATATCATCCCCAATCAGCCCAATCGGACATTCCGACTGCACCGTGATCCCCTTGTTCAGCGGAAACAAGTCCTCGATCTCATCCATGATCTTCTCGAGCTTCTTGTCCCCACCAAAAACAATGTCCTTCTCCTGAAAGTCCGAGGTAAACTGCATCGTCACAAAGGTATCCACCCCCGTCGTCCCAATGTAGTAGTTCCGCCGTGCCGCCCAGGAATACTGTCCGCAGCCCACCGGTCCGTGACTGATGTGCACCATGTCCTTGATCGGACCCCAGACCACCCCCTTCGACCCCGCGTACGCACATCCCCGGATCGTCATCACCCCGGGAATCGACTTGATGTTCGACTTCACATTGCAGTCCGTCTTCCCTTCCTCATACACATTCAGGTGCTTGGCTCGACGTTTCGCCGTCTTCTCGGGATAAACCTCGAGAACTTCCTCGATCAACGCCTGGTTTCTCACCTTCACTTGCTCTACTGTCAGGCTCATTTCGCCCTCCTATGAAAAAATGAATAAAGGGTTTACAAGACCCAGAAAATCTCCACCCATAGCCCACAACCCCCACAGGGCCATCGGCGCAACCTTCCCAGACCCCCGCCCTCGGCTTACCTCCCCTCGGGCGAGGTCCCCTTCAATTACTGAGCCGCCGCCATCGCAGCCAGTTCTGCCGCCGTCTTGCCCACCACCGATTCATCCACCCGCTTCATGATCCCATGCTCCATCAACAAATCTTCCAACTCGTCCATCGTGATCGGCGTCGGAATCGTCCCGTTCCCCGCGTTCGCATGAATCTTCGTCGCCAAACTCCGGTACTCATCCGCCTGCTTGGACTCCGGCGCATACTCCAACACCGTCATCCGCCGCAGTTCCGCATGCTGCACCACGTTGTCCCGGGGCACAAAATGAATCAACTTCGTGTTCAACTTCACCGCCAACGACTCCGCCAACTCCAGTTCCTTGTCCGTCTGGCGCTCATTGCAGACCAACCCCCCAAGACGCACACCCCCAGAATTGGCATACTTCAAAATCCCCTTCGAAATGTTGTTCGCCGCATACATCGCCATCATCTCTCCAGACATGACAATGTAAATCTCCTGCGCCTTGTTCTCCCGAATCGGCATCGCAAACCCACCACACACCACATCCCCCAATACATCATAGGAAACATAGTCCATGTTGTCGTAAGCCCCCTCCTCTTCCAGAAAATTGATCGAGGTGATCACGCCCCGGCCCGCACATCCCACACCCGGCTCAGGTCCCCCAGATTCCACACAGCGAATCCCCTTGTAACCCACCTTCATCACATCTTCCAGCTCCAGATCCTCCACGCTCCCCGCATCCGCCGCCAGACTCAAAATCGTGTCCTGCGCCTTCGCGTGCAAAATCAGCCGCGTCGAATCCGCCTTCGGGTCACAGCCAACAATCAGAATCTTCTGCCCCAAATCCGCCAATGCCGCCAAAGTGTTCTGCGAAGTCGTCGACTTCCCGATCCCACCCTTCCCGTAAAATGCAATCTGTCTCAAATTAGCCATCTCTTT
>JAJZFH010000026.1 GCA_021805445.1 Pseudomonadota bacterium
GGTGCTACCCAAGCCATGCCGGGCAGGCGGACACATCGAGAGTCTGGCTAGAACAGCAAGCTGAGACCGTGCCCAGCGTCGCCAAGGAACTGAACGCGCTGCCTGTGCGCACCGTGACTCAGCGTGAAGGTCCTGGCCAATCACGCCAGTGAGCAAGTGCGATTGCTTTGGACTCCGATGTGCAGAGGATGAGGTCGGCGTGTCGTGGGAAAACTCCCGCAAGGAAGGCGGGTGGAGGAGCGTCGAATGGCACGCGTGCATGGCCCCGCTCACCTGCTTGCCAACAGACCGTTGAAGAACTGGCGCGCCGGGCCGGGATCGGCGACGCTGTCGGGCAGCGACGATCAGCAGTGAAAGACGCGGGATGCGGAGCCGATAGTTACAACGAGGCGTTGTTCAGCACGGTGAAGCTGGAGGAATTCGTGCCGCAGTCCCACCCGCTGCGCCCGATCCGCCAGTGGCTGAACGAGGTGCTGGCCAAGATGGACGCGAAGTTCTCGGCGATGGTCGAGGCCGATGCGAAGGCTGGTCGCCCCAGCATCGCACCGGAGAAGCTCATGCGCGCGATGCTGCTGCAGGTGCTGTACAGCGTGCGCAGCGAGCGCCAGCTCGTCGAGCCAATTGCCCACGACCTGCTGTTGCGCGGGTTCGTCGGTCTTGCCATCGAGGACGCGGTGTGTGCTGCTGCAGAGTTCAGCAACAACCGCGACCGGCTGATCGCGTTCGACGCCGTGACCGATTGGTTCAACGCGACGGTGGAGATGGCCGACAAGCGCGGGCTGCTGCCGTGCGCGCATTTCAGTGTGGACGGCACGTTGATCCACGCCTGGGCCAGCCACAAGAGCGTGCGGCGCAAGGACGGCAGCGATGACGACAGGCCGTCCGAGGACTGGCACGGCGACAAGCGCAGCAACGCCACGCACGCCTTGACGCGTGATCCCGAGAGCCGGCTGGATCGCAAGAGCAGCGCGGCGCCTGCGCTGCTAAGCCACCAGGGGCATGTGCTCATCGACAACGGCATGGACTGGTCGTCAATGTCCGGGCCGGTACACCCAACGACGACGCGGGGCACGACACGGCGGCGACGATGCTCGGAGGCGTGGCTCGCGTCGACGGGCGCGTGACCGTCGGCGCGGATAAGAATTGCGACACGTGCGGTTTCGTGAAGGCCTGCCGAGAGCTGAAGGTCACGCCGCATGTGGCGCGCAACACGCGCTGTACTGGTGGCAGCGCGATCGACGGGTGCACGACGCGGCACGGCGGCTACGCGCGAGCCAGCGCCGGCGCAAGTGCATCGAGCAATGCTTCGGCTGGGGCAAGACGATCGGCCCGATCCGCCAGGTCATGGTGCGCAGCCTGGACAAAGTCGACCAACTGCTGACGCTGACCATGGCGGCGTACAACCTCACGCGGTTGCGTTCCTTGGCCGCATTGCGTCCGCAGTCCGCGTGATGGGCGGCAAAACCATGGGAATGGCTGCGCCAAACCGCTCGGGCGGGTCGATTTCTGCCGGAATCGGGCTTCTTGCGCAGAAATGGAGCAGCCTGCGACGGGCGTCACCATGCGATTCCGAGGGCAGGAGTACATGCATCCACGGGTTCTTCAACGGCCAGCAAGAGAGCAAGGCAGTTCGGTTGCGAAAAGGTGTTGACACGGGCCAAGCCGGGGTGCATAATTTCGGTCTTGCTGCTTTTCGCTGGCTCTCAAAAAACCAACAAAAGCAGCCGCGATCAAGCTCCAAGTCAGCAGTAAGCCTTCAAAACCTGCTTCTGATAAAACCTTGTGCTTGACTCAGGAATAAGAGTTCTGCAAGAATACTGATTCTTCGCTGCAAATGCAGCAGCCGCAAAAGCGGGTTCATTAACAAAAAGCAGCCGATAAGTGTGGGCGTTTGACCCGATTGCAAAATACGAGTTAAACGCTCACAAAAGAAGTACGGAGAAATCCGTAGTTCCTAAATGAGTTGGCCTTAATTGGCACCAAGATTAAACTGTAGAGTTTGATCCTGGCTCAGATTGAACGCTAGCGGCATGCCTTACACATGCAAGTCGAACGGCAGCACGGGGGCAACCCTGGTGGCGAGTGGCGAACGGGTGAGTAATGCATCGGAACGTGCCCATTGATGGGGGATAACTGCGCGAAAGCGTTGCTAATACCGCATAAGACCTACGGGTGAAAGCAGGGGACCGCAAGGCCTTGCGTCGATGGAGCGGCCGATGTCGGATTAGCTTGTTGGTGAGGTAAAAGCTCACCAAGGCGACGATCCGTAGCTGGTCTGAGAGGACGACCAGCCACACTGGGACTGAGACACGGCCCAGACTCCTACGGGAGGCAGCAGTGGGGAATCTTGGACAATGGGCGAAAGCCTGATCCAGCAATGCCGCGTGTGGGAAGAAGGCCTTCGGGTTGTAAACCACTTTTGGCAGGAAAGAAATCGTTTGCGATAATACCGCGAATGGATGACGGTACCTGCAGAATAAGCACCGGCTAACTACGTGCCAGCAGCCGCGGTAATACGTAGGGTGCGAGCGTTAATCGGAATTACTGGGCGTAAAGCGTGCGCAGGCGGTTGGAAAAGATGGATGTGAAATCCCTGGGCTCAACCTAGGAATTGCATTTATGACTATTCGACTAGAGTACGGTAGAGGGGAGTGGAATTCCGCGTGTAGCAGTGAAATGCGTAGATATGCGGAGGAACACCGATGGCGAAGGCAGCTCCCTGGACCTGTACTGACGCTCATGCACGAAAGCGTGGGGAGCAAACAGGATTAGATACCCTGGTAGTCCACGCCCTAAACGATGTCAACTGGTTGTTGGACGGGCAACTGTTCAGTAACGAAGCTAACGCGTGAAGTTGACCGCCTGGGGAGTACGGCCGCAAGGTTAAAACTCAAAGGAATTGACGGGGACCCGCACAAGCGGTGGATGATGTGGTTTAATTCGATGCAACGCGAAAAACCTTACCTACCCTTGACATGTCTGGAATCCCGAAGAGATTTGGGAGTGCTCGAAAGAGAGCCGGAACACAGGTGCTGCATGGCTGTCGTCAGCTCGTGTCGTGAGATGTTGGGTTAAGTCCCGCAACGAGCGCAACCCTTGTCATTAGTTGCTACGAAAGGGCACTCTAATGAGACTGCCGGTGACAAACCGGAGGAAGGTGGGGATGACGTCAAGTCATCATGGCCCTTATGGGTAGGGCTACACACGTCATACAATGGACGGTACAGAGGGCTGCCAACCCGCGAGGGGGAGCCAATCCCAGAAAACCGTTCGTAGTCCGGATTGCAGTCTGCAACTCGACTGCATGAAGTCGGAATCGCTAGTAATCGCGGATCAGCTTGCCGCGGTGAATACGTTCCCGGGTCTTGTACACACCGCCCGTCACACCATGGGAGTGGGGTTTACCAGAAGTAGTTAGCCTAACCGCAAGGAGGGCGATTACCACGGTAGGCTTCATGACTGGGGTGAAGTCGTAACAAGGTAGCCGTATCGGAAGGTGCGGCTGGATCACCTCCTTTCTGGAATACGCTTGAAGGTCAAGCGCTCACGCTTATCGGCTCAGCAGCCTGCAATAATTATTGCGGTGATTGGTGGCGTTTATTGCGACCCCTCTTGGGTCTGTAGCTCAGCTGGTCAGAGCACCGTCTTGATAAGGCGGGGGTCGTTGGTTCGAGCCCAACCAGACCCACCACCTGCCATGGGTAATTTCATATGGGGGTGTAGCTCAGTTGGGAGAGCACCTGCTTTGCAAGCAGGGGGTCATCGGTTCGATCCCGTTCACCTCCACCATCAAACCTAAATGCAGAATTTTTTGTGCATTTAGGTTTGATATTAATCAATAGGCTGCGTTCTTTAACAATTCGAAAAGCTGATAATTGCATTTATATGCATTTGCGATTGCATCAAACTTTGTTAATTTACTTATACTTTGGCTTAGGTCAAAGTTATAGGATCAAGCGACTAAGTGCATACGGTGGATGCCTTGGCGACTACAGGCGATGAAGGACGTGGAAGCCTGCGTTAAGCTGCGGGGAGCTGGCAATCAAGCTTTGATCCGTAGATGTCCGAATGGGGAAACCCACCCGCAAGGGTATCTTCTGCTGAATAAATAGGCAGTTGAGGCTAACCGAGTGAACTGAAACATCTAAGTAACTCGAGGAAAAGAAATCAACCGAGATTCCGATAGTAGTGGCGAGCGAAATCGGACCAGCCTGTGCGTTTTAGCATGAATATCATGAGAACACCTTGGAAACGGTGGCCAAAGTAGGTGATAGCCCTGTACCTTAAAATATTCGTGTGGAACTAGGCGTACGACAAGTAGGGCGGGACACGTGTAATCCTGTCTGAACATGGGGGGACCATCCTCCAAGGCTAAATACTCGTAGTCGACCGATAGTGAACAAGTACCGTGAGGGAAAGGTGAAAAGAACCCCGGGAGGGGAGTGAAATAGATCCTGAAACC
>JAJZFH010000040.1 GCA_021805445.1 Pseudomonadota bacterium
AGCAGCAGGTCGCGGTCCTACATCAGATTCCTGTCGTGGGCGATTCAGGGTCCCAACAGCAGGAGTCGATGAAGACATTGTTCCGCACATGAGTCAAGTCATTCCTTGTCGGCAAAATCTTTCAACTCGTAGTGGGTGCTGCGACCACCAGCATCTGTTTTCCGCAACACGCCGCGAGCCAACAAGTCATTGATGTCGCGCAATGCTGTGTCCGGTGAGCATTTGGCGATCGCCGCCCACTTGCTACTGGTGAACTTGCCTTCAAAGCCGTCGAGTAGTCGATTGATCAACTTCACCTGCCGCTCATTCAATGGCGTCGTGGCCCAGCATTGCCAAAACCGCGTCTTGGCCAGCACGGCGTCGAGCGTGTGCTGCGCCCGGTCGACGGCTCTATGCAGTGTGGCAAGGAACCATGCCAGCCACCCCGTGATGTCGAGCGTACCTTTCTGAGTCCGCTCCAGGATGTCGTAGTAGGCCTTGCGTTCCCGCTGGATCTGCGCCGACAGACTGTAGAAGCGCTGGGGATTGCCATCGGCACGGGTCAGGAACAAATCGCCGATGGCACGGGCGATACGGCCGTTCCCGTCGTCGAATGGATGCAAGGTGACAAACCACAGATGGGCAAGCCCGGCCTTGATCAACGGCGGCTCGTTCGACGGGCTATTGGCCCAGGCCAGAAAGCGGTCGGTCTCGAACCCCAGCTGGTCGGCCGGCGGCGCTTCGAAATGCACCCGCTGGCGCCCGATGGGGCCAGATACCACCTGCATCGGGCCGCTGGCATCGTCGCGCCAGCCGTCGACCTTGATCTTGGCAAGGCCGGAGTAGCCCGTGGGAAACAGCGCGGCATGCCAGCCGAACAAGCGATCTCGGGTGACCGTGGAGTTGCAGTTGGCGGTGGCGTCTAGCACCATCTCGACCACGCCTTCGACGTGACGGTCCACCGGGGCCAGCGCACCGATGTCGACGCCGAGGCGGCGGGCAATGGACGATCGGACAGACTCGACGTTGAACTGTTCACCCTCGATCTCACTGGTCTTCATGACGTCCTCGGTCAGCGCCGATAGGCTTGCCTGGTCGCGCAAGGCCATGCCCACGTCGGCGAGGCGCCCCATTAGTAGGCCCTGGGCGCGGCTGACGTCAGCCAACGACTGAGCCAAGGTAGCCAGGTCGAAGCGCCAGCTTGGCCAGTCGGTGGCCTGCCAGATGTAAGTGTGATCGCCGCTGTTCATGCGGAGATTATGGGGCGCATTCTCCGTAAGCGCAAGTTATTCGCCGTATTTCATGCGGTGATAAGTTGGTCTATTCGTCGCACCGCTGCCGTTGCGGACGCAGGTTCTATTCCGTAAATTGGAATTGAATTGACGTTCTGACAGGAAGTTTGGCTGCCAGAACTGGTAGGAGGTTGAGCGATGAAATCGCTTGAACGTCCGCAAATTTTCACGTGTCAGGCCACACTTTTCGCAATAACCATAAGGGGTTGGCAATTTGCCGGAACCGTGATGCTGGTCAAATCAGACGATGTGGGGTGCGTTCTCGCACTTTCCTTGGTGGGGCGGGCCTCCTGTGTCAGAGGGGTTGAGAGCGCCGGATGGAAACCGCCACCGTGGCCACTTCGGGCCACATCCGGTACTTCATGACCTTGATTTCACAAACCCGGACTTCGGGGTTGAGCAAAAGGAGATCGGCGATTCGTTGAGCCAGCACCTCGATCAATGTCACGGGTTCCGAGATGGCTTGCTTGATGGCGTCATAAACGTGATTGTAGTCGTAGCCAGCGAGTAATCCTTCCCGCGAATCCGCAATGTGGCAGAGGGTGTCCGGCACTTCGACACTCACGGTCAGAGAGACCTTCTGGGGTTTGCCAATTTCAGAGGCGTTGATTCCGATTTCCAACTCGAGGTCGATGCCCTCCAGAACGAAGCGGGTGAGAGAATCAGAAGAAAAAGGGGAGGGCAGGGACATTTTATCCTTCAATATGGAGTGACAGACCGCCGTCAACGGTCAGAAAGGATCCGGTGCTGAAAGTGGCTTCGCACAACAAAAAGCGAACGGCACGGGCCAATTCATCGAATTGGCCCAATCGCTTCAAGGGCACGGCTTGCAGGATCCTTTGTTGGTTTTCTTCGGCAAATGCCCGGGATTTATGCGGCCAGTCAAAGTGACCGGGCAGTACGGTATTGACCCGAACCTGGGGCGCCAGTTCCACCGCCAGGGCTTGCATCGCAGCCATCAGGGCATTTTTGGCAATGTGGTAGGTCAGGTAACCGGAAGCCGGGCGATGAAAGTGAATATCGCCGATGGCGACAATGGCGCCTTGCCGTTTTACCAGTGAGTCACGACATTGGCGAATCAGGCGGAGATGGCCATAAAGATGACTGCCCAGATCCCGTTCCAGATGCTCTTCATAGTTGTCGAGATGCGTTGGGGAAAAATCCGAAGCATTGGCCACGATGCCATCGATGTCCGTACAAAAGAAGGGAGAGGGGAAAGGGTTGCACAGATCCTCCACCCAGAGTTGGGCACTGTGCGCGCGTAGCGCATTCAAGGTATGGCAAAGACTGTCGGCCTCGATCTGCGAGGAAGTGCGGCAATGTAGGATGACGCGGTACCCGGCATCATGCAGTGATCGTACGATGGCGGCTCCCCCTCGACGTGCAGCCCCAGTGACGACGTACTGATTGACACGTGGATTATCCATGGTTTCAAATCGGGAATTATTACTCGGTTCGTTGCTGACAGCAGACGATTATGCTTGAAAAGGAGGGCCAAGTCCAAAATTTGCTGCAACGTCTTCTCCGCTCAGTGCGGTTTTCACTCGTGTCTGTGGTTGACCGAATGTGCGGAATTTCGGAAATCGGTCAGGAAATTCATACGGCCTGCCCGGCAGCATTGCCGCTGGCCCAAGCCCATTGAAAATTGAATCCGCCCAGATGTCCTGTCACATCCACGGCTTCACCGATAAAGTAAAGCCCCGGAACCGTTTTGGATTCCATGGTCCTGGACGATAATCCCTCCGTGGCAACTCCACCCAGGGTGACTTCGGCTTTGTGATAACCCAGGGTACCTGAGGGCCGGATCCGCCAGTTTTCGAGGGTTTCCCCGATGTTTCGAAGTTCTGGTGGGGTGAACTGGCAGAGTGGTTTTGACAGATCATGGGCGGCACACCATTGTTGCGCAAATCTGCGCGGCAAGACTTCTGCCAGGAAGTTATCGATTCGAACTCGACCGGACGCATGGTCGCGGAGCCAGGTTTCCGCGTCTCTGTCTGGCAACAGATCGATGGAGATGAAGTCTCCGTTTTGCCAGTAAGAAGAAATTTGCAGAACGGCCGGGCCGGAAATTCCTTGATGGGTAAACAACAGGGACTCGCGAAAACGTCCTTTGCGACAAGAGACTTCAACTTCCAGGGAAAGGCCGGACAAATCGCCAAACCGGGTCAGGGTTTCAGGTTCCAGGGCCAGAGGTACCAGGGCCGGGCGGGGTGTGATCACCGCCAGACCGAATTGTTCGGCAATTTGATAAGCCATCGGTGTCGAGCCAATGGCTGGGACGGCCAGTCCCCCAGTGGCCATGACCAGTGCTCGGGACTGATAATGACCGTGGGTCGTCGCCACCTGAAATCCTTCCGCATTTTGGCTCACCGCCTGCACTTCGCAAGGCATGCGCCAGGTTACCTGACCCCGTTCACATTCACTCCGCAGCAAGGCAATGATCTGCTGGGCACTGCCGTCACAAAACAATTGTCCCAGGGTTTTCTCGTGGTAGCGGATGCCGTGACGTTCCACCAGGGCAATGAAATGCTGGGGAGTGTAGCGCGCCAGGGCAGAACGGCAGAAATGAGGGTTTTGGGAGAGAAAGTTATCCGGCCCACAGTAAAGGTTGGTGAAATTACAGTGACCCCCCCCGGAGATACGGATTTTTTCAGCCAATTTATGACCATGGTCGATCAGCAATACCTTGCGACCCCGTTGCCCAGCCTGAGAAGCACACATCATGCCCGCCGCACCCGCGCCGATGACGATCACATCCCAAGGTTCATTTCTGTCCATGGGCGTATGATAAGCCATGGAGGCGGCTCTACGCGGGGAAAAATGGATTCCTGTCGTCGAGCGCACGGAACTGTGAGACGATGATGACCCCGAATTATAGAATCATCCATCCATTTTTTGAGGAGGACAGGTGGAAAGTATTTCCGAATTGAATCGTCGCCATGGCATCCCGAATCAAGTGAGTTTTTGTCAGGACCCCAAGGGTTTCATCCAGGTGGATGTGAACAACCCATGGGCGTCCGCCCGCATTGCTCTTCAGGGCGCTCAACTGACGAGTTGGGTGCCGAAGGGCGGAGAAGCGGTCATCTGGCTGTCAAAGGAAGCTTCATTCCTGAAAGGGAAGTCGATCCGGGGCGGTGCTCCTGTATGCTGGCCTTGGTTTGGACCGCACGAATCACAAGGAGATTTTCCTGCCCACGGCTTTGCACGCACCGCTCTGTGGGAAATATCGCACGTGGAAACGCAGGCAGACGGAACCACGCGACTCGTCTTTCACCTTCCGGAAACCTCCTTTCCAAAAAATCAATGGCCGCATGCCACCACCTTGGAGAGCCGCATGACCATCGGTTCACACCTGGAAGTAGATCTCGTGACGCGCAATCTGGGAAGCCAGCCTGTGACTATTGGCCAAGCCCTCCATACCTACTTCCGGGTGGGGGATGTCCGCGCCATTCGCTTGCTTGGACTGGAGGAGTGCGTCTACCTTGACAAAGTGGAGGGGGGAGTTCGCAAGATTCAGAAAGGGGTCGTGAGTTTTACGCAAGAAACCGACCGTGTTTATCTGGGGGCCACACGGGATATTCTGATCGAGGATCCTCTGATGCAACGCCAAATCCGGATCACCAAGAATGGGAGCGCCTCCACAGTGATCTGGAACCCCTGGATTGAAAAATCGGCAAAATTGGGCGATCTGGGAGATGAAGGTTATCTTCACATGGTTTGTGTCGAAAATGCCAATGCAGTCGAGGACAGGATCACCCTGGCTCCAGGGACAGAACATCACCTGTGGGTACGCTACTCCATTGCGCCCATCCCACGCTGATTCAAGGAGGGGGAAACAGCAATCAAAACCGTGGATATATCCCCACGTCATGCTGAGTTTCGTGGCTGAATAGTTTCAACCAAAGAAAGCCAAGAATCCCCGAAGAAAGGGATGAGAGAAGGATCGCCAATTTTGACGCATCGACGATGTCCGACTTGCCGGAAAAGGCCAGATTGGCGATGAAGATCGACATCGTAAAGCCAATTCCTCCCAGAAGACCCGCTCCAAAAATGTGTGACCACTTCAGGCCAGAGGGAAGCCGACAAATATTTGTTGCGATGGCAAGGAAGCATGCCAGGGTAATACCCACCGGTTTGCCGATCACCAAGCCCGCGATAATCCCCAAACTGTTCGTGCTCGATAGGCTTTCTTGCCATTCGGGTCCGATGATAAGTCCCGTATTGGCCAGAGAAAACAGGGGAAGGATGATAAAAGCCACCGGTTTGTGCAGAAAATTTTCAAGTCGATGAGAAGGTGATTCCTTGTCCTCCGCTTTGGCGGAAAACGGGAGGGCAAAGGCGAGCAGTACACCGGAAATAGTGGCATGGACACCGGATTTGAACATGAAAAACCACATCAGAGCACCGCCCAGCAGGTAGAGAGGCACCGACATGACCTTGAATACCCGGTTAAAAATGAGGAGTAGAACAAACACACCAAGGGCGCTGGCCAAATAAGCCAGGGAAAACTGCGCCGTATAAAATAGGGCGATCACGATTATCGCGCCAAGGTCGTCGATCACGGCGAGTGCCGTCAGGAATATCTTCAGTGATGCGGGCACCCGACTGCCCAGTATGGCCAGTACACCCAGTGCAAAGGCGATGTCCGTCGCCATCGGTATGCCGGTTCCGGCTTGAGTCGGCGTACCTGCGTTCAGCATGAAATGAATCGATGCCGGGACACCGATTCCGCCGAGTGCGGCCGTCATCGGTAACAGCGCATTTTTCAGGTTCGAAAGTTCACCGTTGTAGAGTTCACGCTCCAACTCCAGACCCATGAACAGGAAAAAAATCGCCATCAATCCATCGTTCACCCAGTGTTCCATGGTCAGGCCGGCGATATGGATATGCCAGAAACTCAGGTAGCCATTTCCCAGGGATGAATTGGCAAGGGCAAGCGATACGAGGGTGCAGAAAATCAGGAAAATACCGCTCGACTTTTCTGATTCAAAAAAATTATTGAATGTCCTGGAGAGCACTGTCTGAATGTCCGCCATGGTTTGTCATAAGGGAGGGTTCAACCGATTCGTGAAAAAATGTGGAGCCTGAAACAGGCCCATTGGTCTCAATATACCCCAAATGGCTTTGCCATCGATTGCGATCGAGTCATGAACGCTGGTTCCGATGATTGTCTCTTCTGAGAGACAAAGGTAGTCCCGTTTGTATTCAGCCGATTAGATGCCCATTCTTAACCTATTCTTAACCCGGTGTCGCCAAACAGCGACATTTGGTCTGGAGTTGGAGTGCGAAATCCCGGGTAATTCTTGGAAGATGTTTGTAAAAACCATTTGTAATCAATATGATAATAATATACAATTATTTTGGTATGATTATTGCTTAAGTTAATCGGAATGGACCTGTAATAACCTTGAACAAGCCATGAGTACATACGATATCCCGACTGTAACCCTGTTTGAAAAGTTCATCAGGCGGAGGCGTATCACTCCATGAGTTTCTGCTGGGTACCGCATCAGAAGCGCGGGTGTTTCCGAACCGGCGAAATATCGTATCTGCATGTGCCCGCCAATCTTCAACCGGTGTTCCGGTGGTGAAATTCTAAAATAATTGTGGCAATGGTAAGCCACTTTACGCTTTTCTGGCTTATATCAGAGAATGGCGTAGGGGAATAAAGGAGAAGGAGAACATGGAAGTTGAATCGCATTTTCCAAAGTGGAATCCGAGTGAGCATCTGGTGTTGGCCACCGATTTGGACGGCACTTTGCTGGCTGGTCCACTGCCTGCTCGTCGTCATCTGCGCGAGTTGTTCAGAGGGAACATGCCGGGTTCCAAACTTATTTTTGTGACAGGTCGTGGTCTCGAGTCGGTGTTGCCGGTCTTGAATGACCCCACGGTGCCAAGACCCGATTACATCATTGCCGATGTGGGCGCAACCGTTGTTTATGGGGAAAGTCTGCTGCCGGTCATGCCGCTGCAGCAGGAAATTGCAGCGGTATGGCCAGGAACCCACCGGGTACTCGAGGCACTGGTCCCCTTTACCTACCTTGAGCAGCAAACCGTGCCACAGGAACGTCGATGTTCATTCTTCGTACAGGAAGGTCGGATTGACGATGAACTGCGGCTCGTCGTCAACGAGTTGGGCTGCGAATTGCTTTTCTCTGCACAACGATATCTCGATGTGCTTCCCAAGGGCATTGGAAAAGGCTCTACCTTACGACGGCTCTGCGAACAACTTGGATTTGACTTTGAAACCATACTTGCGGCGGGTGATTCGCTCAATGACTTGTCGATGTTTTCGACCGGTTTCCATGGTGTCGTCGTGGGTAATGCCGAACCCGCCCTCGTCGAAGCCGTGCGTCAACTCGAGCACATCCATCTTGCCGTAGGGGATGGGTGCGCGGGAATTCTCGAAGGACTGACTCATCATCGGTTACTGAACGGCGAAAAATCCGCTATCGCCGATTGTCTGGGAGAGTCTGATCTGGTCATGGTGTACCACCGCCTTCCCTTTGACGAGACCCTCGAGGGGAAGAGACAACGACCCAAGAGTCCCAATGGCATCATTCCTACCTTGCTTAATTTTTTTTCGGGTGGGACCACCGGTTCGTGGGTTGCATGGTCGCAACAACCCACCCGCGAACCGGAAGGGTTCGATGCGCGGGTCACCGTCGACAAGAAACGGTACCCAAACTTGCGCGCGGCCCGCATCCCGTTGACGGCAAACGATATCGACCTTTTTTACAAAAAGTTCTCCAAAGAAGCATTTTGGCCTATCATTTTTTCATTTTCGGACAAAGCCGTATTTCGGCATACACACTGGGAGCACTATCTCGAAATCAACGAAGTTTTCGCCAAAAGAACGGCTTCTGAAGCATCAAAGGGTGGCCTGGTTTGGGTGCATGACTACAACCTGTGGATGGTTCCGGCATTTTTGAGAATGCTTCGCCCCGATTTGAAGATCGCATTTTTCCATCACACGGCTTTTCCCTCCTCTGATGTGTTCAATATTATCCCTTGGCACCGCGAAATCATCGGAAGTTTGTTGCAATGTGATTACATTGGATTCCATATCCCACGTTATGTCGAAAATTTTGTCGATGCCGTACGCAGTTATGCGCCCACGGAAATTCTGGATACCAGCCCCTGTGCGCCTCGGTTTCTTACCTATGGCTGCGCGCTCGGGGTTGATTCGGCAACCAGTGGCATAAAAGTGGCGGGTCGAAATATTCGCCTGGGGGCACATCCCGTCGGTATTGACTGTGACCAGATCGATCACATCTTGCAGAAGCCCTCGGTTCGTCGCAAGATCAAGAGCATTCGCGCTGAGTTGGCCGGACGGTCTGCGATTCTCTCGCTCGAACGGCTCGACTATGTGAAAGGTTCGCTCGAAAAATTGCTTGCGTTCGAGGCATTGCTCGATAAACACCCGGAACTGGCTGCCAAAGTGGTTTTACTGAATTTTGTGACGCCGGCTGCGCAGGGCATGGAAGTGTACCAATCGTTACGTGTCGAAGTCGATCAGTTGGTAGGGCGCATCAATGGCCGATTTTCGACACTTGACTGGACCCCGGTACGCTATTTTTACCGTTCCCTTCCCTATGAGGAGGTCGTGGCCTATTATGCTGTCGCCGATGTTGCGTGGATTACGCCGTTACGCGACGGTCTCAATCTGGTGGCAAAAGAATATGTGGCAACGCAGGGGAGCGTTGGGGGCAACGGTGCTCTCGTTCTGTCCGAATTTGCAGGAGCAGCAGTCGAATTGCACGGCGCCCTGCTTACCAATCCCTATGATGCGACCAGCATGGTACAGACACTCCACTCTGCGCTCACGCTTGCGTCCGACGATCGCGCATACCGTATGTCGCGTCTGGTTTCAATCGTGCGCACCCATGATGTGCGCGCCTGGGGTGAAACTTTCTTGAAAGCGGTGAACGCTGACTGAGTGACGGGAGGGAATGACACGGTTTTCAGCGGACAGGATACGGTACCAAGCAACCTGTGGGGGGTCGCTTGGCATTTCTGGCGTTTGTGGGCCGAATCAGAATGCCAGCCGGGCCGACGTGACCCATCCACTTCCAAACGTGCTGAATCCACTCATGTTGGCCGTCTGATACCCGGCACCCAGAATGAGTCTGGTTCTGCCTTCAAGAGGAATTCGACCGAAGATAATACCGTAAGTGACGATCGTCTGATCTTTCCCGGCGAGTAGCCCCCCTTGCCAATGAGTCACGCTGGTTTCGATTTCAGGCCAGAAATAGTTGGAAAAATGTCCTTGAAAAGAAGTATTCCAGACGGTGGGTTCGCCAAGGATATTCTGGTTTCCGGAAGGGAAACTTTTACTGTACGTACTTTGTATATTCACCCCCTGGTCCCGGGTTCCCCAACCTTTTCCAACCGCCAGAGTCGGGGTGGTAACGGTATGGTTCTGAGTAAAAGCAGTGCTCCCCGTTGGAAGACTCACCCCCATGAAGCCCGTGACGATGTAGTTGCCCTGTTCTTCGTTGGCAGACAGGAATCGGTATTTCATGAGGAGCGATTCATCGGCCCATCCCGAGGTGGTGGTTTTAGGGGTTTGGTTGCTCATGTAACCAGGTTGGCCGATGATGACTTCAACATGTTCGGAAGGAATCAATTCCAGTCCTTTTCCGCCTCCATTGTTCGTCAGCGTGGTTCCCCCTGCCTTGTTCTGTACGACCTGATCGTAGCGATATTCTTCTTCCAGGCGCGGGGTCACCGTCACCAGTGGGGTCATCCAATGGGGCTGTTCCTCCTGGGTTTTATCGACGGTGGCAAACCAGCCGCTGTTCGTGTTGGATTCAGGGGAATTCAAGGAAGGGGCGTTTGGATCCGAATCGGCAAAAACCTTGAGTGTCAAAGAAAACAGTCCTGCGCCGATCAACCATGAGGGGGTTGAGTTGCTTGCGAGTGAAGTCATGAGAATTTCCTCTTGTTGGGTTTGTGTGCAAAGTGTGTCGTTATATAGTTATCTATATAACGATGGTCAAAAAAACACAACAATAACTTAAGCAATTCCCATGCCAAAATTTATTCTATTGATAATTAATGGTTAAACATAACTCCCTCCAAGGAATGTCGCAAATCTGACAAACCTGATCAGAGGAAGTGTTTGGAATATGACGCATCGATTTCAAAGAATGCGGACTGGGGGCGAGACCGGATCGTGGAGAAATATCCTTCTCTGGATCCGATGATCGATCAGTGGGGGTGTGTCGACCCCGACAGGGTTTCCGCGTAGAAGCGTTCAAGGTCTCCAGAGTTGGGGATTTGCTTGTTGGCGACCGCGTGATCCCGAATACGGGCAAGAATTGATTTGACCTCGGAATCGGTCAGTAGGATACCCAGTTGGGCATAGGCATTCAGGACCGATTTAGAGCCCGAATGTTTTCCCAGGACGAGGCAGTGTTCACGACCCACTTCGGCCGGGTCAAAATTTTGATAATTGGTGACATTTTTGAGCAGTCCATCGATGTGGATGCCTGATTCATGAGTGAAAACAGAACTGCCGACAATACATTTATTGGCGGGTATCGGACGACCGGAGGCGCGCGCGACCAGTTCCGATATTTCCGGAAAGCAGTGCGCATCGATCCCGGTTTCGATGCCATAAAGGTGTCTCAAGCCCATGACGACTTCTTCAAGGGGCGCGTTACCCGCTCTTTCTCCCAGACCGTTGACTGTGGTATTGACATGGGTTGCACCGGCAGTGACGGCGGCAAGGGTGTTGGCCGTGGCCAGTCCGAGATCGTCATGGGCATGAATCTCGATTTCCAGATCCGAGTTCCTTTTCAACTGCCGAATTCGATCAAAGGTCGTGAAGGGATCCAGCAGTCCCAGAGTATCTGCAAATCGGAATCTCCTGGCTCCCGCCATTTGCGCCCTTTCCATGACCTGCATCAGAAAACTCAAGTCGGCACGAGAGGAATCCTCGCCCCCCACGCTGACCTCGATACCCAGGTCCCGGGCTTCGCTGACCTGTCGGCTGATGGTATTCAAAACCCAGGATCTGTCCCGGGAAATTTTGTTGAAAATCTGGAGGTCAGAAACCGGAATGGACAGATTGACGATGTCGGCGCCGCACTTTGCCATGACCAGAAAATCCTCGTGCAACATTCTTCCCCAAACCATCAAACGGGCAGAGAGACCCATTTTGGTGATCGTTTGGATGACTTCCTGTTCTTCCGGACCGAGGATCGGAATGCCTATCTCCATCTCGGGAACTCCTGATTCTGACAGCGCACAGGCAATGGCAATCTTTTCTTCCGCATTGAAGGCAACCCCGGCGGTTTGTTCGCCATCGCGCAACGTCACATCGTTAATGATCACGGACATGTCAACCCCCAGTTATTCAGGTATTACATCACGATAAAGCAACAGTTGTGCCAACAGGTTCGGGGGATGGCAATTCTGAATAAAACCAGGGTGGAGGACGAATCCAGAACCTCGGAGAGCATGACGGTAAACCAATGCAGGAGAAAAATAGGCAAAACAACAGCCAACAGATTTTTTTCCTCGAATCAATAACGAAGGGTTGTCGCATTTGCGACAGATGAGACAGGGATGTATGGATGTAAACAAATGAATCATGGTTGTATTTTCAGGATATTTTATGTTTTTTAGCAGGTTGATAATTTGGCATGTTTGTTGCTTTTGACTTGGGGGTGTGGGTTGGGTCAATTTTGAAGGGGAATACAAAAATGGCGTACAAGATCATTTCATCGCAATGCACGGCGTGTTCGGCCTGCGAACCGGAATGCCCGAATGTGGCGATTTACGAAAAGGATGGCACCTTCGTGATCAATCCGAAAAAGTGTACGGAGTGCATCGGTTATTTCGATGATGCGCAATGCGTGGCTGTCTGTCCCGTGGAGAACACGTGTGTCATCGACAATAACTATCCCCGTTATCAAGCTCAGGCTTAGGTGAAATCATGATAGGCGAAAGGATTCCAAGATATCAGTGGGGACAACCGGTCACTGCCACAACGGATCTCTTCAACGATGGAACCTTTCCCGGAAAGGAACCGGGAGATCTGCTCGTGAAGACGGGATGTTGCGGCGAGATCGTTCAAGTGGGTAGCCATGAAGAGACCAATACCCCTGTTTATCTGGTGGAGTTCGCTGAAGGATTGGTGGTGGGCTGTCTCGAAGAGGAGTTGGTGTCCGTCTGAAGATGGGTGGCGTCCGGACGAAGGGGGGAGGCCTTTGGAAAAGTATCCGCATCCCAATGAAGTCGACTTCAAAAGAATTCAAAAAAAATTATCCGAAAGGTGCAGGTATCGCTATGTTTCACCAGAAGTGCACTCCATTCCCCGGGGATACGAAGTCAGGAGTCCCTGTTGCTCACGGAATATTGACAAGACAGGCGGAACGATAGATATCGCCAGGATCGAATTCAAGTCTGAGAGTGGAATGTGGCAACTTCATCGAAAGGACCACAATCAAGGAAGTTGGTGCCTCGAGTCCGAATTTGGAACATTACCGCAACTGCTGACCGTACTTAATCAGGATAAACATAGAAAATTTTGGCCATGATCTATTTCGACAATAATGCATCAACACCGCTTGCCAAGGAATGCCTGGATGCCGTGATCGTGGCCATGAGCGAATTCGCAAATCCATCCAGTACCCATAGTTTGGGTCAATTTGCCAAACTGAGATTGATCGAGGCCAGAGGAGAGGTGGCGGAATTTTTAGGGGCTGCCCCTCAGGAAATCATATTTACCAGTGGTGGGACCGAGAGTAACCACATGGCGATTCTGGGGGCTTGCGCCGCCCAACCCGACAAAAAGCATATTGTCACCAGTGTAGTGGAACATCCTTCGACTCTGTTGTTGCTGGCGGATCTGGAGAGGAAGGGCTATCGCGTAACGAAGTTGGGCGTAGACAGCGATGGGAATCTTGACCTGTCCGATCTCGAGAGCGCTGTGACTGAAGAGACCTGTCTGGTTTCTCTGATGTGGGCCAATAATGAAACTGGAGTGATTTTCCCGGTGGATCAGGCGGTAGGGATCGCTCATAGAGGCGGAGCGCTGTTTCACACCGATGCCGTGCAAATGTGTGGCAAGGCCGAAGTGAACATGAAGTCCATGGCCGCCGATTTTCTTTCATTGTCTGGCCATAAGATGCAGGCCCCCAAGGGAATCGGTGTTTTGTTCGTGAGGAAGAAGCAGTCGTTACCCCCCGTTTTTTTTGGTCATCAAGAAAGAAAAATGCGAGGGGGGACAGAAAATCTCCCGGGAATCGCTGCGCTGGGGGTGGCCTGCCGGATCCTGGCCCAAGGATCCCATGGGTCACAAACCGCCCAGTTGAGAGACCACCTGGAATCGGGGATTTTAAAAAGTATCCCCTCTGCACGGGTCAATGGAAAGAATGCCCCGCGTGTCAACAATACCAGCAATATTTGTTTTCATGGCCTCCCCAGCGAAGTTATCGTCGATAAGTTGGACCAGGTGGGAATTCATGTTTCCACCGGTGCTGCCTGTACGGCGGGAGGAAATCAAGCTTCCCACGTGTTGCTGGCGATGGGGTTGGGGCTGGGCGCGGAAAGTTCAGTACGGTTCTCTCTTGGTCGTGACACCTCGAAGGAGGAGGTGGATCATTTGTTGGGCGTATTGCCGGACATTATCGATAACATGAGGGGAAAGGTTCAATGAAGGTCATGATCAGAAAAAATGCAGCGGGGGGTTACTCGATCTACGTTCCAAAGAAGGACCTCGAAGAACCCATCGTCACCATGGAAAATCCCGGGCTATGGGGAGGAAAAGTCACCCTTGGGAATGGCTGGATATTGGAACTGCCTGAAATGGAGGCGGACACCAAGTTGCCCATTACCGTCGAGGCCAGAAAAAGCGAGGGATGACATGGACATCGATATCGACACGATCGAGCAGTTTCTCAAGGGCTGTGAAGACAAAGGAAATCTGACGGCAATGTTCAAACAGAGATTTCCCGGCGTTTCCCTGACTCGTTGTGAACCCTCTGACCTATCAGGAGAGATCCCCTTTAGAAGTCACGAGGAATTCGATATCCATCTGGTGGATGGTCGGGATCACTGTTGGAAGATTACCCGGCAACTGCTTGAAGCCACAGGGGTAGTCGTGGTGGAAAAAAAGCGATGATCTTACTTTCAGATCCCGACATCAGCCAACTTGAAATCGAAGGTGTTTCAGAGGTCCTGAAGTCGCCCAGAATCAGCCATGGAAGCAAGGTCGAGGAATTTGAAACGGCATTTGCCGCTTTTCTTGGTCGCAAATATGCCATTGCCGTTCATAGTGGAATCCTGGGTCTCATGATTTCCCTCCAGGCAAAGGGGATCGGTATGGGAGATGAGGTGATTGCCTCTCCCTATGCGTGGCATCAGATCAGCCACGCCGTCGCCCATTGTGGGGCAACTCCGGTATTTTCCGAGATCGACTACTGGTCAGGGACCCTGGACCCTGCCAAGGCTGCTGCCAAAATTACCTCGGGCACGCGGGCATTGCTGGTGGGAAATACCAACGGTCACCCGGCACCCTGGGATGAATTTACGCAACTTTCCAGAGCACGGGATCTTTTGTTGATCGAGGATTCTACCGAAGCCATTGCTTCGGTTTATAAGGGCAAACAGGTGGGGTCATTTGGAGATCTGTCAATTTTCGACTTTTCGCAACCAGGGCCTCTGGTGTGTGGAGAGGGCGGAATGATTGTGACGGATGACTCCCAACTTTGTTCTGCCCTCAGGCAAATCAGAAATCGTCGTCAGGATGAACGGTTTTCAGTCATTGCTGGGGCGCGGTTGCCCTGGGGATGCGTGATGAGCGATGTAACGGCGGCTCTGGGGTTGGTCCAGTTGCAGCGGATCGATCGAATCCTGGAACGGAGAAAGCAAGTCGAAGATTTTTACTACGATCATGTGCGTTCCTTCGAAGGAATCAAGGACCCCTATATCGCTCAGGATGTCGATGAGGTTCATTGGTTTCTCTACCTGATTCACCTTGGCACAAGATTTTCGAGAAGTAGTCGTGACGCCATCATCCATGATCTACATACCGAAGGGGTTGAATCGGCGGCTTATTGCCAGCCTGCTCATCTCCAGCCGTATTACCAGAAGGCAGGTTACCGGAAGGGAAATTTCCTGGTGACGGAAAAGGTGGCAGACAGGGCCATTGTCTTGCCCTTTCATGGACATCTGACGGAAGACCAAGTGGGGTTCATCGTCAAGACGACCAAAGATGCTTCATTGAATGTTGGAGCCGGTTCGGCTATTTATTAGTGATATGTAAAGGAGAAATAAGATGCCTGTAGTAACCATGATGCCCTCGGGAAAGACAATAGAAGCAGCAGAAGGAATCAGTATTCTTCGCGCCCTTCTTGATTCTGGTGAAAACATTCCTCACAAGTGTGAAGGCAAGGCTGAGTGCGGTTCCTGCCATATCTTCGTGATCGAGGGGAGGAAGAGTGTTTCCAAAATTCAGCGTGCCGAAAATGAAAAACTCGATACCCTTGTCGGGGTCGGTTCCAAATCGAGGCTTGCCTGTCAGACATTATTGGGTGGTGAAAATATCACCATCGAAATTCCAAGTTTTATGTAGGAGTATGACACCATGGAAAACATCATGATTCATGTGCGTTTCAACAATGACGCAACGGTCAGTGAAATTGGTGAGCGCCCATCTGCGTTGGCGGCCCAGGACTGGTTCAATCATTTGAGTCGTAACACTCAGAATTGCTATGAGTCTCTTTCGGGAGGGCGGGGTGTTTTCAGACTGTCTGCCGAACAACTCGATGTGCTCAAACAGGGAATCTCGACATGAACGAGATCGGCTTGATCAGGGAAGGCCTGGAAACAGGCCGGTTCATTCCCTATCTGGGCCCAGGGGTGTTGGATCTCGTGCCGGATTGCCCGGTTCCCAACTCCCCGAATTCTCTGGTTGAGAAACTGGTTTCGAAAGTTTCCGTTCCGCATAAGGTTCGCAAGAATCTGACGGCTGCGGCTCAATTCATAGAAAACTTCAAGCATCGGAAAAGTTTGGCTGGAATCATGACCGAGGCTTTCAAGCCTTCAGTCGAGCCTAGCCCTCTTCATCGTTATCTCGCCCGTCTTCCCTTGGGGCCGGCCCTGATCGTCGATGTCTGGTATGACGATGCCATGCAGAGAGCGATGTCACCGGGAGGGGATTGGGGACAGGTGCACGGAGTCAGTCAATCTGAACATTTTGGCACCTGGGTTCACTATTATCAGTCGACGGGTGATCTTTCTGAAGCCAATCAGGCGGATAACTGGAGCAAATTGATCTATAAGCCCCTGGGTTCGATTTCCCCAGGGAATAACTTTCTGGTGTCGGATACGGATTTTGTTGAAGTCATGACAGAAATCGATATTCAGACCCCCATTCCGGATGCGGTCAAACGCATTCGCACTGGAAAGAGCTTTGTTTTCATGGGGTGTCGATTTGGAAACCAATTGGAGCGAACCTTTGCTCGTCAGATCATGAAACGATCAGCGCTCAAGCACTGGGCGGTTTTGCCGGGGACAACCACCAGGAACGAGGAAAGATTTCTCAAAGAGCAAGGGATCGAGCGACTGGATATTTCCTTGGATGATTTCGTCCGGGAATTGGTCGTCCCAACCTGAGCCCCCTCCCTTTGGCAGGTTCCTGGATTCGAAGTGAATGTCCTTGTCTGGTTCTTTTGGGCCGACTATTTGCATGATTCCTGACAGAGGTGTTGGATTCCAAACAAATGACAAGTCCATGAAGTTTTTCCGTATTTGAAAATAAGTAAATATAAACATTGTGTTGAATGATTTATTTGGAATGGCACGGACATTGCTAGGATTGTATGCAAACCGGAGAATATATTTCGGTTGGTGGGTGATAAAAAGGCATTTCAAGTTATTGGGCCAGAAAACCCGGTGAACCACGTTGATTTAGGGACTGCTATTCAATTTAACTGTATTCCAAGGAGAAAGAGATGGCTAATTTGAGACAGATTGCATTTTACGGGAAGGGTGGGATCGGGAAGTCGACGACTTCGCAGAACACTTTGGCGGCATTGGCGGATTTGGGGCAGAAGATTCTGATTGTTGGCTGTG
>JAJZFH010000004.1:0-2641 GCA_021805445.1 Pseudomonadota bacterium
TCGCATTGCATTCTGTTACCCCTCCCGCGCAGGTATCCGTTGCGCCCGTTGCCCTGGATGGCGCGGCCACCAAGGCGGTCACGGACAATTACATTTATTCCTACCTGCACCCTCAATCTCAGGCCAGCGCGCTGGCTGTGGGAATGGGGACCGCTACAGGAGCGGGTCCGGTCGCAGCGCCTGTGGCGAATCAGAATGGTTCCTATTGAGCATGATGATTCTCCGGGTTGAGTGGATGCGTCGATGAAGATCACGGTCATTGCAAAAGATAATGTACTGCTTCATCGGATCAAGGTGGCGCTTCTTTCGGGTCAGGGAAATGACCAGATCGAATTGGTGAACCGGTCTGCCAGTCGTCTCGATCTCGACATGCCGGACATTGCCAATGCCAACCTTCTGATTCTTGACGGGACCGAAGCAGAAACACCGGATTGGGCCAATATCGAGAAGTTCAACCTGCAGCATCCTCATTCCAGCACGATCCTGGTTTGTACCGAGCGCATCGAACAACTTCTGGTTCAGGCCATGCGGATGGGGGTGCGCGATGCTCTGTATCTGTCTGAACTCGAGGATCGATTGCTCGAGGTGGTGGAGCGGGCGCGCAATCGCCAGGCGGCCTTCGAGGGTGCTTTGCGGGGAGGGAAGGTCTATTCCTTCATTCCCAGCAAGGGGGGGAGTGGTGCTTCCTTCATTTCCAGCAATCTCGCTTATATTTTGGCGAAAGTACACAAAAAACGGGTGCTGATGATCGATCTGGACCTGGAGTTTTCCGATGCATCGTTTTGTCTGACCGACGATGACAGTATCAAAAGTATTTCAGATCTGGTGGCACGTTCCCATTTGTCCGGTCCGGTCATCGAGTCGGCCAGCATTCAGATCGAGCAGACTTTCTGGTTGCTGAGGGCCCCCCAAAACCCGGAAATGGCCGTGGGCATCACGCCGGACCAGGTGGATGACATCATTTCCGTGGCGGTGCGCCATTACGATTTCGTCTGTATCGATCTGGCCCGTACCCTGGAACCCATTGCGTTGCGTGTCATGGATCGGTCGGATGTCGTTTTTCCGGTCATGCAGACCGTCCTGCCCTTTGTGCGCGGCATGCAGCGACTGCAACGCACCTTTCGGGCATTGCATTACCCCGAGTCCAAAATCCAGTTGGTGGCCAATCGCCAGGGCAACAAGGACGATCTGCCCATGGCGGATATCGAGAATGCCCTTCAGGCCAAGTTTGTTGTGCGCTTGCCCAATGATTTTTTCAACGTCAATACCTCGATCAATACCGGGAAGCCCCTCATGGAGATCGCCCCCCAGGGGATTTTGACCCAGGCCCTGATTCAGTGGAGCAATCAGTTGTTGGGCGTGAAATCCGAGGAAAAAGTGGCGAATGCTGACCATTCATTGTTGGGTAAACTCACGTCACTGTTCAAATCTTCCTGAAACAGAGGACTGGACAACCGGGTGAGGATGATAGAAGGAGGATCAAAGTGTCCCTACTGCGCGATTTGCTGAATTCTTCCGTGCCTCCACCGGCGACGGGGGGAGGACGAGAGGTGGCGATTCCCGCCGTGCATCGGGTGGATGTGGAAGCCTCTCGCTTGAAGTCGCAGATCCACCAGGACCTGCTCAAGAAATTTGATTTATCCATGATGGAACAGATTTCCGAAGAACAATTGCGCCAGCGTCTGGCCAGTTTTGTCGAGGAAACCATCAAGGAACGCCGTCTTGAGATGAGTGACAGCCAACGGCGCGCTTTGGTGACGGCGATCCAGAATGAAGTCATGGGGTTGGGTCCCCTGGAGCCGTTGCTGGCAGATCCAACCATCTCCGATATCCTGGTCAATGGGCCCTCCACGGTGTTTGTGGAACGCAAGGGAAAATTGGAACTGACCAACGTCAAGTTCACGGATGAGGAACATCTGATCCGCATCATCGACAAGATCGTGTCGCGCATCGGGCGTCGGGTCGATGAGTCCAGTCCCATGGTGGACGCCCGTTTGCCGGACGGGTCACGGGTCAATGCCATCATCCCCCCCTTGGCGCTGGATGGGGCGGCCCTGTCCATCCGTCGTTTTCCGGCGATTCCCCTCAGTGTGCACGATCTGGTGGATTACGGTAGCATGACCCCGGAAATGTCCATGTTGATCGCTGCCATGGTCAAGTCCCGCTTGAATATCCTGATCTCGGGTGGGACCGGGAGCGGAAAAACAACCCTGCTCAATGTATTGTCCAGTTTCATCCCGGACGATGAGCGTTTGGTGACCATCGAGGATGCCGCAGAATTGCGCCTTCAACAACCCCATGTGGTCCGTCTCGAGACGCGTCCGCCCAGTGTGGAAGGTACGGGGGAAATCACCCAGCGCGCCTTGATTCGCAACAGCTTGCGGATGAGACCCGATCGGGTCATCATCGGGGAAGTACGGGGAGGCGAAGTGATCGACATGTTTCAGGCGATGAATACGGGGCATGAAGGATCCATGGCCACCATCCATGCCAATAATGCCCACGATGCCCTGGGTCGTCTGGAAAACATGGTGGGAATCTCGGGGATCACCATCCCGGTTCGTCCCTTGCGTCAGACCATCGTCTCGGCCCTGACGGCCATCATCCAGGCTTCCCGTCTCAGCGACGGGAAACGCAAGGT
>JAJZFH010000004.1:2741-4215 GCA_021805445.1 Pseudomonadota bacterium
GTCGTCTGGAAAACATGGTGGGAATCTCGGGGATCACCATCCCGGTTCGTCCCTTGCGTCAGACCATCGTCTCGGCCCTGACGGCCATCATCCAGGCTTCCCGTCTCAGCGACGGGAAACGCAAGGTCATGAGTATTCTGGAAATTACAGGGATGGAAGGAGACATGATCACCACGCAGGAAATTTTCAAGTTTCAGCAAACCGGCATTGCGGCAGACGGGGCAGTCCTGGGGCGCCATCGGGCGACGGGGGTCAGGCCCCGGTTCATGGATCGTCTGTTGTCCCATGGCTCGGTACTGCCGGAACGTCTTTTTGATCCTGATGCCTCACGATGAACACGCTCGACTTTTGGGGGTATCTGATCCTGATCATGGGGTTTCTGGCTTTGTTTGGCCTGGTGGAATTCACCCTGCTTTTCTTTGGTAATCGCTCGGCGGCGAACCATTCCAAACGATTCAAGATGCGCTTCAGTCTGATCATGGACGACATGCCGACGACTGAAAAAAGTTGGATAAAAAGTGGGGCCTATGCCCGGAATCCGGCACTGGACGAGCAACTGAAACAATTTCCCCGGTTGGAAGCCCTCTATCTGCTGATTGGTCGGACCGGGAAAAAGATGACCGTGGCCCAGGTCCTGGGGTATATGGGGGCCAGCGGGGTGCTGGGACTGGGGCTTGGGTTGGGTTTGGACCTGGGGATTCTGGCACTTCCCCTGGGGGGCATAGGGGCTTTTGTGCCTCTTGCCCTATTGCGGCACTGGGTGCATGCACGGAGCACCAAAATCGAGGAGCAATTGCCGGATGCCCTGGATATGCTGGCCCAGTCACTGCGGGCGGGTCATGCGTTTTCCGGAGCTTTCCGGGTGGTGGGGCAGCAAAGCCCCGAACCCATTGCCAGCGAATTTCGTATGACGTCGGATGAAGTGACCTATGGTTCCTCCATTCGTGAGGCCGTGTTGGGTCTGGCCCAGCGGGTCGAATTGATGGATGTGCGTTATTTTGTCCTGACGGTGCTGATTCAACTGGACACAGGGGGGAGTCTGAGTCACTTGCTGCAGGAACTGGCCAAGTTGATGCGCGAGCGCCAGAAGTTGCGTCGCACCATCCGGGTCCTGTCGGCAGAAGGGCGGGTTTCGGCATGGATCCTGTGTTTGTTGCCCGTGGCGTTTGGCTTGCTGATGACGGTGATGAGTCCGGATTATTTATCCTATTTCTGGAAAGAGCCCACGGGGCGACAGTTGGTCAAGGGGATGGCAGGATTGTTCGTCCTGGGAATCCTGTGGATGAAAAGTGTGACGACGATCAAGGTATAGAACCCATGAACGTCGGGAGGTACCGATAATGGATCTGTTCATCCTGGCGGTGGGGGCGGCTGCCATCCTTTTGACCCTGGGCGTGGGGATGGTCCTGTGGAATCGCATCAACCCACCGGCCGCGCGACGCTTGAAAAAAACGGTGCAAGGCGAGCGTCAGAT
>JAJZFH010000010.1 GCA_021805445.1 Pseudomonadota bacterium
AAGATATCACAGTGGTTCTCGCAGTCAGAAATCGATGTGACTATAGATTGGTCAATGCATTCAAGAGCATGAGAAATCAGGACTATGATGACAGGTTGATAAAAATAGTCCTGGTTGATTATGACAGTGAAAAATGGATGATCGAAAAATATCAGGAAATATGTCAAAAATATCGGGTGGAATATATCAGGGTTGATAACAAACCGGTGTGGAATAAATCCCGTTGCCTCAACATAGCCATAAAAAATGTTGCCAGCAAATATATTTGTAGTTCCGATGTCGATGTGTTCTTTGAAAAAAACTATTTCTCAGAATGCGTAAAAGAACTGAATAAAAACCCATTGCAAGTATTGATTTCTGATTTTTATAATTCCCCTGAAGGTGAAATAAACGGAGAGATCGATCTTCCAGGAAAATACGCGGACATCAAAAATAAATGCGGGTTTCAGAATACCAAAATGGGACTGAGCGGGTTTTTGAATCCGGGCATAAATTTCTCCCTTTCCTGTTTTTACAAGGCCATGAATGGATACGATGAAAACTATATCATGTGGGGCAGTGAAGATTTCGATTTGATAAAAAGATTCTTTCTGATGGGGCTAGAGGTAAAAGACATGAGCCCCACAACGTCCTGGATTCATCAATGGCATAAAAAGCATGAAGGCGTCAGCACCATTCCTGATATCAAGGAACAAATCACCAAAAACAAAAATTATCTGAATAACACCCATTCCATTGTAAGAAATAATAATGGTTGGGGAATGGTTTGACAAAGAAATGGTTTGATCGGTTATATTATACAAATCACAGGGTGCAGGCATAATGGTGGAAGAAAAACCGAAAGTATTTGTGAGCATACTGAGTTGGAATGGGTGCGATGATCTGCTGCATTGTCTCGAAAATCTATTTTTGTCTGATTATGAAAATTTTGAAGTATTGGTTGTGGATAATGGATCCACGGATCAATCGGTTGAAACAGTAAAATCCAGATATCCGCATATCAAAATAATTCAAAACACCACAAATTTAGGCTTTACCGGTGGTAATAATGTCGGAATGAAATACGCCACTGATAATGGTGCCGATTATGTTTTCTTGCTTAATGACGATGCGATTGTCATGGGTGACACATTGTCGAAATTGGTATCTTGTTCCGAGTCTGACAAAACGATAGGGCTGGCTAGTCCCATCGTATATACTGTGGACGGAAAAATTCAGTTTTGTGGTTCACTGCTTGACCTGAATGAAACCAAAATTCACTCCAAAATATCGTATGAACATGACGGGTCCAGTAATAAAAATGGATTGATTGATTGTTTATGGGGGACTGCCCTATTGATAAAAAAAGAGTTGATTCAGACCATTGGATTGCTTGATGACCGTTTTTTTGCATATTTCGAAGATACTGATTATTCGGTTCGTTCACATGCTTCAGGATTTAAAAACATTATTGCCACTGAAGCAAAAGTCATACATAAAAATACTACGTTACAGGCAGAGAGACCACCGCACTACCATTATTTGTATATAAGAAACAAGTATATGTTTTTTATGAAATACTATGAGCATGGAACCTTTTCATATTTCAGGTTCATCAGGTTGTATGTTTCGGAGGTTCTCTATCTTGCCGGAAACCTTAGAGATCGTGATCTGCAAAATTGTGTGGATGCCTGTTTGACAGGGTTCTGGGATGCCATTTCCAGAACCAGTGGTCCACCGGGAAAAAATTCTAGCGTCCCTGCGTGGGTGAAAAAAATCATTCTTTGGCATCCTTACTTTATTGCCAACCTTTTGAAATAACCGCCTCTATAACGAACACGGATTCAGGAAGTTGCCAAGAAATCATGGCTGAGTTGGTTCGGCAATAACAACGATCTGAATATATTTTGTATCGTTCATGAATTGTGGAAAAAATCTATAAAGTAATCTGCGAAGTTTTTTTTCGGAATCCCACCATTTTTCACTGATAAAAAAAGTCTGTATGACATTGAAACCAAGACTTTCGAATAAGCGAACAATGCTTTTTTGGGTAAAAAAACGAAGGTGGGTTCTGTCGCGGATTCCAGACTCTTCATACCTCCAATCCTTTTCGAATAACAGGTGTTCAAGGTTGTCAATATGTCGGATATTTGGAACGCAACAATGAATCCGCCCTCCTGTCCGGAGTTTCTTTTTGCTCAATTCCAGGGCTGATGCAGGATCTGCCATGTGTTCCAGAGAATCATTGAATGTTATAACGTCGAAGTAATTGTCAGGTATGGGATTGCCTGAATGAAAAAAGTCTGTTACAACATGATCCAATCTTTCGGAAGCGATAAGCGCAGATTCTTGCTCAGGCTCTATTCCCCAGATTTCAATATCTCTTGACTTTTTTATTGAATCTCCGAATTTTCCTTTGTTGCAGCCTACGTCCAGCAAGCGTTGCGCGTTACTTGGGATTAAACTTATCAGGTTTCCTCGTTCTATATCTTCATAAATAGATCGATGAAATGTATCCATTATTTTCTCCGGATTGGTTGATTGTGAATGTATTGGATGATCTCCCCTCGCTGCAACACATCACCCAGTAGTCATAGGGATCGATCTCGGCATTTTTTAACAACCTGTTAGGTTATTTTTGCACTTATTTTAAAATCGAATGCAATCTTCGACTGAGCCAAGTCTTTGCCTCCAGAGACCGTTTTTCAACAAGATGCCAAGAAAGTGCTGCTAAAAGCAGAGTAATGGGTGCTGACATTAGGCCTAATGCTAGGGATGATATGCCATCGAAAGATGAAACCAGTGCTTGCTCTACGGGGAAGGCGTAGATGTACACGCCATAGGAATAATCACCCAAGCGATTAAATACTCTGATTTTCCCACCAGGGACGTATGCGATATAGAACAGTAAGTACGGAAGGGTGAGAAGATAAACCATAAAGAACGCATGACGGTTTTGGGTGGAGGCAATCAAAGCCAGGAAGCATGTCCAAAATAACGAGGCCTTCAAGGAGATGCGGTTGCGCAAGACAAAAAAGGCTCCCCCAGAAAAAAACATGTAAAATAAACTCGGGAGTTTATATGTGTCATGGAGTTCAAAAACGCTGGGTAAACCGTGATGAAAGTAGCCAAGGAGTAAATACAGGCCGGAAAGCAAACTGAATGATGCAATTGCAATCCTGAACAGTTTCAGCCATCCATCCAACAAGTTTATTGAAACCCAGGTTGTTAAAAGAATCCCATACATTCCTAACTCAAAAGGTAATGTCCAAAGCGACCCGTTAAAAACTGAGCCAAACGGATTATCCTCAAAAACCCCTGGAATGGAATAGGAAACCCCAGTAACTAATGTACTGCACTTCATTAGGTATTGAAATACTGCAGGACTGGTCAAGTATGTTGCTAATGGAAGCTTTGTTGCAATGCTCCCGTACAAAACCACGCTTAACAGCAGCATAGCCCAAAGGCCAGGGAAAATTCGTAGTGCCCTTGCGCAAAGGAAGGAAATTGCTTCTCTTCGCAACAGCAAGCTTGAGGTGACAAGAAACCCGCTTGTCAAAAAAAAAATATCAACGGCTATGCTGCCGATGGTCATATTAAGCTGCACTCGAAAAGGCTCTGTTGAGCCAGTGCCTGTGGCTAGAGGGAAGCTATGGCTGAAAAGTACCGAAATCGCTGCAATAAAACGTATTAGGTTAAAGTTGTTGTCATGGCCTTGGGCGTAAGCAGACAATTTCATAAGAGTTGGCCCCGGTCCTAAATCAAATCAACTCGGGTGACGCGATATCTTCCCTGACACCGGGGGTCACGCTCCATCCTAAAGCATCAAGTCTACTCATATCAACGACTCGTGGATGCGCGTCAACAGGCTTCAGCAATTGACGGATTTTTTGTTGCAAATTCACTGGGTTGATAGCTTGCGGGCGTAGTCTCGTGTGCTTGGCAGGTTGTTCAAAATGCAGAACAACGCGTAAGCATTCAGCACTAACTACCGTACATGCCATCTGTTTTTCCACTGGATCGTTCGCGCTATTTTTTGCAGGAAGCATCGCCGCCAATGTATCGAAAACCTTTAATGCGACCTCTTTTCCAAGATCCAAAGTCTTTGTCCGTTGATAGATCCGATAATCCTTTACCTCAATCAGCCATGCGGTTCTCGACGGATCAACGACCAACAAATCCAGCGACTTGATTCCGTTCCACATGTTTCCGAACTGATTCCGATAAAAAGACCAGTCATCATACTTGCTGACTTGCCAATCGTCAGGAAAGTCAAAGTTCAGTCCATCCACGTTAAGACGCTGCATGATTAGCCTTCTGCCAAAAATCGGTCAGATTGTTCTAGTTCCTCATCAAGTGCAACTATTTCGCCAATGTCATCAACACTGATGCCCTGTTTGATCACAGTTCCATCCTCAGTTTGATGAAGCCCAAAGAATCTTGTTTTGACGTCTTTATAAGCCTTATCAGACAACAATGTTTCAAGTTCGCGAAGCAAAAAAAGACTGTGCGTGGCGATAAAAATCTGAATACCCTCAACGCTCAAGTCCAAAATGCTCTTGGCCACCCATTTGATCAGACGTGGATTGAGGTTGGCTTCTGGTTCATCCCAAAATAGGTATCCCTTGTCGAGAAGAGCCCCGGTCGCAATTAACCGGGAAAGCATCCCCAACTTGCGCAATCCTTCAGCGACTAATGGCATTTCCATGCGCCCACTGACGCTTCTGAAGTAGAATCGTCCATTCTTGTCGAGTTCTATGGAACCGCCCATCGCTTTTTCCAAGGGTTCGAGAAGATCCCGAATACGATTCTCCTTTGGACCTTTCTGTAATAGAGCCCCGAGCAAGAGGCAGGTATCTCGCCAAGTTTCCTCAAACTCTAGGTAATGGCCTTCGTAAACCGAGACAAAATTCGGAAAAATAGTCAACAACTCTCGGGTGGGCAAATACGCAGGAGATACATCTACCCAGGCACCAGGTAGTTTTTCGATACTGACTTCCGACTTACTGTTGGTCGCGAATCCGAAAGTGATGTTCCAATCAGTTTGTTTGAACACCAAGTTGATATCGCAGCGCTCACGCCCCTGTTTCCTTCTGGCAAGGCGACCAAGAGACTCTGACCGGAAGACATTTACCAACTTGTCGGCAAGGCGCATCTGGTAGGCAGATTTAGTTGGCAGCGTTGCGTTTGGCTTTCGTCCATCTTCGGCGCTACTAGCCAGTACCGAATAAGCCAGTTTGAGCAGATGTGTTTTTCCCGCTCCGTTCTCACCGACGAATACGTTTAGACCCCGTCCAAACTTGAGGTCCGCATGGGGAAAGACAGTCAAGTTTTTGATGGTCATTCGTTCTAACATCGTTGTCCCCTCAAATATCTAGTGTCGCTTGTGAGCCGAAGAATCCTGCTTCGTAGGCAAGCGGCCCCGATCCCACTCCAGGATGCGATCGGTTCATTATACGCCCGTGCTTCTTCTGCCCAACCCTTGCGATCGCATCCAGTTCATCTTGTGAGAAGATACCCAGACAACCCATTGGTGTTCTCATTGATGCCGCGCTGCCAATATACCTTGACGCCCGTTTCTTCTGTCAACTTCCGGTGCGCCGACATTTCCTTTCCATGGTCATAGGTCATCGATAGGCGCTTCTGCGCCTCGATGCGATCGAGTTCGCGGATTGCTGATATCGACACGACAACTATCCTGAAAAACGCCGCGCGTGACAAATCAGAAATTAGGAAAACTTGCTTGATACCATATCAAGCGAATGAATGATCTCTTTGTGTAAGGGGTGCTTGAGCATGAAAATGCTTGCCATCCAGAAAATGAAGCATGATATTGCGGAAATGACGATGGTTATCCATGGATTCAGGTTGATTTTTGTTGTTGTCCAATAGATGATGATTGCAGGACAGCATGATATCAATGTGATCCACAGGCTTTTGTTCAAGGCTTTTATAAGCCCGTCAATTCTTATTCCTATGATTTTTCTACACTGAATAAAATCTGCCATGGTTTCAAACATCCCGCTGATTATAAAAGCAATTCCTATGGCGACCAATCCTTTCGGGGCCGCAATGAATATCAGAATCCCCCGGACTGGAACGCGAATAAGCAGTTGGTAGAGATTTTGTTCTATCTTTCCTATGGCGGGCATAATGGCGCCCACGAGGGTGAAAGGTGATTTTATCAAGGTAAACAGGCAGAGTAATTGTAACGGAAGAATCGAATCTGCCCATTTCTTGCCATACAATGCGATGATTATGGGCTGAGCGATGAGTGCCAGATTAATAAAAAATGGCCACGCTACCGCAGAAAGCAAGGTTACGGATTCCTCGAAATTTGTTACCATGGAGCGGTTGTTCCTGGAT
Source organism: Pseudomonadota bacterium (assembly GCA_021805445.1). Taxonomy (GTDB): domain Bacteria; phylum Pseudomonadota; class Gammaproteobacteria; order Burkholderiales; family Ferrovaceae; genus Ferrovum. The sequence continues at coordinate 6,346 of JAJZFH010000010.1, forward strand.
TGTTCTGCAAAGTGTGGGTAAGCCACGTCCCATATGGACCTCAATACCAGTGTATCGAAGGTCGATATAAGCCCCATTGCCCTTCCAAAATATCCCACGGTTGCCATATTGGTCAGACGACCTATGATCAGGTCTGGCTCGGCTTGTGTTACCTCGAACAAGAATGCGATCGCACTTGAAATCGAGCCGAATTTGAAGACGTTTCTTATCCCTTTCAACCCCAGAGAAAATGGAAGTTCTTTAGGACGCCACAGTTGAATCAAGGAAATTGTGCAGAGGATTCCTGCCAGCGATCCCCAAGCCATGGACAGGTAACTGTAGCCCAGGTAGGCGAGGGTAACGGTGGCGATGGAACTGGTGAGATTGGTGAAGAACTTGATCAGGGCAACGTACTTGAACTCCAACTTCTTGTACATGTAGGCCATGGGGACCGTGCCGAAAGGAATCAGCACGAAGTTGAGGGCCAGGATCTGCATGACAGAACGGACACCGGGTTGGTGGTAGAACATTGCCACATAGTTACTTCCCAGAGCGATGAAGAGGGCCAGGGTCCAGGCGGTAAACAGGGTTAACGTAATGGCGGCGCGTATCTTTTCAGGGGTTAGTTCCTTCTCCTGAATGATATAGGTTGAGATACCAAAGTCACGCAACGTATGGGCAAATCCTATCAGAACAGCAGCAATGGAATACAAGCCAATTTCTGAAGGATTGAGCAGACGGGCCAGAATGATGGAGACGACGAACTGGAGGGCAAAACTGGCGTAATTTTGTCCCAGGGACAACAGGATGGACTTCCTGACCTTGCTCATGAATCAGAAAGTTTTTGGGTTGGCGGTGGAAAAGTCGGGGTGAAGGGAGGGGCGGCTTTTATTGGGCATGCGTGATTTTCAACCAGTAAATGCAGACGAGGGAGAGGAAGAAGCAGAGAGCAGCCAGATTTCCCCGGTCTTCCAGAAAGTATTTCAGTGTTTTTCTGTGCGTGGGACGACGCAAGGCCAGACGGTAGGGGTGGCGTAAATGATACGCGGGTTGGGTGATTCGTTCGTTATGAATGTCTAACACGGGACTTCCTCTATTCTAGTACTGTTATTGCACCATAAATCCTGGGGAGTGTAAAGATTAGATGACGGTTTGTCGTGCGAGGATATGTCGGAATAGGGACAACTGTCCTGCGCTGGTCTCCTCCCAGTTGAAACGGCTGGCGAATCGTCGGGTGTCTTCCCGCAGGGGGGGGTGGGCAAAGAGGTTCTGGATGGCCTGGGTGACAGACTGGGGGGTGCGTTCCTGAACCAGTCGTCCGGCTTCGGGGGCAGTGATCAGTTCGGGACTGCCCCCCACGGCGGTGGAAATGACCGGGGTGCCGCAGGCCAGGGATTCCAGCAGGACATTGGCCCACCCTTCGCTGGCTGAGGCCAGGACGAGGGCATCGGCGGCACTGTAGTATCGGGCCAGTTCGGTTTGAGGCAGATGGGTTTTGAACTGAACGCGTTGGCTGAGGTTGAGTTGTTTGACGAGTTGTTCCAGGTTGTGCTGTTCCGGACCGGAGCCGATGATGAGGAGTTGGAAGGGCTCGAGGGGTTCGATGGCGCGAATGACCAGATCATGACCTTTGCCGGGGACCAGATTTCCCACGGAGACCAGTAAAGGGTGCGTGGTGAGGTTGAGTTGTTGTCGGGTTTTTTCCCGCTCGGTGGGTTGAAAGAGGGTGAGGTCCACTCCGTTTCTCAGGACGGTGATTTTATGTGCTTCCGCACCGAGTTGAATGAGAACCTGTTTGAGGGCACCGGACACGGTGATGAGATGGGCCGCCTGTTGGGCAGCGCGTTGAATGAGGAGTCTGGGAATGGGATAGTGGGGCAGGAGATTGAGGTCGCTGCCGCGCGCAGTGATGATGACGGGTTTTTTCAGCCAGCGGCCCAGCAGGGTGGCGGCCACGCCATCGGGGTAGAAATAGTGGGCATCGATCAGGTCGAAATCCTGTCCGTTGCGGATTTGTTGCTGGAGCCGTGGTAAACAGGCCAGAGCCATGCCCCAGGGGGCCAGATTCATCCCGAATTTGGGAATCAGGGGGTAGCGGGGATGGTGGATGGAAATGCCGTGCCGGACTTCCTGTCGGGGAATTCCGGCTTGTCGGGCGTAGTCCCCAAAGCGTTCGTGGGTGAAGGGGAACCAGGGGACGGGGGCCATGACACGGGCTTCGATGGGGTGGCTGCCGAGTAACTGACGCAGGCGGGTCTCTACGAAGATTCCATGGTGGGGTTTGGTGGCATTGGGATAAAGGGAACTGAAGGTGAGTAGGCGCATCGATATCAGGGATGGTGGGCGAGTAACCGTTCGTAGAGGGATTGGTAGCGGCGCACGCTGTTCTGCCAAGTGCGTTCTGTTTCTACGAACGCTCGTCCGGCCAGAGTTAGATCATGCTGGAGTGTGGGATCGGTGAGCAACCGATGAACGGCACGGGTCAGGTCCCTGGGGTTGCCTGCTTCGAAGAGGAGCCCGGTTTTTTCATGGTGGATGAGTTCCTTGTGTCCGCCCACGTCCGAGGCGATGAAGGATTTCCCCTGGGCCATGGCCTCCAGGGGTTTGAGGGGTGTGACCAGTTCGGTCAGGCGCATGGACAGTCGAGGATAAACCAGCACATCGATGAGGTCGTAGTACCGGTGGACGTCCTGATGGGGAACCCGGCCAGCAAACACCACCTTGTCGGCAATGTTCAGACGCTGGGCCAGGGTCTTCAAGGTCTTTTCCTGAGGGCCGCCTCCGACCAGAAGAATGCGGGCTCGAGGAAGAGTGGTCAGAATCTGTGGCAATGCCTCCAGAAGCAGGGAAAGCCCTTCGTAGGCGTAAAAGGAGCCAATGAAGCCGAGAACCTGGGCATCGGCCAGTCCCAACTGTTTTTGCAGATCCGGGTCGGGAGGGCCCCCCAGAGGGAAACGGGCGATGTCCACGGCATTGGGAATCACGGTGATCTTGTCCCCGGCGATGCCCCGCTCGACGATATCCCGGCGTAGGCCCTCACAGATGGTGGTGATGGCATCCACCTGACGAAAAGCCAGGGTATCCAGTGCGCGGGTGAGGCGGTAACGGAGGCTGCCTTCCTTCGTGGTGCCGTGATCCACCGCTGCATCTTCCCAAAAGGCACGGACTTCATAGACGACGGGGATCCGGTATTGACGCCCGACCTTGAGGGCGGGGAGGGCATCGAGGACGGGGGAATGGGCGTGCAGGATGTCCGGCTGGGTTTTTTCGATGACCTCATGCAGTCGTCGTTCCAATCCCTTCATCACCGCGACCTGATTCAGGAGCGGGAGTTTGCTTTGGAGCCCCGAATGGGGGGGGGTACGGTAGAAGTGCCAGCCCTCGATGGTTTCTTCTGACACGGTGCATCCTGCCTGTTTTTCACTGGTCAGGTGGAAAGTTTCCCACCCCAGGGCCCGTTGTTCCTTGAGAAGGGACAAGGTGCGGAAGGTATACCCACTGTGCAGGGGCAGGGAGTGATCCAGGATATGGAGAATGCGCATGGGTTAGAGCCGCAGGAAAGATTCGAACATGAGCAGCGACCAGAGGGGAGCGCTGTAATCCCGTCGTCCTGCCTGATGTTCTTCCACCAGATGGGTGAGGAAGGAAGGGTTGAAAATTCCGCAGCCCATCAGGCGCGGCCCCAGCACGGAGGTGCGCACCGTCTCGCGCAAGGGCCCCCGGAACCAACTGGCCAGAGGCACTGCAAAGCCCATTTTTTGACGGTACAGGATGTCCTGCGGCAAGTAGGGTTCCAGGGCTTTCTTGAAGAGAAACTTGCCTTCGCCCTGATACAGTTTGAGGAAGGGGGGAAGACCCGACACCCATTCCATCAGGGAGTGGTCCAGAAGCGGCTCGCGGACTTCCAGGGCATGGGCCATACTGGCGCGATCCACTTTGGTCAGGATATCGCCGGGCAGGTAGGTTTTGATGTCCAGGTATTGAACCAGAGACAGGGGATTCCGGGTAGGGGAATTTTTGGCATGGGTTTTCAGCACTTCGACGGCCCGGTAGCCTTGCAGGCTGGCGGTGAACGAGGGGCTGAACAGTTGATGGCGCAAACGATCTCCCAACAAGGACACGCTGTGAAAATAGCCTTCCACTGAATCCCGGGCGAGAGCTTCAAAAGTGCTTTTGGCCCGGAACATGCGGGGTGCCCAGTCGGCTTTGGGATACAGGGCGCCCAGGGTGCCAAAGAGAGGGCGGCGCAGCCCCAGGGGGAGCAGCGACCGCATTTTTTCTTCCGCCATGTGGAAACGGTAACGCCGATAGCCTGCCAGGTTTTCATCGCCCCCATCGCCTGAAAGGGCTACGGTGACGGAGCGGCGCGCCAGTTCACAGACCCGATAGGTGGGCAGGGCGGAACTGTCGGCATAGGGTTCGTCGTACAGCGCCGCCAATTGATCCACCAGAGAAAAATCGTTGGGATCCACTTCGCCGACCTGATGGCGGGTGTGGTATTGCCGGGCCACCTGTGCGGCGTAAGGAGCTTCGTTGAAGCGGGGATCCTTGAAGGCGATGGAACAGGTATTGACTGGATCCGTGCTCAGTTGCGCCATCATGGCGACCACGGCGCTGGAATCCACGCCCCCGGACAGAAAGGCGCCCAAGGGGACTTCAGAGACCAGACGAATGCGCACCGCTTCGCGCAAACGGTCCACCAGTTCTTCCTGCGTGTCCTGTATCGAGGTGACGGGAATGGGCGCGAAAGGAATATCCCAGTAACGGCATGGGGAAGGAGGTTTGGAATCTGTGGAGAGGGTCAGATGGTACCCGGGGGGAAGTTTGAAGGTATTCCGATAAATGGTGCGTGGTTCGGGAATATACCCATAGGCGAAGTATTCCTCCACGGCGCAGGGGTCGAGGGTCTGGTCAAAACCGGGATATAGGCGCAGGGCTTTGAGTTCTGAGGCAAAGATGAATTTCCCGTCGGGTTGCAGGCTGTAAAAAAGGGGTTTGACCCCCAATCTGTCCCGTGCCAGAAAAAGTTTTTGACGATTGCGATCCCATAAGGCAAAGGCGAACATTCCACGGAAACGGTCGATGCAATGATCTCCCCACTCTTCCCAGGCATGGATGATGACCTCGGTGTCGCAATGGGTGCGAAAGGTGTGACCCAAAGCCTGTAACTCGGGCATGAGATCGACAAAATTGTAGATTTCTCCGTTGAAGACCACCACCACGCTGTGGTCCTCATTGAACAGCGGTTGCTGTCCCGACGAAAGATCGATGATCGACAAACGGCGATGGCCTAAACCTACGCCGGGCTCGGTGTGCAGTCCGCCTTCATCCGGGCCCCGGTGAAACTGGGATTCGTTCATGCGCGACAGAAGGTCACGGTTGATGGGGGATTGATCTCTGGTATCAAATATTCCGACCAGACCACACATCAGGCGGGCCTCCGGCGGTGGGCACAATCAGATTCATGGGCAGGGTGCCTGTTCATTTGGTTTTCCTAGGGTTTTGGCGATAAAGGTCAGGGCGTATATTGCCACAGGTCGTTCAGGTAGTTCCCGGCGCCCTCCAGTCCTCCAAACAACCATAAAGATCCGGAAGTTCCGATCCCGGACGAAAACCAGGCATTGGCGCTGGACCGGGCACCGGGCATCCCCCGGGTGCCCGGTTGGGACCCATAACTGCCGAGTTGATTGACCTGATTGCTTCCATTGACCCAGGTCCACTGCTGGGTGCCGAGATTGAATTTCCACAGATCGTTCAATTCTCCCAAGGCACCGGTGGAATCATAGCCATAACCCCCAAATAGCCATAAATTTCCGGAAGTATCGGTCCATGCCACGGAACTGTCCCGTGATCCGGGGAGGTTGGTGGGGCTGGAGGTCTGGGAAGTGCCGTAACTTCCCGCCTGGTTCAAGAAATTGCCGGAACGGATCAGAGTCCATTGCTGAGTGCTGGGGGTGAACTTCCATAGATCGTTAAATTCTCCCGGGGGGGTATTTGGGGCAACATACCCTTGTCCGCCAAACAACCACAAATTTCCCATCGAGTCGGTCCAGGCCACGCTGTCATGGCGTGCGCCCGGTGATGCGGTAGTCCCGGAAAGAGTCGATGGTTGGTTGGGGCTACTTGAGCCCTTGATCCAGGACCAGGCTTTGTTGGTGGGGCTGTATTTCCACAGATCGTTCAATTCTCCCTGGGAACCTGAGGCAGCATACCCTTGCCCTCCGAACAACCATAAATTTCCCGTCGAGTCTGTCCATGATACGCTGGCCAGGCGTGCACCAGGCGTTTCTGTAGAACTATAACTGCCGAATTGGTTGATCTGGTTGGAACCTCCGACCCAGGTCCAAGTCTTGGCAGGGGGGACGTATTCCCACAGGTCGTTCAGTTCACCGGCAGTGGTGGAAGCATAGCCATAACCGCCAAACAACCACAAATTTCCTGCAGGGTCGGTCCAGGAGACCGAGTCGTTTCTGGCGCCGGGAAGGTTGTTCGTGCTGGGTGTATTTTGTGTGCCGTAAATCCCTGGCTGATTTTGATTCAGGGGAGAAGATGGGCTTTCCAGGGTCCATGCGTGGGTACTGGGATTGTACTCCCACAGGTCATTGATATCACTGGTGTTGACCGTTTCGCCTCCAAACATCCAGAAGTTGCCGGAAGGATCGGTCCAGAGGGCGGAACTCATGCGTGCCCCCGGATACCCTATGGGTTGCTGGTTGTAGGAGGAACTTCCCCCGATCCAGGTCCAGGGCAGAAGCGTGGCGATGGACACGGGAAGAGTGGGCATTCCGCCACCACCGCCACCGCCACCGCCCCCTCCGCCCCCGCAGGAAGAAAGTGCCACGGACAGGAGTAACACCAGAGGGTTGGAAAGAGGTGTACCATTCCCCCATTTTCTCGAATGGTCAGACAGGGGTCGGAAAAAAGGAGGAAATGTCTGTAGAATTTTCGACCAGGATCTTTGTGGCATTCTTGGATTCCCGAGGGCGCGGTGACTCTCGCCATTGTAGAGCAGATGAATACGGTTGGGAAGGTCGAAAAAAGTTGATCGAAGGGCGAATGATGGCCTATGTCGATCCGGCGTGATTTTTGCGGGGAATTTGTCCATGGCCAAGAGAAGATCCAATCGCTATCGGTATAAGAAAACGAAACTCATCTTGCTGGGGACCTCTTTTCTGGTCTTGATGGGGGTCGGCGGCGTTTTTGTGGAGTATCGTGCCTCAGGCTACAGCGTGGCCGAAATTCTGAACTATCTGGACCGCAGGGTCGAGGGCCATCCCCGTCTGGAGAAATGGACGGCGCCGGTATTTGCCAGAATTCGGGCCTGGGACGGCGAGTCGGAGTTTCAGGCACAGGCCGCGCAACCTTTTCTGATCCCTCCCCCCCCTCCCCGATGGGGGGAGGTCCCCTTGAAGGGGGGAGAAGAACGGGCCCTGATCGAACCCTATCTGCCCGGAGGGTGGTTGATCCCGCCGAGTTCCGTCCATCGTATTCTTCATGTGGGTCCCGCTGAACCCATCAAAAGCATTTCTGTGGCGGCATCGATGGCGCAGGATGGCGATGTGGTCCAAATCGATGCCGGGGACTATCATGGGGACGTGGTGGCCTCCTGGGGGCAGAAGGATCTGCTCATTCAGGGGGTGGGGGGCAATGCACGCCTGTTTGCCGATGGCCGCAGTGCCGAGGGGAAAGCCCTCTGGGTGGTTCGGGGCGGCAGGATCCGGATTGAAAACATCGATTTCATGAACACCCAAGTCTCTGACCGTAACGGTGCGGGCATCCGTTTTGAAAAAGGGGATCTATGGGTTCGGAACTGTCTGTTCTTTGCCAATGAAAATGGCCTTTTGACTTCGGATGAAGAAAATTCTTCCCTGGTGATCGAGAACAGCGAGTTTGCCTACAATGGCGCAGGGGATGGGTTTTCCCACGATCTGTATGTGGGTAAACTGAAATCCCTGGTGGTATTGGCCAGTTACTTTCACCATGCCAATGTGGGACATCTGTTCAAAAGCCGGGCGATCCGGAATGACATTCTCTACAATCGTCTGACGGACGAAATGGGCGGAAGAGCCAGTTACGAACTCGATTTTCCCAATGGGGGTACGGCACTGGTTTTGGGGAATATCATTCAACAGGGGACGGACACGGAAAATTCCACCGTTATTTCCTATGGGGAAGAGGGCATGTCCGGGCCGGACAATGTGCTCTACCTGGCCAGCAATACGTTGGTCAACGACAAGGAAGGCGCGGGTGCCTTTTTGCGCGTACCCAAGGCTGGCGCCCGCGTCGTTTCCGTCAACAATCTGCTGGTGGGGTATGGGGAATACCACGTCTCTGCAGGCCTGGTCTCTTCCAATGATCTGAAGGTGGATTGGCAGGTATTCTATCGACCACTCCGCCAGGACTATCGGCTGGAGGGCCCGGTGGGTGAGCGGTTACATTATGAGACCCCTTCCGCGTTGCTGGCGCCGGGCCTCGATCTCATCCCCCGTGCCGAACCCGTGGTCCCACGTCAGGTCAGTGTGTTGAGGCGCTCCCCCGTCTATCCCGGCGCGCTGCAAATCTTGGCTCCCTGAGAGTCATCTCGTGTATTGGGGCAGTTTTGCCGACCTGATCCTGCCCCCTTTGGTCCTGTTGTGGCCGATTCTGTGGGGGATCAAGGTGATGGCCCAGGGGAAAGTGCGGCGCGGGGCCTGGCTGGCAGGAGGCGGGGTGGCCCTGTTCTGGGTGGTTTCCACTCCTGTGGTGAGCGGATTTTTGCTGCATCAACTCATGCCCCCCTACCAGCCTTTGCAGGGAAATGAAGCCGACGCCATTGTCATTTTGTCTGCCGGTACGGTTCAAAAAAGAGCCGAATATGGAGGAGTTGCCCTCAAGAGTCTGACTCTGGAACGGATTCGGTACGGGGCATGGCTGGCCCGTCGATGGAACAAACCCATTCTGGTGGCAGGGGGCGATCCGGGTCGGTTTGGCGTGCCCGAAAGTCAGGTCATAAAAAACGTGCTGGAAAATGAATTTGGGGTTCCTGTGCGCTGGATCGAAACACGCTCCAATAATACCCGTGAGAATGCGATGAATTCGGTTCTGATCCTGAAAGCGGCCGGAATCCACCGGATCTATCTGGTGAGTCATGCCTGGCACCTGAACCGGGCGATCCCTGAATTTGAACGTCTGGGGATGACGGTCATTCCGGCGGGAACCGGGTATGACGAAGGCACGGTCAGTGGGTTTGGTTTTTTGCCCAGTGCGTCAGGGCTACAGAATTTTTACTACTTTTGTCACGAGTTGTTGGGGAGAGTTTGGTATTTCTGTCTTGACAGGATCAAACCGAATGGGTCATAGTCGCCTTAAGAATTCCTTAATTTTCGTTAAGCGAGTTTTAAACTTGGGGGGGCTATACTCCGCGCACGATCCATGTGCCGCGGGGGGCTTGAGATGTTTGGAATAACAGAACTACAGAATTTTGGAGGGAACGATTCCATGGTCACCAAATATGATGTCGGGCACGACTGTGACGACGATATCATAGCGTCCTTTTTTGATTCGATTCCCTCGTCATTATCTTCGATGAGTTATGCCCTTCCCGAAAATGATGATACGGTATCCCTCTCCACCCAAACCCATGAGTATCGTATCCGTTTGGCCAATACGGAAGAGCGCCAGGAATCCGCCAGTATCCTGATCAATCGGATGTATGAGTGGCGGGGCTACAAGCATTTGTCTGGGCAGACCATGACCGAGCCCAACCGGATTACTTTGTTGGCTTACGACAATGATGCCGATGTGATTGGCACCATCTCCGTCGGTGTTGATTCGCCCTTGGGGCTGTATGCGGATTCCGGTTACCACGACATATTGGAAGACATGCGTGCCAAGGGTAGGGTTTTATGCGAATTCAATCGATTGGCCATGGATCCCCAGGTCAGAAACAAACGGGTGCTGGCCAGTTTGTTCCATGTGGCCTATCTGTATCCCTATGGCTTGTTTGGTTGTACGGATGGGTTGTTGGAAGTCAATCCTCGCCATGCACGATTTTATGAGCAGATGCTGGGGTTTACCCTCATCGGTTCGGAGCGCATCTGTCCGCGCGTCAATGCGCCTTCGGTGCTTCTGTTGATCGACTTTGAAGAACTGGGGCGAAGGATTCGTGAGGTAGGGGGCAGGATGGATAGGGCAGCGGGGGATCGTTCCCTTTTTCCTTACCTGATGACCGCCAGGGATTCTGACGGTATTTTGGGCAGACTTCGCCAAATGGCCTATGATTCTCACAGTATCTCATGATGTTTGGTTATGCCGATGCTTTTTCGCGCAACATAGGCTGGTTGACACGGGCCGAACAGGCCTCCCTGGCAAACAAGTGTGTGGCCATTGCGGGCATGGGCGGGGTGGGGGGCAATCATTTGCT
>JAJZFH010000063.1 GCA_021805445.1 Pseudomonadota bacterium
TTCGCACTATATTCTGGCCACCAAGAACCTATGAGTTCGCCAAAGCCAACCCTGCGAAGCCACCATTGAAACGAACAAGAACGATATGGCGGACGCCGAAGCGATCTGCAAAGCGGTGAGCAGGCCGTACATGCGGCTTGTTCCTGAAAAACGCCGATCACAAGGTCTTATTCATATTCTGGTGAAACTCATCGACCACATCCCGAGAAAACCCCGGGGTGAATTGATCCAAAGTACGGACAATGACATACCCAGTAATAAAGGGTTGCACGAGGAATATGCCACTGACTCCCATAACCTCCAGAGCCAGTCGAATCCTTCTTCCCTGCCGAGAAAGTTCTTTCCAACGCAGGCGTACCGCTTTTACCTTGGTACGCAAAAACACCAGTTCACCCACAATCAAAAAAATGGAAATCACCACTCCCCCCATGAGCGCCACATACAATTGGAGATTCGCGAACATGAACAAAATGGTCCTTGTGGCATGGTAGGATCGATCAGGGGGTAGCGACAGCATAAACCAAAGGTTACACCAATCAGCCAACAATCGGTTTTCTTCCCTTACGCATTACTGTCCCACAGACCTGTGATGGCGCATGGAGGATTTTATGGGGTGATCTGGAGACTCTGGATTCCCTTTTGTCTGGCCTCCAGCAGGGACCCCGCCACCATCCCCACCAAACTGGCGCCCAATCCGGCCAACTGGGGGGGGATCAGGGCTTCCGGGGCCCACCCTTCGCCCAGCAGCCATACCGCAATACCCAAAACCACTGAGGCCAACCCCCCCCAGGGGGTCGCGCGCTTCCAGTACACCCCAAAAGCCAGGGGAACGAAAGCGGCAACCAGGGTCACTTTATAGGCATCCTCCACCATGCTGAAGATGGACGCCTGCGAATTGAGGGCGATGACCGTCACCAGACAGGTAAAGCAAAACACCACCCACCGCATCACCGTCAACAACTGCCGATCGGTCATCCCCGGCCTGAATCCGCGCACGATGTTTTCGGCAAAGGTCACGGAGGGCGCCAGCAAGGTGGCAGAGGCACAACTCTTGATGGCTGACAGCAATGCCCCGAAGAACATGATCTGGGCAAATTTGGGAGAATGAGTCAGAATCAGTTGGGGCAGAATCAATTGAGAATCGCTGTTCAGGTAGCGGTCGACCAGCGCCGGATCGATGCGCGTCGCCGAGTACGCCAGAAACATGGGGATGAAGGCAAACAGAAAATACAACACCCCGCCCAGGATCGAAGCATTGCGTGCGGTGATTTCCGTGTCGGAGGAGGTCACCCGCTGAAAGACATCCTGTTGCGGAATGGACCCCAGCATCATGGTGATCCAGGCCGTGAAGAAGGCGATCACTTCCCCCCAGTGCGGGGCGGGCCAGAAGGACAGTTTGCCCTGTACCGCCGCCTGATGGACCACGGCGCCTACCCCGCCCGCTGGTCCGCCCAGATCCCAGCCGATGTACACCATGCCCAGCATGATGATGATCATCTGGATGAAATCCGTGATGGCCACCGACAGCATCCCGCCAAACAGGGTGTAGACCATGACCGTGGCCGAACCCACCAGCATGCCGGTGGACTTGCTCATCGCCCCCTCGGAAACCACGTTGAAGACCAGTCCCAACGCCTTGATCTGGGCCGCCACCCAGCCCAGATAAGAGATCACGATGCACAGGGTCACCAGCACCTCCACGGTACGCCCATATTGACGTCGATAGAAGTCACCAATGGTCAGTAACTTGCGCCGATAGAGGGGACGGGCGAAGAACAAACCGACGAGCACCAGACACAGGGAGGAACCGAAGGGATCTGCCACGACGCCCCGCAAGCCTTCCTTGAGAAAAGTCGCCGGAATCCCCAGTACCGTTTCAGAACCGAACCAAGTGGCAAATACAGTGGCCGTCACCACATAAAGGGGCATACGATGCCCTGCAGCCGCGTAATCCGCGGTATTGCGCACGCGCAAAGCCACGATCAAGCCAATGGCCACCGAGACAGCCCAATAGCCGATGACAAACCAGAGCAACATGACAGAACTCTCCCTCCTTGAACGTTACGCCGTGGACGGGTCCGGTCCCATCAAGCTTTTCCAGTCGAGGGCAGTGTACCCGAGTTCAGGCGGCATCCCGTGGGGATACCGGCCCAGAAACGGGCCGGGCAAACGGGCCTGCAACGTCTCGATCTGTCCCTCTTCTTCCGCCAGATCGGGGCTCAGACGATTGGCGATCCATCCCGCCCAGGGCAATTGACGACGTTGAAGGGCTTCGGCGCTCAGCAAGGCATGGTTGAGACACCCCAGACGCAGCCCCACCACCAGAATCACGGGCAAAGCGCACCGTCGAGCCAGATCCGCCATATCTCCGGATTCTCCCAGGGGAACCAGAACGCCCCCCGCGCCTTCCACCACCAGGCAGTCGGTTTCACCACACAGGTGCTGATAAGCGGTATGGATGACATCGAAAGAAAGGTCGACCCCTTGCCGTCGTGCCGCCAGATGAGGGGCAATGGGCGGTTCAAAGCCATAGGGATTGATCCATACCTCCGGAACCGGTCCGCCGGAATGTTTCAGCGTGGAATCCGCATGATGTTTCAACTGTTCCACATCGTCGTTGATCCATCGCTCTCCCTGCCGGAAAAACCCGGTTGCCACGGGCTTCATGCCCAGCCCGTGCAACCCCTGGCGGCGTACGCCTTCCAGCAGCGCACAGGCCACCCGGCTCTTGCCCACCCCCGTATCCGTCCCCAACACGAACCATCCTCTCATGCCAGTACCTCCTCCAGGGTTTCCAGGGTCCGGCTCACCAAAAAATCCAACTCTTCTCCCGTCAGATTGAGGGGAGGCATAAAGTAGAGGGTATGCCCGATGGGGCGCAACAACACGCCGGCTTCCCAGGCGCGGGCATGAAAACGACGGGCAAAGTGCGGGGGGGGATCGACGACCTCGCAAGCCCAGATCATGCCCCGCTGCCGTCCCTGAGTGATGCGCGGATGGGTAAACAGGGGGGCCACCTGTCGTGCCATCTGTCCCTGACGCGCCTGATTGACCGTCAGAATATCCGTCTCGTCGAACAGGTGTTGCACCGCCAGCGCAGCCCGGCAGGCCAGAGGATTGCCGGTGTAGGAATGGGAATGAAGAAAGGCCCGATCCACCCCTTCCGCGTAAAAAGCCTGATAAATAGGGTCCTGGGTCATCACCACGGAAAGGGGCAGAAATCCCCCAGTGATCCCCTTGGACAAACACAGGAAATCCGGCGTGACCCCTGTTTGCTGGTGGGCAAAGAAGGTGCCCGTCCTGCCAAACCCCACGGCAATTTCGTCGGCAATGACATGGACGTCATGGCGCCGACAACAGTCCAGAACCGCTCGCACATAGTCCGGAGAATGGAACACCATACCCGCCGCCGCTTGTACCAGCGGTTCCATAATCAGCGCCGCAACTCCCCCCTGGTGTGCGGCAAGGTACAGTTCCAGCGCTTCCAGTGAATGCGCCTCGCTGCCCGGAACCCGGCTGTCTGGAGCAGGCAGGATGTGCGCCCCCCGGATCAGCGCTGCATAGGCCGTGCGAAACAGCGGGATGTCCGTCACCCCGAGGGCGCCCAGGGTTTCTCCATGGTACCCATGCGCCAGCGCGATGAAGGAGTTTTTGTCCGGCTGTCCCTGATGACGCCAGTAATGCGCACTCATCTTGAGGGCCATTTCCGTGGCCGAGGCGCCATCGGACCCATAAAAACAGTGACCCAGGGTTCCTCCCGTACGGGCACTCAGACGTTCGGACAATTCCACCACGGGTTGATGAGTCAGGCCCGCCAGCATGACATGATCCAGACGATCCAGTTGATCCTTGAGGGCCGCCACGATGGCAGGATGGCCATGGCCCCACAGGTTGACCCACCAGGAACTGATGGCGTCGAGAATGCGCCGTCCCCGATCCTCCACCAGCCAGGCTCCTTCCGCTGCCTGGATCATGTGAACGGGCTGCTCTTCCAACCATTGCATCTGCGTACAAGGGTGCCAGACCGCCGCCGCACTCCGTTCGGCCCAACCTGCCGTTTGATTCATGCGCCGACCCCCATCACTTTTTCAAGGCCTTCCAGCAATCGATCGATGTGTTCCAGCGTATGAGCCGCACTCAATGAAATCCTCAAACGGGCCGTCCCCTCCGGAACGCTGGGAGGACGGATGGCCGCCACCCACACACCCTCTTCGCGCAACCGGTCGGACAGGGCCATCACTCGTTGATTCTCCCCCACGATCACCGGATGAATGGCCGAGCAGGAAGGCACTCCCCTCAATCCCAAGGCCTGTAATCCCGCATCCAGGCGCGCCCCCAACCGGGTCAGGTGGGAACGTCGGAACTCCTCACTGGCCACACATTCCAGGGCGACACGGGTAGCCGCATGCACCAGCGGCGGCAGGGCCGTGGAAAACATATGGGTGCGGGCCCGTTGTGCCAGCCATTCGATCAGGGGAGCACGACCCCCCACAAAAGCACCCGCAGTACCCACCGCCTTGCCAAAGGTCGCCATGTGCAGAACCCGTTCGGAACTCACCCCACAGGCCGCCAGACTTCCTTTCCCCTGCGGACCCAGGACTCCCAGCCCATGGGCATCATCCACCAGGACCCAGGCTTCATACTGCTCCGCCAGTCGCACCAATTCCCGCAAGGGGGCGACGTCCCCATCCATGCTGAAGACTCCATCCGTGAGTATCCAGCGATGTCCAAACGCGCAAGTGCGCAAGGATCGTTCCAAAAACCCCCAGTCCCCGTGGGGATAAATGGTCAGTCGGGCAGGCCGGGCCAGCCGCACGCCATCGATCAGACTGGCGTGGTTGAGCGCATCGGAGAACACGGCGGTTTCCCCATCCACCAGTAGGGGAATCACCCCCAGATGAGTCAGATACCCCGAGGAAAAAACCAGTACCCGTTCCAGATCCAGCCAGTGCGCGATCCACGCCTCCAGTTCGGCCTGGACTACGCTATAGCCGCACACCAAAGCCGAGGCCCCGGCGCCGACCCCATACTGCTCGAGCGCCCTCTGGGCGGCGGCACAGACCTTGGGATCATTGGCCAGCCCCAGATAATCATTGGAACAAAAGGCCAGATACGTCCGGTCGTCCACGCTCAGATACGGCCCCTGAGGACCCTGCACCCGATGGTGTGGTCGTTCCAACCCCTGGCGTTGCCAATCCTGAAGACGTGAGGCATAGACATTCATCATGAGATTATAACCGGAGAGACTTTGGAATCCTGTCGAGACAGACTATAATCGGCGTTTTCTTTGGATTTTTTGTCATCATGGCCGCGTATAGTACCGAAAAAATTCTCTCTGTTCATCATTGGAACGACACCCTGTTCAGTTTTACGACCACCCGGGATGCTGGGTTGCGCTTTGAAAACGGACATTTTGTCATGATCGGTCTGGAAGTGGATGGAAAGCCCCTGACCCGGGCCTACAGCATTGCCAGTGCCAATTATGACGAACATCTGGAATTTCTCAGCATCAAGGTCCCCAATGGCCCCCTGACCTCGCGCCTGCAACACATCCAGGTGGGAGATTCCCTGCTGGTCAGCAAAAAACCCGTGGGCACCCTGGTGATTCACGACCTGCTCCCCGGCAGGCATGTCTACCTGTTTTCCACGGGAACCGGATTGGCGCCTTTCATGAGCATCATCAAGGATCCCGAAACGTACGAACGTTTCGACAAGATCATTCTGGTCCATGGCGTTCGTCAGGTTTCCGAATTGGCCTACCGCGATTTCATCACCCATGAATTGCCAGCCAATGAATTCTTTGGCGAAGAAGTGCGCCAGAAATTGGTCTATTACCCCACCGTCACCCGTGAAGAATTCGAGACGACTGGACGTATCACGACCCTCATCGAGAACGGAAAACTGTTTTCCGATGTGGGCTTGCCCCCCCTCGACCCTGCCGTGGACCGGGCCATGATCTGTGGCAGTCCGGGAATGCTCAAGGACATCTCGGCGCTGCTCACCGAACGGGGACTGAAAATCTCCGGGGGCGTGGGCGAACCCGGTGACTTCGTCATCGAACGGGCCTTCGTGGAACGTTAAGCCGGAGCTTTTTCTTCTTCCTGACGGACCCGCGCCAGCCACAGATACATGGCGGGGACCACGAACAGGGTGAACAGGGTGCCGATGGACAACCCGGAAAAGATCACCAACCCCATGGCGCGGCGTCCTGCAGCGCCAGCCCCCCCGGCCAGCACCAGGGGCAGAACCCCCAGCACCATGGCAGCCGTGGTCATCAGGATGGGACGCATCCGGATGCTGGCGGCCTCCACGATCGCCTCCCGTTTGGTGTGCCCCGCCCGCTGCAATTCATTGGCAAACTGGACGATCAGGATCCCATGTTTGCTGATCAGTCCCATCAGCGTCACCAAACCGACCTGAGTATAGATGTTGAGGCTGGATCCCCCGAGGTTGATCAGGAGCAAGGCGCCAAACAGGGCCATGGGAATCGAGATCAAAATGATGAGCGGATCACGAAAACTTTCAAACAGGGCAGACAGCACCAGAAAGACCATGAGTACGGCAAACAGCAAGGTCACAGCAAAACTTCCTGATTCGCTCATGAATTGACGGGAAGCTCCGGAATAATCCACATTGAAACCGCTGGGGGCCACCTCCTGAAGCGTTTTGTTCAGGAAGGCCAGAACCTCCCCCTGCGACACCAGCGAGGTAGTCACTCCGGCAATGGTCGTGGCATTGAGTTGCTGAAAGTGGCTGACCGTTTCCGGCACCACGAGTTGACGCAAATGCCCCAGGGTCGCCGCTGAAAACAGTCGCCCATCCGGGGTACGAAAATAATAGGCAGGGACCTGGGAGGGATTGAGGCGATCCGTTTGTCGGACCTGTGGAATGACTCGGTAGGAACGTCCGTCCATGGAAAAATAATTGATGTAATTCCCCGACAACGCCCCACTGAGGGCGTCCCCCACATCCTGTTGGGTGAGGCCCAGCGTGGCGGTGAGATCACGATCCACGACGAACCGGGATTGGGGTTTGTCCAGTTTGAGGTCCGCATCCACGAAGAAGAACATCCCGCTTTGACGAGCGCGATCCACCACCTTTTGCGCCACTTCATCCAGGCGTTCAAAGGATTCGGTGGTCGTGATCACGAACTGCACGGGCAGTCCCTGGGTTCCCGGCAAAGGAGGAAACTGGAAGGCAGCCACCCGGACACCGGGCACCTGACCCCAACGCCCCTGCAATTCCTTCTGCAACTGTTCCGCACTGCGTTTGCGTTTTTCCCAGGGTTTGAACACCACCCCACCGATCCCCTGATTGATCACCGGCGCACCCGTGATCTGGAACATCTGGGCATATTCCGGTTCGGTCCTGGCGATTTTCTGGATCGCCTGTGCATTCCGCTGCATTTCGTCGGCCGTCACATTGGCCGGGCCAATCATGGAGTAAAGCACGATCCCCTGATCCTCCTGCGGCGCCAATTCGCGCATCGAGGTCATGAACAAAAACACCGTCACCCCCAGAAACAGAAAGCCCATCACAATCATGACGCCATGAGTCTCCAGCGCGCTGGAGAGGACCCGACGGTAACCTTCGTGCAACCGCTCCAGCCCCCGTTCCAGACGGGCCATAAAACCGGTGGAGGGAGGGTTCTGTTTGAGAAAATGCGCACACATCACCGGAGACAGGGTCAAAGCCACCACCCCGGAGACGGTCACTGCACCGGCCAGCGTAAAGGCAAATTCCGTGAACAAGGCGCCCGTCAGCCCGCCCTGAAAACCGATGGGGATATAGACCGCCACCAGCACCACGGTCATGGCCAGGATCGGCCCGGCCAGTTCCCGTGCCGCCAAAAAAGCCGCTTCCCGGGCGCTCTTGCCCATGCGCTGATGACGTTCCACATTCTCCACCACGATGATGGCATCGTCCACCACCAACCCGATGGCCAGCACCAGGGCCAGGAGGGTCAGCAGGTTGATGGAATACCCCAGCATGAGCATGATCAAAAACGTGCCCACCAAAGACAGGGGCAAGGTCACCAGAGGAATGACCACGGCGCGGGCGCGCCCGAGGAACAGGAAAATCACCGCCGTGACGATGACCAGGGCTTCCAGCAAGGTCTTGGCCACTTCATGAATGGCCGACGTAATATATTCAGTGGAATCGTAAACGATCTTGCCCGTCAATCCCGTGGGTAATTTGGTCTGCAGGGCGGGGAAGGCTTTGCGTACCCGTTCGGCCACTTCCAGAACGTTGGCATTGGGGGCCACCTTGATCCCGATGAAGACCGACTTCTGTCCGTCAAAAGCCACATTGAAGTCATAATTGTCCGAACCCAGGGTTACCTCCGCCACATCCTCGAGACGCACGAGACCGAGGCCCGTCTGCTTGACCACCAACCGCTTGAATTCCTCCACCGAATGAAGATCCGTGCCCGCCGTCAGATCCACGGTCACGGCCTGACCTTTCGTGGCCCCCGCCGAGGTCAGATAATTGTTGGCGGCCAGCGCCGCGCTCACGTCGGCCGCCGTGACCCCGTTGGCGGCCATGCGGTTCTGGTCCAGCCATGCGCGCAAAGCAAAATTGCGCGCACCCAGTAATTCTGCGGTTTGCACCCCATCCACGGAATCCAGGGTGGGCTTGACTTCACGCAACAAAAAGTCGGTCACGTTGCTGGTGGGCAAGGTTGCGCTGTAAAACCCCATGTACATGGCATCCACCGTTTGTCCCATCTGGACGGACAGGACCGGTTGCTGGGCTTGGGGAGGCAACTGGTTGCGTACCGAATTGACCTGGGTATTGATCTCAGTCAGGGCACGGCTGGCGTCATAATTCAGACGCAATGTGGCGGTGATGACGGACGCGCCCATCAAACTGTTGGAAGAAAGGTAGTCGATCCCCTGCGCCTGGGCAATGGCGGCTTCCAGCGGTTGCGTGATGAATCCCGCAACGGTCTGGGCATCGGCGCCGTAGTAACTGGTGGCGATGGTGACCACCGCATTCTGGGTGCGGGGATATTGGCTCACCGGCAATCCGAACAATGCCCGCAATCCCAGCACCAGGATGATCAGGTTGACCACGGTGGCCAACACCGGTCGGCGCAAGAAGAGATCCGTAAAGCGCATGGCGACCCCTTACTGTTCTTGCGGGGTGGGCGCCGCCGCGAAGGGCGGTGCGGCAGTCGTACTGATGGCGACGGGGATGCCTGACTTGAGCTTCAATTGTCCGCTGGTCACCACTTCATCCCCGGCCTCGAGACCACTCAATACCGCGATCTGATCGCCCCGGGTCGCCCCCGTGGTGATGAACACCTGTTGGGCCTTGGGCGGAGTGCGCCCGGTTTCGTGCCGAACGACGAATACCGTTGCACCGTAAGGATTGAAGGCAATGGCCGACTGCGGCAAAGTCAAGTGCGGCTCGGCCTGTCCATAGTCCCAGGTGACGTGGGCAAAGGCACCGGGCAACAGGGAAACGGCGACGGGCTCGAGACGGGCCTCCACCTGCACGTTGCGGGTAGCGGCATCCACCTCGGGATTACGCGCCACCACCCGGGCCGCAAAGGTTTTTCCGGGCCAGGCTTCAAAGGACAAATGGACCGACTGTCCCACATTGATACGTCCCAGAAACTGCTGGGGCAGGTTGAAATCCACCAGTAACTGGTGCACGGTCTGCAAGGTGGCGATTTTGTCGCCAGGATTGAGGTATTGTCCGGGATTGACCGTGGTGATCCCCATCTGCCCTGCGAAGGGGGCAGTGACTTTTTTCTTGGCCAGCAGGGCCAGTGCCTGATCTCGTTGCGCCGTCCGGCTGTCCACATCCGCACGGTCCACCTCCAGTTGCGCCTGACTGATGGCATGCACCGCATATTGGGCTTCATCCCGTTTCAGCGTCAAGCGGGCCAGTTCCAGTCCTGCCGCCTGCGTCTGAAGGGCAGCCCGTTCCGCATCATCCACCATTTCCACCAGAGTTTGCCCTGCCTGGACCTCATCCCCGGCCTTGAAAGCGACCTGACGCACCAAGCCCGGAACTTCCACGCTGATCTGCACGCCGCGCGCCGCGCGCAGTGAACCGATGGTGTCGAAAGACGGCTGCCAGTTCGTCCGTTGAATGATCTGGGTCGTCACCACCTGGGGGGGATGAGCCGCGCCGCCCGTCAGATATTTTTGCATCATGGCTCGTTTGAACAGATTGAATCCCACCAGCCCCCCCACCAGCAAAGTCATCAGCGCGCCCATCAGGATCAGGCGTTTTTTCAGGGAAGGGGCAGGTTGGACAGTCATGAAATCACCGTGGATCCGGGAGGGTTGGTTGCCCCGGCAAAGAAGATGAAGGAGAAACAGGCGCTGCCTGCGCCACTGTAGCGGGATCGACTTCCCCCCCCAGGGCCAGATAGAAGGCTGCCGTATCGGCCAATCGGGTTCCCTGGGCCTGGGCGACGCCCATATGGGCCTGGGCATCCTGAACCCGGGCGGTGAGAAGTGCCGGGTAACTGATGCCCCCCAACCGGTACTGCCGGTCTGCCAGCCCCAAACTCTGCTGCCGTGCTTCCAGGATCGACCGTTCAGCCGTCAGCGTGGCCGCGTCATGGGTCAAGGCGCGCAAGACATCCGCCACGGAACGAAAAGCCTGGACCACGGTGTTGCGATATTGTGCCGCAGCGCCCCGGACCGCCGCCTCCGCACCCCGTTTGGCTGCGCTCAAGGCTCCCCCATGAAAAATCGGCTGGACCACCCCGGCGCCCAACGACCAGACCGATGAAGCGGGGTTGAACAGAGCCCCCGGGCTCAGCGCCATCGCGCCCATGTCTCCCGTGAGGGTCAGGTTGGGATAAGCCCCGGCAATGGTCACCCCCAGATTGGCGGTGGCTTGGTGCCACTGTGCCTCACTGGCCCGGATATCCGGACGCTGACGCAATAACGCCGAAGGAACGGCCTGAGGAAGGAATCGGGGCAGATGCAGATCCTCCAGATGGAATTCAGGCAAGGAGTTTTGCGCAGGATATTGCCCCAGATACGCCGCCAGTTGATGGCGGATCTGGTCCAACTGCAAGGCGAGGGCCTCGCGATTGGCGCGGCTCTGGGCCAGTTCGGCCTGCGGCTCCGCCACTTCGTTGAGGGACAAGGCCCCCATTCCCTGCCGTTGCCGCGTCAGGTCCAGCAACTCGCCTTGCGCCTGGAGCAGGGCATCCGTCGCATCGAGTTGGGCGCGCAGACTGGCCTCCCGCACCACAGTCGTCACCACATTGGCAATCAGGGTTTCCCGTGCAGCCTGCCACAGGTGGGCCTGCATTTCATGCTGGGCTTGCAGGGCCTCGACTTGACGGCGGTTACCCCCAAACACATCCAAAGGATAGGACACGTTGACCGAAGCATTGGTCAGATTGAACAGGTACGCCTGTCCTCCCGGCAAGCCAAAGGCCGCCGTGGAAAAGCGCTGGCGGGTTTGCGCCAATTGGGCATCGACGGTGGGCAGGGTCAGATTGTCCTGAATCGCGGTGGCGTTTTCCCCCGCTTGCACCAGGGTGGCACGGGCGGCTTCCACGGTAGGATTCTGATCGAGGGCGATCTGTACCAACCGATCGAGATCCGGACATCGATAGGATTTCCACCAATCCCAACGCCCGGTTTGTCCCGCCACAAAGTGTTGGGGGTCTCCCCCGGTCACCGCCGACTGGGTGGAAGAAGCCGGCAACACGGACACCCCCTCAGTCAAGGTGGGGGACTTGAAGTCCGGTCCCACCGTCGTACATCCGGTCACCAGCGCCAGGATCATGCTGCGTCCCAGGATCTGGCCCCCTGAACCGCACAAGCCACAGAAAAACGGGAGGCCGAAACGGTCACTTCTGTCTTGACTGGAATGACCGAGACCCGACACTGGATTTACTCCAATTCTAAAACAACCCCATTGTACGCACCCGTACCATAAAACGCAAGCCTCCCTGTCTAACTGCGGGATGCACGCTTGCGGTCGTTTTCCAGCAGATGGCGTTTACGGATGCGCAGTGTCTGCGGCGTGATCTCCACCAATTCGTCATCGGTAATGAATTCGATGGCGGATTCCAGGGTCAACGCCACCGGAGACATCAAAACCACCGCCTCGTCCTTGCCTGCCGCGCGAATATTGGTCAATTGTTTGGTCTTGACCGGGTTGACCACCAGATCATTGTCCCGACTGTGAATCCCGATCACCATGCCTTCGTAGACACGATCTCCGGGGACCACGAACATACGCCCCCGTTCCTGCAATTTCCACAGGGCGTAGGCTACGGCTTCGCCCTGTTCGGCGGAAATCAGGACCCCATTGCGGCGCGCCGGAATTTCCGGTTTCATGGGGCCATAGTCATCGAAGACATGACTCATCAGCCCGGTTCCCCGGGTCAGGGTCAAAAACTCGGATTGAAACCCGATCAGACCACGCGCCGGGATGTGGTAATCGAGGCGCACCCGTCCCTGACTGTCGGATTGCATGTCCTGCAAGTCTCCCCGTCGTTCTCCCAGCGCCTGCATGACCGCGCCCTGATGGGCGTCTTCCACATCCAGCGTGAGCGCTTCAAAGGGCTCGCAGCGGACCCCGTCGATCTCTTTCAACAGGACGCGGGGGCGGGACACCGCCAACTCGTAGCCCTCCCGACGCATGTTCTCGAGCAAGATGGTCAGATGCAATTCGCCTCGTCCCGACACCAGAAAAACGTCCGTATCATCGGTTTCCTGGACGCGCAAAGCCACATTGCTGAGCAGTTCCCGCTCCAACCGTTCACGGATCTGACGACTGGTGACGAACTTGCCTTCCTGCCCGGCGAAGGGCGAGGTATTCACCTGAAAATTCATGGTCAGGGTCGGCTCATCCACGGCCAGCATCGGAAGCGCTTCGGGTTTGTCCACCTCGGTCAAGGTCACCCCGATGCCCAACTCTTCGATGCCCGTGATCAGAACGATGTCTCCGGCTTCCGCACTGTCGAAAGGAACCCGTTCCAACCCCTTGAACCCCAATATCTGATTGACGCGCCCGCGCTTCAAAGGCGCGTTCGGGCCCCGCATTATGGCCACTTCCTGACCCGTCCGGATACGCCCGCGGTGTACCCGTCCAATCCCGATCCGCCCCACGAAGCTGGAATAATCCAGGGATACGATCTGCAATTGCAGCGGACCTTCCGCATCCCCCACCCGCTCCGGAACATATTTCAGAACGGCGTCGAACAGGGGACGCAGATCCGTCCCTGGCTGCTGGGGATCCAGGGTGGCATACCCCTGCAGGGCCGAAGCGTACACCACCGGAAAATCCAGTTGTTCTTCCGTGGCCCCCAACTTGTCGAAAAGATCGAAAGTCTGATTGACCACCCAGTCCGGACGAGCCCCCGGACGATCGATCTTGTTCACCACCACCACCGGCTTGAGACCCTGAGCCAGGGCCTTGCGCGTGACGAAGCGGGTCTGGGGCATGGGGCCTTCCACGGCATCCACCAACAACAGCACCCCATCCACCATGGACAGCACGCGCTCCACTTCGCCGCCAAAATCGGCGTGTCCGGGGGTATCCACGATATTGATGTGGGTCCCTTCATAATCCACGGCACAATTCTTGGCCAGGATGGTGATGCCCCGTTCCTTTTCCAGATCGTTGCTGTCCATGACCCGTTCCGCCATGTGCTGATGGGCAGCAAAGGTCCCGGACTGTTGGAGCAGTTTATCCACCAGCGTGGTCTTGCCGTGGTCCACGTGAGCGATGATGGCGATGTTGCGCAGATGACGAGCCATGAAAATTCAACCAATGATTTTAGAAAGACCACTATTCTACCAGCAAGGGGGGCTTGCCGAGTGACGAAAAAGTGTCCATAGTCTCGCCCATGCGACTCCTGGCCCTGAAAGTGGATGTGGACACCCTGCGCGGAACCCGCGAGGGGGTACCGGCGCTGGTCGAATCCTTGCGCGCCGAACAGGCCCAGGCCACCTTCCTCTTCAGCCTGGGGCCAGACCATACGGGACGCGCCCTCAAGCGCGTCTTTCGCCCCGGCTTCCTGGGCAAGGTCAAACGCACCTCCGTGCTGGAACATTACGGCCTGCGTACCCTGCTCTATGGCACCCTGCTCCCCGGACCCGACATCGGCCTCGAAACCGCCCCCACGCTGCGCGCCGTGGCCGCCGCAGGATTTGAAGTGGGGATTCATACCTGGGACCATACCGCCTGGCAGGACAATCTGCATCGGCGTCCGCCTGCCTGGGGACGCACCCAGCTTCGCCTGGCCTGCGAACGTTTCAAGGAAATCTTCGGGGAAGCGCCCCATGTCCACGGCGCCGCCGGTTGGCAGATGACCGAGGACGCCCTGCGCTGGCTCGATGAACAGCAGTTCAAATGGGCATCGGATGGGCGCGGACGAGGTCCCTTTCGCCCCATGCTGGGCGACCACCCTGCACGCTGCCTGCAACTGCCCACCACTCTCCCCACCCTGGACGAACTGATCGGTCTGGAGGGCGTGGATGTCTCTACGGTCGCTTCGACATTGCTGGCCCTCACCCAGGACGAACCGCCCCAGGGACATGTCTTCACCCTGCATGCCGAGCTGGAAGGCCAGCGTTTGCGCCCGGTTTTCCAGGAATTGCTCCGGGGCTGGAAGGCCCAGGGCTACCAGTTGGTCTCCCTTGCCCAACTGGCCTCGGCCGTGGAATCCGACCCCTTGCCATCATGCCCCCTGATTCAGGGCTCGCTCCCCGGTCGTTCAGGCACCTTGGCCCTGCAAGGCACAGCGCGCTGAACCATAGGCTATACTTGTGCCATCACGAATCTTTATTTGGAGAAACCATGGAGAAAATGGAATGGGTGCCGGACTTCCGACTGGCGTCCACCGCCGGACCACACTTCCAGTTGAGCGAACAGCGGGGGGCCCCTCTGGTTTTGTATTTCTACCCCAGGGATGACACCCCGGGATGTACCGATGAGGGACTCCAGTTCACCCAACTGCTTTCCGAGTTCGATGCCCTGCATTGTTCAATCTGGGGCATCTCACGCGACAGCCTGTCCAGCCACGAAAAGTTCCGTGCCAAGATGAATTTCCCTTTTCACCTCCTGAGCGATCCCGATGAACTGGCCTGTGCCCTGTTTGGCGTCATGAAAATGAAGAACATGTACGGCAAGCAGGTTCGCGGCATCGAACGCAGTACCTTCCTGATCGATCCAGAAGGCCGTTTGGCTGAAGTCTGGCGCGGGGTCAAAGTCCCCGGTCACGCGCAACACGTTCTGGAAGCCCTCCGCGCACTGCCCTGATCCCCTTTCCTCGGAGCCCACTGCCCATGGTTGACCACCCAGCCCCCAAGTTGTTCGTCCTCGATACCAACGTGTTGCTGCACGATCCCACCAGCCTCTTTCAATTTCAGGAACACGATGTGTTTCTGCCCATGATGACCATCGAGGAACTGGATCATAACAAGAAGGGCATGACCGAGGTGGCGCGGAATGCCCGGCAGGTCAGTCGTTTTCTCGACGAAATCATCACTCGTGCGGGGAAAAGCGATATCAGCCTGGGCATTTCCCTCGCACGGACACAGAACCCCGGCCCTTCGGGCACCCTGTTTTTGCAGACCCTGAAGAACACGCAGCCCACTGCCCTGCTGGCCGAGGAAAAACCCGACAACCAGATCCTGGCCGTCGCCCTCGAACTCCAGCGCAGCCAACCCCAGCGTGCCGTCATCCTGGTCAGCAAGGACATCAACATGCGCATCAAGGCCCGCGCGTTGGGCGTCGATGCGGAGGATTATTTCAACGACAAGGTCCTGGAAGACACCGATCTGCTGTACACCGGCGTTCGTGAATTACCGGACGATTTCTGGGAAACCCACGGCAAGGACATGCAATCCTGGCAGGAACAGGGACATACCCTGTACAAGGTGGAAGGTCCCTTGGTCCCCGGTTTCTACCTGAATGAGTTCCTCTATCAGGAACAAGGGGAAAAACCCTTCTACGCCCGCGTCAAGGAGCGGAGCGGAACCAGTGCCGTCCTCGAGATACTGCGCGACTACACGTCCCAGCGCAATAATACCTGGGGGATCGTGGCGGCCAATCGGGAACAGAATTTCGCCCTGAACCTGCTCATGAACCCTGATCTCGATTTCATCACCCTGCTCGGTCAGGCCGGAACGGGAAAAACTCTGCTGACCCTGGCCGCAGGATTGATGCAAACCATCGAACACAAACAGTATTCGGAGATCATCATGACCCGGGTCACGGTTCCCGTGGGAGAAGACATCGGTTTCCTGCCCGGCACGGAAGAAGAGAAAATGACTCCCTGGATGGGCGCGCTGGAGGACAATCTGGATGTTCTCAACAAGGGCGACGAAGAGGCTGGAGACTGGGGACGGGCGGCCACGCGCGACCTGATTCGCTCGCGCATCAAGATCAAGTCCCTGAATTTCATGCGCGGACGAACTTTTCTCAACAAGTATCTGATCATCGATGAAGCCCAGAACCTGACGCCCAAACAGATGAAAACCCTGATCACGCGCGCTGGTCCGGGAACCAAGGTGATCTGCCTGGGAAACATTGCCCAGATCGACACCCCCTACCTCACGGAAGGCAGTTCCGGCCTCACCTATGTGGTGGACCGTTTCAAGGGTTGGGTACACAGCGGACACATCACTTTGCAACGGGGAGAACGTTCCCGTCTCGCCGACTACGCAGCCGAAGTGCTGTAACTCCGGGCCTTTCATGGAGTTAGGGTTCTACATCATCCTGCTGGCGCAATTTCTTTCAGCGCTGGCCGACAACGCCTTGTTGTTTGCGGCCATCGCCCTGCTCAAAACAATCTCGGCCCCTCCTGAGTATGTCCCCTTCCTGCAACAATTTTTTGTGCTCTCCTACATCTTCCTGGCCCCGTTCGTGGGCGCTTTTTCCGATGCCCTGCCCAAAGGGCGCGTCATGTTCCTCAGCAACATCATCAAATTGCTGGGCTGTCTGGCCATGCTGGTGGGGATCAACCCGCTCTTTGCCTACGGCCTGGTAGGGTTGGGGGCTGCTGCCTATTCTCCCGCCAAATACGGCATCCTGACAGAGTGCCTCCCCCCCGGCAAATTGGTGGTCGCCAATAGCTGGATGGAAGCCTTGACCGTCATCGCCATCATTTTCGGTGCCGTGCTGGGCGGCTGGATACTCAAACCCGGCCTGCCCCTCTACCAGTTTTTCGTCGCATTCAGCACCCCTTTGATCGGTCATGCCCTGAACGCCCCACGCTTTTCCATCCTCATCATCCTGTTGCTCTACGTTGGAGCCGCCGTGGTCAACCTGTATATCCCGCGCGTCCTGCCCGATCATGTCCCTCCACGCAGGAACCCCTGGTTTCTGGTACAGGATTTCTGGCGTTCGTTTCTCCAATTGTGGCGTGACCCGCTGGGACAGGTTTCCCTGGCAGTGACCACCATTTTCTGGGGAGTCGGGTCTTCCCTCCGTCTGATCGTACTGGTCTGGGCAACCCTCCAACTGCATTTCAACCTGGAACAGGCCACCCAACTCACCGCGGTTTCTGCCGTGGGGATTGCTCTGGGTTCCATCGCAGCAGCCAAATGGGTGCGTCTGGAAAGCGCCATCAAGGTGCTGCCGGTGGGCGTGGCCATGGGGTTCGCCATCCTGGGCATGCTGGTGGTGAAAGACTGGGCCGTGGCCGTGGTCCTTCTGGTGGCGGCTGGTGCCATGGCCGGATTTTTTGTGGTTCCGATGAACGCCCTCCTGCAACATCGTGGCCATCAAATCATGGGGGCGGGACATAGCATCGCCGTTCAGAACTTCAATGAAAACATCAGCATTCTGGCCCTGCTCGGGATTTATGCCGGGGTCATCCGGGCCGACCTGCCCCTGCGCCACCTCTTTCAGGACCTGGGGATCGAAACCCTGCGCGGACACGCCCTGAGGCCGACAGAAGCGGCCTTTTACACCAGTGTCCTCCTGCTGGCCGTGTTCATCAGCAGTTTGATGTTCTGGCTTTACCGCCGCTATCGTCATGTGGAGTATGTGGATTGAACGCCGACCTGCTCCTCGCCCTGGAATTTTCCACTGAACATGCATCCGCCGCCCTGTGGCAGGAGAACCGGATCCTGGCCACTCGCCAGGATGAGGGGGCCGCGCCTTCCGAGCGCATCTGGTCCTTGCTGGAATCCGTCCTGTCCATGGCCCAACGGACCTGGAGTGACCTGGGAGGGATCGCCTACGGGGCGGGTCCCGGTGGTTTCACTGGAGTCCGGTTGGCCTGTGGCATCGCGCAAGGTCTGGGGTTGGGCCTGGGGATTCCCCTTTTCCCCATCTCCACCCTCGAATGCCTGACCGAGGTCGCCCCGCAGCCCCGCATCGTCGTGGCGCTGGATGCGCGCATGAACCAGGTCTACCTCGCCGCCTATGAACGCCAGGAGGAAGAATGGCGGGAGTGTCTGCCGCCTCAACTGTGTAGTCCTGCGGATTTGCCCGACCTGCCCGCCGGAGATTGGTGGGGCGTCGGTTCCGGAGCAGTCGCCTGGAATACTCTGCTCGCCGCGCGCTGGGGCCCTCGATGGCAAGGCACGATCCCCGGATTGTTTCCGCACGCCACGCATATCGCCGCCCTGGCAAGGCGGACCAGGAAGCGCACAGCCGGGGTCAGCCCCGCCGCCGCCCAACCGGTCTATCTGCGCCAGCGGGTTGCCCTGACCCGGGCAGAACGCGGCCTGTGAACACCCCTTCCCTGCGTCCGCTCACCCCCCAGGATGTGGATGTGCTTTGCGCCATCGAAAGGCGCAATTTTTCTGTACCCTGGACCCGGCGTCAACTGCTGGAATCCCTGTCCCAGCATCAGGGATTGGGTATGACGGCCCCCTCGGGCACCCTGTTCGGTTATACTTTTTTCATGCAGGTTTTTCAAGAGATCCATCTGCTCGATCTGGTCATCGACCAGCCTTGGCAACGCCAGGGCTGGGGACGCGCCCTGCTCGACGAGGTCATCACCCGGACCCGTGCGCAGGGCGCGGAATGTCTGCTGCTCGAAGTACGCCCCTCCAATGAAGCCGCCCTGCGTTTATACCGCTCGGCGCATTTCCAGCCCATTGGAACCCGCCGGGGTTATTATGCGACCCCGACGGGAAAACGTGAAGACGCCCTCGTACTGCGGCGCGCCCTGACGCCCTGAGCAGGAGATCGTCGATATGCACCTACAGGAAGCCTGCTGGAGAGAATTGGGACTATGGCCCCTCTGGGTTCCCCGAGAAAATCCCTTGCACGCCCGCCCAGAGATGCCCTCCCCCTCCCGCGAGGAAGGGGAAAAACGAGGCCCCTCCTCCCCTCTGCCCGTGCCTCCCGGCTTGCCAGTGGCGGGAGATCTGCACCAGCAGGTCGCTTCCTGCACCCGTTGCCCGCTACACGAACACCGTAAGCAAGCGGTTTTTGGCCTGATTCACCCCGGCAGTCCCTGGATGTTCATCGGGGAAGGCCCCGGCGCAGAAGAAGATGCGCGCGGATTGCCCTTCGTCGGCCCCGCCGGGCGTCTGCTGGATGGCATGCTCAGCGCCCTGGGGCTGGAACGGGGGCCCCAGGTCTCCATTGCCAACGTGGTGAAATGCCGCCCTCCCCATAACCGCACCCCCAGTGACCACGAATGTACGACCTGCCTGCCCTTCCTCCGCCAGCAAATCACGCAGGTCCGACCGCGTATTCTGGTCCTGCTGGGAAAAGTTGCCGCCCGCACCCTGCTGGACTCCCCTCTGCCCATGGCCCGACTGCGTTCCACGGCCCATCTCTTCGAAGACATCCCCACCATCGTCACCTGGCATCCCGCCTACCTCCTGCGCACCCCGGCAGAAAAAGCAGGAGCCTGGGCAGACCTCTGTCATGCGCGCCGCCTGCTGAATGAATCGACTTGATTCACTCGGCAGGAGAACCGGCCAGATTACAAATCGATACAATTTTTTTTCCGGTTACACTATCATGCGCACATGAATACTCCACGCCCCCGCATCATCGTCCTGGATGACGATCTACGATTACGCGAATTGCTGCAGCGTTATCTCTCTCAACAAGGCTTCAGTGTGACGGCTGTCCCCGATGCCCCCGCGCTCGACCAGGCACTGGCAAAAATGCCCCATGATTTGCTGGTCCTGGACCTGATGCTCCCCGGCGAGGATGGTCTGGCGCTGTGCCGTCGGCTGCGCGCCCAGAACAACCCCATTCCCATCATCATGCTCACCGCCAAGGGGAACGACTCGGACCGGATCCTGGGGCTCAACACGGGGGCCGATGACTACCTCTCCAAACCCTTCAACCCCAAGGAATTGCTGGCCCGGATTCAGGCCGTCCTGCGGCGTCAGTCCTGGGACACGCCGCTGCCCGCCGACCCCCATGCCCAGGATCTGGTGACGTTTGGGGAGTTCAGTTTTCATCTGCTGCAGCGCACCCTGCACAAAAACGGAGAACTGGTTTCCCTCTCCAGCAGTGAATTCTCCCTCCTGCGGGCGTTGGTCACCCATCCCCACGAACCCCTCTCCCGGGAAAAACTCACGGATCTGGTGCGTGGCCGGGAACGGGAAGTGTTTGACCGCAGCATCGATGTCCAGATTTCGCGCTTGCGTCGCCTGCTCGAAGAAGACCCAGGGCAACCCCGCCATATCCGTACCGTCTGGGGAATCGGATACGTCTTTGTTCCCGAGATCACCGCTCCGGAATGATCGGCCGCTCACTGCTGGGACGAACCCTTTTCGTCACGGTACTGACGGTACTGGTGACCCACGTCGCCACTCTCTTCGTGTTTCAGCGCTTCTATGTCGCGCCTCTGCTGGAACATACCATTCAGGATCGGGCCAATCATATTTTTTCCCTGATCACCGCGCTGGAATATCTCTCCCCCACCGCCCAGTCAGCGTTCATTCGAGAATTTGATGACAGTGAAGGCGGCGTGATCCAATCTGCCACCCCCGATCCCCTGCAGATTCGCGGCCCCACACCCTCCAGCCGGGTCTTCCTGCTACAGCAGCGATTGCGTTCCCGTTATCCCGCGACCCGCCTCTGGGTCACCACCCAAGGCCAGGTGCCTGCCGTCTGGATTCCTTTGCATACCACCCATGGAGATTTCTGGTACATTACCCAGCGCCAGCGCTTTGATGCGGATTTCCCCGAGAAATGGGCGCTGTTGCTGGCCCTTGTGATCCTGCTCGGATTTTCCAACGTGTACTGGGCGGTCTATCGCATCAACCGCCCCTTGCGAGATTTGACCCAGGCCGCACATCGTATTGCCACCGGGCAACCCAGCCTCCTGAAAATCACCCCGGACATCCCCAGCGAGATTCGCGAAGTCAGTGAAGCCTTCCACACCATGCAGCACGCGCTCAAAACTCTGGAATCCAACCGTACCATCATGCTGGCGGGGGTTTCCCACGATCTGCGTACCCCCCTGTCACGGCTACGCCTGGCGCTGGAAATGCTCCAGTTACCCGCCCCCCCGGCGCTCGACCCCCTGATTCAGGATCTGGAGGAAATCGACCGGATCATCGACCAGTTTCTGGATTTTGCCCGGGATCGTCCTCATTACCCCCTGCATCTCCGGGCACTGGCGCCCCTCGCCATGGCCTGCCAGGAACGCTTCGTCAGTCGCGGCATTCCCGTCTCTCTGGATATACCCCCCCATCTGCCCAAGGTATGCTTCAATGAGCGAGCCCTCGAACGGATCCTCAACAACCTGTTGGAAAATGCGGTCCGCTATGGCAAACCGCCCTTTCACCTGAGCCTGATTCAAAAAGGGAAGGCCGTCTGTCTGATCATACGCGACCACGGCGAGGGCATTCCCGCCCAGGAGATCCCACATCTCCTGCAACCCTTCACACGCCGCGAAAGTTCGCGGGGAGGCCCCCCCGGATCGGGCCTGGGACTGGCCATCGTGGCGCGCATCATAGACCTGCACCACGGCACACTGGAATTACGCAGCCCCCCGGAGGGCGGACTGGAAGTCACGGTCCGCTTACCCATTCCCGAGGAAACCGGCCCGGTCGATCCCATGAGCCTGTGATGAACCCTCATGAACTTCCTCCGGGTCCAACTCCTCGAGCGGTTCAACGCGCCCCGGGACAGTGGGCTTCTGGAAAAAACGACAGGCCACAGCCAACGCTCTCGTCCGCGCCATGGGGGGCAAACTCTGCCAGATTTTTGTGCCGTAGGATTTCTCCAGGATGCGGCGATCCCCGATCATCAAAACCCCGCGATCCTGTTCATCGCGAATCAAACGCCCGGCTCCCTGCTTGAGTTGCAGGATGGCGCGGGGTAACTGATAGTCCATGAAGCCATTGCGCCCTGCCCGATTGATTTCCTCGATGCGCGCGGCCTCGACGGGATCGTCCGGCGGCGCAAAGGGCAATTTGTCGATGATCACCACAGAAAGGGCTTCGCCCTTGATATCCACGCCCTCCCAGAAAGAAGACGTTCCGAGCAGGACCGCATGCTTCGTGCGGCGAAAACGTTTGAGCAGATCACTTCGGGTACGCTGCCCCTGAACCAGCACAGGATAGGCCCAATGCCCTTCCTGTTTCCATGTTTCCAGGAGGCGCTGTGCTTCCTGCAGGGCCCGGTAGGTCGTAAAAAGCAGGAAGGCTCGTCCCTGACTGGCCTCGAGCAGGGGACGGGCCCGTTCCAGAAGGGTGCGGGTATGAGTCGGATCCTGGGGCAGAGGCAAATCCTGCGGCACATACAGCAGCGCCTGATGAAAATAATCGAAGGGGCTCTCCCAACTGAGGGCGCGGGCTCGAGGCAACCCCATGGCTTCCAGATAGTGGGCAAAGTCTCCCTTGACCGACAAGGTGGCCGAAGTGAAGATCCAGGCCCGCTGGGTATCCTGCCAGTAGGGTCCAAGCAATTCTCCCAAACCGAGGGGCGTGGCATTGAAATGAAGGGTTTGGGGGAAACATTCCACCCAGCGTACCTGTCCGGGCAACTCGGTTTTCTGCCAACGCACGGCCATGTCATGGAAATTTTGTGCCTCCCCGGCCAATTCCTGCAAAGCCTCGGCGCGCTCGCCATGGTCAGACAGGCGCGCCACGAACTGTTCCAGCGCCTGGATGAAGGCTTCCCATGCCGCAGCGAATGCGGGTTCACGGTGGACCTGATCCAGAGTCAGACGCCCTTCCCGCAAAGCGAGGGAATGGCGTAAGGGCGTGACGCTTTTTTCCAGGTGGCGGGCACTCTGGCTCAGTTCGTCCTGCTCGATGCCGAGACCGGGCAGAAGGGCATGGAGAGCTTCGGTGAGTTCGACGACCTTGAAGGTGGAAAGGGATTGGCCGAAAAAATGGGTGGCGATGGCCGGTAACTGATGGGCCTCGTCAAAAATCACGGCATCGGCCAAGGGGAGCAGTTCTCCGACCCCTTCATCGCGCAGGACCAGATCGGCAAAGAACAAATGGTGATTGATGACCACCAGATCCGCCTGAAGCGCCTGTTTGCGCGCCGCCAGTACGAAACAGTCGGCATGATGGGCGCATTCCTGCCCCAGACAGTTTTCGCGCGTGGAAGTGACTTTGCGCCAGATGGCCGACTGTTCCGGGACTTCCCCCAGTTCGGCGATATCCCCGCTGATGGTCCGCTGGGCAAAAGCTTGGACCAGATGCAGATGGCCCACTTCTTCTCGATCAAAAAGTACGCCCTGGCGAAGGGTCTCTTCCAGATGGTGAGGGCAAAGATAGTTGGCCCGACCTTTGAGCAGGGCAATGGAAACAGGAATTTTCAGCACCTCCCGCAGAGCCGGGATATCACGCTGAAACAGTTGGTCCTGCAAGGTTTTCGAGGCCGTGGACAGGACCACCCGAGCCCCGGACAGGAGCGCGGGCACCAGATAGGCGAAAGTCTTTCCGGTTCCCGTCCCGGCTTCCACGACGAGGGCCGAACGTTCCTCCAGCGCCTGCACCACGGCCTGTGCCATTTCAACCTGCGCCGGACGGGGTCGATAGGCCGGCACACCCTGGGCGAGTGGGCCGTTGCTCGAAAATGCAGGTTCGATGTCCAGCATGAGTGCTCTTCTGCCCTCCCCCCTCAATTCAGTCCGTAACGGCGGATGAACCACGTTTTGATGACATGCGCCAACGTCAGGTACCCCACCAATATGGCCACCAGATAGGGCCAGAAGCGAATTGGCAACGGCGTGAATCCCAGGGCATGTGCAAAGGGCGAATAGGGCAACCAGAGGGCAACCGTGCAGATGATCAAACTCGTCAGGGTCATGGGCAAACTGGCCCGACTCTGCAGAAAGGGAATCCGTCCCGTACGGATGATATGGATGATCAGGGTCTGGGACAGCAGGGATTCCACGAACCAAGCAGTCTGAAACATCGATTCGCCCGCCATTGTATTGGCCTTGAAGACATAATACATCAGGGCGAAGGTCAGATAGTCGAAAATGGAACTGATGGGCCCCATCATGAGCATGAAGCGCGTGATGTTGGCGATATCCCAGCGCCGGGGTTGGGCAATGTATTCTTCATCCACATGATCCGTGGGAATGGCCGTCTGGGAAAAATCATAGAGCAGGTTGTTGGTCAGTACCTGAATGGCCTGCATGGGCAGAAAAGGCAGCCAGGCGCTGGCCCCCAATACGCTGAACATGTTGCCGAAATTTGAACTGGCGCCCATCTTGATGTATTTGACGATATTGCCAAAGACCTTGCGCCCTTCGATGACTCCTTCCTCGAGCACCATCAAACTTTTTTCCAGCAGGATGATATCCGCAGATTCCTTGGCGATATCCACGGCCGTGTCCACTGAAATACCGACGTCTGCCGCCTTCAGGGCCGGCCCGTCATTGATCCCGTCGCCCATGAAACCCACCACATGGCCGCGCAAATGTAACGCCTTGATGACCCGTGCCTTCTGGACCGGAGATAATTTGGCAAAAACCACGATGCGTTCCGCCGCCTCCGCCAATTCTTCGTCCGAAAGGGTTTCCATGACGGAACCCAACATGATTTCATCCACCTTGAGTCCCACTTCATGGCAAACCTTGCGGGTTACCACGTCATTGTCCCCCGTCAGAATCTTGACCTGCACTCCATGCCGATGGAGCGCCGCGATGGCTTCCCGCGCACTGTCCTTGGGAGGATCCAGAAAGGCAATGTAGCCCACCAGCACCAAATCACTTTCATCCTTCAGCCCATAAGCGCCCCCCCGGGAAGCCGTTTCCTTGTAGGCAATGGCGATGACCCGGAACCCATCTTCATTGAGTTCTCGCGTCACCTGCAAGAGTTGTCCCAGATAGGAAGGTTCGAGAGCCTCCACACTCCCGTTGACCTCGGCATGGGTGCAGCAGGAAAATACCTCTTCCACGGCACCCTTGCAAATCAATAGGTGACGACCCTTGCCTTCCACCACCACCGACATGCGGCGACGCTGGAAGTCGAAAGGGATCTCGTCGATCTTGCGATACTGCACCCCGGCCTTGATCCGTTCCGTCAGTCCGGCATATTCCAGCACCGCCACGTCCAGAAGATTCTTGAGCCCTGACTGGTGATAACTGTTGAGATAGGCATATTCCAGGACATCCTCATTCTCATGACCATAGATGTCCACATGTTTTTCCAGGATGATCTTGTCCTGGGTGAGCGTCCCGGTCTTGTCCGTGCACAGCACATCCATGGCCCCGAAATTCTGAATGGAGTTGAGGCGTTTGACGATCACCTTCTTGCGCGACATGGCCAAGGCTCCCTTGCCCAGATTGACGGTCACGATCATGGGCAGCATTTCCGGAGTCAGCCCCACCGCCACGGCCACCGCAAACAGGAAGGCTTCCATCCAGTCGCCCTTGGTAAACCCATTGATCAGAAAAACCAACGGCGTCATGACAAAAATGAAACGGATCATGAGCCAGGTGAACTGGCGAATGCCCCGGTCAAAACTGGTCAGGTTCTGTTCGCCCGTGACCAGTTGGGCCAGACGCCCAAAGTAGGTCAGCGCGCCGGTATGCACGATCACTGCCGTTGCAGTGCCGCTGACCACATTGGTCCCCATGAAACAAATATTATTGAGGTGCAGAGGCTCCCGTGTCGCATCGGTTTCGACCGTAAAGAACTTTTCCACCGGCAAGGCTTCCCCCGTCAGGGAGGACTGGTTGATGAACAAATCCTTGGCCGTCAAAAGTCGCACATCTGCCGGGATCATATCCCCGGCCGAGAGTTGAATCACATCCCCCGGCACCAGTTCCTCGATGGGAACCTCGCGCCGCTGGGGACCATGGGGATGTAACTGAATATTGAAATGGCGATTGACCTCATCAGGAACCCCGCTACGCCGATCCTTGCGCAATACCGTCGCGGTGGTGCTCACCATTTCACGCAACCGTTCGGCGGCGTTGGTGGAACGGTACTCCTGCACAAACGTCAGGGTAATACTGATGACCACCATCAGCGCGATGATGGTGGCTGCTTCCCGGTCCCCCAGATAGAGGGACAGGGCTGCCAGGGCGATCAGCAGCAGGTTGAGGGGGTTCTTGAAATAGGAAAGGAGTTGTCGCACGGGGCCCACTCGGGCCTCTTGTGCCACCGTATTGGTGCCATACACACCCAAACGGTCTTCCGCTTCCCGGTCGAGCAATCCCTCGACGGAACTGTCCAGACGGCGCAGGACCAACTCGGGCTCACAATGGGCCACCTCCAGCAACAATCTGGAATCGCTCTGGCCTGGGGGGGCGGAGGAACGGGGTGAAACGTTCCGCTTGAATAAGATACTAAGAAAATCTGCCATAAAACCTCCTGACCGGTCATCCCGGTATTCAGTCATGGTCAGATTAAGAGATTATGACGGGAACCCTTGGGAAAACCGTTGTTCATTCAACGGACGTAAACTAGAACACTCCAAGATGGACTCCAACGTCATGCGAAGTCGCGATTCTCTGACAAAACAGGGGGCCTGTCAATGGCACCCCTGTTTTTTTGTTAGTCCCAAGTAGTAATGTCCGCTTTCTCCCAAATAGAAATGTCCGCTGGTGGTTGAACCAGTGAACTCACTGGAGCGTGGCGATTTCCACAGACTCACGGGTTTTCCAGGGGCCCCTGGGGTGAATCAGTTCCGTTTTGTAGAGGCCGTTGATGGTTTCTGCCAGGGCGTTATCGTAACTATCCCCCTTGCCTCCCACCGAGGGTTCGATCCCCGCTTCCGTCAAACGATCGGTGTATCGAATCGAAAGATATGGGGATCCCCGCTCCGAGTGGTGGATCAGTTCCTGCCCGGCCGGTTGTCGGGCATACCGGGCTTGTTCCAGCGCATCCAGAACGAAATCCGTCTGCATGGACTGGCTGACTCTTCTCTCCAGCCCACGAGGCGCCGGGCAAATACATCGATGACGAAAGCCACATACACACCCCCTGCCAGGTCGATACATATGGGAATGGATGATCTTGACGATGCTCCTCCACCCTACGCACGGCTCACTCTTGTACTTCAGGGAGAAAATATTTTGCGAGGTGTCGCTTCACGCCATCCCTGCGAACTGCTCTTGGTTTTGTTCATGGCTCTATTCTCTCAGAATTTGTCCTCCAGAAAATACAGGGCGATTCAGTGTGTGAATACTGAAAAAGCAACCCGATTTTGGTCGAAAACGACAATTAAAAGTGGTTGATCATGGAGAGGCATGAACCGCGGCGGGATATGCTTTATCATGCTCCATTGATCGTTAGGGGTCTCAAAGGGGGGGTACGTCGTGCGGCACCAGTTCAAATTCTTGGATATGTTCGCTGGTATCGGCGGTTTTCACCATGCGTTGGCAGAACTGGGCGGGGTCTGTGTCTTGGCTTGTGAACTGGATTCCGAAGCACGCAATGTTTACCAGAAAACCTTTGAAGAAGCGGAAAATCCCGGCATTATAGTGGAAAATATCCGGGACTTGACCCGTGCAGACCCAGCGAATGAAATGTCGTTGCTGAGCAGGGAAGAAGTCCGGAGGCGCGTCCCCGACCATGACCTGTTGTGTGCGGGCTTCCCCTGCCAACCTTTCTCGAAATCCGGTGGGCAGCAAGGAGTTCGCGATAAAACGCGTGGGACTCTGTTTCATGATTTGTTGCAGATCATCGATGCGAAGCAACCCACCTATATCTTTCTGGAAAATGTGCGCAATCTGGCTGGACCACGGCATGTCGATACGTGGCACACCATCGTGTCCTCTTTGCAAGAGTTGGGTTACCAACTGTCTGCTGAGCCCCTGATCTTTAGTCCCCATTTGCTGTCTCCTGAAATGGGTGGAGCGCCTCAGGTGAGAGAACGTGTATTTATTCTGGGCGTTAGAAACGACAAATCAAACGGGCAACTGAAAAACATTCTTGATTTTCATCGTGACCTCAATGAGAAAGTTTTCTGGAATCCCGATCAATGGAAGATCTTTCATTACCTTGATGCCGATCATTTGATTTCTGATTTACCTGACTATGAAATCAGCGAAAATGAGTCCATGTACCTGGAAGCCTGGGATTATTTCGTGGCCAATTTATCGCAGGATTTGTTGCCTGGTTTCCCCATATGGGCGTTCGCTTTTCGGAATAGCCCTGCGCTTGAGGATGGGATGCCGGCATGGGAGTCGGGGTTTTTGATCAAGAACTCCCATTTTTATCTGGAGAATCGTGGTTTTATCGATTCGTGGACGAAGATGAAATGGGGGAAATCCCGGTTGACGGTGGCTGAGTTCCCCGTTTCACGGCAAAAGTTTGAATGGCAAGCCCGCAAACATCATCCTGGTAAAACTGGTAGGACCCTGAAAGATCTGGTGATTCAGTTCCGGCCTAGCGGCATCAGAGTGAAGCCCCCCACCTATCTGCCAGCATTGGTGGCGATTACTCAAACATCTGTGGTGGGGCCCTTGTTGAGAAAGGGGTCTGATCGCTATCGGAAACTCACTCCCATCGAAGCCGCGCGACTTCAGGGAGTTCCCGATGCCGTCTATTCCCGTGGTACGGTGACAGCCAGAGCCGCTTACAAACAATTGGGCAATGCGGTCAATGTGGGGTTGGTACGAAAGGTGGCGGAAATATTGATGGGGTGTTCCACTGCAAACGAATCAAGGCAGTCTGAAATGAGTTTCGTGGCACGATGAGCATAACGTTAGCAGGTTGGCAAAAATTGTTCCAGAAAGCGAATCTGTAACCCACGCTTTTCTTGGCTGTAATTCAGACCTTGGACCTGACGTCTGGCGCCGATGTCTTCAGGTGACTGGACATTGGCGAAAAAATTCTTGGGGATGTTTTTGGCTTTTATCTGTCCTGTGTCGCTCGTGTTGTCCAGAAATTTGATCAACACTTTTTTTTCCACGACCGCGCAACCGTTCAAGTCGACAGCCAATAGAAAGTCGGCATAATCTTTGGGAAGTTGTCTGTTGTCGTTACGTCCCATGGTGTTGACGAGGGTTAGTGTGGTGGTTTCTTTTTGTTGTCCGTTTGTTGAGTATAGTAGGGTTTTTTGGAACTTCATCTCACAGTAGATGTTGAGTTCTTTTATGAAAAAGTCCCTTCCCGTTTGGTTGACATGCCGGATTTCCCGATGACTGAAAACTTCGATGGCCAGTTCCAATAGATCACTTTTGTCGAATCGGTTTTTCAGGTCATTCAATGTGTCCCCAATGGTATCGACGGCACTGTAAAAAGCAACCCAGTCGACATGGTTTCTGAAATAATCGGCGACTTGTTGCAGGGTGGGCATGAGGTTCCTCGAGTTATGAT
The DNA here is from genome assembly GCA_021805445.1 of Pseudomonadota bacterium. GTDB lineage: Bacteria > Pseudomonadota > Gammaproteobacteria > Burkholderiales > Ferrovaceae > Ferrovum. The sequence goes on from JAJZFH010000063.1 coordinate 29,667, forward strand.
CAAAAGTTGTGTATGCGGCAGGAAGTGGGTGGCGTATTCTCGATGGTTCTTCCGGAATCATTACCTCATACAAGGACGAATACGCCGTGGGACAAGATAACGTAATTGGGCTGAACAATCCAGGGAATCCTGATGGAGTGGAACCCCCTGTTTTTTTTGATTTTGTATGGTTTTCATACTTCCTTCGCAGTGCCCGGGAACATCCGTCGGCTGACGCAGTTTCCGCAAAGAGATCTGCCGTATGTGGCTGCGGCGGCTTCATCGTCGCAGCCAGCATCATTGTTTGTCCCGGAAGCGCCTTCGCTCAACCGGTTCGGAGTGTCGGGTTTCAGGAGGTTTTGAACAGGAACTGCCCTCCTTTCCAGTCGGCCCGGATCGTGCTGCCTGGAAGGAAAACTCCTTCCAGGATGCGGCGGGCCAGGGGATTCTCGAACTCGCTTTGAATCGCCCGTTTGAGGGGGCGTGCGCCATAAACCGGGTCGAAACCCACGGCGGCCAGTTGATCGAGGGCGGTATCGCTCACCTCCAGGGCGAGTTCCATCTTTTCCAGGCGGCGGGTCAATTGGGCCATCTGGATGCGGGCGATGGCGCGGACCTGAACTTCTCCCAAGGCATGGAAGACCACGATTTCGTCGATGCGATTGACGAATTCGGGACGAAAATGGGTCTTGACCTCGGCCATGACCGCCAATTTGATGACGGCCTGATCGTCTCCGGCCATTTGCTGGATCATCTGCGATCCCAGATTGGAGGTCATGACGACGACCGTATTGCGGAAATCCACCGTCCGCCCTTGTCCGTCGGTCATGCGTCCATCGTCCAGTACCTGGAGCAGGACATTGAAGACGTCGGGATGCGCTTTTTCCACCTCGTCCAGCAGGATGACGGCATAAGGTTTGCGCCGCACGGCTTCCGTCAAATAGCCGCCTTCTTCAAAGCCGACGTAGCCGGGTGGAGCGCCCAGGAGGCGGGCAACGGAATGTTTTTCCATATATTCCGACATGTCGATGCGAATCAGATGGTCTTCCGAGTCGAACAGGAAGTTGGCCAGGGTTTTACAAAGTTCGGTTTTCCCCACCCCCGTGGGTCCCAGGAACAGGAAGGAACCGTAGGGTCGGTTGGGATCGGACAGGCCGGAACGGGAGCGCCGGATGGCATCGGAAACCAGACGCACGGCTTCGTCCTGCCCAACCACGCGCTGGTGCAGGTAATCTTCCATGCGCAGCAACTTTTCCCGTTCCCCTTGCATCATTTTGGCGACGGGGATGCCCGTGGCGCGGGACACTACTTCGGCAATTTCTTCGGCCCCCACCTGGGTGCGCAACAATCTGAGGGGCTGAGACTTGCCGCTGCTCTCGGTCGTCTGGCGCAACTGGGCTTCCAGTTGAGGGATCCGCCCGTACTTGAGTTCTGAGGCTTTTTGCAGATCGCCTTGACGCTGGGCTGTTTCCATTTCCGCACGCGCCCGGTCCAGGGCTTCCTTGACGTGTTGGGAACCCTGGACCTGAGCTTTTTCGGCTTTCCAGACTTCTTCCAGATCCGCGTATTCCTGTTCCAGTTTATGAATTTCTTCTTCCAGCAAAGCCAGACGTTTCTGGGACGCCTCGTCCGTCTCGCGCCGAACCGCCTCACGTTCTATCTTGAGCTGGATCAGGCGCCGGAATAATTTATCCATGGATTCGGGCTTGGAATCGATTTCCATTTTGAGTCGGGCGGCCGCTTCATCGATCAGGTCGATGGCCTTGTCAGGCAGGAAGCGGTCGGTAATGTAGCGCTGGGACAGTTCGGCCGCCGCCACGATGGCCGGGTCCGTGATGTCCACCCCATGATGGAGTTCGTACTTTTCCTGCAGACCGCGCAGAATGGCGATGGTGTCTTCCACCGTGGGTTCGCCGACCAGCACCTTCTGGAAACGTCGTTCGAGGGCAGCGTCCTTTTCGACATATTTGCGGTATTCATCCAGAGTCGTGGCCCCCACGCAGTGCAACTCCCCGCGCGCCAAGGCGGGCTTGAGCATGTTGCCCGCATCCAGGGCCCCCTCGGCCTTGCCTGCGCCCACCATGGTATGAAGTTCGTCGATGAATACGATGGTCTGTCCTTCGTCCTGGGCCAACTCCTTGAGTACGGCCTTGAGGCGTTCTTCGAATTCCCCGCGATATTTGGCCCCCGCCAACAAGGCCGCCATGTCCAGGGCCAGTACGCGTTTGTTCCGCAGGCTGTCGGGGACTTCATCGTTGACGATACGCTGGGCCAGTCCTTCGACGATGGCGGTCTTGCCGACGCCGGGCTCACCGATCAGCACCGGGTTGTTCTTGCTCCGGCGTTGCAGGATCTGAATGACCCGCCGGATTTCGTCGTCTCGTCCGATGACGGGATCCAGTTTGCCGAGCCGGGCTCGTTCGGTCAGATCCAGGGTGTATTTTTTGAGGGACTCACGTGCCCCCTCGCTTTCCTGACTGGTCACCCCGGCACCGCCGCGCAGGGCTTCGATCGCCTTTTCGAGGCGCGGGCGTTGAGCCCCGTTCTGGCGGAACAGGCGTCCCACTTCGCCTTTATCCTCACATAGGGCGAGCAGAAAAAGTTCGGAAGCGATGAAAGGGTCTTGACGCTTCTGGGCTTCCTTCTCCGTCAGATTGAGCAGGGTATTGAGATCGCGGGAGACACTGACCTCTCCGTTCGGGACAGAGAGATGGGCAACCCGCTCCAGAAGGGGAGGCAAGCCTTGTTTCAGGGGTTGTACCTGAATATCGGCGCGGGCCAGCAAGGACGCCGTGGTCCCGTCCTGCTGATCCAGCAGGGCCAGCAGCAGATGTACCGGTTCGATGTTGGCATGGTCATGACGCAGAGCCAAACTCTGCGCATCGGCAAAAGCTTCCTGAAATTTGGTGGTCAGTTTGTCAAATCGCATGGTTCACTCCTGAATCATTGATGGGCCTGAAGCGTACATGGGGCGCATAAGGAAGAATATCAAGGCGAGCAGGGGGAGACCTTCAGGAAAGAACTCCGTCAGAAGTTGCTGGTATCCGCTTTGTAGCGATGCCCTCCGCCCTCACTCATCCTCGGGCAAGGGTGGGGGGTGCCCATCATAGATCAGGTTACGTCGCCTCTGCAGATAGGCATCGCGCATAAAAGCATAGGGGTCCAGGGCCGCGGTATCCAGAAGGTTGGTGGCCGCCAGAAGGTTGGTACGGGTATTCAGCACATCCACAGATCCAATTTCGATTTGCTTGGTCCAGGTCGTATTGAGGTAAGGATAGATCGTCCAGGGATATTCGCCCACCAATCCCAGGGAATCGCGCACCGTACTGGGTCCCAGGATCGGAATGACGAAGTAACTGCTGTTTTCCCAACCCCAAACCGCCATGGTCTGGCCAAAGTCCTCGCGGTGACGCTCCAACCCCACCGGAGTGGCCACATCGAAAAATCCGAAGATCCCTATCGTGCTGTCGAGAAAAAAGCGCCCGCCATCGGCGCCTCCCTGACGAAATTTCCCTTGCAGAAAATCATTGACCGTTGTACTCAGATCGGAAAGATTCCCGAAGAAGTTGGTCACCCCTGCACGCACAAAATCCGGAGCCACCGCGCGATAGCCTTCCGCCACCGGCTTGATGACATGCCGGTCCAGCGTATCGTTGATGCCAAACATGGTGCGGTTATAAGATTGAAGGGGATCTCCTTCTGTACTGGACCCTGCGGGGACGCTGGCGCATCCGCCCAGCCCCAGCAGTGCCCCCATTGCCACCGGTAATACTGTCTTCCACCGCCTCATGCGCGCGCTCCTTGCATACATCTCTAAATGACCCACGGGAACGGGGACAGAGTATAAACGGAAACATTTCCCAGAATGTTACAGGAATCTTCCGATCAGTTCTGCGATGGGCCCCTTTTCGGCGGCCACTCCATGAGTCGGTTGGCTTTGGGCGATGGCGGTATCCGGGTCTTTCAGGCCGTGTCCGGTCAGGGTCGCCACGATCGTCGACCCCGCCTCGATGCGTCCCGCCTTCAAATCCTTGAACAGTCCGGCCAGGGAAGTGGCGGAGGAAGGTTCACAAAACACGCCTTCGGTACGGGCCAGAAGCGCCTGAGCCGCCAGAATCTCCGCATCGGTACATTCGTCGAACCAGCCACCGGATTCCCGCACTGCAGCCCAAGCCAGGGACCAGGACATCGGATTGCCAATGCGGATGGCCGTCGCGATGGTCTCCGGATGAGACACCGGTCCCCCGCGCAGAAAGGGCGCGGATCCGGCAGCCTGGTAGCCGACCATGATGGGTCGACGGGCCGTCAAGGGCGTGGGGCCGTGATAGGGACACTGACCCTGGCAATGGCCACAGGCTGCCGTCTGCACCCCACTGGCCTCGCAATAACCGCTCCAGTGTGCGCTGATATTGCCCGCATTACCCACCGGCAATACATGGTAGTCCGGGGCTGTCCCAAGGGCTTCGACGATTTCGAAGGCCACGGTCTTTTGCCCCTGCAATCGGTACGGATTGACCGAGTTGACCAGAGCAACAGGCATTTCCGCCGCGATTTCCTGCACCAGACGCATGCCGTCGTCGAAATTTCCCTGGATTTGCAGCACCACGGCCCCATGCATCATGGCCTGTGCCAGTTTACCCTGGGCAATCTTGCCTTCCGGGATGAGCACGAAGGAAGTCATGCCAGCGCGCGCTGCATAGGCCGCCGCAGCGGCAGAGGTATTCCCCGTGGAGGCGCAGATGATGGCCCGCGACCCGGCTTCCAGAGCCTTGGTCACGGCCAAGGTCATCCCGCGATCCTTGAAGGATCCGGTGGGGTTCAAACCCTCGAACTTGACCAGAATCCTTCCTTCGAAGCCCAGCACGCCGGGTAAACGCTGTAACTCGATGAGCGGGGTGTTGCCCTCATTGAGAGTCACGATGGGCGTATGCTCAGAAACCGGCAAACGGTCCCGATAGCGGTGGATCAAACCTTGATAGTGAGCCATGGCAGTCGTCTCGGTCATAAAAAATCAGGAAGAAAGGGTTTCGAGGCGTAAACGCACCACGGGCGCAGAGATACTTTCAAGACCCTCGATTTCAGCGATGGCGGCATCGATCGCCCGTTCCCGCGTGACATGCGTCAACATGATCACATCCACCCGTTCTTCCCCGGCCTCCGGTTCCTTCTGGAGCATGGCTTCGATGGAAATATTCTGCTGCGCCAGGATGCCCGTGACCTCGGCCAGTACGCCGGGCCGGTCGGTGGCACGCAGACGCAGGTAATAGGCCGTTTCAATCTCGGCCACCGGCAGCACCACTTCGTCGCGCACCTGATCGGGCTGAAAAGCCAGATGGGGCACCCGATGGCCGGGATCGGAACCCGTCATGCGGGCGATGTCCACCAGATCCGCCACCACCGCCGAACCGGTGGGTTCGGCGCCGGCTCCGGCCCCGTAGTAAAGGGTGGAGCCCACGGCATCCCCATGGACCAGTACGGCATTCATGACGCCATCCACATTGGCGATCAGACGACGTTCGGGAATCAAGGTCGGATGTACGCGCAACTCGATGCCTCGCTCCGTGCGCTTGGCAATTCCCAGCAACTTGATGCGATACCCCAACTCCTCGGCATAGCGGATGTCCTCTGCCGTCAGTTTCGTAATCCCCTCCACGTGGGCACGCTCGAACTGAACAGGAATTCCGAACGCAATGGCTGCCAGCAAACTCAACTTATGCGCCGCATCTACCCCTTCCACATCGAAGGTGGGATCGGCTTCGGCATAGCCCAGGGCCTGAGCCTGTTGCAAGGCTTCTGAAAAACCCATGCCCTGGTCGCGCATCTGGGTCAGGATGAAATTGCTGGTGCCGTTGATGATCCCCGCCAACCACTGGATGCGGTTGGCGGTCAGTCCTTCGCGTAGGGCCTTGATGATGGGAATACCGCCCGCCACTGCTGCCTCGAACCCCACCATCACCCCATGCTGCAGGGCTGAGGAAAAAATCTCGTTGCCATGCAGGGCGAGCAGCGCCTTGTTCGCAGTCACCACCGGTTTGCCGAGCGCGAGTGCACGCAGCACCAGGGTCTTGGCAGGTTCGTACCCCCCCATGAGTTCGACCACCACGTCCACATCCCCGGACTCCACCACCTGCAGCGGATCCGTGCTCAGTTGAATCCGCCCGCCGGTCTTCAGGGCCGCCCGTTCCAGATCCTGGGGACGCACGGCAGCACGCGTCACCACGATTTCCCGACCCGCCCGGCGTGCGATTTCTTCACGATTCCGCTCCAGAATACTCCAGGTCCCGCCCCCGACGATACCCAGGCCCAGCAATCCCACTCGAATGGGTGTCATAACAATCCGTCCTTACGAAACATATCCCGAATTCCCCGGATGGCCTGACGGGTACGTGCTTCATTCTCGATCAGGGAAAACCGTACATGACCATCCCCCAACTCTCCGAACCCAACGCCGGGCGACACGGCCGTATGCGCATCCTGAAGCAATTTCTTGGCAAACTCCAGCGATCCCGATTTCCGATAGAACTCGGGAATCTCCGCCCAGACATACATGGTCGCCTTGGGATTGGTCACATTCCAACCGATGTTGCGCAACCCCTGCACCATCACATCGCGTCGGCGCTGATAGGTGGCGCGAATGGTCTCCACGCAGTCCTGCGGCCCTTCCAACGCAACGATGGAGGCCACCTGAATAGGAGTGAAGGTGCCGTAATCATGGTAACTTTTCATGCGTCCCAGAGCGGCCACCAGATCCCGGTTGCCCACCATGAAACCAACCCGCCATCCCGCCATGCTGTAACTTTTGGACAAGGTGAAAAATTCCACTGCCACGTCCTTTGCCCCAGGCACCTGCAGGATGGAGGGCGCCTGATAGCCGTCGTACACGATGTCGGCATAGGCCAGATCATGCACCACATAGATGCCGTATTCCTTGGCCAAAGCCACCACCCGTTCGAAGAAAGGCAGGTCCACGCATTGGGTCGTGGGATTGCTGGGAAAATTGAGGATCAGCATCTTGGGGCGAGGCCAGGAGCCGCGCAACCCTTCTTCCAGTTCCTCGAAAAAGTCCACGCCAGGGGTCATGCTGACATGGCGGATGTCGGCACCTGCAATCACGGGACCGTAGATGTGAATGGGATAACTGGGATTGGGCACCAGCACCATGTCTCCTGTGTCCAGAACCGCCAGCATGAGGTGCGCAATCCCTTCCTTGGAACCGATGGTAAAAATGGCCTCGGTTTCCGGATCCAGTTCCACGCCAAAACGACGCCGATACCAATGACAAATGGCCTTGCGTACCCGCGGAATCCCTTTCGACAAGGAATAGCCATGCGTGTCATTGCGCTGGGCTGCTTCCACCAGTTTATCCACGATGTGCTGCGGAGTCGGTTGATCCGGATTGCCCATCCCGAAGTCGACGATGTCCTCACCCCGGCGCCGTGCGGCGGCCTTCAGTTCTCCCGTAATGTTGAATACATAGGGAGGCAAGCGTTGGATACGGGGAAATTCGGGCATGATGACGTTGCGTGTGTGGGTGAGCAAAAGGTATCATTTTACCCTAACCCGTCACTCTGATGAAACCCTCCTATGAAACTCGTGCACCATCGTGCGGACGCCCCCCTGACTTTGACCGGTCATGGCCCCGGTTTCGTTCTGATCGATCAGGTCAAGTACACGGAAAGCCTGGTTCTCAGCCCGGAACGCCTGCAACCTGTCTGGGCTTCCCGTCTGGAACTGCTGGAAGAACGACATTTTGCCGAACTGCTCGACCATGACCCCGAATTGGTTCTGCTGGGAAGCGGGACCCGTTTCGGCTTTCCGGACTGGAGGTTGACGAGCCCCCTGCTGGAACGTGCCATCGGACTGGAAGTCATGGATACGGCGGCGGCTTGCCGCACTTATGCCGTCCTGGCCAGTGAAGGGCGACGCGTGGTCGCCGCCCTGATCATCGAACCGGCGTCTTAGAATCCGTGGCTTTGCCCCCATAGAACGCCAGCGGATTGAGCGGCTTGCCCCCATGACGGATCTCGAAATGCCAAGGCTTGTCTTTCTTGCCCTTCACGCCGGTTTCGGCGATTTTCTGTCCGCGCGTCACCACCTGACCCTGGTGAACCACTACCTTGCCGTTATGGGCATAGACACTGACATAATCATTGGGATGTTTGAGGATCACCATCAGGCCGTAACTGGAAATCCCCTCGCCAACATAACTGACCACCCCGTCAGCCGCCGCCAATACCGGTTGGCTCTGACGAGTCGAAATATCGATGCCCATGCCATGGAGACTACCGCCTTTCTGATCGAGAGGCCAACCCCAAACAGTGCCATCCACCGTCACGGAATGCACTGTTTTTTCAGGGGCAGGAGCAGCAGCAGGGGTTTTGACCGACGGCTTCTCCTCCGGCGGAGCGACCACCGATCCACTGGGTCGGGATTCCTGAATGGGGGCAGGCACTTCAGTGGCGCATCCCGCCAGACCGAAGAGCACCATCATGCCCAGTCCGCGTTGCACGAAGAATCGGGTATTACAATAAGACAGGGACATCGCAAACTCCTTGCACGGTCAACTCAGATTGGTCAACAGAGGAACGAAACGCACCGGATCGAGAAGGGTTTCGCGCACCTCCCCCTCCAGTTTCTCCACCAGAACCAGATGTTGGGCATGGGTCCCCACTGGAATGACCAACCGCCCACCGGGTGCCAGTTGTTCCACCAACGCAGGAGGAACCTGGGGGGCAGCGGCTGCCACGATGATCGCGTCAAACGGTGCGGCCTCTGGTAACCCCTGAAAACCATCGGTATGCTTGAGGCGCAAATTCTGGATCCGCATGGGCCACAAGCGGGCCCGGGTTTTTTCCAGCAGGGCCCCGATCCGCTCCACCGAATACACCTCGGGAATCAACCGGGCCAATACCACGGCCTGATACCCACACCCCGTGCCCACTTCCAGCACTTTTTTGGGCAAGGCCCCGGCGCAGACCAGTTCCACCATACGCGCCACCATATAGGGCGCAGAAATCGTCTGACCAAAACCGATAGGCAGGGCTGAATCCTCATAGGCACGGCTGGACAAGGCCTCATCCACGAACAGGTGGCGCGGGACACTGGCCAACGCCGCCAGCACGCTCTCGTCTCGGACCCCCTGCGCCCGCAAGCGTTCCACCATACGCACCCGGGTACGCTCCGAGGTCATGCCGCTGCCCCGGACCGTCGTTGGGAGGCTTTTCACGAAGACACCCATGAGTTCAGGGCATCCATTTGGGGGTAATGGGTCAAATCCACCTGCAAGGGTGTGAGCGAAACCCACCCCGCAGCCACCGCATGAAAATCGGTCCCCTCTCCTGCATCGGCTACCGGACCTGCCGGACCCACCCAATAGACGGTTTCTCCGCGCGGATTGGTGGCCTGAATCACCGGTTCCGCCTTATGCCGCCGGCCCAGGCGCGTCACTTTCAGGCCACCGAGGGCTTCATAGGGTCGATCAGGCACATTCACATTGATCAAAGAAGGCCCCACGAATGGACGGTGCTGCCACCGTTTCACCAGGTCGGCCGCCACCCGGGCCGCTGTGGAAAAATACAGGGATTGACTCCGTTCGCGTTCGGACGCCCCCCCCTCCGCCCCATAGGCCAGGGAGATGGCCAAGGAGGGAATCCCCAGCAGGTATCCTTCGGTCGCCGCCGCCACGGTTCCAGAATAGAGGGTGTCATCGCCCATGTTGGCTCCATGATTGACGCCGGACACCACCATGTCTGGCTGCCATTTCAGCAAGCCGGTCACGGCCATGTGGACGCAATCCGTGGGCGTTCCATTGATCCGGTAAAACCCGTTGGGTGCCCGGCGCATGGTCAAGGGACGGTCCAGCGTCAAAGAATTGCTGGCCCCGCTGCGTTCCATATCGGGCGCCACGACGGTCACTTCCCCCAACGGGGTCAGAGCGTCCACCAGTGCCGCCAGCCCCTCCGAGAAGTATCCATCATCGTTGCTCACCAGGATTCTCATGAGAGGGGCCTTTGACGAAGAGGAGGCAAATCGGTACAGACTCCCTCATACAATTCTGCCGCCAACCCCACCGTTTCACCCAACGTCGGATGGGGATGGATGGTACGCCCCAGATCGGTGGCATCCGCGCCCATTTCCACCGCCAGAGACAATTCGCCGATCAGGTCTCCCGCCGCCGTGCCCACGATCCCTCCCCCCAACACGCGGTGGGTGGCTTCGTCAAACAGGATCTTGGTCAAGCCTTCCGCGCGCCCATTGGCCAAGGCCCGTCCGCTCGCCCCCCAGGGAAAGACCGCCTTGCCATAGGAAACTCCCCGGACTTGTGCCTCGGTTTCCGTGAGACCGGTCCAGGCCACTTCCGGATCGGTATAAGCCACCGCAGGAATCTGACGAATATCCAGTCCGCGCGGCAAGCCTGCGGCCACTTCTGCAGCCACGTGCCCTTCATGGGTGGCTTTATGGGCCAGCATGGGTTGCCCCACCACGTCGCCGATGGCAAAAATATGGGGCTGAACCGTCCGTTGTTGACGATCCACCGGAATGAAGCCCCGTTCATCCACCGTCACGCCCAAGGCGTCCAACCTCAGATCCCGGCTGTTGGGCGTACGTCCCACCGCGACCAGAAGCGCGTCATAAGGCACTGCCTCGCATTCCTGACCCCCGGCATCCACCCATTTGACCCACAGGGCATCGGGACGAGCCTCCACGGCCGTCACACGGGTATCCAGGTGCAACGTGCCCAAACGAGGCGCATTATGTTTCTCCCAGACCTTGACCAGATCCCGGTCTGCCCCGCCCATCAATCCTCCGGACATTTCCACTACATCGATCCGGGATCCCAGGGAAGCATAGACCGTCGCCATTTCCAGGCCGATGACCCCCCCGCCGACCACCAGTAAACGAGCGGGCACCGAAGTCAGGGCCAGTGCTCCGGTGGAATCCAGAATGCGCGGGTCCTGCGGCAGAAAGGGCAAGGTTACCGGCGCCGACCCCGTGGCGATGATGGCCTGCTGAAACCGGGCCGAACGGAGTACCCCTGCTTCATCCTGCACCTCCAACGTATGGGGGTGGGTAAAACGGGCCGTTCCGTGCCACACCTCCACTTTGCGTGCCTTGGCCAGGCGCACCAGTCCACCCGTCAATTTTCCCACCACCTGATCTTTCCAGGCACGCAAAGCATCCAGATCCACTTCCGGAGGCGCAAAGCGGACGCCATGGGGACTCAAGGCAAGGGCCGCTTCCTTGATGGCGGCCACATGCAGGAGCGCCTTGGAAGGAATGCATCCCACATTCAGGCAAACCCCACCCAAGGTCGCGGCACGTTCCACCAGCAAGGTACGTCTTCCCAGGTCCGCACTGCGAAACGCCGCAGCATACCCCCCAGGACCGGCTCCTATCACGACCACCTCAAACTCCGTTTCCACCGCTCGACTCATCATCCGTCACTCTACCCTAAACCAAAATACGGCGGATGTCCGCCAAAATCTGACGCAATGCCTCATTGAAGCGCGCCGCCCCTGCGCCATCGATGACCCGGTGATCGTAGGACAACGATAAAGGCAGCAACCAGCGCCCCGCTACGGTCCCCTCACGCCAGACCGGTTTCTGGCGCGCACGCCCCAGTCCCAGAATGGCCACTTCCGGCGCGTTGATGATGGGCGTAAAAAACGACCCCCCAATCCCGCCCAGACTGGAGACGGAAAAAGTCCCTCCCTGCATTTCTTCCGAAGCCAACCGACCTTCCCGGGCACGGGCCGCCAATTCCGCCACCTCGGTGGCGATGGAGCGGATTCCCTTGGACGGCACGTCGCGAACCACCGGCACCATCAGTCCCGAGGATGTGTCTGCGGCAAAGCCCAGGTGGATATAATGCTTCAGAATCAGGGTATCCCCTTGCAAGGATGCATTGAATTCCGGAAAACCCGGCAACACAGCCGCCAGGGCCTTGAGCACCAGGGTCAGCAGGGTGATCCTGGGGAATTCCAGCCCTGCCTCGTGATTCAGATCCTGGCGAAATTCTTCCAATTCCGTGATATCCACTTCCTCGTGGTTGGTGACGTGCGGAATCATGAGCCAGTTGCGGTGCAGATATCCTCCGGACAACTTTTTGATCCGGCCGAGTGGACGCGCCTCCACCGGGCCATATTTGGCGAAATCCACCATTGGCCAGGCGGGCAGGTCCCCCATACTCCCCCCGCCGCACTGTGGACGGGGAGACTGCAGGGCGGCCTTGACGAAGTTCTGGATATCTTCGCGCAGAATTCGCTGGTTGGGACCACTGCCGTGCACCTGCCCCAAATCCACCCCCAGTTCGCGCGCGAAACGACGCGCCGTTGGACTGGCATGCGCCGTTCGTAACGCGTCCTCTCCGGCCAGCGTCAACCGGGGAGCAGAGGCAGGAACCGTGGAAAGAGGGGACGCAACCCCCGGCTCGCTCACCAACTTCTCCTCAACGGGCGACATCACCGGGTCAGAGCGTGTCGCTGCCACCGGAACCGGGGAGGGGGCGACCGATTCTTCCCCCGGAACCGCCAGAATGAGAATGGGCGAACCTTCAGACACCCGCTCGCCCAATTTGACCAGCACCCGTTCCACCCTTCCCGCTTCGGGGGCAGGAACTTCCAAGGTCGCCTTGTCCGATTCCAGAGTGATCAGCGGCTGATCCAACGTCAGCAGATCCCCTTCCTTGACCAGCAACTCGATGATCGGGACATTCCTGAAATCGCCAATGTCCGGAACTTTAACCTCTTTTCCCATATCCTGTACGTTCCTAAAGTATCTGACCACGGTGAAAGTCAGGGTTGACTCTGCTAGAGTGACGGGTGAGTGGCAGGATTTTATCACGAGCCCTTGGGGCGCAGAATGGAAAGAAAAAAATGAATGGAACGTCGTGGAAAGTGGGGGTGATCGTAGCCACAACCCTGTTGCTGGCCCTTGGGTTTCATTTCAGAAAAGAACCTGCGCCGCCCTCCCCTCCGGCACCCACCTTCGGCAAGTTGATCCTGCCCGACCTGCAAGGCACCCCCCGGTCCCTCGGGCAATGGCCCCAACGCTACCGCCTGATCAATTTCTGGGCCCCCTGGTGTGCCCCCTGTCGTGATGAACTGCCCCTGCTGGTACGACTATACCCTCGGTGGTCTGCCCAGAACGTACAGTTTGTCGGCATTGCCATGGACACACCGGAATCGGTGACTGCCTTCGTCAAGACACACCCCCTGCCTTATCCAGATCTCATCGGCCGGGACGACACTCTCTCCCTGACCAAGTCCCTGGGGAATGCCCAGCAAGGGTTGCCCATGACCGTTCTGCTGGATTCCATGAACCAGGTGGTCTGGGTCAAACTGGGCCGACTGGAGGAAACCGAACTCACTCAGGAATTGACGCGACTGACGTCCCCGGCCCCCTGAAGAGCGGGATTTGGCGGTTCACTTGGCGATTCCCGGAAGTTCCTGAAAACCGATGGATCGTTGGCTCGATGGGCATTCACAACCATCCCTGTTCGGCAAAACTCACCAGTTCCGGCCCTGCCACCACAAAATGGTCGAGTACCCGAATATCCACCAAGGTCAGGACGCGCTTCAGAACTTCTGTCAGTTGGCGATCCGCCGTACTGGGTTGGGCCATCCCCGAGGGGTGGTTGTGGGATAACAAAATGGCCGCTGCATTGTGGCGTAAAGCCCCCTTCAGCACTTCGCGCGGATATACCGCCGTCTGAGTCAGGGTCCCGCGAAACAGTTCTTCTGCCTGAATCAATCGATGCTGGGCATCGAGGTACAGAACCCAAAAGGACTCATGGGCCTGCCCCTTGAAAATCAGGCGCAGATAATCCTTGACCACGGCAGGCTGGCCCATCACCTCGCCGCGGCGCAACCGTTCCTCCAACCAGCGCCTCAGAATTTCCCGCAGGGCTTGTCCTTTGCGTTGCAATTTTCCATCCATTTCGCTGAACAGGGGTTCCAGGGTTTCTTCACAGGCCCGATAATTGCCGCGTGTCCCGAACAGGCAAGCCAGCAGTTGGGCATTGGTCCAATGTTGCACGGGGGTCATGGGCATCTCCCTGAAAACCCCATTGTGCCCTGCCCCTTCCGGACCCTCCGCACAAAAAACGCGAACCTGATCGACTTCACAATGCTTGGGACAGCAGGTCCCGAGCCTCCGTCTGGCGTGCCCGATCTGCCTCGATACTTTGGGGGCGAGGCGGGACATCGATCACTTTTTCGAGATAAATCCGGGCATCGACTTTATCCCCTTGCTCCAGAAGAAATTTCCCATAGAAAAAGTTCGCATCGATATTGTCCGGGTCCACCTTCAATGCCTGTTGAAGGTAGTTACGCGCCTTGTCATCGTCTCCAAAGGAACCAAACTTCGGGACCCTGAAATAGAGCGCGCCGAGCGTGATCAGGCCGGACCCATCCATGGCGGAAGGATCGATGGCCACGGCCCGAAGGAGAACATCCCGAGCGAGTCGAACGGTCCCCAACGCACTGAAAGGGTTTTGATATTTGGCATGAGTCGCGGTAATGATGCCTTCCCAGACGAGGGGATCGGCCTGGTCAGGATAATGCCGGGACAGATCCTGCGCCTCGCCTTGCAAACGGGCAAAGAACGCCTCCCGCTCCGGTTCCGGCAAAACGTAACTGCCCTGGGTCCAGGCCCGGGTCTCATGAGCAAGACCATCCGCCAACGTTTCGGCCTGAAGATCCAGACCCATGAGTAACCCGGGCAACCCCATCAGGGCGGCGATACACAATCGACGGATCGAAGGGTTCATCACGGAAACTTGCTCCATTCTTCGTACAACCCGGGCACTGGCTTGGTGCATATACCCCTGAATATTCTCTGCTCGATGCATCACGAATCATGAACTCTTTAAGTCAAACAAGGGTCGAAACAATATGGCACAGATTATGCTTTATAATTTGCAGTGTAAAGGGATCGTCCACCCAAGCAGAATTTGTTTTTGAACATCCCAGGTTTTTTAGTGTCTTTATCTTAGGAGGTCATCATGAAACACTCTCTCTCGTTCGCCGCGCTCTGCCTAACCTCTTGGTCAGCATCGGCCAAATTGCCGGATCCCCTGTGGACCCCCATGGGCGGGAACTACCAGCAACAATTTGGCGTTGCCAAACCCCGTCCTGCTCTGCCCATCCTGACATCCAGTGCGCGCAACAGCCAAAACCTGCCCAGTCTGATGAGGAGTTGCGGACAGAATGGTGCGCCGACATGCGCCCGTCCAACCCCCACAGTCACTGCCAGCCATCAGATGTGATCGGTCCAGGGGGGCACCACCTTCAGAGAAATCTGTGGTGTCCTCCTCGCCACTTTCCTTTCAGTGAGGGCCCAGGGCTCTCTCCAGTTCATTTCGGGGCAACGCGCCCGGAATCACCTCGCCATCCGCAAACACCAAGGTGGGGGTTCCGTTGATCCGATACTTTTCTCCCAGACTCTGAACCGCTTCGAGTTGATCCTGACACTCGTGATGGACAGGTTCAATATTTCTGAGTTGGTAGTCTTCCCAGGCTTTTTCCGGATCTTTGGCACAGGCGATCCAATGCGACCGTTCCGGAGCATCGGGATGCAGCGAGGCAATGGGATAGAGGAAGGTGTAGACGGTCACATCGGTGATACCGCTCAACTCCTTTTCCAGTTTGCGACAAAAAGGACAATCCGGATCAGAAAACACCGCCACCACCCGTTTCCCGTTCCCTTTGACCCTTTTCAAGGCCAGGTTGAGCGGCAGTTCGCTCGGTTTGACCGCCGCCAAAATCTTGAGGCGAGCTTCCGTCATGTTATGCAGGTTATGGGCTTCGATCAGATCCCCGGCCACGAGCGTGGTGACCGCCTCATCCACATAGAGGATCTGGCGATCATCGGTATAGAGTTCGTACAGACCCAGGGCATGGGCCGGATGAATCTGCAGCACATGGGGAGCCAGTTTGGGTAACTTCTGTTGCAGATGTTGACGCACCAATGCCTCGTCCGCCTGCGCGCCGGCCAATACCATCCCCAGCAAAGCCCCTGACCAGAAACGTCCAAGCCAGCCTTTCCAATGTCCCCTGATTTCCATTTCGACTCCTCGATTCATTGCCTACCGATTGGCATGACGCACCAGTTCGTGCTTCAACCAGGAACATCGCTCCAACCGGTTCATTCCCCAATTCCTGGCCCACCCCCATTGACTCCGGGAAGCGGAAAACAGATGGGCCAATCCCCCTGTCAGACCTTGCATCACCGCCACAGGTTCCCGACGGGCTCGCTCATATCGACGCAGGAGGGAACGATCGCCACAATCCGGTCCCGGCCCACGCTCGATCAGCGTATCGGCCAGACAAGCGGCGTCCTGCAAACCCAGGTTCAGACCCTGTCCGGCCATGGGATGTACTCCATGGGCCGCATCGCCCACCAAAGCAAAGCGAGAGGCAATCCAGCGCGCCACATTCATGCGGCGCAATTCAAAATCCGCTGGTACGGAAATTTCTTCCAGCAAACCCAGTTCATACCCCACCTGCTGCTGCAAGGCACGGGCACGTTGCTCAGGCGACATCGCCAGCAAGGCTTGCGCATGCTCGCCTTGGGCGGACCACACCAAGGAAACCCGCTGTCCCGGAAGGGGTAACAAGGCAATCACTTCACCCGGAATGAACCATTGTCGGGCCACTCCTCCATGTTGCCCACCGATCCGGTAGTTGGCGACCACAGCCCGATGACCATAGGAACTGAAGTACGCAGGAATGCCGAATCGTTCGCGCACCGTCGAATGAAGCCCATCGGCCGCCACCAAAAGTTGGGTTTGCCAGCACTGCCCATGACTGAGGCGCACCTCCAGGCCACCTTCCTTCTCATGAACGGCACTGACGGTCACCCCGGTTTCAAGCAATTCGGGCGCCCCCCTTTTCTGGTGCCGGTGCAAGGCGCTCAACATGGCCCCTGCCTCCACAATCCAACCCATCGGGGAGGTTTGCCCACCGTCTGGTGCCAGAGAAAGTCGACCGTCCCGGTCGCCCTGCACGTTCATCCCCAGAATCGGCTGGATACGCGTCCGGTCCATGTCCTGCCAGCCTCCCGCACGACGCAGGAATCCTTCACTGGCCAGACTCATGGCATAAATGCGCTGATCGAACCCCGGGGGCGCAACAAACTCGGGCAAGGGCTGACGGTCGATCACCTTCACGCGCACGCCCTTCTGATGCAAAACCAACCCCAGGGCCAATCCGGTGATCCCGGCCCCGACGATCATCACCTCCAGCGGTTGTGTCCGTCGAATCATCCTCTCGTTCCCCCCTGGAATCCGAAGGACATGACGCGGGTCAGGGCCCGACGCACCCCCGGCAATCCATTCAGGGCCGCCAGTCCGAAGCCTCGTCCCTGAGACAGGATCGGCCAGTCATTGGAAAACAGACGAACCAGGGAATGGGTGAACCCGATCCCCCAGCGGCGGTCTCGCTGGCGCAGGGCCACGAACCGTTCCAGTTGGGCAGCGCTCCCACGGGAATCCGGCCCGTCTTCCCCCACCAGACGGATCAACTGGTCGGCGTCCCGCAGCCCCATATTGAGCCCCTGTCCCGCCACCGGATGCATGGTTTGGGCCGCATTGCCAATGGCCACCCCATGCGGGCGGACCACGTTGTCCAGGACCTTGAGAGTGAGCGGAAACCAACTGCGTCCCTGGAGTCGGATGAAATTGCCGGCCCGGTCGCCGAAGGCTGCCTGCAATTGATTCAAAAACCTTTCCTCGGACCACTCCAGGCGCCATTCAGTCTGCGCTTGGGTTCCTGTCCACACCAGGGTATACCGTTGCCCCAGAGGGAGCAGGGCAATGGGGCCCTCTGGCGTAAACCGTTCGTAGGCCAGGGACCCGACAGGTTGATCCGTTTCCAGTTGGGCCACCAGCGCCACCTGGGTATAAGGCTGTTCCCGCGCGGCACCGAATACCTGAGCAGTCAGCGCCCGTCCGCCATCGGCCAGAACCACCAGAGGCGTCCGGGCACGCCATTCCTTGCCCTGTGCCTGCCAAATCACTTCGCTCTCTTTCCCCCCGGGTAACACCGCCTTGACTTCAGCGCCGGTCTCGAGCGACAGTCCCGGAGTCCGGCGCACCTGTTCATCCATGCACGCCATCAGGGTGTTGTAGCGCAGAATGTAACCCAATGCGGGCATTCCGGCCTCCTGAGCCGTCAGCACGGTCTGCCCGAAGCGATGACGCTGAGAAATATGGATTTGATCGAGCGTCGTCACCTCCGCCGTGGGCCAAGCCCCTAAAGCATCGAGCAATTGTCGACTCCCCTGGGCCAGGGCCAGGGTACGCCGGTCATCGGCACGCAAGGAAGGACGGGCCTCGAGCAGGCGTACGGGCACTCCGCGCCGGGCCAGACCCAGCGCTGTCGCCGCCCCTACGGGGCCTCCCCCAACAATGATCACCGCCGCCGGGTCTGCGCCATCCATGTCTCGATCTCCTCTACCGTCCTGGGAACGGCATCTGTGATCACTTCATGCCCCTTTTCCCCCACCACCACATCATCCTCGATACGAATGCCCGTATGGCGGAAAGCGACCGGAATATCGTCCTCCCCCCCCACATAGACGCCCGGTTCCACCGTCAGAACCATACCCGGGGCCAGTCGGCGGGGTTTCCCTTCCTCGTCCACATAGCGCCCCACATCGTGCACATCCCTTCCCAACCAGTGGCCCGTGCGGTGCATGTAAAAACGCCGGTATTCCCCGTTTTCCAGGACACTGTCCAAACTTCCCTGACATAAGCCCAGATCGATCAGGCCCTGAGCCAATACCTTCACCGCCGCCTCATGGTAGGCCGACACCCGTTTACCCGCCTTGACCTGTCCCAGTGCGGCCTGCTGGGCTGCCAGCACCACGTCGTAAAGATCCCGTTGAGCCGTGCTGAAGCGCCCATTGACCGGAAACGTACGCGTAATGTCCGCTGCGTACCCCTGCCATTCACACGCCGCATCGATCAACAACAGGTCGCCATCGCGCAAACGCGCCGAGTTGTCCACATAATGCAGGATACAGGCATTCTCCCCGCCCGCGACGATGGGCGGGTAGGCGGGACCGGTGGCTCCGTGGGCACGAAACTCATGCAGCAGTTCGGCCTCCACGGTGTATTCGTAGCGCCCCGGACGGGCCGCCTGCATGGCGCGCAAATGGGCACGGGCCGATATCTCCGCAGCCCGGCGCATGAATTGCAACTCCCGGGCTTCCTTGACCAGACGCATTTCTCCCAGACGATCGGACAGATCACCCCACTGCAGCGGGGCGCGCACCCCGCTCCTCACCTGACTCCGCAGGATCTGCAACCACCCCTGAATCCGCCGGTCCCAGGCTTCGTCCTGGCCCATCATGGAATACACCGTCTCACACCCCGCCAGCAAGGTGGGCAACCTCTCATCCAACTCGGACAGCGCATGGGCAGCATCCATCCCAAACTGTGCACAGGCCTGTTCCGGACCATGGCGACGCCCCTCCCAGCGTTCCCGCTCGGGATCCAAAGGGCGGCAAAACAGCAGGCTGCGCGGTTTTTTCCCGCCCTGCAGCACCAACACGGCCTCGGGCTCGGGAAATTCCGTCAGATAATGAAAATGGCTGTCCCAACGATAAGGGTAGTGCGTATCCGCATTCCTGACCCGCTCGGGTGCCGCCGGAAGGATGGCGATGCCCGAACCCAGGGAATCGGCCAGACGGCGACGGCGGGCACGCAACAGGGACAGGGCGGTCAAGGGGACGGACATGAATCAAACTCCTTTGGATGATTTTCAGCACGTTGCCACTCTGCCAACGTGCCCACATTGATCCAGGGGGAGACGGTCCATTCTCCGCTCACCTGGCGCCGGGACACTGCGTTCCTCAGCAAAGCCCCCAAGTCGGCATTTTCTCCACGCTTCAGAGGAGTAAAAAAAGAGCGCCGGAACAGACCGATGTTGCCATAGGTCCCTGCCCGACCGATGGGCTGGGTGACCCTGCCCTCGGCATCCAGAGAAAAATCCCGAGGATAATGCGCCTCTTCCACCAGTACCAAATGGGCCAGTACCGGCGGGTCTGCGCCTTCCTCCCCCGGCGAATCCCTCCATCGTTCCAACCGGGTCCTGAGCAGTTCATACGCGTAGGTGGTATGAATATCGGCACTGACCACGACAAATACCGGATCCGTCAGAAACGGCAAGGCCTGCACCACGCCTCCCGCCGTACCCAGGGCCGGATCCTCCCGCGACCAATGGAGCGGGACGCCCCAGCGCTGCCCCTGCGCCAGATAGGATTCCAGGGGTTCTGCCAACCAGGCCCCATTGACCACGATCTCATCGAACCCCGCCCGAACCAACCCCTCGATCTGCCATTCGATCAACGGTTTTCCACGCACCGGCAACAGGGGTTTGGGGCACTGGTCCGTGAACGGACGCAGACGCTCACCCCGCCCGGCAGCCAGAATCATGGCTTGAGGCATCAGAAGGTATACCCTGTCCGGGACGGTGTCTGCCATAACCGTTCCAGTATCGGCACCAGGGGCTGTAATGCTTTGTAACGCCGGCAGGCCGTCATCAGATACTTTTCCACGCGCGGCATGTCCGCCAGATACCCGGTTTTTCCATCCCGTTGGGCAAGACGCGCAAAAATCCCCAACACCTTCAAGTGCCGTTGCACGCCCATCCATTCGAAATCCTGATAGAACGCCCCAAAATCCTCCCCCACCGGAATCCCGGTAGCCCGTGCCCGTTCCCAATAGCGTACCAACCAGTCCAGCACCCGTGCCTCTTCCCAGTCGATATAGGCATCCTTGAGCAGAGAAACGGCGTCATAGGTCACCGGACCCTGCACGGCATCCTGAAAATCCAGCACCCCCGGATCAGGACTCGCCACCATCAGGTTGCGCGTATGATAATCCCGATGCACCCAAACCCGTGCCTGACCTTCGATGGCATCCAGCAACCCCTGAACCACCGCCCCAAAGGTGGCTCGTTCCTGCGTCGTCCAGACGGCGCCCAGATGCTTTTGCACATACCACTCAGGAAAAAGATCGATTTCCCGCTGCAACAGGGTACGATCATAAGGAGGCAGAACCCCGTCCCGACTGGCCCGTTGAATTTGCACCAACGCACCCAGCGCATTGCCGTACAGGGTGTCGGCACTCCAGCCTTGCCCTCCACCGGTTTGCAACGCACTCAGGTAGGAAGTCTCGCCAAAATCTTCCAGTATCATGAAACCCAGTTTTTCTTCCCAGGCCAAAATGCGCGGCACATGAACCCCCGCCTCAGCAAAAAGACGGGAAACCCGCACGAAGGGATGGCAATCCTCCTTGTCTGGCGGGGCATCCATGAGAATGCGCGAACCCTCCGGGGTCATCACCCGGAAGTATCGGCGAAAACTGGCATCGGAAGAAGCCGGCTGAATCGCCTCGAAAGGCACCGGAGAATACAGGGTCAACCACTGATGAAGGGCTTGTCGTCGCACCAATTTTTTTCCAGGAAATGAAGGCAAGGATTGCCATTTAGGTCGATTTGTGAGATTTTAACAAAGATTTTCAACCTGATAACTCGTTCGATGTCCGCTCCGTCTGCCCGTTACGCTCTTACCGCATGATCCCTGCCCTGTTACTCGCCATGGCCCTGCTTTGGCTTCCTCTGACAGGCTTGGCGTCTTCAGTGCTGGATGACGCAGGGAACACGCCGTCCCCGTCCGACCCTGAGATCAGCGACAGCAAACCTTCCGGCGCCACGGGCCCCTCGAAAAACCAGGGATCGCCTCCCCAAAAAAACGGCGAACCCGACCCTCCGGTTCCGGTCATCAAACTCAAGACCGCCCCCATTCTGGAGGATAATGCCACAAATCCTGCGCTGGGCGAGCAAAATCCAGCCGCTTTTCTGCGTGCGGACAAACTCTCCGGGCAGAAAGACCAGTTCATGGATGCCCAAGGGCATGCCGAATTACGGCGCCAAGGGGTGGTCATCGAAGCCGATCATCTGCACTACGATCAACCCACGGACACAGTGGAAGCCACGGGAAACGTCCGCATGATCCGGAATGACACGCTCCTCCTGGAAAGCCCTCATGGCTTCTACCAGTTGGGAGGGCAGATCGGGGTCATGGACAGCCCACATTTCTCTTACCGCGATCCCGGCACCCTGCTGTGGACCCCTCCGCCCGCCAGTTATGCCATCCCGCTGCCCGGAACCCCGATTCAACGCCCCCCGCTCTGGTTCATCCAGGGCACAGGCAAGGAAATGGACCTGACCGCCGGGGACAAGGAAATCCTGCTGAACACCACATTCAGCACCTGCAAGGCCAGCACCCCCGACTGGTTCATTCGCACCCCGAAACTGGACCTCGACCACACGCTGCAGGAGGGCGATGCCCACGATGCCACCTTGAACTTCAAGGGGGAACCCCTCCTGTATTCCCCGGACTTCACCTTTCCTCTGGACAATCAGCGTCGCTCGGGTTTGCTGTCTCCAGTCATCGGTTCCTCCAGCACCACCGGTCAGGATATTGCCGTTCCCTATTATCTCAACCTGGCGCCCAACATCGATGATACCGTCACCCCCCGTTTCATGAGTACCCGCGGGCTCCAACTGGGCAATGAAGTCCGGTATCTCGACCCCTCGATGTCCGGCGTCCTGAGTGCCGAATATTTGCCCCATGACAGCCAGTTGGGCACGGATCGCTGGTTTACCTCCTGGACCCATAACCAGGTCCTGGCCCCGGGACTGACCTTCAACGCCAATGTCCAGAGTGCCTCGGACCCCAATTACATGAACGACCTCAACACCCTGATCGGTCCGCAGGGGCTGGTCTATCTGCCGCGCAGTCTGAACCTGTCCTATACCGGCATCCAGAATTGGCAATTTGGCGTCAATTCCCTCAACTACCAGCCTCTGCTGGGTGGCGTGGCTCAATATCGCATCGACCCCCAACTGTCCGCTCACGGTTTTCTGAACGACTGGCACGGACTGAATCTGGACATGGCCTCCCAGTACACCAATTTTGTCAGCCCCGGACCGAACTCCCTGGCAGGAACCGCTGTGGCCAATGGCATTACCTACAACGGCAACTATCAGTCCATCGTCAGCGGCAGTCGCTTGCACGTCAACCCAACCGTCACGATTCCCTGGCGCAACAATGAGGGCTTCGTGACGTTCAAGACCGGCATGGATTTCACCCAATACAATCTGGGACAATTCAATACCTCTCCCCAAAGCGTATACAACCGGACCTTGCCCATCACCAGCCTGGATTCCGGTCTTTATCTGGATCGCAATTTCAATCTCGGCGGGAAAGATTATCAGCAGACTCTGGAACCTCGTCTGTATTACGTGTACATTCCCTACCGCAACCAGAATAATCTCCCTATTTTCGACACCGGGTTGTCCGACTTCAATGCATCCACCATTTTTACGGAAAACCAGTTTGACGGCATCGACCGTATCAACAATGCCAACCAGCTCACCGCCGCCGTGACGAGTCGCCTGCTCAACCCGGCCACCGGCGGGGAAATGGTGCGCGCCCTGCTGGGCGAACGGTTCTATTTCACCCAGAATCAGGTTCTGCTCCCCGGTGAACTCCCTCCCGTCTCCAGCGCTTCGGACATCATCGCCGCATTCACGGCGGCCATTACGGAACGCTGGAATTTTGACAGTTACTTCAACTTTGGGGCCCAGTCGCACCGGACCCAGCAAATGGCCACCACCATTGCGTACACCCCTGCGGCCGGCAAGGTTTTCAACCTCGGCTACCGTATCGATACGCCTTTGCAGGGGATGCCCACCACGGTCATCAACTACCTGGGACAGGCCACCACCTACATTCCCGGCGTGACGGGCCCTATCCCCATCAATGATCTGACTTCGGTCAAACAATGGGATATTTCAGGACAGTGGCCGATTACCAGCCGCCTGTCTTTCCTCGGACGCTTGGCCTACTCCACTTTGGACAACCAAGTACTGGAAGCCCTGACGGGGGTCGAGTATAATGCGGGGTGCTGGGCCTTGCGGGTGATTTCCTCGCGCTTTCCCGTCAGTCCCATCCAAACGGATACTGCTTTTTATGTCCAACTCGAGTTGGGGCCCCTGGGGCTCGGTCCCAATCCTTTGGATACCCTGCGCTACAATATTCCCGGCTACACCAAAACCAACGAGATATCCCCCCAATGATGTATCGCTTTTGTGCCCTATTGATGTTGTTGCTCTCCTGCCGTCTCGTCCTTGCAGAGGGTCCCACGGCGGTTCCTGCGGCAACTCCCGCCACAGCGACCCCGGCAGCGGCACCCTTGACGCCGACCCCCGCGAACACGCAGGATGCTCCTGACACCCCCGCAGATGACGAGACCCATCATCCGGTGGTGGATCGAATCGTGGCCGTCGTCAATACCCACATCATCACCCAGTCCGAACTGGATGAACGAACGGCCATGATCACCTCCCAACTGCGTCGCCAAGGCGTCCAGTTGCCCGATCAAGCCATTCTGGTCCACCAGATCCTGGAAAAAATGATCATGGATGAAGTCCAACTCCAATATGCGCACGAAGCGGGCATCAAGGTAGACGATACCCAACTGGACCAAGCCATGGCCCGTCTGGCCGAACAGAACAAACTGACCCTCTCCGGCTTCAAGGAAGAGGTGGAAAAGGAAGGCTTGACCTGGACCAAATTTCGTGAAGAAATTCGCAACGAAATCATTCTTTCCCAGGTCCGTGAACGGGAAGTGGAAAACCGCATCTTCGTATCCGACAATGAGGTCAATGAAGAATTGGCGAAGGAAAAGAATCAGGGAAATTCGACTCCGGATGAATATGATCTCGCGCATATCCTGGTCACCGTCCCTGAAAATGCCCCGCCCACCCTCATCAAGGAACGGCAGAAAAAAATTCAGGAGGCCTTGAACCAACTGAATAGCGGGATGCCGTTTGCCCAGGCCGCAGCGGCTTATTCCGAATCTCCGGACGCCTTGACGGGCGGCGACCTGGGCTGGCGTCCCAGTACCCGTCTGCCAACCCTCTTCGTCGAAGCCGCCAGCAAGTTGAAACCTGGCGAACACAGCGAAATCTTGCGCAGCCCCAACGGATTTCATGTCATTCAGGTGATCAACCGTCGAACGCCCAATGCCATTGCCAACGTCAATCAGTATCACGTCCGACAGATCCTGGTCAGAATCACCCCGGAGACCAATCCCAAGGATGCTCAGGCCAAGATCGTGGGGCTCTCCGGACGCATTCAGGGAGGCGAAGACTTTGCCAAGTTGGCGACTCTCAACTCGGAAGATGAAAGTCGCAATCGCGGGGGAGACCTCGGCTGGATCTCGGAGGGCTCGACCCTGCCGCAGTTTGAAAAGGTCATCAAGACCCTCAAGCCCGGAGAAGTCAGTCAACCTTTCGAAACCCCCATGGGATGGCACCTCGTTCAGTTGATCGAGGTACGTCAAGCCAGCGATTCGGAGGACGGCAAAAAAATGGCCGCACGCCAGGGGTTACGTGCCCGAAAAGCCGATGAAGCCTACGAAGAATGGGTCCGCCAATTGCGCGATCAAGCCTTTGTAGACATTCGCCTCGATGACCACTGATCCTCTTCCCATCGGAATTTCCGCAGGGGAACCGGCGGGCATCGGTCCGGACCTCTGCCTGCAACTGGCCCACCGGTTCCCTGACGCCCCGCTGGTCATCGCGGCCGATGCCTCCCTGATGCGTACCCGCGCCCACCTGCTGGGCCTGCCCTACCCCTTTCTCGATATCGCCCATTGGGAGGGTCGCCACCCCCCCCCTCAGCGCCCACTGCTCTGGCACCACCCCCTGGCGGTACCCGCCACGGCGGGACGCCTGGACCCACGCAACAGCCGCGCCGTCCTGAATGCGCTGGACAGTCTGACGGACGCCTGTCAGGCGGGACACCTGGCCGCACTGGTCACCGCTCCTCTGCAAAAAAGCGTCATCGTCGAAGCGGGGATTCCTTTCACCGGGCATACGGAATATCTGGCCGCCCGGCTCGGTGTACCGCATGTGGTCATGATGCTGGTGGGAGGAGGGCTGCGCGTGGCCCTGGCCACCACCCACCTCCCGCTCAGCCAGGTTCCCTCGGCCATCACTCAGGAAGTTTTAAGTGAAACCCTCACCCTTCTCCACCACGAGTTGAAGTTTCGTTTTGGCTGCCCTTCTCCCTGCATCCTGGTGGCCGGACTGAACCCCCATGCGGGAGAAAACGGTCATTTGGGACAAGAGGAGATCACCACCATCAGCCCCGCCATCGCTCGCGCCCGTGCTGCGGGCATCGATGCCCGGGGTCCCTTTCCGGCCGATACCCTGTTCCTGCCGGAGCGCCTGGAAGACAGCGATGCCGTCCTGGTCATGTACCATGATCAGGGGCTTCCCGTCCTTAAACGGGCCAGTTTCGGGTCCGGGGTGAATATCACTCTGGGATTGCCCATCCTGCGCACGTCTGTCGATCACGGCACCGCCCTGGATCGGGCAGGCACCGGCAATCTGGACCCCGGCAGTCTGCAGGCCGCCTTGGCCCTGGCCCAATCCCTGGCCCACAGGGCACCGCCCCCATGACCCCATCCACGCATCGTGCCCGCAAACGGTTTGGTCAACATTTTCTGACGGATGAGGGGATCATCGAAGGCATCCTGCGCATTCTGGCTCCCTCACCCACGGATAAAATCATCGAGGTCGGCCCGGGCCTGGGGGCTCTGACCCTCCCTCTGCTGGAAAGGGGGATGACGCTGACGCTCATCGAACTGGATCGGGATCTGGTGGAACGTTGGCGCCGTCACCCTGCCCAGGACCGCTTGACCCTGATTTCCCAGGATGTCCTGACGGTGGACTTTGCCCAGTTTGGCAACGCCTGGCGACTGCTGGGCAATCTGCCCTACAACATTTCCACCCCTCTCCTCTTTCATCTGGTGCCTCATGCCGCTTCCCTGAAAGATGCCCTGTTCATGCTCCAGAAGGAGGTGGTCGATCGTCTCGTAGCCGCCCCCGATACCTCGAATTATGGGCGTCTCTCGGTCATGCTGCAGTATCACTTCCATATGGAGACCCTGCTCGAGGTCCCGCCCCAGGCCTTTACACCGCCGCCCAAGGTGAACTCCGCCATCGTACGCCTCATCCCGAAATTGCCTCACGAACGTCCCGAGTGCAGCCCCGTTGCCCTGTCCCGGGTCGTTGCCCAAGCGTTTTCGCAACGTCGCAAGATGCTGCGCAGCACCCTGAAAGGAAACCTCCCGGCAGAGGCCTGGGACACGCTGGGCATCGATCCCCAACGCCGTGCCGAAACCCTTACCCTGGAAGAGTTCTGCCAACTCTCGAAGGTGTTCACCGACCCCCGGGATTTTCCAGAAAATTCCTGAGCATGTCATAACCAAACTCGGTCAGAATGGATTCGGGATGGTATTGCACCCCCTCCATGGCAAATTCGCGGTGACGCATGCCCATGATTTCCCCATCCTCCGTCCATGCCGTGATTTCAAAACAGTCAGGCAACGTATCCCGGCGCACTGCCAGAGAATGGTATCGAGTGGCCTGAAAGGGATTGGGAAGAGTACGAAACAGGCCCTGGCCTCCATGAAACACGGGAGATACCTTGCCATGCATGAGAGTCTTGGCCCGCACCACCTCGCCACCAAAAGCAAACCCCATGGCCTGGTGCCCCAGACAAACCCCCAACAGGGGAATCCTGCCCGCAAAATGCTGGATCACCGGCACAGATATCCCGGCTTCGCGTGGACTGCAAGGGCCCGGAGAAATGACCAGATAGGCAGGAGCCAGGCGTTCGATCTCGGCCAGGGTGATCTGGTCATTGCGAAATACTTCGACCTGCTGACCCAAGACGCCAAAATACTGGACCAGGTTATAGGTAAATGAATCATAGTTGTCGATCATCAGCAGCATATAATACCTATGTGATTGATTATAAAGTTATATATAGACAATAATTAGGGTTTTTATCCTGTCAATTATCCTGTTTTTCCGTCGCTTGAACTTGAAGGGTGAGGAAACGCCCGGCCACGCTCCAGTGATCGGCGATGCCGACGACCCGAATGTCGTGCACCACGCACTGGTCGAGCAACCCCTGGTTATAGGCGGCCTCGGTCAAGCCATGTTCGGCGCCTCGGAACTTCGATTGGTAGCCAGACGGGTTCACCGTTCCCGCCAAGCCCGCCCAGACGGTGGGCGAGATCACTTGCTCTGTGCGGGCGCGAGGGCCGTTCTCTCGATCGCTGAAATAATCGGCCATCAATGCCGCTCCTCTTGCGCGAGCGACGCGGCTGTTGTGGCGCCGTTGACGATCTGCTCGAATTTCTCCGCGCTCGTGAGTACCGCATCGAGTGCCGGAATCTCGCCGAAGATCATCCCGGACATGGCCGCATAGTCCCTGGCGAGTGCATCCCGCATCGCCACGCTGGGTGTCAGTGTGAATGTGCCGGGTATTGCGGTATCGAGCCCCAAGTCCGCGCTGCCGAAGAACAGCCGCGCATGCTGTGCGCAGTCGATCGCGAGCGCATGATCGGCCTGCCATTCATGTGCTGATGCGGCCTGCATCAGTTGATGCACGTCGTAGTAATGGCGCGAGATGCGCTGTCCACCATGCCGCAGTTCACCACGGCGGTCGTGCCACTGACGCAGGCCGTGCAGGATAATGACCTTGTCCCAGAAGGTGCGCTCGGTCTTCACGGTGGTAACGTTGGTGACGGTCAGATCCAGGTTGGGCAAATCCTGAGTTACATAGGGCATGACCGTGGCCACAACGTGCGGGTCCAGCGCCGATTTCGCACCGGACTCGATTTTGACTGCGGAACGCACGTAGTCGCCGCCAGTGGCAGTGACGGCAGGATACCAGAACAGCAGTGTCTGGCCATCCTTATCCTCCGGGTCAGGCTCTAGCCGGAAACGGGCTTCTGGAATGACGGATGCAGCGAGTTGCGTGAACTGCACCGTCAGCGGTCCCGCGATGTAGGCCTGACAAGCGGTGTGAATGGCGTCGAGACGCGCGCGGCGTTTCTTGCCGCTCAGGGCAGTCAGTTCCGCCACATCGGCCGCCTGTCCCAGGTCATCACGGAAGACCGTGATGTCGATATCTTCGGAGAACCGGGAGATCAGGCCGAAGGCCTTGGACAGCGAAGTGCCCCCTTTGAACAGCAGACGGGGGCCGCCGACTGTAAGGCCGTTGAACAGCGTATCGAGCGTCCAGCAGACCCAGAAGTCTTTTTCGACATTCTGGACTGCAGTGCCCAGTCGGGCGGCAGTTCCGAGGAACAGGTCGCGCCGCTCGGCGTCACTGGCGGCAATGACATCGTGGAAGGACGTGTTCAACCGGTGACCTCCTGGCGTTTGGCCGAGCGGCGGCGGGTCGCTGACTGCTTTGTGCCGTTATGCGGCTGCAGTGTCTTGGCCGCTGCAAGTTGCTGATCACAGCCGGGCAGTTCACGAACCAGGCTTTGCATCCAGGCGGGCATCGTGCCAAAGCCATTGATCAGGTCCTGGCGGATCGCGGCACCGTGGGTTGGGTCTGCCAACACTTGCGCCAATCGGCGCAGGATACGGTCGCGATCGGAAACCAAGGTGTCTTTCAGCCAATGCAGCGCCTGCACGACACGCATGGCTGGACGCCCTGCCCAGTAGAGACGGCTGGGCGCGGTTTGCTTGAAGTCGATGGTCAGCTTGTCGAGCCGGATGGTGCGACGGCGGGCATCGGTATGGATGGTGACGCGGGCCGGCACGGCATCGGTCAGTCCGAGATCGTTGGCGGCGGTCATGCCGTCCACCAGCAGACGCAACTGATCGCGGCGGGCGATGGCCTCGACCACGGCACGATAGTCCGGGGTAGTGGGTCGCTTCGTCAGCCGGTTGAGCGTCGGCTTGTCGTAGAGACCCCGGTCGATGCGGCGCAGATCACCGGCCTGAACCATGCGTTGCAGGGTTTTGTCGATGGCGTCGCGGTTGCCGAGTTGCGCGAAGTCGGTCGGCACCCAAGCATGGCCTGGGCCAGCGGCATCGATTTGCGCAGTGATGATGGATTTGAGATCAGACATGGTTTTATCCTGTCCGATATTTGTACATGTTTTCCGGACTGATGACAAGCCAATTTATCCGAAATGTGTAGTTTTATTTCGGACACCAGCATCCAGGGCAGTCTGGCGTCCCAGCACATGCGCTGCATGCGCAGACCTACGGCGAACCGGTCGATGCCGCCACATTGATCCCGCACATGCTGGAATCATTCATGGCACGGGATCTGGGATTCAGGAAGACCAGGGCGAAGTGATTCACAGCGACACCGCATAAGCACAATCGCAATACGCTCATGCACGCCTGAGCGAGTTTTCGATAGATTCCGGAAAGATCACCATCACAGCCCTGGAAAGCGCATTTCGCAGTGATGGCGCCTTCAGGCGACACCTCGCAAAAGTGCTTGGGTTCAAAACCCTATTTGAGGTATTCTCTGGCAAGATGGTGCGCTACACCAAGCCACCGTCAGATATTGCACTTCGAATTTAAGTCCGCAACAACAAACTGAAATTATTATATTTTTTAACCGGACAGCAGTGAATGGGTTCAACTATTTTTGGAATTGTGGTCGTAGTGGGATCGGTTGTGTGGATGGGCGAACTGCTGACAGGCATCATCCAGCCATTTTTTAAAAGCGGTGGATCTGCCCTCTGGGTTTTCCTCGATCCCATGATACTCACCGCGTTTGTTTCCACTGCCCTCTATGTCCTGATCGTCAGACCAATGCGTCACCGACAGGTCCGGCTCGAAAAACAACCTGATGTGTTGCGCCATGCCGAGCAACTGACGGCGTTGATCGAGGCCATCCCTGATCCGGTTTTCCTGAAGGATGGCGAGGGACGCTGGCTGGTCGTCAACGAACCGGCCAGACAGATGTTCCAGTTGCATGACCTTTCCTGGCAGGGCAAAACCGAAATGGAGTTGGCGGATCTGCAGCCGGCCTACCGTGCGGCGCACGAGGGATGCCTGGCGAGCGACGAACGGGCTTGGCAAGCCGGACAGTTGCTGGTGGGAGAAGAAACCTTTGTGGATGCAGAGGGCAGAGACATGGTCCTCGAGACACGCAAGGTGCCGATATTCAACGACAAAGGCCAACGCAAGGGACTGATGGTCATCGGGCGTGACATTACTGCGCGCAAACAGACGGATGATGCGCTGAAGGTCTCCGAGATGAAATTGCGCACGCTCTATGAATCCACCAGCGATGCGATCATGTTACTGAACGATAAAAGATTCCTGGATTGCAATAAGGCGACATTGACCTTATTCGGTTGCACATCGAAGAAAGAATTCTGCGCCAAACACCCTGCCGATTTGTCACCCCCGGTGCAACCCTGTGACGGAGATTCCCGGACACTGGCCAATCAACACATTGCCCATGCGATCAAAAATGGCAGCGACCACTTCGTGTGGATGCACAAACGAGTCGATACCGATCAGCCCTTTCATGCTGATGTGTTACTCAATGTGATGAATCTGGACGGTGAAACCGTCCTTCAGGCGGTTGTGCGTGACATTACCAGGCACAAGGCCTCGGAGGCACATATCGAGCACCTGACAAAACTCTATCGGGCGCGTAGTGAAGTCAATCAGGCCATCGTGCGAATGGATGACGAGTCCTCCCTGTTCCCGCTGGCGTGCAGAATGGCGGTAGATTTCGGCGGGCTGAAACTGGCCTGGATCGGCCAGGTGAATGAAGTCAACGGCCTGATCGAACCGGTGGTGAGTTATGGAAATTCAGACTACCTGAACGGACTGGTGATTTCTTCACGGGAAGATGTCCCTGAGGGTTGCGGAAAAACCGGCATCGCCTTCCGCGAGAGCCGCAGCGTCATCGCCAACCATTTCCAGAATGACGATGTTGCGGCGTCATGGCATGAGCGGACTTTGCGCTACGGCTTTGGATCGAGCGGAGTTTTTCCGATCCTGCGTGCCGGAAAACCGTTTGCCGTGCTCTCTGTTTACCATGTAAACCCCAACGCATTCGATACGGAAATGGTCAACCTTCTGAATGAAATGGCCCGGGATATCTCCTTTGCACTGGACAATTTCGACCGGGAAAGAGAGCGCAAGCGCACCGAACAGAAGTTGCGCATTGCCGCGACGGCCTTCGAGACGGAGGAGGGCATCCTGATCACCGATCGGGATCAACATATCCTTCAGGTCAATCGCGCTTTCACTCGATTGACCGGCTATGATGCCGTCGAGGCGATAGGCCAGACGCCCGCCCTGCTCAGATCCGGGCGACAGGATGCGGCGTTTTACCACGACATGTGGGAAACCCTCACCCGCGACAAATACTGGCAGGGAGAACTCTGGAACCGGCGCAAGGATGGCGGATCCTACCCGTCATGGCTGACCGTTACCGCAGTTACCGATACAGAGGGACAGGTGACGAATTATGTCGCGGTATTTTCCGACATCACGCTACGCAAGGAGGCCGATGAAAAAATACACCAACTTGCTTTCCATGACTCGCTCACCAATCTGCCCAATCGGAGCCTGCTACGGGACCGCTTGCAGAAGGCCATGTCCTCCAGCATCCACAATCGGCATGAAGGGGCGTTGCTGTTCATCGATCTGGACAACTTCAAAACGCTCAATGATACCCGCGGGCACGACATGGGAGATCTGCTGTTGATCGAAGTCGCCAAACGCCTCCAGAGTTGCGTGCGCGCCACCGATACGGTCGCCCGCCTGGGGGGTGACGAATTCGTCATCATGCTCGAGAATCTGAGTGGGGACCCCCAGCAAGCGGCAGCGGCAGCCCAAGAGGTCGGAGAGCACGTCCTTGCGGCCATCAACCAACCTTTCAATCTTCAAGGGATCGAATATCACAGTTCATCCAGCATCGGCATCAGCCTGTTCTGCGGAGAGAAGATCGGCATGTCTGATCTGCTCAAGCACGCCGATACCGCCATGTATCAAGCCAAATCTGCCGGTCATAATACCCTGCGTTTCTTCGATCCCGCCATGCAGACCGAACTGGAAGCGCGTGCCGCCCTGACGGATGATCTGCGCCAGGCGCTGCCACTCCAGCAACTCAAACTCTACTATCAGGTACAGGTCGATGGACAGAGTGTTGTGGGGGCCGAGGCACTGCTGCGCTGGCAGCATCCCGAGCGGGGTCTGGTTTCGCCCATGGAATTCATTCCGATCGCCGAAGAAAGCGGCCTCATCGTGCCGATCGGCGCGTGGGTGCTGCACATGGCTTGTGCGCAACTCAAGGCATGGCAAGTCGATCCGCTGACCCGTCATTTGCAGATTTCCGTCAACGTCAGCGCACGGCAGTTCCGTCAACCGAATTTTGTCGGTCAGGTGCTTGATGTCCTGAAAGACACCGGCGTCGATCCCCTCAACTATGGGCTTGAACTCGAACTGACTGAATCTCTGGTGCTGCACGACATTGACGACAGCATCGGTAAAATGCAGGCACTGCGGAGAGTCGGCATCCGTTTCTCAC
Organism: Pseudomonadota bacterium; assembly: GCA_021805445.1. Classification (GTDB taxonomy): domain Bacteria; phylum Pseudomonadota; class Gammaproteobacteria; order Burkholderiales; family Ferrovaceae; genus Ferrovum. The sequence continues at coordinate 63,108 of JAJZFH010000063.1, forward strand.
TGGATGACTTCGGCACCGGACAATCCTCGCTGACCTACATCAAACATTTACCGCTGGACCAAATCAAGATCGACCAGAGTTTCGTGCGCGACATCGCCACTGACCCGAACGATGCGGCGATCGTCCGCACCATCATCGGGATGGCCGACAACCTCGGCTTGAAGGTCATTGCCGAAGGGGTGGAGACAGAACAGCAGCGCGACTTTCTCGAACGCAACGGCTGCCACGCGCATCAGGGTTATCTGTTTGGCAAGCCCGTGCCGATCGAAGAATTTCAGAACTCGTTGTCTCGTCTTTGGTTGCCCGAGTCCGAACGGATCGTCCGGGAAGTTGCGGATCCGCGCTAGCCCTCTGGCAAGGGTGTCGGCAGGGATAGCGCAAAGCGCCCCTTCGCGCGGTGTGTCGCCGGTCAGGACCCTGATTATCCCATCGACCAATTCCCCCATCGATCCGAGCGGTAATGGACAGGATTCCCCAACTCATTGTTTCAATGAGTTGAAAAAAACAATCAGGACAGATTGAACATTTCATTTCAGGATGTTTCATTTTTTTTCACATCAGTTAAAGTGAAAAAAAATGATGTCTGATTTTTTTACACAACAATTATATTCAATGGCATTTAATAAAAATATTTCATGTAATTACATCATGTTATTGTTTTTGGCGTGAATGTTGCTTTATATTTTAATGCTCGCATGAGTAAATTTTTATAAAACTTCTCAAGGAATTCACATGACCTCAAAAAAACTACTCGCCACCTTGGTATTGTCTGCCCTTTCCGCCGCTCCCCTTTCTGCGCTGGCCAACCCAACCTACTTCAATGCATCGTTTGGTTATGCTGGAACGAGCGTGACCCAATTCACTTCGGGCGGCGCCACCTACCAAAACGGGAACAGTTCTGCGCCAGGAATCAATACCGCCACGAGCATTACCGTCCAAAATCCTTTTTTCATCACTTCAATGCCCAGCACCATTTATAACAAACCGAATGACTTTACCACCAGCCTGTTCACCCCTGTCACTTCTAAAGGCTACATCGTCAATTCAGCACCCAATGGTCTGTTTACCTTGCTCATTCCTCAAAACGGCGCAGTGAATTCCCTCGCTTCCATTCCCGGACCCTTTGCCCGAATCACGGGGAACAACGGTGATGTATTCAGTTTCATCGCCAGCAAGGATTTTGTTGGGGGCTCGTCTGCCCCCAGCCAAGGAAGCAACCAATCCAGTTTGACGGTCGATGTCCTCGGTACGATCTCTGACAGTCAAAATCAGTACCTGACCTCTCCCGCTTCTTTTCAGTTGGTCGTTTCTGATTCTTCAGGCGGCTTGGGTTTTTCAGGGACTTTTGCGTCCCCTCCTGCCACCATAAACGTTCCGGAACCCGGCAGCCTGCTTCTCGTCGGTAT
>JAJZFH010000061.1 GCA_021805445.1 Pseudomonadota bacterium
AATCATCCGCACAGCCAACGCAAAACGGCGTCAGTTATAATCTGACGCCGTTTTGCCTGAAAGCCTTACCGCAGCAACCATCACCAATCGTGAACATCAGCCCATCAAATTAACTGACCACACTCAGTTCTGGAACTTCAGCGATAAACGCTTTGTCCTCATCGCTCCAGTAACCAGTAGCCAGTAGGCGCAGAGTTAACTTGAGTATTGGCTGAACATGCTGCATGATGCCTTCACGTTGGGTCTCCCTCGGTCAGGTATGGTGGGTTTGGCGATTCACCTACACCCTACACCTTGGGATGACCAAGCGTCAGTAAGAAACTTAAAACTATCGAATCATTGATAAAAATTTATGGGGATTTTATGAAAAACAAACTGATTATTTTGTCGATTGCCGGAACATTTTTTGCGTCAAGCGCGATGGCTGCAGATCAAGGATGGTATGTGCTCGGTGGGTTAGGCCAATCAACAGGCAACAATGGTCAATCTACTTTAGATAATTCTTTGTATGGAAATGGTGCCAGAGGATTTTCTTCCAGTTATACCAAAGGAACAGTCTATAACTTAGACCTGGGCTACCAATTCAATAAATTTGTGGCCGTTGAAGGTGGTTATATTGGTTCTGGAGGGGCTAGTTATTCTGCTAGCGGCGGGAATTTGATAACCCCGATTAATGTTTCAGGAAATATCAGTGGAGCGGAAATTGCGGCTGTAGGATTTATTCCTTTGACTAATAACTTTAGTCTTCTTGGAAAATTTGGGGTGACAAGCATAACTGATTCAGCCTCGGTTAATTACGCAGGCGGTTCGGCATCTGTAAATGGAACGCTAACAGCCGCAACATACGGTATTGGAGCGCAATACTACTTCAACAGTAATTTGTTTGGTAGATTAGACCTCGATAGTTATAGCGTGGGGGATTCATCTTATTCATCTCGTTCAGATGTTTGGACTGTCAACATTGGTTACCACTTTTGATGATCTTTTGAGGAACAACTGACTCAACTTTAGACATTCAACCTGAATTGCGTCACCGGAGGGGTGGCAGTTGAGGTTGAATGTCTAAAGTGAAGTTTTCCTGATTTAACTTGATTCAAACGAATTGCCAAGTTCGATTTGAACGCCTTCTAGCAGAAGCAATCCTACGGCAGAACGCCAAGCCAAGAATGCGGCCATGCGATCACCAGCAACTTGGGCTGCGATGGTCGCACCATCCAGCAACTGAGAGAATTGAGCGGAAAGTCGTTGCGAAATCTCGGTAGCCAAGACTTGGTTGAGAATTGACCCAATAAAATCCTGGATAAGTGCTTTGTGGTTGATCGACGCTTGTCGAATCGAACTGTTTGGCTCAGGGAATTCGGCTACAGCATTGATGAACATGCAGCCATTGAAAGAGTCTTCTTTGAACCAGCAGTGATGCCAAAGAAACAAGGCCCTGAATTTTTCCCTTGGGTCATCGACACCGTTTACGAATTCGAGCAATGAGCGTCTGAAGCGCAGATCTCGCTCATTTAAGACTGCTTCGATCAAGGCATTTTTTGATGGAAAGTATTTATACATGGTCATTTTGGCCACGCCAGATTCAGCAAGAACCCGATCAATTCCTACAGCATGGTACCCATGCGCACGGAAGAGGGTTAAAGCAGTTTCCAGCACAAGCTGGCGTTTGTCACTCATATGCATCCAATACAGAACGGTCTTTCCATATTTTATGGTACCACCATTCGACAAGCGTTACACCATCAAGGACTATCGTAAGGAATATCGTTATGACAAAACTTATGTCAAAGAAGTTCTTGCAAATAGACAGACCTGTCTGTATTATCTGAGGCGTTCAACAGAACAGCCACTTTTAAACCTAACAGGGAGTGAATTCGTGGAATACGCAGCCGCTGAAGCCTACGACAAAGTCGATCCGAAACAACTCGTGGCACTCCGTGCCCAGCATGCATGGATTGTGGAACCGATCTACCGCGCCAGCGATGCGGTACTCAAGATGCCCTTTTTCTCATGGGTCTCACAGATTCAGTCTCCGCTCGAATTCAAGCCGGCGGCTGTCCAACTCTATTACCACTCGGCAACCTTTCCGAAGGTGATGGGTTTAATGCTGGCACTTGGGGCGATGTCGGAAAACTCGATGATGCCCTTCTACGCCAAGCATGCTTATGGCGAAGCGGATCACCACGCGATGCTGATGGCCTGGATGCTCAAACATGGTCTTTTGTCATCCCCATCCGAAATCGAAACAGTGATTCCTACCATTGAAACCAATGCCTGCGTCAATTATGCATATCAAATGGCAATTGAACAGGATCGCGACAAGTGGCTTGTCGGACTCAATAGTGGTATCGAGCGTTGCTCAAATGATTTCTTTAAGGCGGTAGTGCCAAAACTCCATTCCGTTGCTGCAGGGGACCTGTATTTCGACGTCCATGTGGAAGCAGATGAGTTCCATAGCATCATGGGCCTTGAGTATATTCCCCCTCATGATCCCGACTCATTCCGCGGCCGTCAGTTAATTACCAAGGCTTTGGAAGGTATCAGTTTATGGGCAGCAATGCTGCACTCGTGGATTGGCATCGAGTTGTTTCCAAAATTCGACCTTAACGGAAATTTGATTTCCACCGATAAGCAAGTTCATTAAATCCAGGAGATATCGATGAACTTAATCGAAAAATGGAAAAAGGGAGGGGGCAGTTGCCCTCCCTCGCCGGCACTCTTCGATATTTTGATGGGTTGGCTTGGTGGCGTCTTAGCGATTGGCGCAGTCGGATATCTCGCTCGCGTGACTGAATACCCTCTAGTGCTAGGGTCCTTCGGTGCAAGTTGCGTATTGATCTTTGGCTTCCCGGAAAGTCCATTTTCTCAACCACGCAACGTTATAGGAGGTCACGTTCTGGCTTCGTTTACCGGGTTGGTGTTCTTGTCGCTTTTTGGTGCGCATTGGTGGAGCATGTCCCTGGCTGCAGGGACAACGATTGCTGCCATGATGATTACGAGAACGGTACATCCTCCCGCCGGGTCAAATCCATTGATCATAATGTTGTTAGCGCCAACTTGGAGTTTTATGTTTACACCAACGTTGATCGGTGCCGTCATCCTGGTTTTGGTTGCCTTATTTTTCAATAACATCCCAAAGCAGCGAACTTACCCGCGCTATTGGATCTAGCAGCCTGTCGGAGTTGACCAAATTTTTCATGGACAAGACATAGGGTGCGGCGGTTTTGGTTTTTCGGACAGTCGGATAGGCTAATGTCGACTGGACCGAAGAGGGAAGAAACATGGGCGTAAAACGCAAGCAACATGGCGCGAAGTTCAAGGCGCAGGTAGCGATGGCAGCGCTGGCGGGGGACAAGACGCTGGCGCAATTGTCATCGGAATATGGGGTGCATGTGACGATGATCAGCACTTGGAAGCAGGAGTTGATGAAGCGTGCCGATGAACTTTTTGAACGCGGCAACAAGAGGGCAGCTGATCCGCAGAAGACCATCGATAATCTGCATCGCAAGATTGGGCAATTACAGGTTGAGAGGGATTTTCTTGTCGGACAGCCCGCCATCTCCCACCTGATGAAAGGCGCGCGATGATTACGCCAAACGCGGAAACTGTCCATTGCCCGGCAAGCCAAACTGCTCGGAGTTTCGCGCAGCAGCATCTATTACCACCCGAAGCCCGACTCGACTGAGGAACTCGACCTGCTCAAGCGTCTGGACGAGATATTCACCGAGAATCCGATATACGGTAGCAGGCGGTTGTAAGCAGGGGTTAAAAAGCGCGTAAATCTGGGGATAAGACGCGGATTAGTGGATTCTGTGATTTTTCCGTTGTTTTTCCCGCTTCCTCATGGAGGCTGGTGAGCGGAAGGTGACAAGGGAGCGTGGATGGGGTAGAAAGGATCTTTTTTAGAGGGCTGGCGCGGATCCGTCACCTTCTTGGCAGATCGTCGTCGGACCC
>JAJZFH010000053.1 GCA_021805445.1 Pseudomonadota bacterium
TGACCAAGGGAAACCGTTTGTCCATCACCCCGGTCACGCCTCCGGAATGGAAAACGCTACAGAACCTATTGCTGTGATGGCTCCTCCGGAAATCCCTTGAAGGTTCGAATCCAGTCGGGAACTCCTGTAGAGGGCATGGGCCGGGCAATGCCGAACCCCTGAGCCAGAGAACACCCCATGTCGAGAAGTTTTCGACCGTGCGCGACGGTTTCCACCCCTTCGGCCAGCACCGCCTTGTGGAATGCCTGTGCCAAACCAATGACCCCCTGAACGATGGAAAGATCTTCAGGATCATGCAACATGTTACGAATGAAAATTTGATCGATCTTGATGATCTCCGCCGGCAATCGACGCAGGTAGGAAAGGGAAGCGTACCCTGTGCCAAAGTCATCGATCGAAAAACTGACACCAAACCCCATGCAGTCCACCATCTTCTGAATGACCGCGTCGAGGTCACCCAGGGCGGCAGTTTCCAGAATTTCCAATTCCAGCGCACGGGGTGGAATTTGTGGGTAATCGGCCATTTCGTGACGGATAAAATCCACAAACCCCGGAGAGCGCAGATGCGGCGCAGGAATATTGACACTCAAGGTCAAATCCAGTCCCATGCGGTGCCACTCGGACAGTTGGCACAAGGCCTGACGCACGACCCACTCCGACAGAACCACCTCGAAGTGGCTGCCTTCGATCAAGGGAATGAATTCCCCGGGCAATACCAGACCGCGCATCGGATCATTCCAGCGGATGAGCGACTCCAGTCCGACCACTCGACCCTGGCACATATCCACCTTGGGCTGATAGTACAACTGCAATTCCCCCTGAGCGAGGGCTTGCTCCAACCGTTCCAGGGTATGGGTGCGGTGTCGCATCAGGTGTTCGCTTTGCGAGTCAAAGAAGTAAATTCTGTCCCGTCCGGCCTGCTTGGCCAGATACATGGCCTGGTCCGCGTGGCGCAGCAATACTTCGCCATCTGACACGTCATCTGGACACAACGTAACCCCGATGCTTGCCGAGATTTGAAGCCAATGACCTTCGATCTGAAACGGCTGACCGATGGTTTCCTGAATCCGTTGCAACAGTGACAAGCACTCTGCCCGATCGCTATTCCCCTCGATAATCACCACGAATTCATCTCCGCCGAAACGGGCGACCGTATCTGTGGCACGACAGACGTCATGAATTCTTTTTCCCACTGCCATCAGGAGGTGGTCACCCAATCCATGGCCATAGGTGTCATTCACTTGTTTGAATCCATCCAGATCGATGAAACACACGGCTACCAGCCCACTCGAACGTTTGAGTTGAGCCAGGGCATGCTCAAGTCGATCCGTCAGCAAGGCGCGATTCGGCAAATTGGTCAGGGCATCGTAATATACCCGTCGCTCGAGTTCCTGTTGTTGCTCCCGCAACAGCGTGATGTCGTCCACCAATACGACCAAATAGTCCAATGCGCCGGAAGACTGACGCACCGCACGAATAGCCACATGCGTATAGATGACGTCCCCATTCTTTTTGAGAAACCGCTTGTCTAATTCGTACTCGTCCACCTTGCCTGACACCACACGCTCAAACACTTGCCGATTGAGGGGCAAGTCTTCGGTGTGGGTAATGTCTTCCCAGGTCATCTCTTTCAACTCGGCACTGCTATACCCCAGCATCTCACAAAGCGCAGGGTTGACTTCCATCCATCCCCGATCGGGACCCGTGGTTGCCATACCCACCATGGAACGTTCAAAATAGGCCCGAAAATGCTGTTCCCGCTCGTAAAGCAAGCGCTCTGCTTTTTTTCTGGCCAACTCACGATCAAACGTATCCAGGGCAAAAGCAATGTCCCGTACCATTTCGTCGAGGACAGCCACGTCTTCCTCATGAAAGGCATCAGTAGTCGCCGCATACACGCCCATCACCGCCACCACCGTATTCCCCTGAATGATCGGAAAAGTGGCGCTACTGCGCCATCCATACGATTGCGCCCTTGCTTTCCAGGGGGCGGTCCGGGGATCGTTCATGAAATCATTGACGAAGATACTGCGTGCCTCCCGAAAACTCATTGCGGCAGGACCGAGTTGCCCCGAATCGGAAGGAATCAGGGGAAAAGAGAGGCTCGCCAGATAGTCTGTTCCCGTCCCATAGAACACTTCGGGCACAATCTCGTCCTGCCGTTCCGAAGGCACCCCGATCCAGGCCATTTCAAACCCGGCAAACTCCACCGCCACTTTGCACACCAGAGGAAACAATTTATCCTTTGTTTCCATGCGTACGATGGCCTGATTGATTTCGCTGAGGGCACGATAAAGATTGGTCAGTCGCTCAATACGCTGTTCATTGGCCTTCCGTCGTGAAATATCGCGCGCCAGCATGAAGTTATATTCCACGCCCTCATACTCGAAATAATTGGTCAATACTTCAGTGGGGAAGACTGACCCATCTCGATGTCGCTGGGAAGATTCGAGGGACACCGCGCCATACAATTTCAACTCTTCCCAGAGCCTGTCCCACCGATCGGGTGAAAAAAATGGGTCCAGATCCCCCACCGACATTTGAGCCAGTTCAGAATAGGAGTACCCCAGTTGGCGACAGGCCGCCTCGTTGACGTCCAATATCCGCCCCTGTCGATCGATCCACAGCATCTGCTCGGCTGCACGATCGATGCCAAACTGCTTGAACCGTAACGTGGCCTCAAATTGCCGCCGTTCTGATATATCCCGCGAAGAGCAATACAGAAGCGGGACTCCCCCGACTGGGTGGTAACTTCTGGCCGTGATCTCCACGGGAATGATTTGTCCGTCCTTGCGACGGTGCAAAGACTCAAACGTTCGGTGAACCCCTTTGTTCAACTGAAAATTCGAGTCGATGATGGCCATGACTTCATCTCGTGTCCACTGGGCGTCCCATTGAGAAACATGCATCCCGATGGCTTCGGCACGAGAATAGCCCAGCAGGGCAAAAAAGTAGTCACTGCCCTCGATCAGAAAACCCTGACGATCGAGTATATGAATCCCATCGCTGGCGACCTGAAGGAGTTGTTTGATCCGTTGCTTGGGGTCTTCTACGTCACGATCCATAACAGCATTCCTGTTATTACCCTGCCAACCGTCTCTTTCATTGAATGCAGCCCAGACCCCGAGAATGGAAATTTGGCAACTTCGAGTCTGAAGTGCACCCCCTGATGATGCTTGGTTCAACCACTATCTTGTCAAAGGATACCCCAAAAAGTGAAACCAAGTAGGGTATACGGTTCATGGCGCAAAGTCAGGATAACTTCGATCACGAACTGAAATGATAGGCTCATCCTCAGGCCAGATCACGCTGAAGGTCGGATCGTTCCAGCGTATGCCGCGCGCAGCCTCTGGGTGCCACGGAACGGACATCTGGTAAAAGATTTCAGTGTCGTCCTGTAGCGTCAGGAAACCATGGGCGACGCCCACCGGAATGTAGAGCATGTGACGATTTACGGCAGTTAGTTCCGTCGCCATCCAGAACCGGTAAGTCGGTGATTTTTGGCGAAGATCGAGCGCCACATCGTAAACCGCTCCGGCACTGCAACGCACCAGTTTGTCTTCGCCATAGGGATCTGCCTGATAGTGCAGTCCGCGCAAGGTACCGCGATGCCGGTTGAAGGATATATTGCATTGACTGATGTCTGGATTAAGGCCATGGGCGTCGAATTCCTGACGGCAGAAATTTCGAGCGAAACCGCCTCGTTCGTCTTCTTTCCATTCTGGTTGAATAAGAAATACCCCTGGGAGTCGGGTTGCCAAAAACTTCATGGCAACACCTGAATAGTGGGAATCGGCACCATGAAACGGCCTCCCCATTGGTGAATGTGGCTCATCTGTTCGATGATTTCGTGCTGGAGATTCCAGGGCAAAATCAGCACATAATCAGGACGCGTTTCTGAAATTTTGTCCGGTGCAACGAC
>JAJZFH010000021.1:0-2289 GCA_021805445.1 Pseudomonadota bacterium
ATGATCATCGAAAACAGTTACCCGGCAACTATCGATACGGGATCGGACGATCGATTGAAATGCGGAATGTGCGAGTTTCTTCGCTGTCTGGACTATATCAATGCGGATTATTTTCGCTGCTTATTGTTTCGTGAAAAGTTGAGCCATCCGTTACATGATAAGCCACTTGTATGCTTGCGGTGCCCCAGTTGTTTGGATGTTTACGAGAAAAAGGAGTAAAACCATGGAAGAGAAAAACGAGCAAGGACCGTCTGAGATCGTGACCGCCAAAGAATCGCCAGTCCCGACCTTGGCTGAGTTGCAGAATTACATTCTGTTTTTGCAAACTCGAATCGGGAGAATGGAGCATACCCAAATCGAATTGAGCGCGAGAATTGATCGCACGAAAAGCGAATGCGTCGAAACCATGGAAAAGTATTTTCAGGCGGTGGAAGAAGGAGGGGTGAAATGATGGAAAAGATCACAGAGTTGACCGAAGATCAAAAAGCGCAATTTAAGCCATGGGTAAAAAAGTGGGTTGAAATCGGGCTATCCACAGAACCAGCAGATTTTGATAGAGCCGAAAAAGCGGCGTTGGCGGCCTACGCTTTATGTGGTCTGAGGCCTCCGATGGTAGTCCTGCGCGTTGGATCGCCTTATGCTGCCACAATTGCCGGAGCCGTTGCATGGGATATGTTGAGGAAAATAAAAGATGTCTTAAAAAATCAGGGGCGGGACCAAGTGTGGACCCAAGTGCGGGACCAAGTGTGGGCCCAAGTGCGGGACCAGGTGCTGGATCAGGTGGGGGCCCAGGTGCTGAACCAGGTGTGGGCCCAGGTGGGGGCCCAGGTGCTGAACCAGGTGTGGGCCCAGGTGGGGGGGGGCCCCCAGGTGGCGGTCCAGGTGCGGAACCATGTGTGGGACCAGGTGTGGGCCCAGGTGGGGGACCAGGTGCGGGCCCAGGTGCGGGCCCAAGTGGGGGCCCAGGTGCTGAACCAGGTGTGGGCCCAGGTGGCGGTCCAGGTGCGGAACCATGTGTGGGACCAGGTGTGGGCCCAGGTGGGGGCCCAAGTGCGGGACCAAGTGGGGGCCCAAGTGGAGGCCCAAGTGGGGGCCCAGGTGCGGGCCCAGGTGGGGGGTTTGGGAAAAAATGTCAAAAAAGGTTTTGATAATTATGGAATATCATCACTATGGTGTACGCTAAGCTCTTTCGTATCTTTTTTTCTTGATGTTTGCCAATTAATTCTTCCTGAAGAAATTCAAAAAAGATTGGAGATCAATGAAGCGTTGGTTTCATCGGTGGGCTGGACATGGTGGCATGAAAATGTGCTCGTCTTAAGTGATCGCCCGAAGATTATCAATCGGGACGATCAAGATCGTTTGCATTGCGAGAACGGACCATCCATGGAATATCGGGATGGATGGGCTTTATACCATTGGCATGGAGTATCAATTCCAAAGGAATGGGTATCAGGACAAAAGCCGACCGCACGAGAGGCCATATCTTGGCCACAAATCGAGCAACGGAGGGCAGCGTGTGAAATCGTAGGATGGGCAAATATTATCGAGGAACTGGATGCTAGGATCATTGATACCGATGATGATCCAGAAGTCGGAATTTTGCTGGAATGTGCGATACCGGATGCAGGAAACCAGAGATTTTTGAAAGTGATATGCGGGACCGGGCGCTCTTTCGTACTCCCGGTACCTCCCAGTTGCGAAACGGCTCTTGAAGGAAATTTGTGGACCTATGGCATAGATGCCCATCGGTCTTTTATCCCAGAAGTACGCACTTAATCATAGGAGAATCAAATGAAAACATTCAAAAATTGCGCAGCACAGGGCGATCTGATGATTCGTCGCATCCAAAAATTACCCGAAAATCTGAACTTAATGAGTTCTGAAAAGGGTGCCTACATCATCGCTCATAGCGAAACTGGTCACCACCATATTATCGCAGAGCGTCCCACTGTGCGAGTCTTTGAATCCGGCGATCCGCTTATCAGTTATCTTGAGGTTATCGAGGCCACAGAAGAAACGGAAACTTTGATCGAGCATCTGCGCTCTTTCGACACCCATGAGTCACTTTTGGTTACGCCGGGCATTTATGAGATTCGCCGCCAGCGCGAATATACCCCTGAGGGATGGAGGCGCGTAGCCGATTGAATCGAACGAGACCGTGAATTCACGGTCTTTTAAACCTGGAGAAAACCATGACCCCCACGACGAATGACCCAAAGAAAGCCTATGCCCGGCTATGCCGATACTGGACCCCGGAGCGCATCCGGGCGCTGGCGGAGCAGAACATGC
>JAJZFH010000021.1:2389-3758 GCA_021805445.1 Pseudomonadota bacterium
CCGCAAGCGCAATCCATAGTTGAGGGATCGCAAGTGCGCCGATTGACCGTCCTGGAATGTGAGCGACTCCAAGGATTTCCGGACAACTGGACCCTCGTGCCGTGGCGCGGCAGGATGGCCCCCGATACCCTGCGCTATAAAGCCATCGGGAACAGTATGTCAGTTCCGGTCATGCGTTGGATTGGCCAGAGGATTGCCGAAGCGCTGTGATGTAATTCGCGATCAGGTGAGCCAGCAACGGATCGTCGCTTTTCCCGATGCGCGTCCAATCGGTATAGGACCGATACGCCCACCACAGGAAAGCCCCCGGCACCGTGGGGACGATATCGGCACCATTGCGGTAGGCGATCATGTTCGACCCCTTGAGCAGGTTGCGGAGGGTCGCGTAGCCGGGACGCGGACACCCGAACGTCACCAGTTCGGCAAACGCGACGTGCATGGCCTTGTAGTACCCCGCCAGGATGACCGCATGTGCGCCCCCGAGCGAGTGACCGGTGATGATGGGGTTGTGTGGACCGTTCTTTGACAGCCACAGGAAGACCTCTTTCATCCCCTGCGAAAACCCCCGTTCGATCTTTCCAAGTAGTGAGTCCGAGATTGGGAATGCCTCAAAATCCTTGAGCCAGTCGCTTTCAGTCGCAGATCCGCGAAAAACGATGACATCCTGGACGACCATGAACACCACCCCGGCGATGCAGTGATAGCGCGGGTCTTTGTCGGTGATCTGGTACGATTGCTGGCAAAGCAGTGCAAGTGATAGATGATCGCTCAAGATAGCCCCCTCACTGTAGATACGCCCAGACAACCGGGAGAACGCCACCCTCGACCAGAATACGCCCAGTGGACGTGCTACAGGTTGCTGTGACCGCGTAATTCGACGCGGCTTGCCCGAGGGTGCAGGTCTGGATCACATACGACCCTGAGAGTTGAGCGGCCCCTACGAACATGCTGCCGACCGTGGGATCGGGCAGACCGACAATCTGGGATATCTGCGTGGTCGGAGTTCCGGTCAATGTCTCGCCTGGCAACAGATCGGGCGCGAAGTTGAACGGGATCTGGATGGTTTCGCCGGGGTCTTTCGGGCTTGTCGTTCTCACAGTATGAAACTCCTTCCGAGTGCAGTAATGTCAAAGTTACGACCGAGTCCGGTAATCAGGTACCTAGGATCGATCGAGAGAGCGCCGCTCCCTGACAGATAGCCCTGGGCGATGGATTCCTGAACGGATTTACCGGACAGAACCACCTGGAGGATCATCGTGGATTCGGCTGATTGGTGCTGGTCGGTGTGCCCGGACAGCGATACCCTCCCACCCCCCGATACCGACAGGCTGGCGTTGGAGATTGCTTTTTGGAGCATGTGGCCCAACAG
>JAJZFH010000008.1:0-2218 GCA_021805445.1 Pseudomonadota bacterium
CAAGCCTGTTTCCTGATATTCCTCCCACGCCTTGATGGCGTCTTGCCGAAAGGCTTCGCGCTTTTCTTCTCGGTCGATATACTGGCTGATGGCTTCACGCATGATCCAATGCGCCGAACGGTGACGGACTTCGGCCAGGTTTTCAATACGGGTACGGGTGTCCGAATCGAGTTTCACGGATACTGTCTTGGCGGCAATATGTGGCTGTGGCATAGCGACCCCTCCTTGATCAAGGAAAGGTGTTACCTTAGCACACTTTGGCGATCCTTGCGGGGCGGTCAGAGGACGTTTACCTCCGGACGATTGCGCCCATGCTGGGCGCACAAACGGGAAAGAGGCTCTGTGAAGAGCCTCTTTTCGTTCATCGAGGACGAGAAATATTACTGATCAAACATTGGAACGGCGGCGCAAGGACCATCCCATGGCCAGAAGACCGGCACCGAACAAAGCCACGGTCATGGGTTCAGGCGCGTACTGCAACTTGAACTGACCGCCATTGGTAATGAAGTAATTCAGTCCGTTTTGACCATTGTAGGTTCCGGCGGGCAAACCAAAAGCGGCCACCAGATTGGGATCGATCGTGTACTGATTGGGAGAAGTCACCGTATTCGGATTCGCCGACAGATCTTCCGAAGCATTGGTGGTCACGAAAGACAGCAGAATATTCTGATTGAATAAATTCCCGTTGGAATCCAGAAAAATATTGCTGGGGGTCAAAGCGGTGGGCGGCAACCCTGTAACGTTCACTTGTCCGTTGGACGTTGGGGCTCCATTGACATTGACAAAACCACCACTGGTGCCGGGATTGTTCGTATCGGCAATGGTAAAGGTGGCAATCTGGGTTCCGGCCGTCGAACCGTAGTGATTCGCGGAACTTGACCCGTACACTACAGTCGGATTGTAAAAGACCTGAAATTGTCCGCCGTTGAATACAAAAGATCCGCCATTCGGGCCGGTGATAGTGGTGGTATCCGTACCTGTAAAATAGGCAGTCAATTGTCCCCCACCCAAATTCAGGGGAACCCCACCGTTCTTTTGAGTGATATCGAAAATTCCCGTATCCACTGAGTTGTAAACACCAGTGATAGGACTACCATTGCTGTTGAGAGCTTGTGTGTTTGTCACATAACTTTCCCCGTTGAAACTGAGGTTGTTGATGCCTGAGTCCAACACTCCAGCCACATTACCGTAATTCGGTAGACCGGACAGGCTATTGAGATTCAATTGCCAGTTCTGGACAGCGATTGCAGCGGACGCACTGGTGGACATCCCCACCAACACGGCAGTTGCGGCCAAGGAGGCCAGAAGGGATTTTTTTTGAAGTTTCATGTTTGACTCCGGTTGGTTACCTAATAAATTCGGGATTGCCATTACTCATAAGCACATCTCATGCCATAAATCATATATTATTGATAATAAATGATAATAAACTTTTTTCTGCGAGCCGGTTTTTCTGATATGTAAAATTTTCCGACAGCCCTGGCCGGATCGTTAGGAACTTTTCTTCCGCGCATCGCGTAACGAAGTGCCCAACCCCGAAATGATTTCTGTGGCCGCCATGATGATTTGAGTCGAGGCAAATCCTGCCCTGCGCAACTCCCGATAAAAGGAACGCGCCAACAGTTTGGCCAATTTACCCGGATCCTCTGCCGCCTTCACCATGGCATTCAAATCCGGTCGATGGGCTTTTTCCAGAGCCACCGTGATGAAGTTGGAGCGCAGGACCCCCCGCATCTGCACCAACTGGATATCCCGTTCCACCAACAGTCCGGCGATGGACAATGCTTGCAACTCATGGGTTTTGTAAGGTTGTTCGAACCCGCCCCGCACGTTCACGATCCCCGCCACCAGCCCATCGCGGAGCAACGGCACGGAAAGAAAGCTTTTTCCCTGATTCTGCGGATACCGGGCCTGAGAAAAAAATTCTGACGCCTCGATATTCTCGACCAACAAAGGCTTGCCCGAGGCCAGTACATGGCCGGCAATCCCCACCCCCTGTTTGACCTTGCCCCGATAAGCCACGGCAGGAAGTTCTCCATAGTGCGCACACAACTGTAACCCCTCGCCATCAAACACCATGGCCGAGGTTCCTTCCGCATCGAAGACCTCGGCCAGGCGGGCACACCATCGTTCCAGCAAGGGAGCAACCCCATGAAACACCTCTCCCCCGTCGGGGATCAGGGCCAATTTTTCAATGAGTCGTTCGGGGCCTGTGAAT
>JAJZFH010000008.1:2318-3738 GCA_021805445.1 Pseudomonadota bacterium
ATGATGTCGCGGTGAACTGCATAGGCCTCCGGAATCGTCAGGCGCAATTTTCCTGCCCGTGCAGTGAGTGAGGCAAACGCCCAGCGCTGAGAAAAACTTTCAAACCACAATACCCGATAGTCCGGCCCTACGGAGGATTCCAGGATGTTTTTCTGTTCCGGGGTCAGAGGGTCGAGACGATAGGGACGGCGTTGGACAGAGCGGATCTTGATCATTTCCGCCAGAGGATCTTCCTTGAGAGATTCTGCCTCGAAAGTCACCTCAAAAACCGGCGCTTCTTCCAAACATCCCGCCCGTTCCACGATCCGGGTGGAAAGACCAAAACGGGTGGCGGCCAGGCGCACATTTTCCAGCAGCGCCCCCAACGCCAGATGGCTGGCCCGCCCCCCCAGATCATAGAGACAATGGGAGCGTGTATCAAACCCATGGACATTGACCTGCTGATCGGAAACGATTTCAAAACGCCAGGGTTGGGTGTTGTCCCCACTCGGAGCCCATTTCGCCCATTCCAGAATTTCCTTGACCTGTTCTGCGGCTGTCATTTTGTCCTCGGCCACTCACTCGTTGAGTTTTGCCAGTCTTCCTTCCGCAATCCTGAGCGCCATTCGTTGCAGCGGGTGGCGGTTTCCTCCCGGTCGCCAGGACCGCACCAATTTGTTCCGGTAGGCATCAAACTGGTGACTGTAGGGAGCCGCCCACACTTTACCACGCCCCAGCAAAATTTTTAACGCCTCGGTGGCCGCCATGCCGGCACAGAGTTGACACGCCATGAAGGTCGATGGTCCCCGACGTTCTTTCAAGTTGACTGAAGTGGAATCCACCAAGTAGTCGAAGTGCAGTCGGGCCGGTGCCAATCCCAACAAAAAGCGCAAGGCTTTGGCTTCGTCCGTCCCTTTTCCCCAGCAAAAATACTCCTCGAAGGACATCCCCCCCGGCATGAAATTCACCACCGCCGCTCCCATTCCCAAGGGAGCGGCCGTCACCACGGGAACTCCCGCCTCGGCACAGGCATCGAAGGTCATCTGGCGCGCTGAAAAAGCAAAGAAATCCAGTCCATCCACATAGAGATCGATACCGGAAAGAAAATCTGGAAGGTTGGCGGAAGTCACCCCTTCAGGAAAAGACTGGATCTCCAATTCGGGATTGATATCCCTGGCCATTTCAGCCAGCACCTGAACCTTGGAACGGCCCAGATGAGAAACCGTGGCCCCCACCTGGCGATTGAAATTGTGGATTTCGAAGGTATCGAAGTCAGCGATATGGAACCGACCGACCCCCAACCGGGCCAGGGTCAGCAAATGATTGCCCCCCACCCCGCCCATGCCCGCAATGGCCACACACTTGTTTGCCAGGGAGGCCTGTTCGGCCCGTGTCAACCAGCCTATGTTGCGCGAAAAAGCATCGGCATAACCAAACATCA
>JAJZFH010000047.1 GCA_021805445.1 Pseudomonadota bacterium
GACGGGTACACCAGTGCAGCGTTCCATAGATAAGCCCCCTGACGCCACCAATAAAATACGGTAAACTTGCTCAACCAATCACCACCATGATCAGCCAAACACACTCCACAAAAACCGGGGCGGTTCAAGGACAAGCGGGGGGATTGGATTGAGCCGCTTCTGACATGACCCTTGACTTCGCCACCCTCGACGCTCTGCGCACCCGCCACCCTGCCTGGCGGCTGCTGCGTTCGGACCATGCGCCGCTGGTGGCGAGCTTTCTGCATCGGGTGTTCGTGGCGCCCAATGTGCGGGTGATGGCGGCAGCCGATTTGTCCGAGGCGCTGGAAGATGAACTGTACGCCCTGCGCCTGCAGCTTGGCGAAACCGCGTTTCCCAAGCCCGCGCTCGACTATCTGAACGACTGGGCGTCACCGGATAAGGGCTGGCTGCGGAAGTTTTACAAGCCAGGCACCGACGAGGCGCAATTCGACCTTACGCCCGCGACCGAGAAGGCCATCGCCTGGTTGGCGCAGCTTTCCGAGCGGCAATTCGTCGGCACCGAATCGCGCCTGCTCACGCTGTTCGACCTGCTCAAACAGATGAGCGAAGGCAGCGAGGCCGACCCGGCCAAGCGCATCGCCGAACTGCGCAAGAAGCGCGACGAGATCGATGCCGAGATTGCCCGCGTGTTGACGGGCGATATGCCGCTCTTGGACGACACGGCGCTGAAGGATCGTTTTCAGCAGTTTATGCAGGGCGCGCGTGAACTGCTCACCGACTTTCGCGAGGTGGAGCACAACTTCCGCCAGCTGGACCGGCGCGTGCGCGAGCGCATTGCGCTGTGGGAGGGCAGCAAGGGGGCCCTGCTGGAGGACATCATGGGCGAACGGGATGCGATTGCCGATTCCGATCAGGGCAAGAGTTTCCGCGCGTTCTGGGATTTCCTGCTCTCCAGCCGCCGCCAGGAGGAATTGACCGAGCTGTTGGGACGGGTGCTTCAACTTCCGGCGGTGGCTGCTTTGCAGCCCGATGCTCGCACCCGCCGCGTGCATTACGACTGGATGGAGGCCGGCGAACACACCCAACGCACTGTGGCGGCCTTGTCGCAACAATTGCGCCGCTTTCTCGACGACCAGGCATGGCTGGAAAACCGCCGCATCATGGATATTCTGCACGGTATCGAGAGCAAGGCCCTGGCGCTGCGGGAAGCGCCGCTGACAGGAACCGTGATGGAGATGGCCGAGTCTTGCGCCGATATCGAACTGGCGATGGAACGGCCCTTGTTTACGCCGGCGGTGAAACCGGTCATTGCCAACCTGGCACTGAGGGCGGGTGACGAGGACATCGACCCTTCGGCCTTGTTCGATCAGGTGGTGGTGGACAAGGCCAGGCTGACCCGTCACATCCGCCATGCCTTGCAGGACCGGGCGCAGGTCACCTTGCGCGAACTGGTGGCCGCCCAGCCACTGCAGCAGGGCTTGGCGGAATTGGTGGCCTACCTGCAACTGGGCAGCGATGCTTTCAACGCGGTGGTGGACGAGGACACGCCGGAAGCCATTCACTGGCAGGCAGAGGATGACCGTGGCGAGCCCGTGGGTCGCATTGCCCGCCTGCCTCGGGTGATTTTCATGCGCTGACCCGATAACATACCAGGGAATTCAATAGGGATGAAACAAGACTTTACCAGCGCCACTGCCGCACCCCAACCGGATTTGTCGTGGTTGCTGACCGGCCTGCTCAAGGGGGTGCAGTACCGGGAGCAGGATGAGCGCCAGTGGGCAGCCCTGCTGAACCTGCAAGCCCGCGTCCGGGATTATGTGGCGGTACTCAATCTGGAACTGGTGCTGGATGAGGGCGAGGGTTATGCCTTCCTGAGAAGCCGCCTGGAACCTGCGGAGGATGATCCGTCACCGCGCTTGCCTCGCCTAGTCGCGCGTCGCCCCTTGTCGTTTTCGGTGAGTCTGTTGCTGGCCTTGCTGCGCAAGAAGTTGGCCGAATTCGATGCCTGCGGCGGCGACACGCGTCTGGTGCTATCGCGTGATGAGATCGTCGAGCTGGTACGGGTTTTCCTGCCTGATGGGCCAAACGAGGCCAAACTGATCGACCAGATCGAAACCACCCTCAACAAGGTGGTGGAACTGGGCTTTCTGCACAAGCTCAAGCCCACCAGCGGTGGCATGGCGGGGCAGGCCAGTTACGAGGTTCGGCGCATCCTGAAGGCTTTTGTCGACGCGCAATGGCTGGCCGAGTTCGATGCCCGCCTGGCGGCCTACCAATCCGTCCTGTCGGGCGCGGCATTGGCCAGGGAGGTGCGCGATGAGTGAGGCGCAGTCCCTGGGACTGGATTTCGTGGCGGACGATGCCTTGTCAGGCTTTCGTCTCTCCCGGCTGGAAGTTTTCAACTGGGGCACGTTCGACGGCCGGGTTTGGACGCTGCAACTGAACGGCAAGAACGGGCTGCTCACAGGCGACATCGGTTCCGGCAAGTCCACGCTGGTCGATGCCATCACCACGCTGCTGGTGCCAGCCCATCGTATCGCCTACAACAAGGCCGCCGGCGCAGACAGCAGGGAACGGACCTTGCGTTCCTACGTGTTGGGGCACTACAAGTCCGAACGCAATGAGGTCACGGGTGTGGCTAGGCCGGTATCCCTGCGTGACAACAACAACTATTCCGTCATCTTGGGCGTGTTTCACAACGCCGGCTACGACCAGACGATAAGCCTGGCGCAGGTGTTCTGGATGAAGGAGGCACAAGGGCAGCCCGCCCGGTTCTTCCTCGGGGCCGAGCGTGACCTGTCGATTGCGGAGGACTTCGCCAATTTCGGCACAGACATCGCCGCCCTGCGCAAGCGGCTGCGCGGAACCGGCGCCGAACTGCACGACAGCTTTCCGCCCTATGCCGCGTGGTTCAGGCGCCGCTTCGGCATCGAGAATGATCAGGCGCTGGAGCTGTTCCACCAGACGGTATCGATGAAGTCGGTGGGCAATCTGACCGACTTCGTGCGCAACCATATGCTGGAGCCGTTCGAGGTGGCACCGCGCATTCAGGCATTGATCGGCCACTTCGACGATCTCAACCGCGCCCATCAGGCCGTACTCAAGGCTCAGCAACAGGTGGAGTTGCTGACGCCGTTGGTGGCCGACTGCAAGCGGCACGGTGAACTGGTGAACGAGGTGAATCATCTGCGGCATTGTCGCGAAGGCCTGCGTGCGCACTTCGCCAGCCTCAAATTGGGATTGCTGGACAAACGTCTTGGCCTGCTCGATGAAGAGTGGAACAAGGTCGATGGGCAGGTTCGACGCCTGGACGGTACGCGCGAGGAGCAAGGTCGGCAGGTCGATGAACTGAAGCAGGCCATCAACGACAATGGTGGCGATCGTCTGGAGCGGCTTGCCGCTGAGATACGCAAGAAAGAACAATTGCGTGATGCACGCAAGACCAAGGATGGGCGTTACCGCGAACTGGTGGTCGTTTTGGGTGAGGCGGCACCCCGCGACGATGCCACCTTTGCCGCGCAGCGGGCACAATTCAAGGCGTGGCGGGAAGAGGTCTACAACCGCGACGCCGACCTCCAGAACACGCTGACCGAGTATGGCGTAAGCTTGCGCCAGGGCAAGTTTGAGCACGAACGATTGACGGCGGAAATCGACAGTCTCAAACGCCGGCGAAGCAACATCGACGACCAGCAGATTCAGATTCGCGCCGCTCTGTGCGCCGCACTGGGTCTAGTTGTGGACGACATGCCTTTTGCAGGGGAATTGATCCAGGTGCGCGAGGATGAGCGCGACTGGGAAGGCGCGGCCGAACGACTGCTGCGCGGTTTCGGTCTGGCCCTGCTGGTGCCGGATGCCCACTACAAGGCGGTTGCAGAGTGGGTGGACAGTAGCCATCTGCGGGGGCGCCTGGTCTATTTCCACGTTCGTACCCGCAAAACATCCGATTTGCCGGAACTGCACCGTGATTCATTGGGGAGGAAACTCGCCATCAAGCCCGATTCGCCCCACTACGACTGGCTGGAGCGTGAGCTTGCTCATCGTTTTGACGTCGCCTGTTGCGCCACGCAGGAGCAGTTCCGCCGTGAGACGCGCGCCATCACCCGCGCAGGCCAGATCAAAGACCCGACAGGCAGGCACGAGAAGGACGACCGGCACCACATCGATGACCGCAGCCGCTACGTGCTCGGCTGGAGCAACAGCGCGAAGATCGCCGCGCTGGAAGCCAAGCGTCGCCAGCTCGAAAGCTGTCTCGGTGAGGTGGGCAGTCAGATCGGCAAGATCGACGCCGAGCGCAAAGGATTGCAGACAAGACTTGACGCACTGACCCGCCTGGAAGAGTTCACGAGCTTCGAAGATCTTGACTGGGCCAGCGTGGCGACAGACATCGCCGCACTTGAAGACGAGCGCCAAAAGCTGGAGCAGGCATCGGATGTCCTCAAGCAATTGAATGAACGCCTGCGGGAACTGCAGCAGGCGTTCAAGGGCACCGAAGAGGAGTTGCAATCCGCGCGCGACCGACGCGCCAAGGTGGAGCAGCGTCGCTCGGACGCACAGGATCTGCACCAGCATACGGCATTACTGGTCCAGGACGCCGCTCCCGCTGCCGCGCTGTCGGCCACCTTGGAGGCTATGCGGGCCGAGGCCCTGGGTGAACACCAGCTGACCGTGGAATCCTGCGACAACCGCGAGCAGGACGTACGCACCTGGCTGCAAGCGCGGATTGATGCCGAGGACCTGAAACTCAAGCGCTTGGCCGAGAAGATCATCAAGGCCATGGCCTCATTCAAGGAGACCTTCAAACTCGAGACGGCCGAGATGGATGCCAGCCTGGAAGCCGCCTTCGAGTTCGAGAACCTGCTGACGCAGTTCAATCGTGATGATCTGCCGCGTTTCGTGGCACGCTTCAAGGAACTGCTGAACGTCAACACCATCAACGAGATTGCCAACTTCAATGCCCAGCTGGCACGCGAGCGTGAGACCATCAAGGAGCGCATCACCCACATCAACAAGTCGCTCGCCGAGATCGACTACAACCCTGGGCGCTACATCGTGCTGGAGTCGCAGTCCTGTCCCGATGCCGAGATTCGCGATTTCCAGCAGGATTTGCGCGCCTGCACCGAGGGTGCGGTGACCGGGTCCGATGACGCCCAATATTCCGAAGCCAAATTCCTTCAGGTCAAAGCGATTATCGACCGATTCCGTGGCCGGGATGGCTTGTCGGAACAGGATCGGCGCTGGACCACGAAGGTCACGGATGTACGCAACTGGTTCCTGTTCGCGGCGAGCGAGCGCTGGCGCGAGGACAACACGGAACACGAGCACTATTCGGACTCGGGCGGAAAATCGGGGGGCCAGAAGGAGAAACTGGCCTACACCATTCTCGCCGCCAGTCTGGCCTACCAGTTCGGTTTGGAATGGGGAGCGGTGCGTTCGCGCTCGTTCCGCTTCGTGGTCATCGACGAGGCGTTTGGGCGCGGCTCGGACGAGTCGGCGCAGTACGGTTTGAAGCTGTTCCGGCAACTCAACCTGCAACTGCTGATTGTTACGCCGCTGCAGAAGATCCACATCATCGAGCCCTTTGTGTCCAGCGTAGGGTTCGTGCACAACGAGGGTGGCCGGGCCTCCAAGTTGCGCAACTTGTCCATTGAGGAGTATCGGGCACAGAAAGCCAAGGATGCTGCCGCGATACCGGCTGTGGCGCCGAAGACCGTGCAGGAGACTCCACAGTGATGTGGACTACCCCGAAGGATTTGAAAGCGCAGTTGGCGCGGCTATGGGATCGAGGTGAACTGCTGCGGGATGCCGTGACGGGCAATACCCGATTCCCCTTCCGATTGACCATCAAGGGTCCCACTTCAGGGGACATCACCGAGCGGTTTGATGTCGTGCGCACATGGGCTGCGGAACTGGCCAACGCCAACTCCTTGCGTTTGGAGTGGCAGGAGATTCGCCACCGGGTGCAAGGGTTGCAGAGACTCCCGTCGAGCGGCTGGATTGACTCGTTGGATGATGCGCTTGGCTGGCTCGGCAAACGTCGCGAGTGGGACAGGTTTTCAGGCTTGCTTGAGATAACCCGGCTGCAAAACCCGTCCTTGATGCCCTGGCTGGAAAAGAGACCATTGCAGGTACTCGAACTGGAGGGCGAATGGTCCCGTTTGCTGGCCGTGGTGGATTGGGTCAGGAAGCATCCACGGCCGGCGATCTACCCGCGCCAAGTGGACTTGCCCGGGGTGCACAGCAAGTTCATCGAGACACATCGTGCCGTACTGGCCGAACTGCTTGACCTGGCTGTGCCTGCTGACAGCGTGGACACCACCAAGACCGGCATTGCGCAGTTTGCTGCCCGGTATGGTTTTCTGGACAAACCCACACGGATTCGCTTCCGAATCCTTGATCCCGAGATTCTGGCCCTCGCCGGTACGTCGTATCCAGACATCACCCTGGACGCCAGCAGTTTCAGCCAGTTGGCAATCGATGTGCGACGGGTATTCATCACCGAGAATGAAACCAACTTCCTGGTCTTGCCAAACATACCAGGAGCGATCGCCATCTTTGGCTCCGGATACGGTTGGAACGCACTCGCCCAGGCTCGCTGGCTGGAGCTGTGCACCATCCATTATTGGGGCGACATCGACACCCATGGCTTTGCCATCCTGGATCAACTGCGGAAGCACTTTAGCCACGTCGATTCGTTCCTCATGGATCGAGCCTCGCTTGATGCTCACGTATTCTTTTGGGGGCGGGAGGACAAGCCACAGCGGTGCGATTTGCATAGGCTGACACCTGAGGAGCTTTGCCTATACAACGACCTGCGAGACAACCACATCCGTGAAGGGCTACGACTGGAGCAGGAACATCTGAATTTTGGTTGGGTGCAAGAGCGTATTGATCAATTGTTGCAACGGGACTGAATAAAGACTATATTGAGTCCTAATTAGGTCAAGGAGTCAGGTCATGCGCTACTCATCGCAAGTCAAGCCCATCAGTTACCTCAAGGCGAACGCGGCCGAAGTCCTGGCCCAATTGACCGAGAGGCGGGAGCCACTGGTCATCACCCAGAACGGGGAGGCCAAGGCAGTCATTCAGGACGTTGCCTCCTACGAAGAAACACAGGAAACGCTGGCGCTGCTGAAAATTCTCGCGCTGGGTAATGCGGCGATTGAAGCAGGCAAGGTCAAGCCCGTTGGTGAGGTTGTCGCAAGATTGCGGACCAAACAGGCAGCCAAGTAATGGCGGGGCTCAAATACGAGGTCTTGCTGACCGATGGTGCAGAGCAGGATCTGGAGTCGATCTACGACTACATCGCGGAATTTGATTGCAAGGCCAATGCCGACCATGTCCTGGATCATCTGTTGGAGGTTGTCGAAAGCCTGACTTTCCTCTCGGAGCGCGGTGCCTATCCCAAGGAACTGGTTGCCCTCGGCATCCGGGATTATCGGCAGACCGCTTTCAAGCCATATCGAGTAATCTACCGTGTCATGGGGCAGAAGGTTTACATTTATGTGATCGCCGACGGCCGGCGGGATATGCAGTCGCTCTTGGCACGTCGCCTGCTTGGGGTTTGACGGCCGAAGGTACGCAGGATGTCAATCAGCACGCCAACCACGGTAGCCAGCGCCGCACCGGAGTAGAACCCGAACAGGCTGATGACAGCCGCGACGGCCAACTCAAAGAAATTGGATGCGCCAACCCGGTCATGACAACCTGTCCGAAGAAATGCCGGAACGAAACTCCAGGTAATCCATTGCGCTTTGCCTGGTATAGGCAGGAGGGATACAATCCGTGCTAAAATGGGCAGTCCGTTTTCTGGGTGTATGGTTATGGTCCTTTATTCGCTGAAGTGTACTTTGGGGCATGGGTTTGAAGGCTGGTTTGCTTCTGAAGAGAGTTTTTCAGCCCAGCGGGTGCGTGGGTTTGTCACCTGCCCCTATTGCCAGTCTCCCCAGGTGAGCGCCACCCCCTTGACTCCTGCTACGGCTTGCGATCCGTTGCAGACCGGTATCCAGGATCCCGCCGTCCCTCTGGACGAAGCCCTGTCACGCCTGACCTCTCCCCTTCCAGCCCAGACATCTCCAGTCGTCTTGATGGCCACCCTGCAGGCGCTCACCATTTTTCAACTGAAATTGATTAAATCCGTCCTGACCAACCTGAACGTTTCCGAAGAAGAAAAATCCCTGGTCACCGGGAGTCCCACCATCGTGGTTTTCGAGAGTTCTTCTCCCGCCTCGGCAGAAGAAGGAGAAATGGCTGGCCCGGACGAAAGCATCACGGGCACCGTACACTGATCAGTTTGCGGAACTCAGGGCGTACTGAGACCAGTCGATTTTGTCGGGCAAGGAAGTTAACCGCTCAGGTCGATTCTTGCTGGCCTCCTGCCAGGACACGGGTGGCCGGTATTGCCGACACCAGTCCGCCACCTGATGTGCCGGCATGGGTCGGGCAATGCCGAAACCCTGGGCCTGAGTACATCCGAGGCAAATCAAGGCAATTCCCTGCTCTTCCGTCTCCACGCCCTCTGCAATGGCCTCCTTGTGAAATACCTCAGCCAGGTTGATCACCACTTCCACGATCGCAAGGTCCTCCCGATCGGTCAACATGTCCCGAATGAAACTCTGATCTATCTTGATCACGCTTACCGGCAGACGCCGGAGATAATCCAGCGATGCATACCCCGTTCCAAAGTCATCGATGGCAAAACTCACCCCATGCTGGCGGCAGGCTTCCATGGCCTGAGTGACTTGGGGAATATCCCACAAGGCCATGGACTCAAGCACTTCGAGTTCAAAATTGGGGGCCAGGTCGGTGGGATGGCGTTGCATCATCCGACCAATGAATTCGGAAAATCCAGGCGTATGCAAATGTCGGGCGGGCAGATTGACGCTGACCCCAAAGTCCAGTCCGACGATCTTCCAGTCTTCCCGTTGTTTGAAGGCACTTTCGATGACCCATTCGGAAATACGCGTTTCAACGTCCGTATTTTCTATCATGGGCAGGAATTCCCTGGGTAATAGTACCCCCTGTTGCGGATGATTCCAGCGAATCAGGGCTTCCACCCCCAGTACTTGTCCAGTCCCGAGATTCACCTTGGGTTGATAATACAGTTCAAACTCGCCACTCTCCAGAGCTTGCTCCACCCGGGTTCGTCCTTCCGTGCGTAGATGCGCGTTACGCTCGTCGACCACATCGAAGAAGTGAAAACGGTTGCGCCCTTTCCCCTTGGCTCGATACATGGCCTGATCGGCATGGCGTAAAAGGGTTTCGGCATCCACCTCGTCATCTGGGTAAACCGTCACGCCCAAACTTGAAGACACCACCACTTCCTGATCCCCAAAGGTATGGGGCAAGGCAATGGCGCCCATGATCCGTTGCAGGGTGGCGATCAATTCCTGGTCATTGCTGACCTCGGACAGTACCACCACGAATTCGTCGCCCCCCAACCGAGCCACAGTATCCGTGGCGCGCAAGGTGGCAGTCATACGCTGAGCCACTGCCACCAGGACCTGATCTCCCTTGTCATGACCAAACTGGTCATTGATCGGTTTGAACCCATCCAGGTCGATAAAACAGAGGGCCATTTTTTTACCGAAACGGCGGGCGTCGGCCAAAGCCATGCTCAGCCGGTCATTGAGCAGGGCACGGTTGGGCAGTCCAGTCAGGACATCGTGCAACGCAATCATTTCCAATTCGTTTTGTTGTGCCTTGAGAACCGTGATATCGGAAGATACGCAGACGATACTGAGAATCGTCTCGTCCTCATTGCGCACCACCGACAAGGTCAGTTTATCCGGATAAATTTCACCGTTCTTGCGCCGATTCCAGATTTCCCCGGACCAATGCCCCTGTTCCAGAACCTTGGTCCATAAATTGGAGAAAAAATCCGGATCATGATGTCCTGACTGAAGGAATCCGGGGGTTCGTCCCAGCACCTCTTCACGACTGTAACCGGTGGTCCGCGTAAAAGCCGGGTTGGCCTCGATGATATATCCCTCGGGATCCGTGATGAAGATGCTTTCGTCGGCATGCAGAAATACCTGCGAAACCAGACGAATGTAATCATCGGATAACTTGCGCTCGGTCACATCATTGATGATGGCCACAAAGTGGGTCAATCCCCCGTCTTTATCGTGGACGGGCGCAATCTGGAAACGATTCCAGAACATGCTGCCATCCTTGCGGTAATTACGCACCGTAGCCTTGACGGGAACCCCACTCGTCAGGGCTACGCGCACGGCCATCAACTCCGGCTGAGTGCGATCATCCTTTTGAAGAAAGCGACAGTTACGCCCGATGGCCTCCACCGACGGGTAGCCGGTAATCCGTTCAAAAGCAGGGTTGACATACACCAGGGGGAAATCGGGCAAGGTGGCATCGGCAATGGCAATGGCATTGACGCTGTTGTTCAGGGCACCGGCCTGAAGTCGAATCAGGGATTCGGATTGCTTGCGCGCTGAAATATCGCGGGAAGAACAGAACAACAGGCACTCTCCTTCCACCTGAAACCCACGCGCATGCACTTCCACATCGATGACCTGACCATTCTTGCGTCGATGCTGACTTTCAAAGGTCTGGTCATTCATTTCCTGCAATGAACCCATGCGCTCTTCGAAGGTCTGGGGCCGGAAGGACGCATCCCAGAAAGAAATGTGCTTACCCAGCAACTCACTACGTTCGTAACCCAAAGAAGCACAAAAGGAGTCACTCATGGTGACCAGATTGCCTTTGGCATCCAGAACATGGAGACCATCGCTGGCAATTTTCAGGATGATCTCATGCATACGTTTTTCCCGCGCCAGAGCCCAAACATCCTCCTGGATGAACTCCACTTCCTGGGATGCGTCGGTGACGCTTTTGCTCATGGTGTCTGTGGGGCCTTGGACTTCAATTGATATTGGGCGAGAGTCGCCTGGTTACAGTTGTAAGTATTCTTACCCAATTTTTGGCATTCGGAAAGGTCCGAGGCAATCTCATCGGGATGATCCAGGTAATACTCCTTGGTCTTGGTATTCTCACACGCCGTCAATAACAACAGAGCGAGAACTCCTCCACATAACGCGATTTTCATGAGCAAATTCCCTCGGTGATAGCACAACTGTCATGGTACCCGATTCAAGCCGTGCTGTGCGCAGACTCCCTTAAACGATCATGCCCGCCGCTACCGTATCATGGGTCAGCGCATCGATGAGGATGAAACTACCCGTCGTGCGATTGTCTTCATACCGGTCAAAAGCCAGGGGCTGTTGAACCTTGAACCCCATATGCACCAGGTCATTCATGGCTACCTGCGCCGGAGAGGGTACCAATTGGGAGGTCTGAATATCCAGACGGGCGCTGACGGTATCTATCTTGCCTTGTATGCAACGGGTGGTTTGCTGGACCAGGAGACGGCGTTCCGGATCATAAGGCGTGTGAGAAAACCAGCACACCAGGGCTTCAAAGTTTTTGTCGGTTCTGGGCGGATGCGCGACACTGGCAATCATATCCCCACGGGACATATCGATCTGATCGGCCAGCACCAGAGTAATCGACTGTCCCGCCCGCGCCTGGGAAATTCGTCCAGCGTAGGTCTCGATCGCGGAAACACGGCTCGTTCGCCCTGACGGTAGCAGGAGGACCTCGTCTCCCACCGCCACTGTGCCACTTTCCACCCGCCCCTGCGCGCCGCGCCGTTCTTCTCCATTTTCTTCAGAAAGCCTCGTAACCAACTGAATTGGAAATCTAAAACTTGAGTTCAAAATTTCTTCGTCCAGGACCACTGTCTCCAGCAATTCAAGCAGGGTTGGACCGGTATACCAAGGCATGTGCCCCCCATGGAGCACTACGCCATCGCCATTCAATGCACTCAATGGGATGAAAACGATATCCCGAAAATCCAGGGGTTCCGCAAAATTCAGAAACTCCTGCTTGACCCGCTCAAAAGCCTCTTGTCCGTACGCCACCAGATCCATCTTGTTGACGGCAATCACCACCTTGCGAATCCCCAGCAAGCGTACGATCTGTGCATGCCGGCGGGTTTGTTCCACCACGCCCTTGCGCGCATCCAGCAACAGAATCGCCAAATCCGCCGTGCTTGCCCCCGTCACCATGTTGCGCGTGTACTGGGCATGACCTGGGGTATCCGCGATGATGAATCTGCGCGCTGGCGTACTGAAGTAGCGATACGCCACATCAATGGTAATCCCTTGCTCGCGCTCAGCCTGCAGTCCATCGGTCAGCAGGGACAAATCCACCTGAGACTGGCCACGGCGCGTGGAGGTGGCTTCGATGGCGGCCCATTGATCCGCCAGTACCGACCGACTGTCGAGCAGCAAACGTCCGATCAGGGTACTTTTTCCATCATCCACAGAACCGCAAGTAATGAATCGCAAAAGCTCTTGACAGTTCTTCAGTTTATTTTCCATGTCACTGATTCCAATATTTTTATTCAGAAATAACCTTGTTTCTTACGCAGTTCCATGGAAGCTTCGGAAGTCTGATCATCGGTACGAGTCGCGCCCCGTTCGGTCAAGGTACTGGTGACCGTCTCACGCAAGATGTCCTCCAAGGTACGAGCCTCGGAGGGTACCGGACAGGTACAGGTCATATCCCCCACGGTGCGGAAACGTACCCAGCGTTCCTCCACATGTTCGCCCACCTTGGGCTGAGTCAGCGGCGTGACGGGGATCCACTGATCTCCGCGCGCCACGACCTCCCGGCGATGGGCAAAATACAGGGAAGGCAGATCCAATCGCTCACGGGCGATATACTCCCAGACATCGGCCTCGGTCCAGTTGCTGATGGGGAAAACCCGCATGTTTTCACCAGGATGGACGTGGGCGTTGTAAAGGTCCCATAACTCGGGCCGCTGATTTTTTGGATCCCAACCTCCGAATTCATCCCGAAAGGAAAAAATTCTTTCCTTGGCCCGTGCTTTTTCCTCATCCCGACGAGCGCCCCCCAGGCAAGCATCGAATCCGAACTCATGGATGGCATCCACCAACGTGACCGCCTGCAACGCATTCCGGCTGTCTGACTCGAAGCGCACACGTGCACGGCCCTGCCGAATGGACTCTTCCACCGAGCGCACGATCAGGTTCACCCCCAAACTTTTGACGACCTGATCGCGAAATGTAATGACTTCCGGAAAATTATGCCCGGTATCCACATGCATCAGTGGAAAAGGAATGCGCTGGGGGTGAAAGGCCTTGCGTGCCAGATGCAGGAGCACCATGGAATCCTTTCCTCCCGAGAAGAGGAGGACCGGGCGGACGCATTGAGCCACCACTTCACGCAGGATATGAATGGCTTCCGACTCCAGTCGGTCGAGATGATCCCAGGGAGCCCAGGCACCACCGCCGGACGAAGTGAGGGGAGTAAATGTTGCTGCTTGGGTTGACTTCATGGAACCGCTTTCTCCTTTCATGATGCCTGAGTTGCCGTTTCTGCTTCCGAGGCAACATGTAATCCACATTCCTTGCTGTCGGAAGATTCCCACCACCAGCGTCCGGCCCGCTCATCCTCCCCTGGCTGGATCGCGCGCGTACAGGGAGCACAACCGATACTGGCATAGTGCTGGTCATGCAATGCGTTATAGGGCACCCGGTATTCTTCCAGTACAGCCCAGACCTCTTCCCGACTCCAGTCCAACAAGGGACTGTATTTCATCAGTCCATGCCCTTCATCCCAGATTTCAGTGACGAGATCACCGCGCGTAGGCGACTGATCTCGCCTCAACCCGGTGATCCAGCCTGTCTGTCCAGACAGTGCACGGGCCAGCGGCTTCACTTTACGCGCTGCGCAACAGGCACGACGCGCTGCCAAACCATGATAAAACCCGTTGACGCCCTGTTCCTTGACCAATTCCTCCACATCCTCCGGGGCTGGCCAGAATACTTCGATGCGTCGTCCATAATGCTCGAAAATCCGGTCCAACAGGCGATAGGTCGCCTCCGGCAAACGCCCCGTATCCAGGGTAAAAATACGGACCGGCAAATTTTTACGACAAATCAGGTCGGTGATCACCATGTCCTCGGCACCCAGACTGCTGGCCAAAGACAAGGCCGGCGTACGCAACGACCACGCCCGCAAATTTTGTTCCAACTGATCGATTTGAGCAATCGACATGTCAACCTCCAGAACGGTGGGACAACCGCCGCCGAAACAAGGGCTCAGGTCGTTCCACCGAGATTTGATAGGCCTCGCTGAACAGTCCCAGACCGCGCAGGAGATTGTCGGCCGTTTCTCCCGGTCGGGGTGAAAACCCGTTGAAGCCACAGCGTTCCAGTTCATTGACCGTATCCTGGATCACGTCGCCCACCGCCCGAATCTCGCCTCGATAGCCATAGACCTCGCGCAACAGACGTCCCAGACTATGTCCCCGCCCATCGGTAAAACTGCCGATATGGATCGCGATCAAGGCCACCTCCGGCAGATAGGGGCGCAGAGCCTCCGGGTCCTGGTCAGTCTCCACCCATAACCCGACCCGTCCCTCTCCGGCCTGTGCCCGTACCGCTTGCCATTCCTCGAGACGATACAGCCGATCCCCTCCTGCCTCACTCTGCTCTGGGCTGAACCGGACCCAGGTATCCGGCACGATATGGCGATTCACCACGACTTCACGCACAGGCCACCTCCTGATTGGGTGCATAGACTGCGTCACGGAAAGGGGTAATCCCCAGTCTTGCCACCGTGTCCACAAATTTTTCTGCGGGGTCCAACCGTAGTTTCAGGTATGCCTCGAGCATGGCCTGGAGGGCATCAGGAACTTCTTCCGGAGCCAGGGAGGGGCCGATGACCTTGCCCAGGCGTGCCGGCGCCTGCGCCCCACCAATGGAAATCTGGTAGTACTCGCGTCCATGCTTGTCCACGCCCAGAATGCCGATATGACCCACATGGTGGTGTCCACAGGAATTCATGCACCCGGAAATATTGAGATCGACGGGACCTATGGCACGTACCCAGGCCGCATCGGCAAACTTGTCCTGCAGGGCCTTGGCCAATGGCAGAGAGCGCGCATTGGCCAGGGCGCAATAATCTCCTCCGGGGCAGGCGATGATGTTGGTGAGCAATCCCACATTGGGAGTCGCCAGTTCCCAAGGGCACAAGGCATCGTACAGTGCCGGCAGGTCGCTCAGGGCCACATCGGGCAAGATCAGGTTCTGCTCGTGGCTGACCCGGATTTCACCGAAGCCGAAGCGCTCCGACCAGTCGGCAATCGCATCCATCTGCGCGGCGCTGGCGTCCCCCGGAGGCTGATCCGGGCTTTTGAGAGACAGGACGACGTTGGTATACCCGGGCACCTTGTGTGGATGAAGATTCTGGCGGAACCAGGTGGCAAAGTCCGTATCGTGATGCAGACGCGCGGCCAGCGCAGCCGGAATCCCCGCCGGGAGAGCCCGATAGGCCGGTTTCTTGAGCCGCGCTTCGATCCGTGCCACTTCCTCATCCACCAAAGTGGCAGGACCATCCTTCCAGTGCTGCCATTCCGTTTCCACTTCCCGCCGAAAACGCTCCACGGTCATGGCCTTGACGAGAATTTTGATACGCGCCTTGTATTTGTTGTCCCGTCGACCATAGCGGTTGTATACGCGCAGGATGGCATCGAGATAGGTCAATAGATGACAGGCCGGCAGGAACTCCCGAACGACCTCACCCACCATGGGAGTCCGTCCCAAGCCGCCCCCCACCTGCACCCGATACCCCAGACCCTGCGCCGCATCCTGCACCGCCTGCAACCCGATGTCATGAACTCCCGTCGCGGCACGGTCTTCGCGCGCACCGTTGACGGCAATCTTGAATTTGCGTGGCAAGAAGGCAAACTCTGGATGCCCGGTAGACCATTGACGAATCAGTTCGCAAGTGACGCGCGGATCGACCAGTTCGTCTGCAGCCACCCCGGCAAAATGGTCGGTGGTGGTATTGCGCACACAATTTCCACTGGTTTGCGTGGCATGCATCTGGACTTCAGCCAGCGCGGCCAGAATATCCGGAACTTCGGGCAATTTGACCCAGTTGTACTGAATATTTTGACGGGTCGTGAAATGGCCCACGCCCCGGTCATGGGTACGCGCGATCCAGGCCAGGCGTCTCAACTGAGAAGCGCTCAGCACACCGTAGGGAATGGCCACCCGCAACATGGGCGCATGCCGCTGAATATACAGCCCGTTCTGAAGACGGAAGGGACGAAAATCATCTTCAGACAACTCTCCCGCCAGAAAGCGCCGGGTCTGGTCCCGAAAACGGGCTACCCGTTCCTCGACCAGACGCTGGTCTATTTCATCATATTGGTACATGATCGTCTTCTCCACTTCATCGGAATGAAGACCATTCTAACGAGCGCTCTTTATTCAAACAAAGAATATAAAGTTGGACTGTTATAACAAATACAAACAATATGCTCAGGCATAGGCCTTCAAGGTCCGCGAAAATCCCATCAATTCCTGAATTCCGCTGGCCTCGGCACGCCGACACCAATCGCGCAACTGCTCCAGCAACTGCTCGGCGCTGGCATTGGTGCGCGTCCATAACTGTTCCAGTTCGCGGCGCATTTGAACCACCGTGCCCAGCGGGTGACTGATTTCCATCACCTGAGCCAATGTATGGCGTTCAGCCTTGGGCAGTTCGTGAGCGGGATGGTGCAGCCAGCGTCCGATCATGGCGGTCACCTCACGCCGGGAAAGCGAGGGCAATTTGGCGGATCCCCCGAGATGATGAAGTTCTCGTGCGCAGGTCGTGGCCAGTTCCCGGGTATAGCGCCTCATGACATCATAACGATTACGGATGATGGCATTGAGAGTCACCAGATCACATTCACGCTTGGCCTGATCAAATCGCACCTGGGGAGCCACCGACTTGACTCGAGCCTGTCCCAGACCCTGCAGAATGCGAATATACATCCAGCCGATATCGAATTCATACCAGTGATGGGAAAGTTTGGCCGAAGTCGCAAAAGTATGGTGGTTATTGTGCAACTCTTCACCCCCAATCAAAATTCCCCAGGGAACGATATTGGTACTGGCATCCTTGCAATTGAAATTGCGGTATCCCCAGAAATGGCCCACCCCATTCACGACGCCCGCTGCCCAGAAAGGGATCCACACCATCTGGACCAGCCAGATCAACAGTCCGGGCACCAAGCCGAACAACACCATGTCCACCAGCGCCATGAGGGTCACGCCCAGGCGTTCATGGGCCGCGTAAATATGGTTTTCAAGCCAGTCGTTGGGGGTACCGTGCCCAAATCGCACCATGGTTTCCGCATTGCGGCTTTCCTTGACATAGAGGAACACCCCTCCCCACAGTACCCGCGACAGTCCCAATACCTGAGGGCTATGGGGATCTTCCGGCGTTTCGCATTTGGCATGGTGTTTGCGGTGGATGGCCGCCCATTGCCGGGTTACCATGCCTGTGGTCAACCACAGCCAGAAACGAAAAAAATGGCTGGCCACACGCCCCAACTCCAAGGCGCGGTGGGCTTGGTGGCGATGCAGAAAGATGGTGACGCTGGCAATGGTGATATGGGTCAACACCAGGGCAACGACCACATCGCCCACCCAGGACAGGGACAGAATACCGGAATAGATCACGTGCGCTCCTCCAAAGAAGGAAAAATTGCAGGCAAAAGGTTGATTATAACAGATCAGGGCAAGACCGCCTGTGCACCATCCCGGAGGGGGACCTTGATACTCGCTGCGCGCAATCCCTGGCGAATCTCCTGCATCAGAACGGAGCGCAACCCCGAGTCGCTCTTTCCAGGGTCCGGTATCCAGTAATACAGGGTCACTTCGAACCCATGCCCCGTCATCTTGCCCACCACCGCACCCGGTGCCGGGTCGGTCAGGATGCGGCTTTGACGACGGGCGATTTCTTCCATCAAGGTCTGTACCACGACCAGATCCGATTCATAGGACACTTCGATGGTCAGGCCATGACAAACGCCCATCCCCATGCGCGAATGATTGATGATGGTCTGTGTCAAAAAGGTTTCATTGGGCACGATGAACGCCGTTCCATCTGTACCCGACAGGGTGATGCAGCGCGCATCCAGACGAATCACCGTGCCTTGCCGTCCTTCCACGGTGATCACGTCTCCCATGCGCACGGAACGATCCATGAGCAGAATGAATCCGCTCACATAGTTGCTCGCCACCTTTTGCAGGGCAAACCCCAAGCCTACGCCCAGCGCACCGCCCAGCACCGACAAAAAAGTGGCATTGATTCCCACCAGGGGGAAAGCCAGCAGCACCGCAAAAAAGAACAGGAAACCCCGTGTCAATTTGGTCACGATGACACGCACATGGGGGTCCAGAGATTCGGCTCGGCTCAGGCGTCGTTCCAACCAGGAACCCAGCCATAATGCCGCCACCCCCAACAAGCCGATGGCCAAGGTTCCCTGCAATAACTGCCACAATGTCATCCGGGTTCCGCCCATGCTGAAGTCTGTTTCCCCCAACCAGACCCGTACCGGATCGAGGAGTCCTGTGACATGCAGAGCAAAGACCACCCACACCAGGCGCAGGAACAGGGTCTGGACAAAAACCAGCCGTTTGGACCCTACCCCATAGTGCAGGACATACACCCCCACGCGCGCCACAGCCAACGCCAGAACCAAGGCCAGCGCCATATGCAGCAAGGGAGCATGGCGCCCCTGACCAAAATAGTGACGCAGCAGAATCAGGGCCGCAGCGCTACTTCCCGCGAATACAATCCCCTTGAGACGGGCCAGTTTTTCGCCTTCCGTCTGATGGGCCAGACGTTTCCCCAGGAGCAGGGCAGCCCCAAATCCTACCGCAAGGGCCGCACCCAGGACGGGCACTTGCCAGATATGCCGATATTGACTCAGCGACTGAAAAAACTCGATCAGATCAGCAAAAGGCTCTCCCGCCGGTTCCATCGGTTACCCCTGACGCTGCCAAAGCGCCGCAAAAAAACCGTCTGTTCCGTGGCGCTGGGGCCAGAGTTGAAACCAGGGATCCTCCAGGGCGGACACGATGATCCCTTGCTCTGCCAAGACCTGAGAGGCGGCCAACGGAACGAATTCAGGGTGCCGTGCACTGAATTCCCTGGCCTGGACCTGGTTCTCCGCAGGTAAAAGACTACAGGTGGCATAGACCAGACGCCCGCCGGGTTTGACCAGTTGGGCAGCGGCTTCCAGAATATTGCGCTGCTTGTCGAGCAACGCCGGCAATCCCTCTGGAGTCTGGCGTAATTTCAGGTCCGGATTGCGGCGCAATGTGCCCATTCCGCTGCAAGGCGCATCCACCAGCACCCGATCGATCTTGCCGGTGAGACGCCGAACCCGGTCATCGGTTTCACGGGCAATCACCACCGGCATGAGATTGGAGACGCCTGAACGCTTGAGCCGTGGCTTGAGTTGTTCCAGGCGGCGTGCGGCCACGTCAAAGGCATAAAGACGTCCCTGGTTATGCATCAAAGCAGCCAGATGCAAAGCCTTGCCTCCCGATCCTGCACAAAAATCCACCACCATGTCACGGCGCCGGGGAGCCACCAAAGCGGCCAGCAACTGACTACCTTCATCCTGGATCTCTACCCAGCCCTCGATGAACAAGGGCAATCGATTCAGCAGGGGACGTCCCTGTACCCGCACCCCCCAGGGAGACAAAGGCGTCGCCTCGGCAACGATACCCGCAGCCGCCAACGCTGCCAACACCGCTGGTCGCTCCGCCTTGAGCAGATTGACGCGCAAATCCAGGGGGGCCGATTTCTGCAGAGCCCACCCAAGCGCCAGCCACTCGCCTTCCGGCAGGACTTCCTGCACCGCACTCACGACCCATTCAGGCAGATGGGCCCGCACCGAGGGAGTATCGGGCAAACGCTGCGCCGCCAATGCCGCCAACCAGTCCCGTTCCTCATCTCCTCGGCACAGTCCCTGCAATTCGCGCGTACTGCGTCCGCCGACACGTTGTAGACTGGCCAGCGCCAGACGACGGGGAGCCGTGGGCGGGGCCAGAGCCGTGATCGATTCCCAGTGGCGCAACAGGTCATAAAAATGGTCCGTGACCCAGGCGCGATCCCGCCCGCCCAGTTGGGACTGATCACGAAAAAAATCATGGAGCACCCGGTCCGCCGGGCGGGTTCCTGCCAACAGGATGCGCAGCACTTCCACCAGAGCCTCGAAGAGGGGAATCCTCACTCCGCCACTTTCCGCCTCTTCCTTCGGTTTCGGCGGTTGGGAAGAAGGACGGGCGGACCCCCGCATGGGAGAAGATTTTTTTGTCATCGAGATGCTCCAGCCCAGAGCAGGCGTAAATTTTGTTCTTGTGAATCATCGCGCCACCGAACCTGACCGTCCGCCCTCAGGACCCAGCGATTTTCCGCCCAGCCCCGCAACACATGAGGAAACAGCCGATGTTCCATGTGCAGAACCCGCGCAGCCAGGCTTGCTTCATCATCCTCTGCCCATACCGGCACGACCCCTTGGGCCACGATGGGTCCGCGATCCAGTTCTGTCGTGACGAAATGCACGGTACACCCATGCACCGCGACCCCCTCTGCAAGGGCCCGACGATGGGTATGCAGCCCCGGAAAAGAGGGTAACAAGGAGGGGTGGATATTGAGCAGGCGCCCCTGATAGTGCGCCACAAATTCCGGCGTCAAAATACGCATGAAACCCGCCAGAACCACCAGATCAGGCGAAAAACCATCGATGGCCTGCTGCAGGGCGCGGTCAAAGTCCTTGCGCTCGGCGTAAGCCCCGGCGGGAATGACACGGGTGGGGATGCCTCGCTCCAGAGCCAAACCCAACCCTGCCGCATCTGCCCTGTGGCTGATGACGGCCACCACCTGCAGCGGTAACCGAGCCTCCAGCAAAGCGCCCAGATTGGACCCACGCCCAGAGATCAGAACGACGACCCGTCGCTCGGTACTCATGGTCCTCACGCGACCCAAGTCGCTGGCGCGGCCTCGAGACGCGGCACAATCTCGCCGATGGTCCAGGCCTCCCAACCCCAGGCTTCAAAATGTTCCAACACGACTTTTTCGTCTCGAGGGGCCACCACCAGGGTCAACCCCACCCCGCAATTGAATACCCGCAACATCTCTTCCTCGGTCACGGCACCGCTGCGTTGCAGCCACTCGAACAGCGGGGTGCGGGGCCAGCGCGCGCGCTCCAGGCGAGCAGCCAGTCCTGCAGGGAGCACCCGTGGCAAGTTGTCCACCAGTCCACCCCCGGTAATATGGGCCATGCCCTTGAGAGTCACCTGTTTCATGAGGGCCAGAACGGGTTTTACATAGAGGCGGGTGGGTGTCATCAACACATCAGCCAACGTGGCGGTACCATACGCCCCACCGGGGAATGGGGCCTCCAGGTCTGCCCCACTCCGGGAGAGGATTTTGCGGATCAGGGAAAAACCGTTGGAATGAGCGCCACTCGAAGCCACGCCGATGACGCAATCTCCCGCCTGCAGGGTGGAGCCGTCGATCAAAGCGGATTTTTCCGCCACGCCCACGGCAAATCCCGCCAGATCATATTCTCCGGCCGGATAGGAATCGGGCATCTCTGCGGTTTCTCCCCCGATCAGTGCACAGCCGGCTTCCTCGCAACCGCGCGCAATCCCTTCGATCACAGTCGCAGCCTGTTCCACATCGAGCCGACCACAGGCAAAGTAATCCAGAAAAAACAGGGGTTCCGCTCCTTGAACCAAGATGTCGTTGACGCTCATGGCCACCAGATCGATGCCTACCTCTGCATGGCGGTTCAACTCGAAAGCCAGACGCAATTTGGTGCCCACGCCATCGGTGCCCGAAACGAGTACCGGTTCCTTGTACCGCTGACCGATCTCCACCAAAGCAGCAAAACCACCGATTCCGCTGACCACCTCCGGACGCAGGGTACGCCGGGCAAACGGCTTGATGCGTTCCACCAGGGCATCACCCGCATCGATATCCACCCCGGCACTCCGATAGGACAGCCCGGTATTGAATGGGTTGGAAACAGTCACAAAAATTCTCCAAAGTAGGATCGGATACCTTCCAGAAGGATGCCGACCTGTTAAAATCGTCAAGTCATGGACCGGAACGTCCGAATTCTTTCCACCTGCAGATTTTAACCCAAATGCCCCTGTCACGCCCCAGGTTCACTCAACGCCCTGAAATTTGGCTTGCCCTGCTTGCACTGGGTGCGCTGATCTATACCTTGGCCGACATTTTGGCGCCTTTCGTGGCCGGTCTCCTGCTGGCCTATCTCGGACACCCTCTGGTTCGGCGTCTGAGTAACGCCTGGTTTCCTCGCCCTCTGGCGGCTCTGGTCATCGTGGGCAGTTTTCTGGGGCTGGGATTGGGATTTCTGGTTTTGCTCTTTCCTCTCCTGGCCCATGACCTCCTGCAACTGATTGCACGCTTGCCCAACACGACGGACGCCTGGCAAGCCGCCCTCATCCCCTACCTGCCCAGGAACCTCGGCGTCGACTGGAATACCAGTTTGAGTACCTGGCGCGAATTACTGAAACAACACCTGGGATCGATCAGTGACGCCCTCCAGAACCTGCTCCTGTCTGCCCGCCATGGTGGGTCGGTGCTGATTCATCTGTTCCTGACCCTGTTGTTGATTCCCGTCGTCACCTTCTACCTGCTCAAGGACTGGGATCGTCTGATTCAGACTCTGGCCCAAAAAATTCCCCCGCGTAATGCTGCCCCCCTGCGCCAACTGGCCCATGAAATCGATACCGTACTGGGCCAGTTCCTGCGCGGACAGGTCCTGGTCATGGCCTGCATGGCGACGTTCTATGGGCTGGGTCTGCATTTCGCGGGACTGTCCTCGGGGCTGGCTTTGGGCATCACCGCTGGATTGCTGGTCTTCATTCCTTACGTGGGGGTCTTCATCGGGTTTGTTCTGGCAGTTCTCACCGCACTGATTCAGGACCCTTCCCTACTGCTTCCCGTATGCAGTATATTTGCCGCCGGCCATGTTCTTGAGGGCTCGGTCATCACACCCCGCCTGGTGGGAGAGCGCATCGGGTTACACCCGGTCATGGTCATCCTGGCCTTACTGTCTTTTGGTCAACTGCTGGGGTTTTTTGGCATCGTGATCGCCTTGCCCGCCTCTGCCGTTGCCCGCATCTTGTTGCGTCATCTCCACCGGATCTGGTGGTCGAAGGAGACTGCCGTCTGATGCGCCAGCAGATTCTCGACCTGACACCCGATGTGCGTCCATGCCTGGACGATTTTGTGAGAGGCAGCAACGGAGAAGTGGTGAGCGTCTTACAACGCTGGCAACAGGGCGAAGGAGAACGTCAGATCTATCTCTGGGGAGATTCGGGTACCGGGAAAACCCATCTCCTGCGTGCTCTGGTCCGCCCCGAGGAATTTGTGCGCACCACTCCGGACACCCGCTTCGAACCCGATCAAAACCTGCGTTTGGCCGTGGATGACGTGCATCTTTTGGGTAAGGAAGGTGCTTTGGACCTGTTTCATCGGTATAATGAGCGACGAGATCAGGGACTGGGGCTGCTGGTCAGTGGTTCCTGCCCCCCGGCCCGCCTGCCCCTCTTTCCCGACCTGAAGACCCGTCTGGCCTGGGGGTTGGTGTTGAGAATTTCCCCATTGAACGATGAAGAAAAAATTACAGCCCTGCATACCCACGCCCAGTCCCTTGGACTCACGCTTCCCCCGGCAGTCGCCCAGTATCTGCTCACCCATTGCCCGCGTCGCAATGACTATCTTTTTTCGCTCATGAAAGAATTTCATCACTGGACCCTGGCCACGCACCGTGCCACCATCACCTTGCCGATGGTACGCGAAATCCTTGGAACCCCTCACTCTTGAACCGACATTCATGCGCCTTGCCCTTTTTGATCTAGACCACACCCTGCTGTCCGGCGACAGCGATTTTGAATGGGGCCGGTTTCTGGCTGCTCAAGGCGTGCTCGACCGCGTTCACTATGAGGCCAAAAACCAGGCCTTTTATGACGATTACAAGGCGGGAACGTTGGACATCGACGCGTTTTTGGCCTTCCAGCTGGAACCCCTGGCCCGCTTTCCCCGTGCCCAACTGGATCAGTGGCATCACCGCTTCATGACCGAACGCATCCTCCCTCTGGTGAGTCCGGCGGCGCTCGAACGCGTCCAGGCAGAAAAGGCGCAGGCTCAACTGGTGGCTATCGTCACCGCCACCAATCGTTTTGTCACAGGCCCCATTGCTGCCCTGTTCGGAGTCGACCATTTGATTGCCACCGAACCCGCCTTGAATGAAGCCGGCCAATTCACCGGCAAAGTACGAGGCACCCCCAGTTTTCGGTCAGGCAAGATCACGCGGGTGGACGAGTGGCTGGCTGATCTGGGCCACCGCTGGCAGGACTTTACGGAAACCGCATTCTACAGCGATTCCCAGAACGACCTCCCCTTGCTGGAACGGGCCAGCGAACCCGTGGTTGTGAATCCCGACCCCGTTCTCTCTGATCTGGCCAGACAACGAGGCTGGCCCGTCTATTATTGGAAATCCTGACATGATCCGGCGTTTTCTGAACAAGGTCTTCGGACCCAAAAAATCCCGCCGTAGCGGAAAATTGCATACGCTGACCGCCTCGCAGCATTCCTTGCGCCCTCAGGC
Organism: Pseudomonadota bacterium; assembly: GCA_021805445.1. Taxonomy (GTDB): domain Bacteria; phylum Pseudomonadota; class Gammaproteobacteria; order Burkholderiales; family Ferrovaceae; genus Ferrovum. The sequence continues at coordinate 24,524 of JAJZFH010000047.1, forward strand.
CATCAGCCCCTGCGCTTTGCGCGTGATCAAGACCCTCCAGGAAAATGGTTTTCAAGCCTATGTGGTGGGAGGAGCCGTGCGCGACCTGCTCCTCCAGCATTCCCCCAAGGACTTCGATGTCGCCACCAATGCCACACCCGAACAGATCCGGCGCCTGATCCGGCGCTCGCGCATCATCGGACGGCGCTTCCAGATCATCCACGTCCCCTGTCACGATGAAATCGTTGAAGTCACCACCTTTCGGGGTCATGCGCCCCATGACCATCATTCTCAGACCGATGAGCATGGTCGCCTGACCCGTGACAATGTCTTTGGTACCCTGGAAGAAGATTCTGCCCGCCGCGACTTCACCGCCAACGCATTGTTCTACGATCCGGTCCACAACCTCCTGCTGGATTATTTCTCCGGAGCCGAAGACATCGCCGCTCGCCGTCTGGTCATGATTGGAGACCCCGTCCACCGGTTTCGTGAAGATCCGGTACGCTTGCTGCGCGCCATCCGCTTCAGTGCCAAGTTGGGTTTCACTCTGGATCCCACCCTGATCGCCCCCCTGCATGACCTGGGCGATCTGTTGGCCCCCATTCCCGAATCTCGCCTGTTCGATGAATTACTCAAATTACTGTTGTCCGGGCAGGCCCGGACCTGCCTCGAATTGCTTCGCCAGTTCGGACTGCATCGCCATATCCTGCCCCATCTCGACGCCCTGCAGTCCAACCCGGACCATGCGCGCTTCATCACGCGGGCGTTGAATGATACCGACGAACGGTTACAGGCCAGAAAAACGGTTTCTCCGGGCTTTCTGCTGGCTGCCCTGTTCTGGCCTTCGGTCCATACCCTTTGGCAGGCCCGCCAAGCCCAGGGAGAACCCCTCTATCCCGCCCTGTTTGGGGCCATGGAAACGGTCCTCGATGCACAGCGCAAAACTTTGCCCATCCCGCACCGATTCGATGGCACCATGAAGGAAATTTGGGGTCTCCAGCCCCGTTTCGAGCAACGCAACGGTCAGCGACCTTTCCGCCTGCTGGAAAACCCCCGTTTCCGGGCGGGATACGATTTTCTGTTGCTCCGGTCCGCCAGTGGCGACGTCACGCCAGAGTTGGGCGTTTGGTGGCAGACCTTTCAGGAAGCCGATCCCGATACCCGTACTTCTCTTCTGGTGCAGGAGACCCGTAAACCACGGTCGCGTCGCCGCCGTTCCCCATGATGAACCCAGCCCCCCTTCCCGCCCAGCATCCCGCTCCCGTCACGACATACATCGGCGTGGGCAGCAATCTGGCCGACCCAGTCCACCAAGTCACTTCGGCCCTCGATAGCCTGGAGTCTTTCCCGGGGACGCGTCTGGTTGCCCGTTCGCACCTGTACCGAAGCCCTCCCTTCGGACATCTGGACCAACCGGATTTCATCAATGCCGTCGCGCACATCGAAACGACCCTCGACCCCGAAACATTACTGTCTGAATTGTTGCGCCTGGAACAGGCCCATGGACGGGTACGACTGCTTGCCAATGGGCCGCGCACCCTGGATCTGGATATCCTGATGTATGGAACGGAATGCCACCAGAATGCGCATTTGACCCTCCCTCATCCACGCCTTGCCCAACGCTCCTTCGTGCTCCTACCCTGGCTCGACGTAGCCCCGGAAACCCTCGTGATCCCCGGACAGGGAACCATCGCCCGGTTGCTGTCCAACTGTCCCGGCCCCATGGCCCTGCCCCTATGACCCACGCCTGAACGTTCCATGGATATTCTGTACACCCTCAGCGCCCTGCGGCATCGTCTCGCCCAAGAACCCTCGGTTGCTCTGGTGCCTACCATGGGAAACCTCCATGACGGGCACATCGACCTGGTCCGCCGTGTCCAACCTCAGGCCACCTGCGTGGTAGCCAGCATTTTCGTCAATCGCCTGCAATTCGGTCCGCAGGAAGATTTCTCCCGTTATCCACGCTCCCTGGCGGAAGACTGCGCCCGTTTGAAACAAGTCGGTTGCTCCGTGGTCTTTGCCCCCTCGGAAAACGAGATGTATCCCGAACCTCAAAGTGTCACCGTCGACCCTTCCCCGCTTCAGAACGAACTGGAAGGGGCCTTCCGTCCCGGACATTTTCGGGGGGTGGCCACCGTGGTCCTGAAACTGTTCCACATGGTTCAGCCTCGAGTGGCCATCTTCGGCAAAAAGGATTATCAGCAAACCCTGATTCTGCGCACCATGGTGCGTCAACTGGCGCTACCCATCACGCTCCTGGCGGCTGAAACGGTACGGGCTCCCGATGGTTTGGCGCTCAGTTCGCGCAACCGTTACCTGAGTCCGGCGGAACGGAACCGCGCTCCCGAACTCTACCGAGCCCTCGAGGCCGTGGCCGAAGCCTTGAAACAGGGAAAAACGCCGCAAGAAAGTCTGGGGCGGAGCCAACTCGATCCCACCTGCTGGTCGACGGATTATATGGTCGTGCGTCGCGCCCAGGATCTGGGCGAACCCTCCCAGGAGGATCGTTCCCTGGTGGTTTTGGGGGCGGCACGCTTGGGGCGCACACGCCTCATCGATAACCTCGAGGTGTCACGCTGACCCCTGAAGACGCGCACTGACCCAGGGCAGAACCGAGGCCAACGCCGCCGGTAATGCGTCAGGTCGGGTCCCTCCGGCCTGGGCCAGGTCGGGACGCCCTCCTCCTTTCCCTCCCACCTGCTGAGCAAGATAGCCTACCAACTCCCCGGCCTTGATGCGCGGGATCAGATCGGCGGTCACGCCCGCCAGCATCGCCACGCGTCCTTCCTGTACCGCCGCCAGCACGATCACTGCGGAGCCGGCTTGCCCCTTGAGGGCATCCCAGGCCTCACGAAGGCCTTTGGCATCGGTATCGGGCAAAGAGGTCGCCAGAACCCGCACGCCGTCCACGACCAGCGCCTGGTCGAGCAGAGCCACCCCGGCCCGCGCCGCGACCTGCGTCTTCAGGCGGGACAATTCCCGCTCCCGCGCCTGACCTTGCTCCAGCAGTTGCTGCAGGCGTTTGGCGGCTTCGTGGGGCGATGCATGGAGTTGTTGCGCGAGATCGTACAGTTGGCGCTGTTCCTGTTGGGTCCAGAGCAGGGCTGCTGCGCCCGTCACCCCCTCCACCCGCCGGGTCCCTGCCGCCACGCCGGACTGGGCCACCAGGCGAAACAATCCGATGTCCCCCGTCCGGGTGACGTGCGTTCCCCCACACAGTTCGGTGGAAAACGCGCCCATGCCGATGACCCGCACCTCGGCACCATATTTTTCGCCAAACAAGGCCATGGCCCCCTGCCGCAGGGCCTCATCGTAATTCATCGTCCGAACGGAAACCGGCACATTCCGCCGAATCTCACCGTTGACCAGCGTTTCCACCGCCTGCATCTGCTCGTTCGTCAAGGATTCGCCATGGGAAAAGTCGAAACGGGTGCGCTGGGCATCCACCAGCGAACCCCGCTGAGCCACATGGCTACCCAACACCGCACGCAAGGCTGCATGCAGCAGATGGGTGGCCGAATGGTTGAGGGCGGCCTGCTGGCGCGCAGTTTCGTCGACGCGTCCCGACACGGGGTCCCCCACGGTCAAGGCTCCCTCGAGCAGGCGCCCCTGATGACCAAAAACCTGAGCCTGGATTTTTTGGGTATCGGTCACCTCGAAATGACCGGTGCTCCCTTCCAGCCGGCCCCGATCCCCCACTTGCCCCCCTGCTTCGGCGTAGAACGGGGTGCGATCGAGCACCACGATCCCTTCCTGGCCTGCCTCCAGTCGTGTCACCGGACTTCCTTCATGATAGAGGGCCTGCACCACGCTCGACTCCTGGAGCAGGTCATATCCGACAAATGTCGTCGCGGGTCCGTCATAATCCACGCCGCTGTGTGCCGTGAAACGGGAAGCTGCACGGGCCCGTTCACGTTGTTGCGCCATGGCCTGTTCAAAGCCCTCCAGGTCCAGCGTCGCTCCCCGTTCACGCGCAATGTCTGCGGTCAGGTCCACGGGGAATCCATAGGTATCCGCAAGGCGAAAGATCACCTCGCCGGAGAGATGTTCGGCGTTCAGACGCAGAGCCTCATCCAGCACGGCCAACCCATGCTCGAGCGTTTCGGCAAAACGTTCCTCTTCCTGCAGAAGCACGGCCTTCACCCGCTCCTGCGCCGCCACCAGTTCGGGATAGGCCTCTCCCATCACCGTCACCAGATCCTCCACCAGACGGTAAAAGAAGGGCTGTTTCTGCCCCAGTCGATACCCATGACGAATGGCACGCCGGATGATACGGCGCAGCACATAACCCCGCCCCTCGTTTCCCGGAACGATGCCATCCACGATCAGAAACGCACAGGCCCGGATATGGTCGGCAATGACGCGCAAGGACTGGCTGGCTGGATCCGAAGCCCCTGTATGACGTTGGGCCGCCGCAATCAGGTCACGAAACAGATCGATCTCGTAGTTGCTGTGTACGCCCTGCAAAATCGCCGCAATTCGTTCCAGCCCCATTCCCGTATCCACCGAGGGGCGTGGCAAGGGGTGCAATCCCCCCTGTTCATCGCGATTGAACTGCATGAACACCAGATTCCAGATTTCGATGTACCGATCGCCCTCAGACTCGGCCGACCCCGGGGGGCCTCCCGCCACGTCGGGACCATGGTCATAAAAAATTTCGCTGCAGGGTCCGCAGGGCCCCGTATCGCCCATCTGCCAGAAGTTGTCTGCCGTGGCAATGCGGGTAAAACGGGTGGGATCCACGCCGATCTCATCGAGCCAGATCGTGGCGGCTTCTTCATCGTCATGGTAGACCGTCACCCACAAACGCTCCTGGGGCAACCCCAGTTCCTCCGTCAGAAATTGCCAGGCATACCCGATGGCGGCGCGTTTGAAATAGTCGCCAAAACTGAAATTGCCCAGCATCTCGAAGAAGGTATGATGGCGTGCCGTATAGCCCACATTCTCCAGATCATTGTGCTTCCCTCCCGCACGCACGCTGCGCTGGCTGCTGGTGGCGCGCGTGTAAGGGCGCTGTTCCTTGCCGAGAAAGACATCCTTGAACTGGACCATGCCCGAGTTGGTGAAGAGCAGGGTCGGGTCATGGGCAGGCACCAGGGAACTGGAAGGCACGATGGTATGTCCGTGCCGGGCAAAGAACTGCAGAAAACGCGTACGCAGGGCGGAAGATTTCATGATCCGTTTCGACTGAAGGTAAAAAGTTGGACAGAACCCCGGATTTTACCCGATTTTCCTGTCAGGACCGCCCACTTCAACGGATTCTCTTGCGCCGCAGGGGATGTTGCCCACTCTGCAAGCCATTCAGGGCCTTGTAGAGAGCCGCTTCCATCTGTGCATATTCGAGCGCCGATACCCGCGCACGCAATAAATTCTCCCGGGCCTGCTGCCTCTCCTGCTCTTCCCCGCCTGTGTCTTCCGGCGCTACCAGGACGAAATCGAGCAAGATGGTTACCCGTTCCGGCTGGACCTCCACCGCGCCACCGGAAACATAAAAATGCTCTTCGGCCACGGGATCCCCCTGATCCACCCGCACCCAGCCCGGACGCAATTCCGCCATGAGCGGCGCATGGCCCGGCAAAATTCCCAAATCGCCCTGTTCCCCCGGGATCACCACGAAGGAAGCCCGCCCCGAAAAAACCGATCGTTCCAGACTGACGATATCCACCTGGAATAACTTCATCCTGCACCTCCCGTCGCTGCCGCCCCGGAGGTGATCTCGACCAACTCGCGGGTGATTTGTTCCTGACGGGAACGGTGGTAGAGATGCTGAAGGTCTTCCATCGCTTCCCGAGCATTGTCACTGGCCGCCTTCATCGCCATCATCCGTGCCCCTTGCTCGGAAGCCATGTTCTCCGCCACCGCCAGCCAGATCAAGGTTTCCAGGTAGCGGCGCAGCATGCGATCCACGACCGTCGATGGATCCGGTTCGTACAGGTAATCCCAAGGTCCCGTCGGTGCACCCAGTCGCTCACCCGAGAGCGGCAACAAGACTTCCACCACCGGTCGCTGAACCAACACGTTGACAAAATGCGAATAGGCCAGGAATACGCCATCGATCCGACCTTCCCGAAATTTCTTCAGGACCACATCCAGAGGACCAACCAGCCGTTCCATCCTGGGCGTGTCTCCCAGTCCCACCACCTGCGCGACCACCGGCAAACCCAGACGGCGCATGAAACTCAGCCCCTGATTACCGATCACACACACTTCCGGCACCACCCCGTTTCGGCTCCATTCCCTCAGATGCTCTCCCAATTGACGGAACAAGCGAGTATTCAAACCGCCACACATACCCTTGTCGGTGGTCACCAGAATCAGCCCCACCCGTTTCATGGGCATGCGCTGGGTCAGGTAGGGAGAGTGGTACTCGAGACGGGCATGGTGCATGTGTGCCGCAATGACGCGCACTTTCTCGCCAAAGGGGCGGGCTGCCTCCATGCGCATCATGATCTTGCCGATCTTGCTGCGTGCCACCATCTCCATGGCCCGCGTCAACTTCTGCAAATTCTGTACGGTCCCGATTTTGCCCCGAATTTCCTGGAGATTGGCCATGGCCCCTGCCTCAATGCCGGAGAGTGAAGAGCGGCGTCGCCACCTCACGCATCAGATCTTCCTCGTCGGCGGAAATGATCAGGACGGGAAGACTCTGCGCCGTGGAAATGAGGAGCGCATTTTCCTGATTGGCTCCCTCGTCCAGGGCAAACCCAAGAAAAGACAAGGATTGCACGATGAGCGACCGAACTGCCCCGGCATGCTCTCCAATGCCGCCGGTAAAGACCAGCGCATCCAGCCCGCCCAACAGGGTGGCCATACCGCCCACGCTCTGCGCCACCCGCCGACAAAAAAATTCCACGGCAAAACGGGCTTCTTCCCGGCCATCCGCCAACAAGGTTTTCATGTCAGCACTGATCCCTCCGGACAAGGCCCATAAACCCATTTCATGGTAAACCACCTGGGCCAGTTCATCCCATGTCAACTCCAGTCCCAGTGCCAGAATGACCCCTGGGTCCAGATCTCCGCTGCGCGTTCCCATCACCAACCCTCCCGCCGGGCTATATCCCATGGTTGTCTCGACGGACGTCAGGTGATGCAGGAGACAGGCACTGACACCTTGTCCGAGATGCATCCCCACGACTCTCCCCAGGGCTCGCCGCAGACCCAGAACCTCCGGCAGGCGCCGCGCAAGGTGGGCATAACTCAAGCCATGAAAACCGAATTTGCGCAGATGAAAACGGGCAGGAATGGGCAGGCGCATGGCCAGAGCGGGCAAGGTGGCATGAAAGGCCGTATCGAAGCAGGCGATCTGGGGTACCGGGAAATAGGCCGTGCAGAGGTCCACGCCCCTCAGGTTGGCGGGCAGATGAAGGGGGGCCAAGGGCACCAATGCCTCGAGACGACTCCGCTCCACCCCATCGATCACCCGCGCCACCTCCGTGATGGCACCCCCATGCACCAGTCGGTGAACCACACCCTCTGGACACTGGCCTTCCAGATCTTTCAGCAGCGACTGAAGCGCGCCTTCGTGGTCCGTGATTCCGGAAAAATGCCAGTGACGAATTCCCTCTCCCCCCCGAAACAGGGTGGCACGCAAAGAAGAGGAACCACTGTTGAGAACCAGAAGGGTTAGTGAGGCCACCGCCATTCCTGAATTTCCGCTTGATCTTCACCAAACTCGCAGACATAGGCACGATGGGCCGTCAGACGATCCACCATCTGTTGCCGCAAGAGCGCGCCCCGCTCCGCCGGAACAGCCACCCGGTCGAGCACATCCATGACCAGGTGGAAACGGTCCAACTCATTGAGCACGGTGATGTCGAAGGGCGTGGTGGTGGTCCCTTCTTCCTTGTACCCGCGCACATGAAAATGGGCGCTGTTGGCATGGCGATAAATGAGGCGATGGATCAGCCAAGGATAGCCATGGAAAGCAAAGATGACCGGGCAATGGGGCGTGAACAAGGCCTCGAAATCCGGTGCTGAGAGACCATGAGAATGTTCCTCGTGGGGTTGCAGGGTCATCAGGTCCACCACGTTCACTACCCGTATTCGCAGATCCGGCAATTCGCGACGCAAAATATCCACCGCCGCCAGGGTCTCCAGAGTGGGCACGTCACCACAGCAGGCCATGACCACATCGGGGACTCCGTTACCTTCGGAACTGGCCCAGTCCCACCGGCCGATCCCTGCCGCCACATGGGCGGCAGCCGCGTCCCGATCCAGCCACTGCAAGGCAGGCTGCTTGCCGGCCACGATCACATTGACCCGATGCAGACTACGCAGACAATGATCGGTCACACACAATAGGGTATTGGCATCCGGCGGAAGATAGACCCGAATGACATCGGCCTTCTTGTTGACCACATGATCCAGAAATCCCGGGTCCTGATGGGAGAATCCATTATGGTCCTGGCGCCAGACGTGGGATGTCAACAGATAATTGAGCGAGGCCAGGGGAGGACGCCAGGGCAGGTGCGCCGTGGTCTTGAGCCACTTGGCATGCTGGTTGAACATGGAATCCACCAGATGAATGAAGGCCTCGTAGCACGAGAACACTCCATGGCGCCCCGTCAGCAGATAGCCTTCCAGCCAGCCTTGGCAAGTATGCTCGGAAAGAATTTCCATGACCCGACCATCTGCCGCCAGATGGTCGTCCTCGGGAAGCACGGGCAGCCCCCAGGTCCGGTCTGTCACTTCAAATACGGCATTCAGGCGATTGGATGCCGTTTCATCCGGGCCGAACAAACGGAAGTTGTCCTGATTGGAAGCCATGACATCCCTCAGGAAACGCCCCATGATACGGGTTGCTTCGGCTTCCTTTTGTCCTGCCTGAGGTACCGGCAGGGCATGGGTGCGCCAATCGGACAAGACCAGATCGCGCCGCAAAAGCCCCCCGTTGGCGTGAGGATTGGCGCTCATACGGCGCGTGCCCAGAGGGGCCAGGGCCGCCAGGGAGGGACGCAGATGTCCCTCGACATCAAACAGTTCCTGAGGGCGGTAAGAACGCATCCAGTCTTCCAGAAGTTGGAGATGGTCGGGGCGTGAGCGCAGTTCAGACAAGGGAACCTGATGCGCGCGCCAGAATCCTTCAGTTTTCTGCCCATCCACGGTCTTTGGACCGGTCCACCCCTTTGGACTGCGCAGGATGATCATGGGCCAATGCGCCCGGAGGGGCATTCCTCGTCCCGAACGAGCGACCCATTGTATCTCCCGGATGTCATCCAGCACCTGGTTCAGCGTATCACGCATCTGCGCATGCATGGTCATGGGATCATCGCCCGACACCCAGTGAGGTTGGTAACCATAGCCCTGAAACAGGGCCGTCACTTCTTCCTCAGGCATACGCCCCAATATCGTGGGATTGGCGATCTTGTAGCCGTTCAGATGCAGGATCGGCAGCACGGCCCCATCCCGGCGCGGATCAAGAAATTTATTGGAATGCCAGGAAGCGGCCATTGGCCCGGTCTCGGCTTCCCCGTCCCCTACCACACAGCAGGCGATCAGGTCCGGATTATCAAACACGGCCCCATAGGCATGAGAAAGGGCATACCCCAACTCTCCGCCCTCATGGATCGAACCGGGTGTTTCCGGCGCCACATGACTGGGGATCCCGCCCGGAAAGGAAAACTGCCTGAACAGGCGGCGCATCCCCGCCCGGTCCCGGGAAACCTGCGGATAAATTTCGCTGTAGGTGCCTTCCAGCCAGGTGTTGGCCACCATCCCCGGCCCACCGTGACCCGGTCCCGCCAGATAGATCATGGACAGGTCACGCTCCAGAATGACCCGATTCATGTGAACGTAGATGAAATTGAGTCCGGGCGTCGTCCCCCAGTGCCCCAGCAGCCGGGGTTTGACGTCCTCCAGCGTAAGCGGACGTTCAAGCAGCGGGTTGTCCTTCAGATAGATTTGACCCACGGACAGATAGTTGGCAGCCCTCCACCACGCATCCATGCGCGCCAGTTCTTCAGCGTCACAAAATGGATCCACAACAAGCCCTCCCCCCGTTAGCCTTGGTGGAGCCATTATAAAGGCCGGACTGCGGGAGGAGGAAGGTTTTTAACGGGTCAATGTACGCTTTCAACCAAGCTTTCTTCAAACTCGAGGCGAATCTTGTCTTCCTCGTTCAGATCTACCACCACCTTCCCTCCCTGTGCCAGACGCCCGAACAGCAGTTCATCCGCCAAGGCACGCCGGATCGTATCCTGTATCAAGCGCGCCATGGGACGCGCGCCCATCAGGGGATCGAAGCCCTGGCGCGCCAAATAGGCCCGCAAGCGTTCGGTAAAGGTGGCTTCCACACGTTTTTCATGCAGTTGGGACTCGAGTTGCATGAGGAACTTGTCCACCACCCGCAGAATGATATCGCTGTCCAGGGAGGCGAAGGAGATTCGCGCATCCAGCCGATTGCGAAATTCGGGAGAAAACAGGCGCTTGATTTCCTTTTCTTCCTCTCCCTGTCCTCCCTGAGTTTGTGCACTCATGAAACCGATGCTGGCATGGGTCAAAGCCTCGGCCCCCGCATTGGTGGTCATGATCAGGATGGTATTCCGAAAATCTGCCTTGCGCCCATTGTTGTCCGTCAAAGTTCCATGGTCCATCACCTGAAGCAGTATGTTGGTGATGGAGGGGTGCGCTTTTTCAATTTCGTCCAGCAACAGGACCGAGTACGGGTTTTTGGTGATGGCTTCCGTCAACAACCCCCCTTGATCGAACCCCACATACCCCGGTGGCGCGCCAATGAGACGGGAGACGGCATGGGGCTCCATGTACTCGGACATGTCGAAACGGATCAGTTCCACTTTCAGAACATAAGCCAGTTGGCGGGCCACTTCCGTCTTGCCCACCCCCGTCGGTCCGGAAAACAGAAAGGAACCCACGGGTTTTTGGGGATTCCCCAGCCCACTACGCGCCATTTTGATGGCAGCACTCAAGGCATCGATGGCCCGATCCTGACCAAAGACCACCGCTTTCAGGTCACGGTCCAGCGTCTTGAGCGCGGTGCGGTCGGAACGGGTGATGTTGTGCGCAGGAATACGGGCAATCTTGGCCACGATATCCTCGATTTCCGCCTTGCCGATCCACTTGCGTTGCCGGGACTTGGGCAGAATGCGTTGCGCCGCCCCCGCCTCGTCGATCACATCGATGGCCTTGTCCGGCAAATGGCGATCATTGATGAAACGGGCCGCCAGTTCCGCCGCACTGGTAATGGCCGCATCACTGTAGCGAACCCCGTGGTGGGCCTCGAAGCGGGACTTCAACCCGCGCAGGATCTGCACCGTATCTTCCACGGAAGGCTCGCTCACATCCACCTTCTGGAACCGCCGGGCCAAGGCATGATCCTTCTCGAAAACACCGCGAAACTCGGTGTAGGTCGTCGCACCGATGCAACGCAGATTACCCCTAGAAAGCGCGGGCTTCAGCAGGTTGGAAGCATCCAGGGTCCCTCCTGAAGATGCGCCTGCGCCGATCAGCGTATGAATCTCATCAACGAACAGGATGCTGTAGGGGTCTTCCTTCAGCTGTCTGAGTACCGCTTTGAGCCGTTGTTCGAAATCCCCCCGGTATTTGGTCCCCGCCAGCAGAGCCCCCATGTCGAGGCTGTAAACCGTGGCAGACTTGAGAATTTCGGGGACTTCCCCGCTCACGATGCGCGATGCCAGTCCTTCGGCGATGGCCGTTTTACCCACCCCGGCTTCTCCCACCAGCAGAGGATTGTTCTTGCGGCGGCGGCACAGGATCTGGACGACCCGTTCCACTTCCCGATCCCGTCCAATGAGGGGGTCGATTTTTCCCGCAACCACCTGCGCATTGAGATTAACTGTGAAGTTTTGTAATTCCCGTCCAGCGACTACCTCGCCCTCTCCCTCGGCGGTTGCCTCTTCTTTTTGGAGAGACGCAGAACTTTTCACCTTGCTCACGCCGTGAATCATGAAGTTCACCATATCCAGACGGGTAATGCCCTGCTGGTTGAGGAAAAACACGGCATGGGAATCCTTTTCCCCGCAGATGGCCACCAGAACGTTGGCACCGGTCACCTCCTTTTTGCCCGAGGATTGAACATGCAGGATAGCGCGCTGAATGACCCGCTGAAAGCCCAGCGTGGGCTGGGTATCCACCGTCCCGGTTCCCCCGGTCTGAGGATTGTTTTCCTGGATGAACGTGCTCAACTTTTCGCGCAACTCCCCGACATCGGCGCCACAGGCCTGCAATACCTCCAATGCAGCGGCGTTTTCCGTCAGAGACAACAACAGATGCTCCACAGTGATAAACTCGTGGCGCTTCTGACGCGCGTCCACAAAGGCCATGTGTAGACTGACTTCCAGCTCTTGGGCAATCATGATCCTCGTTCCTCCATGATACATTGCAAAGGATGTTGCGCTGCGCGCGCCAGAGTGACGACACGCGCCACACGCGTTGCGGCGATATCGTGCGGATAAGTGCCACAGAGTCCACGACCCTCCGTGTGAACCTGCAACATGACCCGTACCGCCGCCTCCTGCCCCAGACCGAACACCCGTCCGAGTACGTCCACCACAAATTCCATAGGGGTGTAATCGTCATTCAGCAACAGGACATCGAAGAGCGGTGGCGGGTTCGCCCGAATCTCCTTTCTTTCCAGCACCGTTGTCAATTCCCGACTCATCATCCCCCCACCGGATCAAGTCAACCGTGAGGAAACTCACCGACTTCGATCTCCCCTTCCCATCGCTTCTGAAGATATGGTTTCAGTCTAAACTTTTCAAGAATTTTCGCAACCCCTTTGCTCAAAAAATCCATTTCTGATCATTTTTTACACAAAATCGGCCTTTTTCCCAAAAAAACCTGGATTCCCTCTTGACGATCAGACCCAAACTCGCGTAAAAGTGCAACTGGAGTTTGGTTCCAAGTTGTCTGCATCACCGGTTTTGCCGTTTGCTGGCCTTGAAACTCAAACCTTACCCGGGTTTTAAGGCCCAAATCATCAACAGGAAAGCAAACATGGCAACAGGTACAGTCAAGTGGTTCAACGATTCTAAAGGTTACGGTTTCATCACCCCCGATGACGGAAGCGAAGATCTCTTCGCTCATTTTTCCGCCATCCAGATGGGCGGGTTCAAAACCCTGAAGGAAGGTCAGAAAGTCTCCTTCGATGTCACCCAGGGACCCAAGGGAAAACAAGCATCAAACATTCAAAACGCTTAGGTGCGTGAACGGGGCTTGAGTGCCCCGTAGTCATTTGGACCAGGTTTCTTCCGCCCACGCGGTTGAACCTGGTCTTTTTTGTGTCCGAACCCCGGGCAAATCAACCCGCACATCCTCCATGGCGCCGGCGCAAGGACACCTTGTCCACCTTGCCCGTGGCGGTATGGGGCAGACTGTCCACCGTCAGAAATCGATCGGGCACACACCAGCGCGCCACATGCCGAGCCAGATGTTGTCGTAATTCTTTTTCCTCCACCGCCTTTCCCGCTTCCAGCACCATGATCAACAGCGGGCGTTCCCCCCAATGCGGGTCAGGGAAGCCGATCACCGCCGCTTCCCGCAAGGCAGGATGAAGTAGGGCAGCCTGTTCCACCTGAACCGAACTGATCCATTCCCCTCCACTCTTGATCAAATCTTTGACACGATCCGTAATCTGCAGGAATCCCTCCTCATCCAGAGTGGCCACATCACCGGTCGGAAACCAGGCTCGCCCCGTCTCCCGTGCCTCTTTCCAGTAATATTCACAAATCCACGGGCCGCGCACCTCCAGGTGACCGGGGGTCATTCCATCCCGGATCACTTCCCGCCCCTCATTGTCCATCAACCGCATGTCCACGCCAAAGGGAGGGCGCCCCGATTTCTCCAACCAGTGCCAGCGCGCCTCGCCGGAGAACCCTGCCTGTGCCTGTTTGGGGCTCATGAGCGCTGCCACCGGACTGGTTTCTGTCATACCCCACCCCGGCCGCACCGTCACTTTTTGTTCACACTCGAAATAACGCACCAACGTCGAAGGGCAAGCCGCTCCACCCACCCCGAGCAGGCGCAGATGATGCAGTTTCATCCTCTGCGCCTGCAGAAAGGTCATCAAACCTCGCCACACCGTGGGGACTCCCGCACTGATCGTGACCTGCTCGCGCTCCAACAGGGCATACAGGGTTGCGCCATCCAGCCAGGGGCCGGGCAACACCAGTTTGGCCCCCACCAGAGCCGCCGCATGAGGAAATCCCCACGCATTGGCATGGAACAAGGGAACCACCGGCAATACCGAGTCACACGCCGAAAACCCGAGGCTGTCGGGCAAAGCCACACTCATGGCATGAAGCACGGTGGAACGGTGGGAGTACACGACCCCTTTGGGTCGCCCCGTGGTTCCCGAGGTAAAACAGAGGCCGGCGGCTTGCTCCTCTGACCAGTCAGGCCAGTCGAAACTCCCATTTTCTTCGGCCAGTAGGGTTTCATAGTCAAACCACGTCCCCAGGAGCGGCGCACGTGCTTCACCGGGTTCGCCCATCACGATCACCCAGGGCAAACGCACGCCCAGGTTTTCAAGGGTCGGCAACAGGGAAAGATGCCCGGAATCCACCAGCAAGCCCACGTCTTCCGCATCTTGCAGGATTTGGACCAGTTGTTCCGGAAACAGGCGTGGATTGAGGGTATGACAAATCGCCCCAATGCCCGGGATCGCGTAATAGGCTTCCAGATGGCGGTGATGATTCCAGCCCAGTGTCCCCACCCGATCTCCCGGACGCACGCCCAGACGAATCAAGGCCTGAGCCAGACGACGGGTACGCTGATCGATGCCCTCCCAATCAAAGGTCACCCCATCCTGGGGAGCGCGTTGGGAAACCACGGCAGTTTTTCCATGCCAGCGAGCCGCATGTTCCAGCAAGGCAGAAACCAGCAACGGACGTCCCATCATGGAACCGATCACGTTCCACCTCTTCTCATGCTGATCTCTCCTTCACGATTTTACCGCCGCCTCTCTCAATGATTTTGCACAGCCAGAACCTCGTATTATACTAGGGGACATGAACGCTACCGATTTCTTGCGTGCTTCTCCCCAAAACCCGTGAACGACGCGCTTGGAGTGTCCCCATGACGCATCTTTACGACCTCCCGATCCAACCCGTGCAGTGTTATGTCACGGCCAGTTATCCCTGCAGTTATCTGGAGGGGCAGAACGCACGCTCTCAGGTCGTGGCCCCCGGCCCTCAGATCGACCAGGAACTGTACAGTATCCTGGTGGAAAATGGCTTTCGCCGCAGTGGACTCTTTACCTACCGTCCCCACTGTCCCCGCTGCCGTGCCTGTATTCCCGTACGGATCCGGGTACGGGACTTTTCCCCCTCGCGTGTTCAGCGCCGAGTTTGGAAACAACATCGATGTCTGGAGGCACGCTCACTGCCCTTGCGTTTCGAACCGGAGCATTTTTCGCTCTATACCCGATACCAGCATGCACGTCATCGAGAAATCACCCCGGATCGCACCGGAGAGGACCAGTACCGCCAATTCCTGCTACAATCCTCCCTGCCTACCCGGCTGGTGGAGTTTCGCGAAAAAGGACAACTGCGCATGGTCAGCCTGATCGATGAACTGGCTCAGGGGCTTTCTTCGGTTTACACCTTCTATGAGCCGGACATGCCCGGAACTTCCTACGGCACTTATAACATCCTCTGGCAGATCGAGGAGTGCCAAACTCAAGGACTTCCCTGGCTCTATCTGGGTTACTGGATCCGTTCCTGCGCCAAAATGGCGTACAAAAGCCGCTTCCAGCCCCTCGAAGCCTGGGTTTCCGGTGCCTGGATCTCTTTCCCTGAACTACTTGAATCCCTTGACTCTCCGATACGCTGACCCCCACTGATGCTCTATCCCATTGCTCGATCCCTGCTGTTTCGCCTTGACCCCGAAACCGCCCACACCCTCTCCCTGACCGCCCTGGACCGGGCTGCCCGGTGCGGCCTGGTCCAGCCCGGACACCCGGTTTCCACCCGCCCGCGTACCGTCATGGGTCTGACCTTTGCCAACCCCCTGGGGATTGCTGCAGGTCTGGACAAAAACGGGACCTACATTCGGGGTCTTGCCGCCCTCGGTGTCGGGTTCATCGAAGTCGGTACGGTCACCCCGCGCCCACAAAATGGCAATCCCCAGCCCCGTGTCTTTCGCC
Organism: Pseudomonadota bacterium; assembly: GCA_021805445.1. Classification (GTDB taxonomy): domain Bacteria; phylum Pseudomonadota; class Gammaproteobacteria; order Burkholderiales; family Ferrovaceae; genus Ferrovum. The sequence goes on from JAJZFH010000047.1 coordinate 40,623, forward strand.
TCCCCGCAGTGGAAGGATTGATCAACCGCCTGGGGTTCAACAACCATGGCGTGGCCGCACTGGTGGAACAGGTCCGCCAATGGCGCCCGTCTGCCCTCCTCGGCATCAATATCGGCAAAAATTTCGATACTCCCCTGGAACACGCAGTGGAGGATTATCGGTCTGCACTCATCGCGGTGGCACCCCACGCCGATTATGTCACGGTCAATATCTCCTCCCCCAATACCCAAAACCTGCGCCAACTGCAGGGAACCGAGGCACTGCCCCCGCTCCTGCGCGCCCTTCATGAAGAACGACTCCGGTTGGTGGAACGACTGGGACATCCTTTACCCATTGCCATCAAGATCGCACCCGACCTCACCCCCGCAGCCCTGACGGACATTGCGCAGATTCTGGTGGAAGAGCACATGGATGCAGTGATCGCCACCAATACCACGATTACCCGCGATCCCATCCTGCACTTGCCCCATGTGCAGGAAACCGGGGGATTGAGCGGGGGGCCCCTCCACGAAAAATCCCTGGCCGTGGTGGCCCACCTGGCCCACGCGCTGGACGGGGCTCTGCCCATCATCGGCGTCGGCGGCATCACCAGTGCAGCGCGAGCCCAGGCCATGCTGGTCGCCGGTGCCCAATTGGTCCAGGTCTACACCGGCCTGATCTATCGAGGACCGGACCTGATCCGCGAGATTCTGGAAAGTGACCGCCCGACATGAATCCCACCCTGGCCACCCGCCAACAAATCGCACGGATCGACGAAACACGCTGCATCGGTTGTTTCAAGTGCCTGCGCGCCTGTCCCGAACAAGCCATCGTGGGCGCCGCACGCTGGATGCATACCATCCTGCACGCACTGTGCACCGGTTGTGAAAATTGTCTTTCCCCCTGCCCGGAAAATTGCATTACCTTTTTACCCGCCGCCCCGCTCGATGACTCCTGACCAATGCCAACAGTTGTTTGAGCGATTGGCGCACGCCAATCCTCACCCCGCCACCGAACTGGTCTGGCATACCCCTTTTCAGTTACTCCTGGCAGTTCTCCTGTCGGCCCAGTCTACCGATGTGGGAGTCAACCGGGCCACCGCGCCTCTGTTTCCCACCCTGCAGACCCCGCAGGATTTGCTGGCGCTGGGATTGGCGGCCTTTGAACAAGCCATCCGTACCTTGGGTTTGTACCGGGCAAAGGCGCGTCATGCCCTTGAAATGGCCAAACTTCTGGTGGAACGACATGAGGGTCGGGTGCCCGGGACCCGAGGCGAACTGGAAGCCTTACCCGGCGTAGGGCGCAAAACCGCCAATGTCGTCCTCAATATCCTCTACGGTCACCCCACCATCGCCGTGGACACCCATGTCTTTCGGGTTGCCAACCGTACCGGACTGGCCTGCGGAACCACCCCCCTGGCGGTGGAGCAGGCCCTGCTGCGCGCCGTTCCCGCGCCTTTTCTGCAGCATGCCCATCACTGGTTGATCCTGCAAGGTCGACATGTCTGCCAGGCACGAGCGCCCCGCTGCGCTGTCTGCCTGATTCAGGATCTCTGTGACACGGGGAAAATCCATGTTTGATCCCAGCCGCGAAGAAGTCCGGAAATTTTTTATGGAAACCTGGCAAGGGCAACGCAGCGGACGCCTGCTGAGCCCGCTGGAGGCACTGGCTGCGGAAGTCATTCAGCACCACCCGGAATTTCATCCGCTGCTCGAATCGACTTCCGAAGAAACGCTGGAACGCACCTGGGGTCCAGAGGATGGTGGCATGAACCCCTTTTTGCACCTGTCCTTGCATCTTGCTCTCGAAGAACAACTAGGGATCGATCACCCCCCGGGTATCAGCGCAATTTTTCAGCGCCTATGCCAGACCACCCGTGACGAACATGAAGCTCGCCACCGCCTTCTGGACTGTCTGGGGCAGATCCTGTGGGAATCCCAGCGCCAGGGAACCCCGCCTGACCAGGCGCGTTACCGCCAGTTACTGCAAGCCACCCTGTCTTTCCATCAGGACACCTCGGACCGCCACAGCATACGCCCGCCACTGGCTTGATCGATTCGTTCCAATTGAGTACGGTGAGCCTCCATTTCCACTTCGGTTGCCTGTAGTACGCGCAATCGATGCGCCGAAGTCGAGGCAACGTAACCGGGCATCTGCATCGAATCCTGGGAGGTTTCTTCCGGCATCCACAGATTTTCCTGGCCGCGCGTCATGGCCAGGTAGACTTCCCCCAGCAACTCGGCATCCAGTAGCGCACCATGGAACGTGCGGTGGGCATGATCGATTTCATACCGTTCGCAGAGCGCATCCAGGCTGTTACGTTTGCCCGGAAACAATTCGCGTGCCACCTTGAGGGAATCCACCAACACCCCCTCTGGCAGATGGGCAAGCAACGCCGGCCTCCCCAACAGACTCAACTCATGATCGAGAAACCCAAGATCAAAGGCGGCGTTGTGGATGACCAAACCGTTCAGCGGCATGCCTTGCGGAGGATCACACAAAAATTCGACGAAACTTTCAACCACCCCACCGAAGGGAGGTTTATCCTTCAAAAAATTCGTCGTCAGACCATGCTTTTCCAAGGCCCCCGGATCACTGTCTCGCCCTGGGTTGAGGTAGTGATGCCAGGTACGCGTACGACGTCGGGCAACGATTTCCACCAATCCGATTTCCACCAGGCGATGCCCCTGACGTGGGTCCAACCCGGTGGTCTCGGTGTCGAGCATCACCCAGCGCATTCCCGCCCCTTTTCTTCCAGGCCGCGCCGTGCCAGCGCATCGGCCCGTTCGTTGCCCAAATCCCCTGCATGACCTTTGACCCAGTACCAGGAAATCTGGTGACGCTGGGTCGCCTCCCAGAGTATCTGCCACAAATCGGCATTCCGCACCGGCTTGCGTGCAGAGGTGAGCCAACCATTGCGACGCCAGGCATGAATCCACTCCTGGATGCCTTTCTGGACATATTGGGAATCGGTATACAGTTCCACCTGACAGGGCCTTGTCAAGGCGGTCAATCCTTCGATGACCGCCTGCAATTCCATACGATTATTGGTGGTTTGCGCAACCCCCCCCCAGAGTTCGCGCTCTCCCCCCGAACTGTGCAACCACACGCCCCAGCCCCCCGGTCCGGGGTTGCCACTGCATGCCCCGTCCGTGTAGATCCGAACCACACTCATGACTGGGGCGATACCGGCACGGCTTTGGGGCGAGGTAGCAGGGGGACCACGTTATCACTCGCAGAGGATTGCGCTCCTTGCCGACGTACCCCCCCGCTGCGCACCGCGGCAGCCAGGGAAGGTTCCACCCTGTTTTGAGGTTGCCAGCGGGGCGTGATCAGGCGCATGGCATGCACTCGCTTGACCGCCTGCAGCAGATAAATGCCGCCGCCCACCCCCCACCAGCGATCGCCTGCCAGTTCCATGAACCGGAAACGATGCAGCCAGCGAGCGCTGGTAAAAGGGGGGGCATAGGCGCCAAATCGCCCGCCATCCATATCGAAACTCAGCAGGGCCAGCCAATCCTTGAGGCGCGAGATACTGATGAAATGTCCCGACCATGGGGATACCCGTCGGTTCAGGGTGAACAACTGGCGCACGCCCCACAAACTACGAGGATTGAAACCCACAATGATCAACCGCCCCTCGGGGCGCATGACCCGATCCACCTCTCGCAGCAGGGCATGAGGGTGTTCTGTAAATTCCAGAGCATGGGGCATGACCACGAGATCCAGGCTCTGGGAAGCAAGAGGCAGGGCGCAGGGCTCAGCCTGGATGGTCCCACCCAGGCGTGTACTCAACGTCATATGATGCGGAATCCGGTTGGCCCGCAACCCATCCAGGTGCGGCCAACTGATCTGCAGCGCATTGAAGCCGAAGACGTTCGCCACCGCCTGATCCAGCATGTCCTGCTCCATCCGGAGAACATACTGTCCCAGCGGTGTCTCGAGCCAAGCGTGCAAGTTTTTCTGTTCCATGACAAAATTGTAGTCCAAATCTGTCTCTTTGTGGAAAATGCCTAAATCTTTTTCTATCGTTCCGATCTCCGTCTTTGCCGACAATTACCTGTGGTTGATCCACAATGACCGCAAGGCCTGGGTCGTCGACCCCGGAGACGCCGCCCCCGTCCTGGCCACTCTCGGAAGGGGTCATTGGGAACTGGAGGGCATCCTGCTCACCCATCACCACGCCGATCATTGCGGCGGGGTGGTGGAATTGCGTACCCACTTTCCCGACCTGACGGTTTACGGCCCTGCGGAAGAATCCATTCCGGGCACGACCCACCCCGTTCGCGCAGGAGACGAAATCACCCTGACCTCCCTGGATTTGACCCTGACCGTACTGGAAGTTCCCGGACATACCCTGGGACATGTGGCCTATGTAGGTCAGGGTTGCCTCTTTTGTGGCGATACCCTGTTTGCCGCCGGCTGCGGTCGAATCTTTGAAGGGACGCCCGCCCAGATGCTTCACTCCCTGGAGCGACTGGCTGCCCTACCCGACGAAACCGCCGTCTACTGCGCCCATGAGTACACGGTGAGTAACCTGGACTTCGCCTTGAGGGCAGACCCGCACAATCCGGAACTTCAAGATTGGGCAAAAGAGGCCCGGGCTCAACGCAAACGAGGGGAACCCACCCTGCCCAGTCAGATCGGTCGGGAACGACGTGCCAACCCTTTCCTGCGCAGCACCGATCCCGCCCTGACTCCGGCGCTGGATCACTACCTGGGATCCCCCGTGGGCAACGACCCATTGACCCGCTTCACCGTGTTACGCACCTGGAAAAACCAGTGCTGACCAGAATACTGGGGCTTTTGACTTTATTGTGCTGGATGGGACTGGGCTGGGCCCAGGACCCGTCCCCCTCCTCTGCTCCCTCGCCCACCCCGGCGCTCATAACAGGCGAAGAGACCCCACAGATTCCCGCACTGAATGACCTCGATCTGCCCCTCGATCCCGAATTACCGTCTCAAGCCAGTGATCAGGCCCCTCCGGGGGATGTCTGGGACCGGATCCGCAGTGGATTCGCCCTGCCCGACCTGACGGATGAACGGGATGACCGATTGATCGCCAAACATATTGCCTGGTTTGCCGCCCGCCCGGATTACGTGGAAAGAACCCTCAATCGCAGTCGAATGTACCTGTATTTCATTGTCGACGAAGTACAGCGCCGTGGCATGCCCACCGAAATCGCGCTTCTACCCGTGGTGGAAAGCGCCTACAATCCCCACGCCCTGTCACGCAGCCAAGCCTCGGGCATATGGCAATTCATTCCCTCCACGGCCCGTCTCTTCGGTTTGCACAAGGATTGGTGGTACGACGGACAGAAGGATGTGGTCGCGACCACTTACAGCGCCCTGGATTATCTCCAGCGCCTGTATGACGAGTTTCACTCCTGGGATCTGGCACTGGCAGCCTACAATTGCGGGGAGGGAAAAATTCGCCGCGAAATCGCCTACAATCGGGCGCGCCAGTTACCCATCGACTTTGGTCACCTCAATTTATCCGATGAAACCCGTAATTACATCCCGCGTCTTCTGGCTGCCAAAGCCATCGTCCTGTCTCCGGAACATTACGGCCTCATTCTTCCCCCAATTCCCGATGAACCTTATTTTTCTGCCATTACCACCCACAAGAGACTGGACACCAAAGTAGCGGCTCAACTGGCGGGACTGAGCGAAGAGGATTTTCTGATGTTGAACCCCGGGTTCAACCGCCCCCTGATTCAACTCGATTCCAGTCGGAACACGACGATCCTGGTCCCTGTGTCCGCAGCCAATTCTTTCATCGCGCGCCTGGATGACCCGGACATCACCCTGGTATCCTGGCAAACCCGCCAGTTGCAACGGGGCGAAGCCATCGATCATGTGGCCCACGAATACGGGATGAGCGGCGAGGAATTGAAACGCATCAACGGCATTGCGTCCAACCGCAGAATCGCCAGTGGGGGCGTCATTCTCGTCCCCTTTTCAAGAACCGCAGAAAACGCTCCCTCAGCCCCCTCCTCCGACCTTCCTGCCAGCCCCCCGGAGGCCGAACTCTCCACACTGCCAACGAAGCATCCTTCCGCGCATGGGCGACGGGCCCGCAGAAAACCCAACCGGGCGCATGCCCTCCCCGGTAAGGGCCACTCAAAACCGGCCCGAGGCTCTCCCGCCCGAACGCATCCTGCCCTTCACAAAACCCACGGACAAGGTCTGCACCCAACCTCCCCCTCCCCTCATCCCTCCCCTTGAGAGGAGAGTGGAATACCCTGAGGAATGGCTTTGAGCAACTGCTGGGTATAGGGGTGTCGTGGGCGCGCATAAACATCTTCCGCTTTCCCCCGCTCCACGACCTGCCCGGCGTACAAGACCAGGATTTCATCCGCCATGAACCGAACCACGGCGAGATCATGGGAAATGAACAGGAGGCTGAGGTCGAGCTCATCCTGTAAATCCCGTAACAGATTCAACACCTGAGCCTGAACCGACACATCCAGCGCAGAAACGGATTCGTCACAGATCAACACGCGCGGATTCACGGTCAGACAACGCGCAATGGCAATCCGTTGGCGTTGCCCTCCAGAGAATTCATGGGGGTAGCGATTCAATGCCCGTTCGTTCAGCCCCACGCGCTCCAACCAGCGCACCGCCAATGCCAGTCGTTCGTCCGCATGGGAACCCAGTCCCTGGAGCATGAGGGGTTCGGTCAGCAATTGGGCAATGGTAAAACGCGGATTGAGGGAAGCAAAGGGATTCTGAAACACCATCTGCACCTGGGTTGCCCTTCCGCTTCTGCCGGGGACTCCCGCCCCGGGAAAATGAATCCGTCCCGTGTCGGGGGCCAGGATGCCAGCCACCATCCGCGCCAAGGTGGATTTGCCGGAACCGGATTCACCCACCACGCCCAGGGTACGCCCGGTCTGCAAGGCAAACCCCAAGGGTTCCAGGGCTTGAAAACGAGAACGTCGCCAACCCGATCCTTGCACCACGAAGGACTTGCTGACTCCCTCCACTTCCAGCGCCACCGATAACGGGTCCGGAGTGCGGGGACTGGAAGAATCCCGGGCAGGCATCAAATTTCCCTGGTCATCGATCATGGGCAAACGCGCAGGTAAATTGCCCAAGGTCGGACGACAGGTCAGCAGCGCCCGGGTATAGTCATGGCGGGGGGCCACCAGCACCTCGGAACAGCGCCCCTGCTCTACCACCCGCCCTTGGCGCATCACCACCACCTCATCGGCAATTTCTCCCACCAACGCCAGATCATGGGTAATGAACAGGATGGCCATGGACAGTTCGCGTTGCAGTTCCCGCAACAGAGTCATGATCTGACGTTGCACGGTCACATCCAGGGCAGTGGTCGGTTCATCGGCAATCAGCAATTGGGGATGGGTACTGATCGCCATGGCAATCATGACTCGTTGCTGTTGCCCCCCGGACAGTTGATGGGGATAGGCGGACAGCCGTGCCGCAGGGTTGGCAATGCCCACCTGCGCCAGAAGTTCGAGGGTACGTCGACGTACCTGCCGCGCCGACCCCATCCCTTCCGCACGGCGCACGGATTCGCCCAGTTGCATTCCGATGGTGAATACCGGGTTGAGCGCACCCAGGGGGTCCTGAAAGATCATCCCCATAGAACGTCTGCGCAGGGTTCGCATGGCTTGAGGGGAAAACTCCAGAAGATTGCGCCCTTCCCACAAAATACGACTGCGCTCATGGAGACGGGCATGGGATTCAGGGAGAAGGCGCAGAATGGAGAGCGCGGTCACCGATTTTCCACTCCCGGACTCCCCCACCAAGGCGACGGTAGCGCAGGGCGGCACGGTAAAATCCACGCCGCGCACCGCCGTCAGGGGAATCTCTCCGGCCTGATGAAACGCCACCTCGAGGTCACGCACCTCCAGCAAAGGCAAGGGATTCACGAATTCAACCTCGGATCGAGCGCATCCCGCAAGGCATCGGTCAGCAAACTCAAGGCTGTGACAAAAATGGCCATGGCCACCGTGGTGACCCCCAACTGCCACCATTTACCCAAAATCAGTTCATTCTGCGCCTCGTTCAACATGCTGCCCCAGGACACCGAACTGACGGGGACGCCAAACCCCAGGAAACTGAGAATCACTTCCGATTTGATAAACCCCACCAGATTCTGGGAAAACTGAACCAAAATCACATGGCTGACATTGGGTAGGATATGTACCCACACACGCCGCCCATGGGAAGCGCCCAACGCGCCGGCAGCCAGTACATATTCTCGGGTACGGTGCTTCAGATATTCGGCCCGGACCAGGCGAAAGACCCCCGTCCACCCCGTCAGACCAAGAATCAGGATGAGGGTGCCCACCCCCTTCTGCTGAAATACGGCAGCGACCGCAAAAACCAGCAACAGGTAAGGAATGGAGGTCAATACCCCATAAAATCCATTCAACAGGTCGTCGACCCACCGCCCGTAATAACCCGCCAGAGCCCCCAGGACGGTCCCGATGAACGTGGCCACAAAAGCCGCGACCAGTCCTACCCAAACCGAGGTCTGGGTCCCTTTGAGCACCTTTTGCCCTACATCCCGCCCCCATTTATCCGCCCCGAAAAGCAGGGTCAGGCGATACGACACAGGCTCGGGCTGGATCCGTTGCGCCGCTGCCCGCGCTTCACTCCAGAGCGGTTCCAGCGGATCGGTCCAACCATACAAGGGAATGACCGAACTACGATCCCAGGCCTCCCCAGCCGGCAGGGTCACCCGATTTGCAACAGAGGCACACCATGTCGGAGGCGCATAATTGACGGCCACTGGGTCATTCCAGCGCGCACCCAGCCACCCGGCCAGAACCATCCCCACCAGTACCAGATAACACATCACCACGCCCAGGGAAAAACGTCCCACCGGGTCGCGCCATAAGCGGCGCAGGGCAAGGCTCCAGGCATTCTCCGAACGCCTCGATGAATAAATTTGCGTCATCATTCCTACTCCAGACGTACCCGAGGGTCCAACCAACGGTAACACAGATCTCCCAGCAAGTTGACGGCCAGGGTGGCCATGGCCACATACACGGTGATCGCCTTGATCAATGGGAAATCACTGCGCTCCACGGCCAGAATGATTTCCCGTCCGATGCCGGGAATGGCAAAAAATCGTTCCAGCAGAAAAGCACCCGTCAGCAATCCGGGCAGTCCCATCAGGATATTGGTGACGATGGGAATGGCCGCATTGCGCAGAACATGCACGAAAAGAATGCGCACTTCCGACAAGCCCTTGGCGCGCGCTGTCCGCACAAAATCCTGATCGATCTCTTCCAGTATGAAGGAACGATAGAGCCGGATCGAGGGGGCGACACTCACAAAAAGTCCCAGCAACACAGGTAAAAGCGCGTAGATCCGCAGATTGGTCAGAACGGAATCGCCCCACCCCTTGACCGGAAACCACCCCCACAGATACGCAAACACATATTGTCCCACGATGATGTAGACCAATAAACTGATGGACATGGCCACCGTGCTCACCATGCGCACCCCCTGGTCCAGCCAGGAACCCCGCAACGCCGCCACCAGCAGGGCCACCGCAATGGCTACCAGGGTTTCCAGAACCAGCATGGGGATCAGAAGCGTCAGAGAAGGCCCCAACCGGGAGCGGAAAATGGCGGAGACAGGCTCATGGGTGGCCCAACTTTCCCCATAATCTCCGCGTAAAACCTGCCCGACAAAGTCCAGAAACTGTTGCCAGAGCGGGCGGTCGAGGCCCAGTTGGTGACGCACGTTGGCCAAGTCCTGCGCGCTGGCCATTTTGCCAGCCAGGATCAGGGCGGGGTCCCCCCCCACCCAATTGAACAGGACGAAGACCAGCAGGATCACCCCCAGCAAAGTCAACAGGGCCTGTCCCAGGCGCCGGACCAGAAAAAGCAATCCGCTCATGTTGTTTTCTCGTCAAGGGGTTGCATCATGCCGCTCCTCCACATCCAGGTAATTCCACACCGAAGGTAAGATGGGATGCGCCCGATAACCCAGTACCCAGGGTTGGGACAGGACATTGCGCAAGGCTGACGTACTGACCTTGGTCACCCCATACAGTTCCAGGCGTCGCGCCAAACGATGGTACAAGGCATCCCGCCGGGGGGAATCGGGCAAGACGAGGGTTTGCTCGTACAATCGGTCCCATTCCGGGTCCTGATAACAACTGGCATTGTTCTCATGGGTATGCGGTCCGTACCAGAGTTGCATGAAATTGTCTCCATCGGGATAATCGGCAATCCAGGCCGACAAGCGGAACTGGACCTGACATTGGCGTTCTGCCCGAATGATGTCCGGAAACTTGAGTTTGTTGCTGGAAAAGCGCAAGCCAATGCGGTCCAGAGACTTTTTCATCACCTCGTCCAATTCACGATCTTGCGATGAAAGTCCTGTCGTATACTGGACTTCCAAGGGTTTTCCATCCGGCTGAAGACGATAACCCGTTCTGTCCCGCCGGTATCCATAGGCATCGAGCAGTTGGTTGGCCAGTTCCGGGTCATAATTCAACAAACTCTGGTACTGGGCGTCAGCGCCCGCCACCCCCGGTGGAATCGGATAAGCCGTCCGAATCGCTTGGCCTTTGTCGATGACCCGCATCATTTCGCCGTCATTCATCGCCAAAAAAATGGCGCGCCGCAGAGCGATTCTGGCGGGGGTCATGCCTCCCAACAGGGGGTCCTGCTGATTGATGAAGTAGTAGGCAATGGCGGGTTCCACGATCCGGTCCAGATGAATCCCGCGCCGGACCCATTCCGGACGCAACTGATCCCCGCTCAGCGCCAGGGGAGAAAACTGGGCTGGAAGCCCCAGAATATCCAGTTCTCCCTTGCCAAAACTGAGCCAGGCCGACTGGGCTTCTTCGATGATCTGAATATCGATCCGATCGATCTGAGGCAACGTTTTTCCTTCCATTTGTGCCACCAGACGCTGATTCTCCGGATCTTTGCCGGGAGAAAAATGCCAGACTTCCGAGCGGTAGTTGGGATTACGAATCAGTTCGATGCGCGCTGAGCGCAACCACTGTCCCAAGCGATAGGGTCCGGTGCCCACCGGATGAGACGCCGTATCCCCTGCATACGCCTCGATCACCTCCCGGGCCACGATTCCCATGATGGGCTGGGCCATGGCATGCCCAAAATCGTAGTCGGTGGTTTTCAGGTGCACGCGCACATGCCAGGGATCGAGCACCGTCAATCCCGCCACGGGCGTGTCATAATCAAAATGCCCCGTCACCCTGGCTCGATCCGCTCGCTCGTCCAGCCCTTCAATTTTTCCTTCCAGCAAAAACTTGTAGGGGGAGCGATTTTTAGGGTCCATGAAACGCATCAGGGTATAGACCACATCGGTCGCCGTCACTTCCCGCTTTCTGCCCTGAAAAACCGGATCAGGGGCAAAATATACGCCCTTTTTCAAGGTAAAGGTCCAGATGCGCCCCTGCCCGCTCACGCTGGGCAGGGCAGCTGCCAAACGGGGAACCAGTTTGGCAGGTCGTGCCAGGTAATCATAGGTCAGCAACGATTCAAACAGTTGCTGTTCGACGGCTGCCGTATTGAGGTCAGAGGTCTGAACCGGATCAAACCCCGTTTCAGAAGCAGAAAACGCCACATGCAGAACCTTTTCCTGGGCCTGCAGCGGGAACATCCACAGGGCCAGCCAAAGCACCCACGCTCTTCTCACCTTCATCCACCGCCCTCTTCCATACCTCTTCCTCTTGATCATCCCCGCAGAAACCACCCATCGCCCCATGCCGGGTTTCATCTTCGCCACCCCCCCATTCTATCGCGTCCGACTACGCCTTTCCGAAGGGAATGGTTTATCATGATGCCCTGACACAGGAGAGCGACCCATGGGATTTTTGGCAAACAAGAACATACTCATCACCGGATTGTTGAGCAATCGCTCCATCGCTTGGGGGATCGCCCAAGCGATGCAAAGGGAAGGTGCCCAGTTGGCGCTCACCTATCAAAGCGACTCAGTGCGCGGACGAGTGGAGAAACTGGCCATGGAATTGGGGGTGAGTGCCCTCTATCCCTGTGATGTGGCACAAGACGATCAAATCGAGGCTCTCTTCCATTCGCTGGGGCAACGCTGGGATGGGCTGGACGGCATCGTTCATTCCATTGCCTTTGCCCCTCGCGAAGCCCTCAGCGGTACTTTTCTGGATTCCGTGACCCGGGAAAACTTCCGTATTGCCCATGACATCAGTTCCTATAGTTTTGCGGCCCTGGCCAAAGCCGGCGCGCCCCTCATGGCCGGTCGTCAAGGCGCCCTGCTGACGCTGACCTATTTGGGCGCCGAGCGTTCCGTACAAAACTACAATGTCATGGGGCTGGCCAAGGCCAGTCTCGAGGCCAATGTCCGTTATCTGGCGCAAAGTTTGGGACCCGAGGGCATTCGGGTCAACGGCATTTCTGCGGGCCCCATCAAAACCCTGGCCGCCGCTGGCATCGGTGATTTCGGAAAAATTCTGGGCTATGTGGAACAAACCTCCCCCCTGCGCCGCAATGTCACCATCGAGGAAGTAGGAAATGTGGCTGCTTTTCTGTGCAGTTCCCTGGCTTCCGGCGTGACGGGAGAAATCGTTCATGTAGACGGGGGGTTTTCCAGCACCGTCCCGGGCATGGTCGGCTGATTCATACGACAAACCAGGAGCCCTCCCCTGGAGGTCAGCGCTGGGGAGACTCTTCCAACACGCTTTTATCCACGACCTGAATGGTGGCCTTTTGACGCAAAGCGGCCATGAATTCTCCCATGGCTTCATCCCCATAGGCACGCGTCAGACCGGTTTCGGCTTCTTTGCGCGTGGCAGGCTCATTGGTACGTCCTGGCTGAACCTGGGTAACCCGCACCAGGACAAAGCCGCCATCGGGGGTGGATGCCCCAGCATAACCGGGCAGATGTCGTCCGTCCACCCGGAAGGCAGGAGTCACCACCGCGGACGGCAAGCCTCCGCCATAGGCCTGCTGGCGTGTCAAAAGCCGCTCTCCTGACCAGGTCAGGGCAGTATCTGCCTTGCCTGCCTGCAGTTCCTTGAGTTTTTCTTCTCCCGCCTGACGGGCCAAAACTGCCGCCTGCTGTGCCTCGAGCCGTTGCTCGATGGAAGGGGCCGCCTGTTCCAGCGGTTTCAGCATCGGCGCTTGATCCATGGTAACCCGGGCGGATATCAGAAAACCGGGGGCTACCTCGATGGCAGGCGTATTGCGGTGATCTCTGATCACCGCTGAAGAAAACAATGCCTCCTGCAATTTCGGGTTGGACCAGATTCCTATTTTCTGGCCTTTGCCGACCCCGCTGGCCGTCTGCACGGTCAAGTGAAATTTGTCGGCAGCGGGCTGCAAACTGCCGGATTGCTCGTAAACCAGAGTGGTAAAGCCATCGGCCTCCTCGGAAAATTTCTGGGTGGCTTTCTGACGACGGATCTCTGCGGACAATTGGGGTGTGACCTCTTCGAGACTCAAATGCTTCGCCTCATGGATATCCGTCACCTGAATCACGTGGTAACCAAAGTCTGTTTCGACGGGTCCGGAAAATTCTCCCTTATTCAAAGCAAACACGGCTTTCTCGAAGGGGGGGGTCATGGTTCCTCGAGCAAAAAAACCCAGATCTCCACCCTGACGGGCCGAGCCCGGGTCCTGGGACTCTGCTTTGGCAACCTCCGCAAATTGTTCGGGATGCGCCTGCAAACGCGTCAGTAACTGTTGCGCATGCTGTTTGATCGACTGCCGTTGGGCTGGGCTGGCCCCATTGGGGACGGTGAGCAGAATATGACGTGCCCGGCGCATTTCCTGTCCGGTCCAACGGCTTTGGTTGGCAGGATCCGCGTACGCCTTGCGTAATTCTTCGGGAAGGACCGTCACCCCAGTCGCCAATTGATCCGCCGCCAATACCACGTATTGAATGGACACCTGTTCGGGAATACGGAATTCATCCGGATGCGCCTCATAGTATTTCCTGGCCGCATCGGCAGCCAGTTTGACCTCACCCAAAAATTGGGCCGAACTCAGAGTTGCGGTCGACACGGCACGGATCTGCCCATCCAGTTCGAGAAAGGCATCGAGGCTTTGCTCGGGCACCCATGCCGTCGTGGTCAGGGATTCCTGTTCCAGTTGCAATTTCAGGTCGGCGCGCAAACGCTTTTCGAACTGAGCCGGAGTCATTCCCTGAGCGCGTAGCACTTGCTCATAACGAGATTGAGAAAACTTGCCGTTTTCCTGAAACACCTCTACCCGTGAAATTTCATCCACCAGCAATTGATCCGGGATGGTCAGATGGTGATCGGTGGCGTATTTGAGCAATAACTGGCGATTGACCAGCGCGTTCATGGCTTCATAACGCAACGCTGGAGAACTCAAGGAGGCGGAATCCCCTCCCCCTGCACTCTGCATCTGTTGTTGTTGATTGCGCAGGGCGTCACGGAACTCCGACTGCGAAATAGCGACGCCGTCCACTTTCAGCACTGCCCCCCCCCCACCGCCTTGGCGCAGGTAGTATTCCAGACCAAATAAAGCAAAAGGCACGGTGATCAGAACGAGCACCACCTTGGCAACCCAGGTTTGAGACAACGAACGAAAACCATCCAGCATGAGAACCTCTCGAAACAAAAAACCGTTGATTTCTCAACGGCCTTTGTTGTTTTGGCAGAGCGTATGAGACTCGGGCCTGCACTCCCCGGCGTGATAGGCCGACACCAAAACTCATTGAACACGGGCGATTATAGCCGTTTCATGATCCAAAGACAACAAAACCCGTCCCCTCATCCCTGAATAATGAGGTTTGATCGAAAACTAAGGGGGCGGCGGGGGTAGGTCATTCGATTGTTGACGGTTCTCCCCAGACCACCATCCCGGCGGGGGCGGTGGAATATTCATCGAGGAGGCCTTCGATCTACCCAATTGTGCTTCCAGCACGGCATTTTCGCGTTCTTGTGCCGTCAGTTGGTCCCGGAGCACCTGTTTTTCGGCCCGGTCATGCTGTGCGGCCATGATCCTGGCTTTGAGTTCACTTTCGTCAACGGTGACCCGTGCAGTAACGGACAACTGCTCGTGCCCGTCTTTCAGCAACGAGAAATGCTCGCTGGTTTCGACTATTTTGACCATGGACGCCGTAATGACCTTGGTTTCCTCCTGAAGATCGTCGTTCTTGAGGGTGGTCCGGGTTTCAATGTACGCACCAACTTCCCGTAGCGCCCGGGTACGAATCTCATCCATGACATTTTGCCGGGCCATATGGCGACTGTCCGTCTCCCCCATGTCGTACTGCACTGTATAATCGCGCGTCCAGGTTCCCGCATCCGCAGGGAATGCGCACAAGGAGAACAGGACCGCTGCCCCCGTCGCTCCGAATTTCAGAGGGGTGATCAAAATTCATTCCCCCAGCAGCACGCAATACAGGCTCCCTTCCTGCCCGGTCATGGTTTTTTCTTCCAGTATCTCCACGGGGGGCACCCCCCCTTCTGCAACTTCGTTGACGGTACGGGTGTAGGTCTCGCCGCTTACCCGTTCGCGCCCACCCACCGAGACACCCTTTGCCCGAGCCATATTGCGCCGTGCATCGATGATTGCACGCTTGCGCGCGTCCGGGTAACGCACCGGGGCGCAACCCGGAAAAGCCATGCGCCCGGAGACCATGACCCCATGGGTTGCCGACTCCCACCCGGCTTGCGCGCTCAGAGCGATTCCCCCGAGGAGCACGATCAACAGACTAGTTACCCGCATGATCGGGGTTTGGAGGCGGCGGCAACGGGGCATTCGGGCCCGGTGACTCGATCACGGTTGTGGTAGTGAAGGGAATTCCCGAAGAGAGACCCTGAGCAGGTTGAGTAGCCTGTTGCGCATTCTGTTTTTGCAATTTGTCCAGTCGACCGGACAGTTCATCGAAAGCGTGCTTGATATCCCCGCTCGATGCGCTGGCCCCGCGTTCCTGAAGGACGCGATTCACCTGATTGTAAGGCAGTTTCAGTAGAACATACGCCGTATACGCCCCATCGACCGGACGTACATTTTGATGGACGACTTCGAAGCCCACAATGGGTACCTGGCCGACCAGGCTGTCGATCAGTTGTGTGTATTGCGACTGGCTATAGTTGCCGCTGTCGTTCTGCGAATACTGTCGCTCCGAACCCGAGAGAAGTTGGTTGTAGTTCTTCGCCAATCCGTATTCGCCATCCAGCATGGCTTTGCGGATGGCCAGACGTATCTTGTCGGACTCGCCGATACCCACGGCATAAACCCCGTCATCGTCAGGGGGCGGAGCCTTTATCGCCCACTCCGGAATCTTGGAAATATTGGTTTCAAGGCGCTTCTGTTCGGCCGCCCGCTGATCTGCGGCAGCCTGCGTATGGATTTTCACTGCAGCGGCCTCATCGGCTGCGGTTTCTTTCATGCTATCGGTGCTCGAACAACCGGACAGGATGACCAGGGTACCGAACACGCACACGGCAACGACTTTCTTGTTCATCACGGATCTCCCAAGAGTTTGCGCTCGCTCATTGTACACACGAAGCGCAACGACTAGCCAGACACACAAGGTTACAGTGTGTCTACATGAACCTTGCTCCCGCAATATACCACGTGGTACCATCCCCAATTATGCGAAAAAATGGCAACCACCGCAGAATCTCCTGGATCGCCCTGCTGATGCTGATCTTCAGTCAGTTCATGCTGGTGGCCCATGCCTGCCCACAGGAGGTCATGGTCCAGCCCCCAGCACCGATGTCCGTGTCATCCATGCCTCCGGACTGTGCGCAAATGAGCCAGATGAGTCAGCCTCGCAAGGATATGTCTCCCCTGCTCTGCCTTGACCACTGCAAACAATCATCCCTTTCCCACCAGACATCGGTTCCCGACTCATCCTGTGCAGTGTCCCAGATTTTTCTGGGAGTAGTGCACACGGACATGCAGAGGGTTCCACAACGAACGTCCTATCTTCATCGTTCTCTTCGTTTTCTGATCATCTCACCCCCCCCTCTCCGCATTCAGCATCAAGTCTTCCGTATCTAGTTTTTTCTCCTGATGACGAGCAGTTTCGTGGAGCGCCACGAAACTGGTGCTTGCATTATTCTGGAGGAATTCACCCTTGTTCAAGTCAAAACATTTTCTGTTGAGGTATTTTGTATCCTCATCGTTCCTTCTTGCCTGGAGCGCATCCTGTCACGCCCTGAGTTATCAAGAGGCCATCGATCAGGCGGAAATCCACGCCTCGGAACTCAAAGCCCGTCAAAATTCGTTGACGGCCGCACAACAACGACAGATCTCAGCCGGGGAGTTACCTGACCCGAAACTGGTCACGGGAATAAATAACATGCCTGTGCAAGGCGAGCAGGCCTGGAGTACAGGCCAGAATTTCCTGACCATGGAGGTGATCGGTGTGCGGCAGGAAATGACCAACGGAGGAAAGCGGGAGGCGGCCCGTCACATGGCTCAGGCCAATGTAAGCCGTGCTGACCTGGAGTTGGAAGTGGCACGCTTGACGATCCGGCGCCAAACGCTTTTAGCCTGGCTAAAGGTCTATTACGCGGAGCAACGGTATAAGGTGCTGGACCAATTGGAAGCAGAAAATCGTCTCCAATCATTGGCTTCGACTGCACAATTGGCAGCCGCCCAGGGCACCGCCGAGGAAAGCCTGCAAGCCCGAAGCGAAGCGGCTACCCTGGCTGACCGCAAGGATGAACTGGTACGCGACATTACCACTGCCCGCATCGAGTTGTCCCGATGGATCGGAGCAGCGGCCGACCAACCCTTGACGGGCGGTCCTCCTGCCAAGTTGGAGCCTACGGAGCATTTGCACCATACGCTGGACAAACATCCGGATATTGCCGTATTTGAGGCTCAGAAGGCTTCAGCCCAGGCGGCTGTGGACTTGGCGGAAGCCGCCAAACGACCGGATTGGGGCGTGGAAGTGGACTATGAGCACCTGGGTCCCCCCTTTGGTGACATGGTAAACGTTCAGTTCACCATCGATTTGCCCCTATTTGCTCGAACCCGACAAAACCCCCAGATCGCGGCCCAGCGACAGGAACTGGAACAGGTCGCCGAGGAAAGGGAAACCATGTTGCGCCAACATACCATGGACCTGGAAACCCAACTGGCCGAGCAAACTTCTCTGTCGCGTCAGATTGAGCGCGTCGATCAGGAATGGCTCCCTCTTTCTCAGGAAAAGTTTCGCTTGGCAATGGCTGCCTATCGTTCCGGCAAAGGTTCGTTGACAGCCGTACTCGAATCCCGCCGTTCGATACTGGACATCAAAATGAAACGAGTTGATCTGGAAGAGCGGCGGAGCGACGCGGAAACTGTCTTACGCTATCTGTCCGAAGAGGTGCAACCATGAATCGAAAAAGCGTATGGGCACTCATCGCAGCCATCGCGGGATTGATGACGATTGGCGGTCTCGCAGGGTACAGACTGGGACAGCGTACTTCCAACCGCCCACCGATGGAAATTCCTTCAGCCCAAACCCTGCCCAGCCAAACGGGACAGCGAATCGTGTACTGGTATGACCCCATGAAACCAGACCAGCACTTTGACAAGCCGGGCAAGTCGCCCTTCATGGACATGGACCTCGTCCCCATGGTAGTCACTGAGGATCCAAAGGAAATCGATAAAGGCGTGAGGATCGATCCCCGTCTACTTCAAAATACGGGGGTTAGACTGGCCTTGGTAGAGCGAGGTCCTCTGGACCTTACGGTTGAAGCAGAAGGCACGCTGACTTTTGATGAACGCCAGGTAACGATCATACAAGCTCGTTCTGCGGGGTTGGTGGAACGAGTCTATGCCCTTGCGCCCAACGATGTAATTGACGCAGGTGCGCCCTTGGCAGATTTGCGTATTCCCGAATGGTATGGCGCACAGATGGAGTTCATTGCCCTGCGAAAGGCCAATGAACCTGATTTGGCCGCTGCGGCACGAAACCGTTTGAAGCAATTGGGGATGACTGAAGAGCAGGTTACCCACCTGGATCACAGCGATGCGCCCCAGGCTGTGGTGACGGTAACGGCCCCACAGGGAGGCGTCTTGAGCGAGTTGGGGGTACGCGCAGGAATGACGGTCACTCCCGGTCAAACACTGGCGCGCATCAATGGTCTGGGCACGATCTGGATGGATACAGAAGTCCCGGAAGCACTGGGGCAGGGAATCGCAGTGGGGCAATCGGTATCAGCAACCTTCACGGGACTACCGGGACAGACCTTCACTGGAAGAATCATAACCGTGCTGCCTGTTTTGAATGTGGATACCCGAACACTACGGTTGCGGATCGAATGGACCAATCCGGGGAGGCTATTACGCCCCGGGATGTACGCCAAAGTTCGGATTGAACGGCATACCCAAAGCCACGTCCTCATGGTACCTGCAGAAGCAGTCATCGTCACGGGGGAACGCTATGTGGTCATCACGATGGGGCAGGAAGGACATTTTTTGCCTGTGGAAGTGGTGCCGGGACGGGAAGGCAAGGGTAAAACCGAAATCCTCTCCGGATTGCAGGAGGGTCAAAAAATAGTGACTTCCGGACAATTCCTGATCGATTCAGAAGCCAGCCTCAAGGGCGTATTGACGCGCATGGAAAAAACGGGGGCGCCACAATGATCGCCCGGCTCATCCGCTGGTCGATCAGCCATCGCTTTTTGGTTTTGCTGGCTACTTTGCTGCTCCTGTTGGGAGGACTATGGGCAGTCCGCACCAATCCTGTGGACGCCTTGCCGGATCTCTCCGATGTTCAGGTGATCATCCGTACCTCATTTCCGGGGCAAGCCCCCCAGATTGTTGAGGATCAAGTCACCTATCCCCTGACCACCACCATGCTGTCCGTTCCTGGAGCAAAAACCGTACGGGGTTATTCTTTCTTCGGCGATTCTTTTGTCTATGTCCTGTTTGAGGACGGGACGGATCTTTACTGGGCCCGTTCCAGGGTTCTCGAATATCTCAACCAGATTCAAAATCGCTTGCCAGTCACGGCCAAATCCTCCATGGGTCCCGATGCGACAGGAATCGGTTGGATTTATGAATATGCGTTGGTGGATCACAGCGGTCAGCACGATCTGGGAGACCTGCGCGCCCTACAGGACTGGTTTCTCAAGTATGAACTCAAAAGTTTGCCGAATGTGGCCGAAGTGGCCTCCATCGGCGGCATGGTACGCGAGTACCAAGTGGTACCAGACCCGGCCAAACTTGCGGCCTACCACGTCACAGGGGATCAGATTGTGGCAGCCCTGCGTGGCGGCAATCAGGAAGCCGGAGGGGGCGTGGTGGAGCAGGGTGAGGCGGAGTACATGGTGCGCGCCACAGGTTATCTCAAAACGCTGGAAGATTTCAGGACGATCCCCTTGACGACCCATGACGGTTTTTCTGTGCGTTTGGGAGATGTAGCGCGGGTTCAAACAGGTCCACAAATGCGCCGGGGGATAGCCGAACTCGATGGGCAGGGGGAAGTCGCGGGCGGGGTGGTAATTTTACGATCAGGGAAAAATGCGCGAGACACCCTCACCGCCGTGAAAGAGAAATTGATCTCTCTGCAAAAAAGTCTGCCCTCTGGGGTGGAGATCGTCCCCACTTATGACCGCAGTCAGTTAATCGACCGTGCCATAGCCAACCTGGAACATAAACTGATCGAGGAATTTATCGTAGTGGCGCTGGTCTGCGGATTATTTCTGCGCCATTTCCGATCCGCTCTGGTCGCCATCATCTCTTTACCCTTGGGGGTGTTGGTGGCTTTTGTCATGATGCGCTACCAAGGCATCAACGGCAATATCCTGTCTTTGGGAGGAATCGCCATTGCGGTAGGAGCCATGGTGGACGCCGCCGTGGTCATGATCGAAAATGCCCATAAAAAAATCGAACATTGGCAGCACCATCACCCAGGATTACTTCTGGAAGGTGCCGCCCACTGGGCGGTAGTGACAGAAGCAGCCGTAGAGGTCGGGCCCGCACTGTTTTTCAGTTTGCTCATCATCACCCTGTCGTTCGTGCCCGTGTTCACACTGGAAGCACAGGAAGGACGCCTCTTTGCTCCGCTGGCCTTTACAAAAAGTTATGCCATGGCAGGGGCAGCGGGGCTGGCGGTGACTTTGATCCCCATCCTGATGGGGTACTGGATTCGTGGCAGGATCCCTGAGGAACGAGCCAACCCCCTGAATCGCTGGTTGATTGCGCTGTACCGACCTCTGCTGAATAGAGCCTTGCAGCATCCCAAAGCGACTTTGGCCACCGCACTGGTGGTGCTGCTGACGAGCATATGGCCCATCTCCCAACTGGGTGGGGAATTTCTCCCTCCCCTTGACGAGGGAGACCTGCTCTATATGCCCTCTGCGCTGCCTGGCTTATCTGCTGCCAAGGCTGCCGAGTTGCTTCAACAAACCGACCGCCTTATCAAGACCGTGCCCGAGGTGAAGCGTGTCTTTGGCAAGGCAGGACGAGCCGATACGGCGACAGATCCCGCTCCCTTGGAAATGTTTGAAACCACGGTCCAGTTCAAGCCCCGCGACCAGTGGCGTCCAGGCATGACTCCAGAGAAGTTGGTGGCGGAACTTGATCGCACGGTTCGTATTCCCGGACTGTCCAATTTCTGGGTTCCACCCATTCGCAACCGCATCGACATGTTGGCCACAGGAATCAAGAGCCCCATCGGAGTGAAGGTTTCAGGACCGGATCTGGCCACGGTGGAATCCGTCGCCATGGCTGTGGAAAAGGTGGCGCAGTCAATCCCGGGCGTGACCTCCGCCTTTGCCGAGCGTCTGACCGGAGGGCGATACCTTACGGTGAATATCGATCGTGTGGCAGCAGCGCGTTATGGTCTCAACATCGATACCATTCAAGCCGCAGTGACCACTTTGGTCGGTGGTGACGCCATCGGAGAAACTGTCGAGGGAACGGCACGTTTTCCTATCAATGTGCGTTATCCCCGTGCGGATCGGGATTCATTGCATGCTCTGCGCCAATTGCCCCTGTTCACGCCCAGCGGGCAGTGGATCACCCTGGGAACGGTGGCCCAGGTAAACTACAGCCAGGGCCCCCCCATGCTGAAAAGTGAAAATGCGCGTCTGGCGAGTTGGGTTTATGTGGATGTGCGGGGACGAGATCTGGCTTCGGTGGTGGGAAACTTACGCCGAGCGGTGACGCGTGAGATCCCCCTGCCTGCCGGAGTGAGCATGACTTACTCCGGTCAGTTCGAGTACATGGAACGCGCCAATGCACGACTGAAGATTGTGGTCCCGATCACCTTGCTGATCATTTTTGTATTGCTCACCCTGATATTCGAGCGGTTGGACGAGGCGGCGCTGATCCTGCTGACATTGCCCTTTGCCTTGGCTGGAGGAATTTGGCTGCTCTATGGATTACATTACAACTTCTCCGTAGCCACGGGAGTGGGGTTCATTGCGTTGGCTGGAGTCTCCGCCGAATTTGGCGTAGTGATGCTGATCTACCTGCGCCAAGCACTGGATGCTCGCTTGAGCGGGGGCCAAACGCTCACCCGCGCATTGCTTCTGGAAGCGATTCGCGAAGGGGCCGTCTTGCGGGTCCGCCCCAAAGCCATGACCGTAACTGTAATTCTGGCTGGTCTCATGCCTCTTTTGTGGGGACAGGGCACAGGATCCGAGATCATGAGTCGAATCGCCGCGCCCATGCTGGGCGGAATGGTGACGGCGCCACTACTGTCCATGTTTATCATTCCGGTGGGCTATTTATTACTGCGCCAACCCCGCAGATTCGGCAGGCACTGGCATTTCTTCAACCGCAACACCTCCACTACTGAAAGGAACAGATCACCATGAATACGCTTCGCATCACGACAATGGCTCTGGCTTTGCTCTCTGCCACTGATTTGGCTTTGGCTGACGGTATGAACAGCATGAACATGAAAGACCTGTCGATGTCGGGCCAGAGGACTGACAAAATGACAGGAAAGGTTCACCATGCAACTGGGATTGTAAAAAAAATGGATGCATCTGCCGGTCAGGTAACAATTTCGCACGGCCCGATCAACAGCATTCCATGGCCTCCCATGACCATGACATTTGCCGTGAAGGACAAACAGATGCTCCGTCAGGTAACCACCGGGGAAAAAATTGATTTCGACCTTGTACAGTCGGGTAAAGACCAATACACCGTGACCAAAATCAGTCCGGCCCATGACTGATGAAATATATCAACGCTGGGTCGTTACATCAGATACTCAACCACTTTGAGCCGTTTGATTTACTCGCCACTACTTGAATTGTATAAAATTTTTATGAGTATGGAAAACGGGTCAGCAGAAAAACTGCTGACCCGTTTGTTTTGCTGGCGGAGTGGACGGGACTCGAACCCGCGACCCCCGGCGTGACAGGCCGGTATTCTAACCAACTGAACTACCACTCCTTGACTTTTGACTGACGAATGACCCGGTTCTGGTGGGTGCTGAGGGGCTCGAACCCCCGACATTCGCCTTGTAAGGGCGACGCTCTACCAACTGAGCTAAGCACCCAAAGACCGCTAGTTTACACTATCCTTGAGCACTTTGCCAGCCCTGAATTTGGGAACTTTGGCGGCTTCGATCTGGATGGTCTCCCCAGTGCTGGGGTTACGCCCAGTGCGTGCCGCCCGTTTCCCTACGTGGAACGTCCCAAACCCGACCAGAGAAACCTGCCCTCCTTTCTTGAGCGTCGACTGAATGGCGCTGATAGCCCCTTCCAGAGCCCGCCCCGCAGCCGCCTTGGAAATATCTGCTGCCTCAGCCATCTGTTCGATCAGTTCACTTTTGTTCACCTGGAATACCCCTTATTGTTAGTTAGGAACAACAACAGACCTCTTCACTCTCATCCTGCACGGGGGATGCTTCAGTTCAGGACGCATCGCCCTTTATAAGGGGCAATGCGTCCTCTGTCAACCATTTTTCAGTGAGTTGTTACAAATTCAATGCGTGATGCCTACAGGGGGGACTACTGCTTCCCCATGGGGCTTCAAGGGAGTCGCCGCCGCAGGAATGGGAGGAAGAGGTTCCCCTGTGCCCGCCTCCGGTAAAGGCACCGGTGCGCGTTCCAATGCCAGGGCCAGAACCTGATCGATCCAACGTACCGGATGTAATTCCAGGCGCCCCTTGATGTTGTCCGGGATTTCCACCAGATCCTTGCAGTTTTCCTGAGGAATCAAAACGGTCCGAATCCCCCCCCGATGCGCAGCCAGTAATTTTTCCTTGAGACCACCGATGGCCAACACTTCACCGCGCAATGTGATCTCACCGGTCATGGCCACGTCGGCCCGCACCGGTATGCCTGTGAGTACGGAAACCATGGCGGTGGTAATGGCCGTCCCCGCACTCGGTCCATCCTTGGGGGTCGCTCCCTCGGGTAAGTGGATATGAATATCGGATTTTTCATAGAAATCGGGAGGAATGCCCAGGCGTGTGGCACGACTGCGCACCACGCTGAGCGCAGCCTGGATGGATTCCTGCATGACCTCCCCCAGTTTCCCGGTGGTGGTCATTTTTCCTTTTCCACTCACCCGAGCCGCCTCGATGGTCAATAATTCCCCCCCTACTTCGGTCCATGCCAAACCCGTCACCTGTCCCACCTGATTGGTTTTTTCCGCCACGCCAAAGGTATAGGGACGAACGCCCAGATATTTTTCCAGATTGCGTGAAGTCACCGCCACCTTTCCGGTTTTCTTTGACAGAAGCAGGTACTTGACCACTTTCCGGCAGATCTTCGCGATTTCGCGATCGAGCGCACGCACGCCCGCCTCCCGTGTGTAGTATTGGACGATATAGCGCAGGGCACCCTCTGCCACCGAAATTTCATCTTCCTTCAATCCATTGGCCTTCAACTGTTTAGGCAGGAGATATTGACGCGCAATATTGATCTTTTCATCCTCCGTATACCCCGACAGTCGAATCACCTCCATACGATCCAGCAAAGGAGATGGAATGTTCAGAGTATTGGCCGTCGCGACGAACATCACATCGGACAGGTCATACTCCACCTCCACATAGTGATCGGTAAAGGTATGATTCTGTTCAGGATCCAGAACCTCGAGCAAAGCCGAGGAAGGATCTCCCCGGTAATCCTGCCCCATCTTGTCCACTTCATCCAGAAGAAACAAAGGATTGCGCACTGCCACCTTGGTCAGACTCTGCAGGATTTTTCCGGGCATGGCTCCGATATAGGTCCGACGATGTCCGCGGATCTCCGCTTCATCCCGCACCCCTCCCAACGCCATGCGTACAAATTTTCGATTGGTGGCGCGTGCGATGGATTTTCCCAAAGAAGTTTTTCCGACTCCCGGAGGCCCCACCAAACACAGGATGGGTGCCTTGACCTTATCCACCCGTGCCTGGACGGCCAGATATTCGACGATCCGTTCCTTGACTTTATCCAACCCGAAATGATCCTGGTCCAATACCTTTTCGCAGTTTTCCAAGTCAGAACTGACCCGGGTTTTCTTTTTCCAGGGCAGACCCACCAAGGTGTCGATGTAGTTACGCACCACCGTGGCCTCTGCCGACATGGGCGACATCAAACGCAATTTCTTGAGTTCCGATTCGGCCTTGGACTGAGCTTCCTTGGACATGTGTGCCGTACGGATCTTTTTTTCCAGGTCCTCGATATCCGCACCATCCTCGTTGTCTCCCAACTCCTTCTGGATGGCCTTGACCTGTTCGTTGAGGTAGTATTCACGCTGGCTTTTTTCCATCTGGCGTTTGACGCGCCCCCGGATGCGCTTTTCCACCTGCAGGATGTCGATTTCACTTTCCAACAGTGAAAGCAATTGTTCGATACGCTTACGGACATCGAACAGGGCCAGGATATCCTGTTTTTGTTCCAGTTTCAGGGGAACATGGGTAGCAACCGTATCTGCCAGTCGTCCCGCCTCTTCGATACTGGAAAAAGAACTCAATACCTCCTGAGGAATCTTCTTGTTCAGTTTGACGAATTGCTCAAACTGTCCCAGCAAGGTACGACGCAAGGCTTCCAGTTCCGGATGCTCACCGGAGGATTCCTGGATGGGAGTCGCCACTCCAAGAAAATGGGATTGATTGGGTTCAGTGACCTCACTCACCGTCACCCGCTGGACCCCCTCCACCAGAACCTTGACCGTACCATCCGGCAGTTTCAGCAATTGCAGGATCGTGGCAATGCTCCCCACGTCATATAACTCGTCCACCCCCGGATCATCATTGGAGGCAGATTTCTGTGCCACCAGCAGGATGTTCTTGCCCGCTTCCATGGCCAGTTCCAAAGCGCGAATGGATTTGAGGCGGCCCACAAAGAGAGGAATGACCATATGGGGAAAAACAACCACATCCCGCAGGGGGAGCAGAGGTAATTGCACGGATTCCTGAGTGACTGTACTCATAAGAGATAACCTCTGAAAGTTGAACCTAACAACAGATGGGGGGAATCCTCAGAGGTTTCAAGAGGGACAGCCTAAACCCCCACGACCTTTTGTGTATCGGCATAGATCAGCAAGGGAGCGCCATCCGACAGGATGCAATTTTCATCCACCACCACCTTGCTGACATTCTGACGGGTAGGCAATTCAAACATGGTATCCAGGAGCGCGTGTTCAATGATGGAGCGCAGGCCGCGAGCCCCAGTCTTGCGTTGCAAGGCCTTGCGTGCAATGGCCTGAAGTGCGCTGGGACGAAATTCCAGTTCCACGTTCTCCATGGAAAACAATTTCTGAAACTGGCGGGTCAGTGCATTCTTGGGTTCCGTCAAAATCTGGATCAAAGCCTCCTCATCCAGTTCCTCCAGGGTGGCCAGCACCGGCAAGCGTCCCACGAATTCCGGAATCAGGCCGAACTTGATCAGATCTTCCGGTTCCACTTCTGACAATGCCTGGGTCAACCCTCGATCGTCCTTTCCCATCACCTCTGCACCAAAACCGATGCCCGACCGATCCGAACGATTTCGAACGACTTTGTCGAGCCCGCCGAAGGCTCCGCCACAGATAAACAGAATATTGGTGGTATCCACCTGCACAAATTCCTGATTGGGGTGCTTGCGCCCACCCTGAGGGGGCACGGAAGCCGTAGTCCCCTCGATCAGTTTTAGCAGGGCCTGTTGCACCCCTTCACCGGAAACATCACGGGTGATGGAGGGATTATCGGACTTGCGTGAAATCTTGTCGATTTCATCGATATACACGATTCCTCTTTGCGCCTTGTCCACATCGTAGTCGCATTTCTGCAACAACTTCTGGATGATGTTTTCCACATCCTCACCCACATAGCCCGCTTCGGTCAGGGTAGTGGCATCAGCGATCACGAAAGGAACATTGAGCAAACGCGCCAGAGTCTGGGCCAGCAAGGTTTTTCCTGAACCCGTCGGGCCGATCAGAAGAATGTTGCTCTTGGACAACTCGATTTCTTTGTCCTTTCCATGATGGCGCAAGCGTTTGTAGTGGTTGTACACCGCCACCGCCAGGATTTTCTTGGCCCGTTGCTGATGAATCACGTACTGGTCCAGTATATCGGCGATTTCCTGAGGGGTAGGCAAATCCGCCTTCACCTGACGCGCATCGGCATCCTGAACTTCCTCACGAATGATGTCATTGCATAATTCGATGCATTCATCACAAATGAATACCGAAGGACCTGCAATCAACTTGCGCACTTCATGCTGGCTCTTGCCGCAGAAGGAACAATAAAGTAATTTTTCGCCGCCGTTTTTATCGCTCATTTCCCTTTACCCGCTCTCCGAATCCCTATCAACTCGTTCAAGAACTCGCCATTTCCCCACGTCGACTCAATACCCGATCCACCAAACCATAGTCAAGTGCTTCCTGCGCATTCATGAAGTTATCACGATCCGTATCCTTTTCCAAGTCCGCTACCTGTTTGCCGGTATGATGCGCCAATATCTCATTCAAGCGATGACGGAGGTACAGGATTTCCTTGGCCTGGATCTCGATGTCGGAAGCCTGTCCCTGCGCTCCGCCGGAAGGTTGATGGATCATGACCCGGGAATTGGGCAACGCATAACGTTTGCCCGGGGCTCCGGCGGCCAGAAGAAAAGCGCCCATGCTGGCCGCAATGCCCATACATGTGGTGCTGACACTGGACTTGATGAACTGCATCGTGTCATAAATGGCCAACCCGGCAGAAACCGACCCTCCGGGCGAATTGATATACAGGTGAATATCCTTGTCCGGATTTTCAGACTCCAAAAACAACAACTGAGCCACGACGATGTTGGCCACGCCATCATTCACCGGACCCACCAAAAAAATCACCCGTTCCTTCATGAGGCGGGAAAAGATGTCGAAGGCCCGTTCGCCGCGTCCACTTTGTTCTACTACGGTGGGGACCAACCCCAGCCCTTGAATATCCATGTATTCCCCCATGTTGATTGGTTATGACGGGTTTCCACCCCGGATTCGGAGGTTGGACCGCCCGGGACTTAAAAAATTCCTCAACCCGCTTGAACTGTTCTCGTCATGTCTTCAAAAGAAGACACCACATCCTTGACCGAGACCTGATCGCACACCCAACGCACCACCGCTTCCTCCAGTGCCAGATTTTCCACTTGCTGGCGTTGGGCCGGGTTCTGGGTATACCATTGCACCACTTCCTCGGGGCGCTCATAGGCCGACGCCATTTCCTCGATGAGTTCCTGAACCTGTTGCGCACCGGCAGAAATCTCAGCCCGTCCGACCAATTCAGCCACGATCAAACCCAACGTCACACGCCGCCGGGCGGAAGCCTCAAACAGGCTATCGGGCATGTCAGGCAGTTGTCTTTCGGGTGTCTGGTCCTGCATTTCTTCCCGGGTATTCTGACGCATGCGCTGAATTTCGTTATACACCAATACCTGCGGAACAGGAATGGGTGCGACCTGGAGCAGAATTTCCATGACCTGTTCCTTGACCAGCGTACGAATCTTCTGACGAACTTCTCGTTCCAGATTCAAACGCAATTCCTGACGCAACTCTGCCACGCCCCCTTCCGTAACCCCAACGGAACGCAAGAAAGCATCATCCAGTTCAGGGAGGACAGGCGCAGCCACTTCACGCACCCGCGTATGAAAGGACACTGTTTTACCTGCCAGTTCAACTGCTGAATAATCGGCGGGAAATTCCAGAGGAAAGGTTTTCTCTTCCCCTGCACTCATCCCCAGCAAGGCCTGCTCAAAGTCGGCCAGAAAACGTCCATTACCCAGAACCAGTGATACGTCTTGCCCCTTGCCCCCAGCGAATTCCACCCCCTCCAGAGTCCCGGTAAAATCGATCCGAACCCGATCCTCGTTCTGAGCGGCCCGTTCCACGGCCTCATACCGAACCCGCTGGCGCCGCAGGACATCGAGGGTACGCTCGATGTCCTCTTCGCTCACCGTGACGACCGGTTTCTCAATGGTGTATCCAGTCCACTCCCCCACCACGACTTCGGGGTAGACCTCAAAAATGGCTGAAAATTCGAAGGTATCGGCCTGTTCCGTTGGCATCGCCTCAAATCTGGCGGGACCGGCCACCCTCAATTCCTGAGAACGGACCGCCTCGCCAAAGTGGCCCTGCGCCATCTCGTTCAGTACTTCATCCTGAACCTGTGCGCCATACTGCTGGACCACCAGACGATAAGGCACTTTACCGGGACGAAACCCTTGCATACGCACCGTCCGTGCCAATTTTTTGAGACGTTGTTCTGCCAATGTACGTACAGTAGCCAAGGGTAATGCCAATTGCAGACGACGTTCGAGGGGATGTGTGTGCGGGGTGTCCATGGTTACCTTGCCTTAGAATATTGACCTGAACCGATCATTATACGAAAACCTTTCCCCCTTGACCACTCCCTATCCTCGTTCTCATGGCAACAGACGAATCACGGTTCCATCGCGCCGCTGATCGGCGACGCCCAGGCGTTCATGGGTTTGTGGGTTTTCCCCCACCCACTGCACCGAACCCAGGGGTATTTCGCTCACCGTCACGTCATGCCCACGCGCGCGCAACTGATCGACGACGGCCGGCGCAAGGGTTTTTTCCACCAGCGTATGGCCCTGGGCATCCATGAC
Organism: Pseudomonadota bacterium; assembly: GCA_021805445.1. Lineage (GTDB taxonomy): Bacteria > Pseudomonadota > Gammaproteobacteria > Burkholderiales > Ferrovaceae > Ferrovum. The sequence goes on from JAJZFH010000047.1 coordinate 70,552, forward strand.
CGCATAGCGTGGCAGGCGCAAGGCCGCTTCGGGGGTCAATGCTTCATCCAGAAAATCCTGGCTCATCTCGAGCACGGTGCTGATGATGCTCACGCCGCCCGGGGACCCATAGGCGGATATCCACTGACCGTCCTTGAAAACCAGGGTAGGGGCCATGCTGCTCCGGGGCCTGCATTGCGGGCGCACATCGTTGGCTCCAGGGTCCCCAGCCCCGGCTTGGGGTTTTAGGTTGAAATCGGTCAATTCACTGTTCAGAAAAAAACCATACCCCGGGACCAGAATTCCGCTGCCCCAAGGAGCCTCCACGGTACTGGTCACACTCACCACATTCCCCTCGTGATCCACTACGGTGAACTGGGTGGTATTCGTCCCTTCGGGCCAGGTACCGGAAAGCATGTCCCCCATCCGTTTTTTTCGTTCCAGACGCTGTGATTGCTGCGCCAGATAAAATGGAGAAAGCAAATGTTCGAGAGGAATCGGCGTAGCGGCCGGATCTCCCAGCCAGCGCGCCCGATCCGCCATGGCCAGACGTAGCGCTTCGATGGTCAGATGTATTTCGTCCGGATCTCCCGCCCCCAAACCCGGAAGCGTTCCCAATTTGAAAGGGGCCAAGGTTTGCAGCGCCTGCAATACGGCTACGCCCCCCGAAGAAGGGGGCGGCATGGTCACGATCCGGTACCCGCGATACTCTCCTTCCAAAGGCGTTCGCCACACCGGTTGATAATGCGCCAGATCCTCCAGGGACATGCGCCCCTGACCGGCCGGTCCCGCCCGGGTTCGACGCTGGGCCGTCACCATGGCACGGGCAATCTCCCCCTGATAAAATACCTTGGGACCCGCGCGCGCGATGAGACGCAGGGTATGAGCCAATTCCGGTTGAATCCAGCGTTGCCCCAAGGTACGGACCTGCCCCTGGACATCCCTGGTCAAGGCAAGGGCTTCGGGTTGCAGCGCGGCCCGGGAACTTTGCAGGGAATGGGCCAGATAGGGCGTAATGACAATGCCTTTCTGGGCATCATCAATGGCGGGCTGCAAGGATTGGGCAAGCGTCAAGCGCCCCCACCGTTGACGCAGGGCTTCGACACCCGCCAGGGTGCCGGGTACCCCCACCGCGATGCCGCTGGTGGACGCCTCCAGGTACCCCAGGTGGGAGAACTGGTCCGGGGTATCGTCACGCGGCGCAACTTCGCGGGCATCCAGAGCGTAAACCTGATGGGTCGCCGCCCGGTATACCAAAAAAAACGCCCCACCGCCGATTCCCGAGGATTGGGGTTCCACCACATTGAGGGCAAACTGGATGGCTGCCGCGGCATCCACGGCATCCCCGCCCCGTTCCAATGCCCAAGCCCCCGCCTCGGCTGCCAAGGGTTGAGAGGTGGCAATGACCGCCTCGCCGGCAGACCAACCATATTGCGTGACGATCATTCCCAGCAGCCACTGCCCCATCTGTTTTCTGAAACGTGGCCAGTTTGGACTCATGAGGAGGCGTCTTTTGGGGGGGCAGCCGCGATTCCGCGCCGGGAATGGCGTTTTTGCCATTGACGAACGCCCCACAGGACATAGCCGGAAACGGCATAGATCAGGAAAAACCCCCAAAGGATACGGGATTGATCCAAACTCACCACGACAAACAGCAGCAATATCAGCAAAGCCGCCCAAAAAGGAACGCTACGACGAAAATTGAGATCTTTGAAACTGTAAAAACGAATGTTGGAGACCATGGACAACCCGGCAAACAAGGTGATTACCCAAGCCAGCCAGGCTACTTGAGCCCCTTCCAACTGGTAGTCGGAGTGCAATACCCATACCATGCCGGCCAGCAAAGCCGCCGCCGAAGGGCTGGGAAGGCCGGTGAACCAGCGTTTGTCCGCTACACCCAGTTGGGTATTGAACCGCGCCAGACGCAGGGCAGCCCCGGCACAATAGACAAAGGCCGCCAGCCAACCCAGCTTGCCCATACCGCGCAGCGCCCAGTCATACATGACCAGAGAAGGTGCCGCACCGAAAGACACCATATCCGAAAGACTGTCGTATTCTGCTCCAAACGCACTCTGAGTATGGGTGAGACGGGCCACTCGCCCATCCAGGCCATCCAGGACCATGGCGATGAAAATAGCCTGGGCAGCCAATTCAAAATGTCCGTTCATTCCCTGCACGATGGCAAAAAACCCGGAAAACAGCGAGGCCGTGGTAAACAGGTTGGGGAGCAGGTAGATTCCCCGACGCTGGTGAGTTGCGCCGGGACCCGTCCCCCCCGAGGGGTCTTCAGGGTTAGGTACATTCATGACGGTTCGGCCTCTGGTTCCGGCCATTCTGCCATGATCGTGGTCGTAGCCTTGACCACATCCCCCAGAGCAACCCGGATGCGGACCTCTGGGGGAAGGTAGACATCGACCCGCGAACCGAACCGAATGAATCCATACCGTTCTCCGGCACCCACCTCGCTGCCGGGAGTGACATAACACAGGATACGACGAGCAATCAAACCCGCCACCTGCACGCAGGTCAGGGAACCGTAGGGCGTATCCAGCACCATCGCATTACGCTCATTGGCTTCGGAGGCCTTATCCAGATCTGCATTCACGAACAATCCCGGTCGATACTCGATATGACGCACTTTTCCATTGACCGGACTGCGGTTGGAATGCACATTGAACACATTCATGAACACACTGACCTTGATGGCAGGACGTTGCAGCCAGGGATCAGAAACCGGCACGATGGCCACGATGCGCCCATCGGCCGGGGACAGGATGAACCGCTCTCCCACCGGTACCCAACGGGGAGGATCACGAAAAAACTGCACGACGAAGAGGGTCAGCACCCAGAACGGGAGGGACCAGAAAAACCCCAGCCCCCATTCCACACTCAGGGACACCAAGACGATCCCCGCGAGGTAAGGCCACCCCTCGCGGGCAATCAAAGGATGCGGATAGTTGGGATTCAAGTCAGTTCTTACTTTGATCGACCAACTTGTTCTTGCGAATCCACGGCATCATTTCACGCAGTTTGGCACCCACTTTCTCGATGGGATGCTCCTCTCCGAGACGACGCATGGCATGCATGGAAGCAGCTCCGGCGCGATTTTCCAGAATGAATTCCTTGGCAAACTGACCGGTCTGGATTTCCTTCAGGATACGTCTCATCTCGGCTCGGGTTTCCTCCGTGACGATGCGTGGCCCTCGGGTCAAATCTCCATATTCAGCGGTATTCGAAATGGAATACCGCATGTTGGAAATCCCGCCTTCATACATCAGATCAACGATCAACTTGAGTTCATGCAGACATTCGAAATACGCCATTTCGGGCGCATAACCTGCCTCCACCAGCGTATCGAACCCGGCCTGTACCAGCGCCGTTGCCCCGCCACACAACACGGCCTGCTCGCCGAAAAGATCGGTTTCGGTTTCTTCCCGGAATGACGTTTCAATCACCCCGGCACGACCACCCCCGTTGGCAGAGGCATAGGACAAGGCCAGATCACGGGCACGCCCGCTGGCATCCTGGTGCACGGCGATCAGACTGGGCACACCCCCGCCCTGCGTATAGGTGGAACGCACCAAATGGCCAGGGCCCTTGGGCGCGATCATGATGACGTCCACATCGACACGGGGCATGATCTGACCGAAATGGATATTGAATCCATGAGCGAAAGCCAGAGCCGCCCCCACCTTCAGGTTGGGCGCAATGGCGTCGCGATAGACTTCCGGCTGGCTCTCATCGGGCAGCAGAATCATGACCAGGTCCGCCCCAGCGACGGCCTCCGCCACTTCCTTGACCTTCAGACCTGCAGTTTCCGCCTTCTTCCAGGAAGCCCCGCCAGCGCGCAACCCGACGGTCACGTCCACCCCAGACTCCTTAAGATTGTTGGCATGGGCATGTCCCTGGGAACCGTAACCGATGATGGTCACTTTGCTCTTCTGGATCAGAGAAAGATTGGCATCCTTGTCGTAATACACCTTCATGGCAAATTCTCCTGTATGAAATCGTTAAATTCAAACCCGCATGATCCAGTCACCACGTCCGATCCCGGAGGCTCCGGTGCGCACGGTTTCCAGAATCATGAGGGGATCGAGGGCTTCGAGAAAGGCATCCAGTTTATCACGGGGGCCCGTCAACTCGATGGTATAAGTTTGGTCGGTTACATCGACGATACGCCCGCGAAAGATATCAGCCGTGCGTTTGATCTCCTCGCGCGCACCACCTTCGGCACGCATCTTGACCAGCATGAGTTCACGTTCGAGGTGACGACCCTCATTCAAGTCAAACACCTTGACCACATCCACCAACTTGTTGAGTTGCTTTGTGATTTGTTCCATCACTTCAGCCGAACCATTGGTCACGATGGTCATGCGTGAGAGAGTGGGATCTTCGGTGGGTGCTACCGTCAGAGATTCGATGTTGTAGCCGCGTGCAGAAAACAATCCAGCCACCCGAGACAGGGCACCGGCTTCGTTTTCCAGGAGAAGTGAGAGGATATGGCGCATGGGAGGAACCTTTCAGCGGTTACAGATCTTCAGCACCCAGCAGCATCTCGGTGAGACCCTGCCCGGCTTTGACCATGGGGAAAACGTTTTCGGTGGGATCGGTCATGAAATCGAGAAACACTACCCGTTCCTTGAGAGCAAAGGCCTCACGCAGAGCACCTTCCACATCGGCAGGGTTCTCGATGCGAATACCCACATGCCCGTAACTTTCCGCCAATTTCACAAAGTCCGGCAAGGCATCCATGTAGGATTCGGAATAACGATTGCCGTGTAGAATTTGTTGCCATTGACGTACCATGCCCAGGTAACGGTTATTCAGATTGACGATCTTGACTGGCAAATGGTACTGCTTGCAGGTGGACAGTTCCTGAATGCACATCTGGATACTGGCTTCCCCGGTAATGCAAGCCACCACCTGGTCCGGGAAGGCCAGTTGGGCACCCATGGCTGCGGGCAAACCAAAACCCATGGTTCCCAACCCTCCAGAGTTGAGCCAACGGCGAGGCTTGTCAAACTTGTAATATTGGGCCGCCCACATCTGGTGTTGGCCCACGTCCGAAGTGATGATGGCATCCCCCTGGGTCACCTGATACAGGGTTTCCACCACGAACTGGGGTTTGATGAGCGTATCACTGCGCTCATAATGCATACACTCCCGTCCACGCCATTCCCCGATCTGATGCCACCACTGTTTCAGGGCAACGGGATCGAGGCGTTGCGGGGTCTCGGCGACCAGCCTCTGCATCTCCTGCAGAACTTCCCGCACGTCACCCACGATGGGAACATCCACCCGTACCCGCTTGGAAATGGAAGAAGGATCGATATCGATATGAATGATGCGCCGCCCCTCCACGAAGAAGTGGCGTGTATTTCCGATGACCCGGTCGTCAAAGCGAGCCCCCACGGCCAGCAACACATCGCAATGATGCATGGCCAGATTGGCTTCATAGGTCCCGTGCATGCCCAGCATGCCCACGAACTGGGGATCGGTGGCCGGATAAGACCCCAAACCCATCAAGGTATTGGTGCAGGGCACCCCCAATTCGCGCACCAATCGGGTCAAAAACTCACTGGCTTCCCCCAGCACCACGCCCCCACCCGCATAGACCATGGGACGGCGGGCTTCGAGCAACATCTGGACCGCCTGACGAATCAAACCGGGATGCCCCTTGACCACCGGGTTATAGGAACGCATCTCGATCTGTGCCGGGTACAGGAACTCGGTCACCTGTTGCGAAACATCCTTGGGAATATCTACCAGGACGGGTCCCGGACGCCCCGTCGTCGCCACATAAAAGGCTTTCTTCATGGTTTCCGCCAGATCTTCGACCCGCTTCACCAGAAAGTTATGTTTCACGCAGGGGCGTGTAATCCCCACCGTATCCACTTCCTGGAAAGCATCCAGGCCGATGGCCGCCGTGGGCACCTGACCTGAAATGACGACCATGGGAATGGAATCCATGTATGCCGTGGCGATACCCGTCACGGCATTGGTCACCCCGGGTCCACTGGTGACCAATGCCACCCCCGGTCGACCCGTGGCCCTGGCATAGGCGTCCGCCGCATGCAACGCTGCCTGCTCGTGCCGAACCAGAATATGCTTGACCCTGTCTTGTTGAAACAGGGCATCATAAATGAACAATACCGCTCCGCCGGGATATCCGAAAATATACTCGACGCCCTCTTCCTCCAGACAACGGATGGTGATTTCTGCCCCACTAAGTTGCATGACCTGTCCACTCAAAACCGAAACCTTGCAGGTTAGCGAGATCTGACGCTCCGGTCAAGTACAAGTTCATCAAAGCCGGTTACTGAACCATTTGGTTCAAGTCCATGATGGGCATCAGAATGGCCAGCACGATCAGACCCACCAACCCTCCCATGACCAGGATCAGGGCGGGTTCCAGCAACGTGGTCAGCAGCATCAGGCGGCGTTCCAATTGCTGTCCCTCATGACGGGCAGCCTGGGTCAACAGGTCATCCAGGCGCCCCGTCCGTTCTCCCGCCTGAATCAGTTGCATCAGCGTGCGCGGAAAGAGCATGCTCACCTCCAGGGCGCGGGCCAGTCCACTGCCTTCCCGAACCCGTTCCAGAGCCTCCAGGAGCGCTTGGCGCAAGGCACGGTTATGAACGGCCTGGGCCGCGCCCTGCAAGGCGGACAACAAAGGCACGCCCCCGCCCACCAGAATCGCCAGGGTACTGGCCAGACGCTCGGTATCGTGACTCAACATCAGTCGCCCCACCAGGGGCCAACCCAGGACATGTCGATCCCAACGCAAACGCAGTGCGGGTTTCTGCCACAAATGCGCCCCTCCCCACGCCAGTACGCCCACGCCTGCCCCACCCCAGATACCCCATTGGCGAATCTCGTCCGACAAGAAGATCAAGGCCCGCGTCAAAATGGGCAGCGTTTGATGATTGCTGGCAAAGACCCCCACCACTTGCGGCACCACGGAACTCATCAGAAACAGAACGATGGCCGTTGCCACCCCCATCAAGACCAGGGGATAGGCCAGAGCACCCAGAACCTTGCCGCTCAGATGGTCCTGCGCTGCCGCATAATCGGCCAGACGTTCGAGCACCCACGCCAAACGCCCGCTTTTTTCCCCAGCCGCCACCAGCGCCGGGTACAGACTGGGGAAATCCCGGGGGAATTGTCCGAGCGCCTGTGCCAGAGGACTCCCCGCCACCACTTCAGCGCGAATTTTCAGGAGCCTCTGGCGCACCCCCTCCCGTTCGGCCTCGGCAGCCACCCCGGCCAGCGCCTCGTCCAGGGGTACTCCCCCACCCAGCAATACCGCCAGTTGGCGCATGATCAATACGCGCTCTCGTCCGGAAAGACGGCGTTGCGTCCAGTGCCCCAGCCCCGTTGCCATCACCGGCAATTCCGCACGCACGCGGATCGGACTCAACCCGCGACTGCGCAACATCGTCCGAGCCTGACGGGGAGAATCGGCCTCGAGGGTACCCTGCTCCCTTTGCCCCGAATCATCCAGGGCTTCAAACCGATAGTGGGTCATGAATCACTGGCACCGGTCACACGCCACAATTCCTCGGCAGTCGTCTGTCCGTCCTCCACCCAGCGCTGTCCATCCATCCGTAACGTACGCATGCCGGAAGCCAGTGCCTGGAGACGCGTTTCAGATTCCGGACACTGCTGATGAATGAGGGTCTGCAGGGTCGGGGTGATTTCCAGCAATTCGTAAATCCCCATGCGCCCCCGATACCCGCTCTGCCCACAGACCTCACATCCGCTTCCGCCACAGGCGGGGCAGCAGCGCCGGACCAGGCGCTGAGCCAGCACCCCCAACAGGGAACTGGACAACAGATAGGGCTCCACCCCCATGTCGATGAGACGCGTCAGGGCACTGACCGCATCGTTGGTGTGCAGGGTCGCCAACACCAGGTGTCCGGTCAAACTGGCCTGCACCGCGATCTGTGCGGTTTCCGCATCGCGAATCTCGCCGATCATGATGACATCGGGGTCCTGACGGAGCAACGCACGCAGGGCACGCGCAAAGGTCAGGTCGATGCGCGGATTGATCGGCGTCTGCCCGATCCCGTCGATGTGATATTCGATGGGATCTTCCACCGTCAGGATATTGGTGGTCTGGCGATCGAGACGCAACAAGGTGGCATAGAGTGTCGTGCTTTTTCCGCTCCCGGTAGGTCCGGTGACCAGCACGATGCCATGGGGACGATGCACCAGTCGATCGAACGCCGCCAGGGTATCCCGGGCCATTCCGAGACGGGCCAGATCCAGTCGCCCCAGATCCTTTTCCAGGAGCCGCAGGACTGCCCGTTCCCCATACCCCGTGGGAAGCGTCGAAACCCGCACATCCACGGCCCGGCCCGCCACCTTGAGAGAAATCCGGCCATCCTGGGGCAGACGTTTTTCGGCAATGTCCAGTTGGGCCATGATCTTGAGACGGGAGATGAGCGCCGCGTGAAGTGCCCGCTTGAGTTGTACCACCTCGCGCAGGGTTCCATCCACCCGAAAGCGCACCACGCACTCCCTTTCTGCGGCTTCGATATGGATATCCGAAGCACCTTCCCGTGCCGCTTGGGACAATAACGCATTGAGCATCCGAATGATGGGCGCCCCATCCTGAGCCTCGAGCAAATCCTCCACTTCGGGCAAGTCCTGCATGAGGCGCGACAGGTCGGCCTCGTCCTCCACCTCCCCCACCACCTGGGCCGCCTCGCCTTGCTGCGCCCGATAGGCCTCGCTCAAGGCTGCTTGCCACTCCAGCGTGGTAACGGTATGGCAGATCAATGCCCCGTAACGACGCCCCACCTCCAACACCCCCGTCGGTCGGGTTCCCGCATGAACCCATACCTCGGTGACCCCCGCCTGCTGGGCCACAGCCAACACACCTTGCGCCCGCGCAAAAGCGAAGGGCAGCAAACGGGCCGCCAAAGGTGTCAGGATGGACGGTCCCAACATGCTCAGGGTATCCCTGCCGGCGCAGGAGCCGCACTGGAATCCCCGCCCGGTAAAGGCGTGGCCGTGGGAAGCGGCGAAGCGTGGATCGGATCCACAAAAGGCGCGCCCGACCCCTGAGCTGGCGTCAGGGGCATCAAGGATTCGTTGGACAAGATACGGACATTGCGCGGTTCCCCATCCCTCATCTCCTGCGTCCAGCCGTATCGGTCGTTGGTCAGGGCATCACTCTGCTCTGCCGTACGAATGACATAGGGACGCAGGAACAGCATGAGGTTATCCTTGACACGTGCCTTGGTTTCATAGCGAAAAAGCACGCCAAGGTAGGGAATCTCCGCCAGCCACGGGGTCTTTTCCATGGAATCCGAATAATTGTCCGACAACAACCCCCCCAGAACGATCAATTGCCCATCATGGACCAATACACTGGAATCCACGGAACGTTTGGTATAACTCGGACCGTTGATGTTGTTGAGCGTGGTGGCATCGAGCGCTGAGGATTCTTCATAGATCTGCATCTTGACCAACCCCCCCTCGGAGATCTGGGGCCGAATCCGCAAAATCAACCCGATATCCCTTCGATCCACCGTGGTAAAAGGATTGACGGTGCCCGTAATGCCCGTCTGAGCATAGGACCCCGTCACAAAAGGGACATTTTCGGCAATGATGATCTGTGCCGTTTCGTTGTCCAGAGTCAGCAGATTTGGCGTGGACAAGACATTCACGCCACTGATGAGACTGACCGCCCGGACGAGGGCAGCCATCCCCATCACCCCGTTGAAACTATGCAGGACCGCCAGATTGGTGCCCGCTGCCGGTGTCACCAGGGGAGGCGTGGCACCGGCCCCCAGATTGAGCAGACTGCTGGTCTGGGATCCCAGGGAGACGATGTTCGCCCCGGGGTTGGCCGCATTGAAACTGGTTCCCGCAAATCCCTGAGTGGACCCGCCGCCCAACAATCCCTGCAACTGAGTCCCAAACTCTTCGGTCTTGTTGCTGGACACTTCGACGATCATCGATTCCACATAAATTTGCGGACGACGCGCATCCAACCGATCGATCACCTCCCGCAAATTGCGATAAACCCGTTCGTTGGCCGTGATGATCAGCGAGTTGGTGGCCACATCGGCCTGGATCATGCCTGCCGGCAAAGATCCTCCCGCGCCGCCCGCGCTCGCCGTCGTGGCGCCTCCTCCCGCGCCACCTACCCCAGACCCCCCACTCGCCCCACTTCCGGCTCCTGCACCAAATCCCGTGGCTCCCGAAGAAGATGACGGAGAACCTGAACTCGAGGAGGACGCCGTGGTTCCAGAACTTCCGCCGGCGCTGCCCGCCGCATTCCCGGCGAAGGGACTCCCCATCGAAGAAAAGGCCGTCTCGCCCGGTGGCGTCGTCAAACCCGCTCCATCGGCGGTCACGATACCTCGCAACGTTTTGGCCAACTTGATCGCTTCCGCATTACGCAACGGGACGACCCAGATGTTGCCCGGCTGCGCCGTGGGCGTGTCCAGTTTGTCGATCAAGGAATGCAACTGCTGAAGCCGGGTCAGCGTCGGTGCCCTCAGGATAAGGCTGTTGCTACGCGGTTCTGCCAGAGCGAGGGCTTTCAGATTAGGGTCCCCCCCGCCAGGATCGGCCACATGATTCACCAGATTGGCCAGATCGATGGCCAGGGCATGGCGCAAGGGAATGACCTCGGCCTCCCCCAGTTGCGGTACATCGAGGGAATCGATCAACTTGGCGATGCGCCCCAGATTTTCGGCATAGTCCGTCACCACCAGCGTATTATTGGCAGGGTAGGCCGTGATGGGGTTATTCGGCGCAATCAGGGGACGTAGAACGGGAATCAGATTGTTGGCTGACTCATAGCGCAGATGAAAAACCCGCGTCACTACCTGACTACCGCCTGCTACGGAAGTCGAGCGCCGTCCCAGGCCATCGGCATCTTCGGAGACCGCTCCGCCCAGCATCTTGGCATCGGCTTCGGGAACCACGCGGTACAATCCGTCACTTTTGACCAGAGAAAACCCCTGCATGCGCAAACTGGCCCCCAACAGATCGAGGGCCTCCGGTCCCGTCACCGGCTTGTCGCTGGCCAGGCTGAGCGTTCCCTTGACGCGCGGATCCACCAGAATGTTTACCCCCACCGCCTCCCCTACGGCCTTGATCACGCCTTCCAGGTCCGCATTGATAAAATTCAGGGTCATCAGACCGGGTTGGGCCAGAGGGGTGCTCCTCGCACCCTCCGCAGCCTGGAGCAGAGCCATTTGAGGCCACATCAAAGCCCCGCAAAAAATGTAAAGGAAAAGTTTTTTCATCGCGTTGATCCCTGCTGCAGGCTCATGGTGCATAGTCCAGTCTCACTCCTTCTCCCTCCGGCTTGCCCAGGATACTCAATAAACCGGCCAGCACGAACCGTTGTGCGGGATCGGCACTGGCCTGACCCGTAAAATAAAATTTCCCGGACCCTTGCTCCCCTTCCCCACGTAATTGTAACGGACCTTGACGAGTGGTCAGGGTCAAATGGGTTCCCAATCGGCTCATCACAGCACGCACTTCATAACTCCCCAAAGGAGTGACCGGAGACAGGCGGGAGGTCAACGACTCCAAAAGACACTCCACTGTCCATGGATGGGTCAATTCCCTGCCTTGCCACTGCGCCGCCCCCCACTGCACACGGACCATCCCTCCCGGATGCAGGGTGCTGAAGGGCATCCCCAGCCCTTCCAGCAGTTGAGCCGGAAAATACCCCTGCCCGGGTTGCAGGTCCCAAACGCCCCCATGCCAGCGTCCCTGAACCAACACGCCGGCACGGTCGGTCGCATTGGTCAGACTGAAGCCCAGCCCCGTCCATTGAGGGCGGATTCGCCATTCTATCCGTCCCGGCCAGTCTCCCTCGGTCTGATCGTTCACCAAAGCCAACTCCGCCGACCCGTGCCACAAGGTTCCGACCTCATTGGTCAGGCGCACGCTTCCCCCCGACCGGGTACTGGCCCAGAGCGACAAGGCGGTGGCAGGCCATTGCCACAGCATCATGCCCAATAGCACCAGGATCCCCAAGCCCAAAGTTGCACCGTGCAGCATCCGCTTCATTCGCCCGATTCCAGCGTCAAATGCACGGTCACTCCCTGGCCCGGGAGCCGTTCCACGTCAGCCTGTACCACGGTCACCTGGGCTGTGGAAGCCACCGTATCCAGCCAATGGGCAAGAACCGAAAAATCCGCACCCGTCCACACCATTTCCACGCCCTTGTCCCGTTTCGTGAATTGCACCAACCCGGCGTCCAAAAACCGCCCCTGATGCTGCAATACATCGAGCAAGGCTTCCGGGTGTAGTAGCCGGGGGGACTGGACGGGTGCGATCAACCCTTGCAAACGTTCCAGATCATGGCGCATTCCCGGCAGTTCCCGGTCCAGTCGAACGACTCCTTCCCTGCCCCAGTTCCACAGGAATTGCAGAACGGCCAGCAACACTACGCCTGCCAGTATCCCCAAAAGTTGGCGTTCCCTTGGCTGGCGAGCCCCCCAGCCTTGCTCCAGGCGGACACGCAGGGTATCGATGTATTCCCTCGGTGCACTCAAGGCTGCACCTCTTCGAGAATCCAGATATCCTTCCCCTCTTTCTGCCAGCGCAAATGCTGACGGTTCGCTGCCTCGCTCAATCCTGCGGCTGTCGCCCCCCCCCCTGCCGGGAAATGTACTTCCAGATGGTGGGGACGATAAACCAGCCCCACAGGGACCAAACCCGGTTGTTGCGCCAGCAAGTTCACCAGACGCCCGGTCAGGCGCGGAAATTCACCCTGCAAGCCGTCCTGTGCGGAAGGTTGGGAATGTTGTACCCAGACATGGACCCATTCGGCGACAGCGCCATGAACGGAACCGGACAAGCCCCGTTGCGCCAGAATCCGGTTTTCCTCCACCAGCAGATCATGGGCAGACCAGGCCAGCCTCCCCCATTCCAGGAACAACCCCACAAAGGCCACTAAAACCGCCGTCCCCACCGCAGTCAAGGCCCCCTTCCAGGCCGGCCCCCAGCGCGCCAAACCGCGTGCGGCCCATTCAAACTGACACAGATCGAGAAGAAAAGGAGTCGGGATTGGCTGCGCCAGGCGCTCCATGAGCGTGATCGGCGATGGATCCAACCCCTCCTCCCAAGGCAATGCCCCCATCTCCTCCCGTCGTCCGCGTACGCCGCCTCCACTCCCGGCGGCATCCCGCCACCACCGCAGACTCCCCTCTTCCGCAGGGTCCAGCACGGGGAAAACCCACTCCCCCCAGCATCCGATTGGGGTCCAATCATGACTGGAAGACAGGATCAGTCGTCCCGTCCGGCCGGAAAATGCCCCATGAACAAAATTCATCCAGGAACGCTCCATCACTGCCACGACCCATCTGCCCAGAGCGTCCGGGGCTGACGCGAGGGCGCAATGACACTCTTCCACCGGCCACAACACCTGAGGCTCGAGCAGATTGGGCAGGGCTTCACGCCAGCGTGCCCGAGGAACCCCGGCCAGCAGGGCCTCCGTCACAAAGAGACAGGTGACTGCCGCTGCGGGCAAAATCCATTCATGGCGGCGGGCCTCTGGCAACTCATGGGGCAGCGCGTATCCTGAGCGCAGGACCTGGCCCTCCCCCCCCAGCAGACAAAACGGTAACGGAACCCAGCGCCATTCAGTGACGGGCAGATTCAAAGGTTTATGGGGTAGCACCACCCGACAGATCGTCACGCTCATCCGCCCCCTGTCAAATCGATGCCGGACATCCAACCCATACGCCATTCCAGTACCTGAGTCATCTGTCCGACCCCCGGATGACGTGCCACCAGAGCCTGACGTCGTTGCACTGCACCAGGGCGGCGCAACTCCTCCACCACCCAGAAATAGTCCGAACTGACCCCCAATTGGCCGGACGGAAAGGGTCCAAGGTTGGGCAGCAAGGTATTCACCTGCCGTTGCAGATCGGCCGTATCTCTGAAGGCCTGCTGCTGACGGGCCTGAAGCAAGCCAGCCAAGGCTCCGGGGTCCACGCCCAACACAGCGCCCAGCACACTGGCCGAGGCCGTGTTGGCATTCACTCGGGTGGGGCGAGGCAAGAGCACGAGGCAGGATTCCAGCCGAGCCAGCGTCGATGCATCGGCATCCGGAAACCAGGTACGTACCTCACCCACGACGCCCAGCGGCAAGGGAGTGCCCACACTCTGATCGGTGACCTGACGGGCAGGGAAAGGGTCTGGCGCAGAGGCAGTCCCAGGGGTAAGTGGCGCAGTGAAACGACTCGCCAGTACCTGGGCAGCAATCGCAGGGGCAACGGCCGGATCCAGTCCCAGCAACTGCAACAACCGCTGAAAAACAGCCACGCCCTCGGGATCGATGGCCGTAGCCCCGACCCAGCCCTGATCGGTGCCAGCGCTCGCCCCCTTGACCAGAGACATCAGATTGAAGCGGCTCTGGGCATCGAGAATGCGCCCAGACAGACGGATACCCGACGCTCCGCCGCCCGCCACACTTTCTAAAGGAATGTCCGTGATGGGCACGGCCCATACCTCGCCCAGATGGTCCACCGCACCCGTGTGCAACAAATCCTCACGCAGAATGAGCCGAGCCCAGTCCAGCGCCCCCACCCCCACCTGCTCCGCTTCATCGCGCACCCGCTGGTTTTCGAGCAATTTCACTCGCCTTTGTTCGTCCTTCATCATGCCGCTGGCCAACACAGCCACCAGAATGGCCAACAGCAAGGCCATCAACAGTGCCGCGCCTCGTTCCCTTCTCATCAATCCTGCCCAGTCAGACAAACCTGACGCAAGGGGGCCGCCGTTCCCCCCAAAAAAATCTCCAAAGCCAAGCCGCGCACCCGTACCGGTTGCACGTCCAGAGCCGGGTCCTGCGTGGCATCGATCCAGCCTTGTCCCCCCAGCCATGCCTGACCCTGCAGGTCCACTCCCCCCGCCACGGCAGGGTTACTCTCCCGCCCTCCGGGATTCTGCGGTAACTCACCTTGCAGTACCGCCTGCCATACGCCATTCAATTCCCCGCGCGTCGTGAGGGCGGAAGATATCGCCCGCTGCACGACTCCTCCCACCAAGGCGTAACTGACCACCCGCACTGCCCCACCCTCATGCACCACCCAGGCCATCTGGCGGATTCCCAGATGAACCGGCACCCCCAGAACCCACTGGTCGGGGGGGAGCAGCGCGTGACAATCCTGTTGCCACTGGTTGAAAAGTGCCTGGGTATCCTCCACCACCAATCCCCGCCCATGCAGGACGGACTGAGTGCGCACCATCGACTCCAGCACGCGCCACGACATGAGCGCCATGATCGACATCAAAAGGGCAACGATCATCACTTCCACCAAGGTAAAGCCACGCATCCTACAACACCTGAGCCGGATTGAGAGGCACTACAGTACTGACCCGCGCCAGGGCACGTCCTTCCCCTTCCAGAAACACGGTCACTTCAACCAGACGAAAGGAGGGATTGGGGGTTTCCTGTACATTTTCGTGGCAACTCAGCACAAAACGCCCCTGCGGACAGGCAAAGTCGCTTCCCCCGACAGAGGGCCATTGCCGACCCAAACGCAACTCGTTCAGGGCATTGGTCGCACTCCACTGCGCCGCCAGGCGTTCCGGCACCGCCTCCCCGAGATGGGTCACTCCTCCCAGAGCGCGCATACCCGCCGCCAGCGCCACGGCCAGCACAAACAGAGCCACCAGCACTTCGATCAGGGTAAAGCCCCGCTCAGGAGTCCCAGTTGCCGATATCGGCATCATTGCCTTCTCCTCCCGGCTGTCCATCTGCGCCCAGACTCCAGACATCGATCTCGCCATGCTGGCCGGGATTGGCATAATGATAGGGATGTCCCCAAGGATCCTTGGGCAAGGTATCCAGGGTTTGCATCCAATTGCCGGGTACCGGTTCCTGCACGGGTTGTTTGACCAATGCCTGCAACCCCTGTTCGGTCGTGGGATAACGCCCTACATCCAGTCGATACAACTTCAGGGCCTGCACGAGGCTGGCAACATCCTGACGAGCCGCCAACTTACGCGCCTGATCCGGTCGATTCATGACACGCGGCACGATCATCCCGGCCAGGATGGCAATGATGACCATCACCACCATGATCTCGATCAAGGTGAAACCACGCTCCCGAAGACTTCGAGATTCCATACCCCCCTTCCTCCACGCCGTCATTCGTTGTTGGATAAGTCCGTAACCTGCTGTAAATAATCGGGGGTCAGCCGCCGCTCCGATTTGGTGACTCGACGTCGTCAAAAACGTTCCACAACCCAAAGGAGAAGAAGAGATGCCCGGATATTGATAATAACTGGAACTCTAATGCATTCGCGGACTTTTTCCAACATCTCAAAGGCATCCATCTGCGCGATATAAATTAAATGCAAAACCCCTTGACATGGAATCCGATTTGCGAGGTCGCTGCGCTACTCGCTCGGGGTTGTTTTTTTGAGTGGGTCCTCTGTACGGTTACTCGAAAGACGGAAACACAGGTCTTGGCATCGCAAAAACTTTCAGGTAAGGTGCCCGGATGAGGAAAATGAACTTCGAGCGTTCCCGCCAGTTACTGCCCTACGGGGTAGAGGTCGGGGGATGGCTGATCGTCGTAGCCCTGACGGGCTATTGGGGCATGCAGTTGGCGCGCCCCTCGCCTCACTTGGCCCCCCGCTCCGGAACCTTGCCCCCCGTGACCGATGCGCACCGCTGGGAAACGGTACTTTCTGCGCCGGTGGCGCAGATTCCCGTTCAGGTGCGGGGAATCATCACTTCCGTCAGCGGCGGGGTGGCATTGCTGGCCCCGGAAGGGGCCCCGGTTCGCGCCTGGCAGGCAGGCCAGGAAGTATTGCCCGGCGTGTATCTGGTGCGAATGGACCGGCACAGCGTCACGTTGACCCGGGGCGGCCAGGAGGAAACCCTGATCTTGAACGTGCCCTCGCTCCCCAAAGGAACTGCATTTGCCCCGCCTCGCCTACCTTGACCGGGGACGGGGTCTGGCCATCGTCATGATGGTGCTCTTTCATGGATGCTATGACGCCACCTACTTCGGATTTGCCCATTTCTCCCTGCTGGAATCATACTTCTGGACCACTTGGCGTACCCTGATCGTCACGCTCTTCGTGTTCTTTTCCGGGATGAGCCTGGCCCTCAGCGCCCACCATCCGATCCAGCGGAGGCGCCGCCGTCTCTTTCGACTGGGCGTGAGTGCCCTGCTGGTCAGTGGGGTAACCCATGTGTTGTTCGGTGTACGCTGGATCTATTTCGGCGTTCTGCACTTCTACTGGCTCGCCACCCTCATCAGCCGCCCCTTGCTCGGATTGCGCGGAAAATTGCTGCCCCTGGGGCTGTTGGCGCTGGTGGCCGGGCAATGGGGAGTGACGGCCATGGACCCACGCTGGCTCAACTGGATCGGACTCGCTGCCCATAAACCGTCTACAGAGGATTATGCCCCGCTCCTGCCCTGGATAGGGGTCCTGTGGTTGGGCATGTGGACGGGGATCCAGCCCTGGTCATCCCGTCCGCAAAGCGATCCTGCTTCCTGCTCGGTGCCCGACCGGGGGATTCAATGGATGGGACGCCATGGCTTGATTCTTTATCTCGTACATCAACCCATACTTTTTGCGTTGTTTGAACTGACCCGGCGAATTTACCCCGTTCGTTGACCCTGGACTACTTCGCCTTCGTCTCCCACGGGCGAAGATCGCCCCGCCCGGCGACTGTTCAACCACCCGATAAAAGCCAAAAAAGCGAGGCCGGAACCGATCAGTAAAATCCCGCCCACCTCTGACCGATGAAAAGACTCCCCCGTCATCCAGCGCGAGGACAGGATAGCCACCACGGGCGTACCCAACACCGACAGACTGGCTTCCCAGGCAGGGACCCGGTCCAGGATATAGAGCCATAACCACCAGCACAGTGCCGTACTGGCCAGAGACATGAAGGCCAGAATGCCTCCGTAGGTCCAGGTCCAGTGCGTCGCCCGCTCCGGAATCAGAAGGGCCGCACACACCAGAGGAATGGCCCCCAACGCCATTTGCCAGGCCGTCAGATTGAGCAGGTCCACGTCATGATGCTGGCGCAACCGCTTGACCAACAGGGTTCCCACCGCCCAGCAAAAGGCCGCCAGCAGCCCCAGACATTTGCTGATCAAACTGGTATGCATTTCCCAGGGTTCGATGATGAGCAGCAACCCGCCCAGGGTCAGGAGAGCCGCAATCCATTGGGCTCCCTTGATCGGTTCGCGCAGCACCAGACCGGAGAGAAGGAGTGTCCAGACGGGCATGGTAAAGATCAATACCGCCGTTTTTCCGGGGCCCCCGGTCACCAGCGCCCAGGTTTGGAAAAGCATGAAGCCGAAAACCTGAACGAGCCCGATGAGCAGTGTTTCCCTGGGCAATTGCCAACGCCAGGGACGTCCCGTCAGGGGAAGCAGTGCGAGCAGAGCCAGCCCCCCCAAAACAGAACGTTGCGCCGCAAAATGAAGCGGTCCGGCAAAACCCAACCCTTCCTTGGCTGCCACCCAACTGTACCCCCAGGTAAGGGACAGCACCACCAGGCCCAATATCGGACCCCAACCACGAGAATGCTTCAAATATGGATCATCCCTTGGCGCGCTCATCCCGCATCTGCTGGCTCAAGGCCGTCAGAAATTGCAGGGCCTGTTGGGTTTCCCGTTGAGTCATGAGGTTCCACAACCCCCCCAATCCCCCCCCGGACGGAGTCTGTTTGACCGTACGGGCAGCCTCCAGACCATCGAGCAAACCGACCACCCGGTCCAGTTTATCGAGCAGCGCAGGCAGACTCTGGACGATTCTTTCCAAAGCACCGGTGGCTTCCAGACGCTCCAGCATATGCAGCAATCGCCCGCCGCCACCCCGATGGAAACGGTCGAGCATGGACAACCCCTCTCCCACCGTTTCTGCCAGTCGCCCCACCATGTCGTCGGTCAGGGCATCCTGAAATGCCTGGTAGACTCGCGCCAATTGGGAAATCCTGTCCAGATCCCCGTTATCGACCATGTCGGCAAGAACCGGAATGGCCCGGGTAAGACCGGAGCGCTGGACCCGATCCATCAGATCCATCCCCTCGCTGCAAAAACCCGCGAGACGACTGACCATTTCGTCGCTCAGGGCGTCCCGAACCGCAGTCACCAGATGTTCTGCTTCTGCGGCTGAAAAATCTTCTGATTCCTTGAGTTCTGTCATCATCATGCCTCTTTGCTCAAAGCAAACCACGGGCAGAAACCCAGTAGAGTTTATTGTAGGCTGTCTTGAACCAGTGCACCGCCTTGGTAGGAGGCTGGGGAGAAGGAGGGGTCTGGTAGTTGAACATGGCATAGGTCGCACGATCCCTGCCCGTCTCGATGAAACAGAAGACCTTGCCATCATATTCACGTACCGGCGCCCCTATCTTGATCAGGGCAGCGATATTCTCCCCCAGGGTGTCCGCCTGAAAGTGAGCCGTGGAACCGGCCTTGCTGATGGGAATATTGGTGGTATCCCCCAGCACGAAAACATTCTCGCGGCCTTCCATGCTGAGTTTTCCCCGGTGGGTCGGGATCCAGCCATTCTTTCCCAGATCGTTCCTTTCCAGGACTTCCATTCCGCGATGAGCAGGGATGGTGATCAGCAAATCATAAGAGATCTCAGTCCCCTCCTCACTATGCACCACTTTTTTCTCGCCATCCACTTCCTTCATGTTGAAAAAGGTTTCATACGTGATGCCCCGCCGATCCATTTCCGGCGCGGCCCATTTGGCCACGTTTTCAAGACTGTGCACGCGGTTGATGGGGTAGGTGTAATGCAGTTGAACCTTGTCGAGAAGACCGCGATCCTTGAAATAATCGTGCAGCATGAAGGTGATTTCGAGGGGAGCCATGGGGCATTTGTGGGGAAGGCCCACGGCGATCACCACTTTTCCACCTTCAAAGGACTGCAAGCGCTTGAACATCTTGAGCGCCGAGGCTTCCGTGTAAAAGGTTTCGGCATGCTCGGCCAGACCCGGAATTTCTTCCGGATACATGCGCGAACCGGTGGCAATCACCAGAATATCGTAGGCATGGATTCGCCCACTGCGCGTTCTGACGTGTTGATCATCGAGGTGGAACTCTTCCACCGGATCCACATGAAAATGGATGCTCGATTCCAGCAAACCGGCCTGATCCCGGTACAACTCATCGGGGGTCATGCGTCCCACAGCCAGATACAATAAACCCGGCTGATACATGTGCTTGTCCGAAGCCGACAGCATCGTGATTTGCGCCTTGCCCTCCTTCAATTCCGGAACCAGACGACGCGCCAGATTATTTGCCAGGATCGTCCCCCCCATTCCGCCACCGACAATCAAGATCTTCATGTATCCTCCCGCCTTAAAGTATGTTGGAAACCGTGCGGCCCGGTTATTTGGTCTTGCGCACCACGATATGCCAGACACCATCATTTTCTGTCGTGGAGACATAGTCATGACCCACCCGGCGCACCCACTCGGGAATATCGTCGGCCGACCCCTTATCCGTGGACAACACTTCCAACTCATCCCCAACCTGACTGTGCTTCAGGGCCACAATCAGTTCCATCAGCGGACCCGGACAAAAACTCCCTCTGCCATCCACGATTTTTCTTTCCGTCATAGTGCCCCCTCGAATCAGTTATTCAACTTGGTCAGATTCAGAACAGAGATGATCCCCGGATCAAAAAGTCCAGACCTGTCCATCCTGAACCTCGGTCAGCAATCTGCTCAAACCGGTGGCTTCCCCCAGATAGTCTTCCAGTTGTTCGGAACCGATGCCCAACACATCCATGGCCATGGAACAAGGATAGAGACGGGCACCCCCCAACTCTATGGCCTGTTCGAACAACATTTTGAATTCCGGGACATTCCTGGCTTTCATCAGATCGCCCATGGGTCCTTCGTGCGGCGCCTCTGCCGTCGATCCTTTGATAAAATGGGGCAGAGCATTCATGGACAGAAAGACCCGGACTTCCTGTCCACTCACCGCCGCCACCGAGGCCAGCATGGCCGCCGCCTGCAAACGTTCCAAGGTGCCCGAGATCACCACGACACAGATTTTCTGACCGACCATTTTTTTCTCCTTGATCCGCATTCTCCCATGCCTCAGGGAGAGTTCTGTCTCATTTCGGGCAAGCCTCCATGCAACGCCAGGATCTTGCCCACCGTCACAAAGGACCCGCACACCACCACCCGGTCTTCCGCGACTGCCGCCGCACAAGCCGCGCCATAGGCCTGCTCGGGAGACGGATGCCATTGCACGGTCCCCCGTACCCCCCGGAGCGCCGGTTCCATCTCTTCCCGACAGGCCCCACGCTCCTCATGAAGGTCGGCCAGATACCAGTCATCCACCTGGGTATCCAGGGCCCGGACCACCCCCACCCGATCCTTGTCACGCAGCATGCCCAGAACCAGACGCGTCCGTCCGGCGCAGGGCACCTCTCCCAGATTATGCGCCAGTTCCTGAGCCGCTTGTGGATTATGGGCCACATCCAGAATTACCTGAGGCGAAAAACGCAAGGTCTGAAAACGCCCAGACAGCACCACATCTGCGATTCCGCGTCGGCCCTGTTCCGGCGTCACCCGCACAGCCGTGCGCTGAAGCGCTGCCAGTGCCAGCGCGGCATTGCGGTACTGAAAATCTCCAGACAAGGAAGGAGCAGGCAGGTCGGACCACGTCTGGTGAGGCATGTTCAGGGTCCAAGTCCCTTGCGCCTGTCTTTCCACCGTAAAATCCCGCCCCCATAACCAAAGCGGGGTTTCCAGTTCAGCCGCGCGCGCCAACAGGCTGAGGGGTGGGTCCGGATCGGCACAGAGCGCAGGAACCCCTGCGCGAAAAATCCCTGCCTTTTCAGCGCCGATCGCTTCACGGGTGGAACCCAGCCACGTTTCATGGTCCAGGGCGATTCCAGTCAGCAGGGATACCGTCGGCTCGAACAGATTGACGGCGTCCAGACGCCCCCCCAACCCCACCTCCAGCACTGCCACGTCCACCGGGGTGCGTTGAAAAATATCCACCGCCGCCAGGGTACCGAATTCAAAAGGCGTCAGACTGATCCCCTGGCGGGCCGTCTCGATCCGGGCAAAGGCAGCACAGAGTTGGGCGTCGGAAACGGGGATCCCATCCACGACCACTCGCTCGTTGTAACGCACCAGATGAGGAGAGGTATAGGTTCCCACCCGATAGCCCGCAGCCTTCAGAGTTGCCCTCAAATAAGCGCAAGTGGACCCCTTGCCGTTGGTGCCCGCCACCATCAGAATCGGAAAGGCGGGAAAAAGACCGAGCAGGTCGCGTACCCGCCCGACCCGTTCCAAGCCCAGGTCCATGGAACGCGGGTGAATACGATCCAGGTAGGCCAGCCAGTCGGCCAGCGTCATCGGCAGGGAGTTTCCTTCCCGGCGCATTGGCCCCCGTTGCGCAATTCCGATATCCGATGAGTCCATCCGTCACCTGTCGCAAAACCAAAACCAGAGGGAGGAATTATCGCTTGCTTCGCCCCCCCCGGGAACCCCCTTCCCCGAAATTTCAACGAATGAGAAGCGCACGAAAATCATTGACATTGGTGAGGGTAGGCCCCGTGATCACCAGATCGTCCAACGCCGCAAAGAAACCATAACCATCATTGTTGGCCAGATAGTCGGCCGCCTTCAGGCCCAGACGTTCCGCGCGCGCCCAGGTATCCGGCATCACCAGGGCCCCGGCGTTATCCTCGGTTCCATCGATGCCATCCGTATCGCCTGCCAGCGCGAACACCCCTGGTTCGCCCCGCAGGGCCTGGACCAATGCCAGCAGGAACTCGACGTTTCGCCCTCCGCGCCCCTTGCCTCGTACGGTCACCGTGGTCTCCCCTCCCGACAACAGGACACAGGGACATGGGACCGGTTGTCCATGACGCCTCACCTGGTGGGCAATCCCCGCCATGACCATCGCCACTTCACGCGCCTCGCCTTCGATACTGTCGCCCAAGATCAGGGGTGTGACACCGGCCACCCGTGCGACTGCCGCAGCCGCCTCGAGGGAATGCTGGGGGGTGGCGATGAGATGGGTCAAAGTACGTGCCAAACGAACATCCCCCGGTTTGGGCGTTTCCTCCCGAGCCGCGCAGAGGTGGGCATAGGCCCGTGTCTGGTCCTGCAGTCCGTATTTTTCCACGATGGCGCGCGCCTCGGCAAAGGTGGTGGGATCCGCCACCGTGGGTCCGGAAGCAATCACGGCGGGGTCATCGCCGGGCACGTCGGAAATCAACAGGGTGACCACATTGGCGGGGTGACACGCCAGGGCCAAACGCCCGCCCTTGAGACTTGAAAGATGCTTGCGTACGCAATTCATCTCGGTAATGGTGGCGCCACTCCTGAGCAGGCTCCGGTTCATGGTCTGCTTGTCCGCCAGAGTCAACCCGGGGGCCGGTGCTGCCAACAAGGCAGAGCCTCCGCCAGAGATCAGACAAATCACCAGATCTTCCGCCGTCAGTCCCTGAACGGCTTCGAGGATCCGCCGACCTGCCCGTTCTCCAGCCTCGTCTGGCACTGGATGGGCGGCTTCGAGCACTTCGATGGAACGGGTGGGTACCTTATGACCATAACGTGTCACCACCACGCCACTCAAGGCACCCGTCCAATGCTGTTCCAGCGCTTGAGCCATGGCCCCGGCCGCTTTGCCGGCCCCCACCACCACCGTACGCCCGCGTGGAAACGCTGGCAGAAATGAGGGGAGTACCCGGTGAGGGTCCGCTGCAGCCACTGCAGAGTCGAAAAGGGAACGCAGGAACATGCGTTCATTTGCGAAAGAAGAGATGGTATTATTTTTCATAACAGGCGTTATAAATTTTCACAGAAGGGTCAAAAGTCGCTAGAATAGAGGCTTGGCGCTTAAAATGATAGTCATTGTTCATCTCTTGGAGGGTTTGTCGTGTTTGATTCCAGAAAGTTGCTTGCCGATACGGACCCGGAATTATGGGAAGGCATCCAGAAAGAGTACCGTCGGCAGGAAGACCATATCGAATTGATTGCATCGGAAAACTATACCAGCCCGGCAGTCCTGCAGGCGCAAGGTTCCGTTCTGACCAATAAATACGCAGAGGGCTACCCCGGCAAGCGTTACTATGGCGGCTGCGAATTTGTCGATGTGGTCGAACAACTGGCCATCGATCGCGTGAAACAGCTCTTTGGGGCCGAATACGCCAATGTCCAGCCCCATTCCGGCTCCCAGGCCAATGCCGCCGTGTACATGGCCATGCTCCAACCGGGCGATACGATTCTCGGCATGTCCCTGGCCCATGGCGGTCACCTGACCCATGGGGCTTCCGTCAATTTCAGCGGCAAACTCTACAAGTCGGTGAGTTATGGTCTTCATCCCGATACAGAGCGGATCGACTACGATGAAGTGGAACGCCTGGCTCAGGAACATAAACCCAAGATGATCGTGGCAGGCGCCTCGGCCTATTCCATGGTCATCGATTGGGCTCGTTTTCGTGCCATCGCCGATACCGTGGGCGCCTATCTCATGGTCGACATGGCCCACTATGCCGGTCTCATCGCTGCGGGCGAATACCCCAGCCCCGTCGGTATTGCCCACTTCGTCACCTCCACCACCCACAAGACCTTGCGCGGCCCGCGCGGGGGAATCATCCTGTCCTCCGCCGAGTTCGAAAAACCCATCAACTCGATGATTTTCCCGGGCATTCAAGGGGGCCCCCTGATGCATGTCATCGCAGCCAAGGCCACCGCCTTCAATGAGGCGCTCAAACCCGAATTCAAATCCTACCAAAAGCGCGTCAAAGCCAATGCACAAGCCATGGCAGAAACCTTCATCGAACGCGGTTTGCGCATCGTTTCCGGGGGCACGGAAAGCCATCTCTTCCTGATGGACCTGCGGGCCCGTCAGATCACCGGCAAGGCCGCCGAAGCGCTGCTGGGACGGGCCAATATCACGGTCAACAAGAATGCGATCCCCAATGATCCGGAAAAACCCTTCGTCACCTCCGGAATCAGGATCGGCTCGCCGGCCCTGACCACCCGTGGTTTTGGTCACAACGAGGCACGCAAAGTGTCCCACCTGATCAGTGACCTGCTCGAGGCTCCGGAGGATGAAAGCGTACTGCAACGTGTTCTCGCAGAAGTGGGAACACTCTGTCAGCGTCACCCCGTCTATCGCTAACCGCTCAAGCATTCGTTTCAGGAGTCATCATGGCAGGTCATAATTTTCTCTTCGTTCCGGGCCCTTCCAACGTTCCCAACCGCGTTCTGCGCGCCATGGCGGTCCCCATGGAGGATCATCGCTCGGTCAAATTTCCCGCTCTGACGCAGGAGATCCTGGCTGGCTTGAAAAGGATCTTCAAGACAGAGTCCGCCGCTCCCATCGTCTTTCCTTCCTCCGGGACGGGATGCTGGGAAGCGGCGCTGACCAACTGTCTGAATCCCGGAGACCGGATTCTGGCTTCCCGCTTCGGACAATTCAGTCACCTCTGGTGTGACATGGGAAGACGCCTGGGCTTCGACATGAACATCATCGAAGTGGAATGGGGCGAAGGCGCTCCGGCCGAACGCTATCGAAGTGCATTGGAGGCCGATGCGCAGCATCAGATCAAGGCGGTACTGGTCTGCCAAAACGAAACCGCCACCGGCGTAACCAGCGATGTTGCGGCAATCCGCCGGGTGCTGGACGATTTGGGTCACCCTGCCCTGCTCTTCGTGGATTCAGTCAGTGCGCTGGCCAGTATCGACTTTCGCATGGATGAATGGAAGGTCGATGTCTGCGTCGCCGGTTCCCAAAAAGGTCTGATGTTGCCGGCCGGCATGGGAATCACCTGCGTCAGCCAGAAAGCCCTGCAAGCCGCACAAAACAGCCGTCATCCCCGTTGTTACTTCGATTATTCCGACATGGTCAGGAGCAATGGCACCGGCTACTTCCCGTATACGCCCTCCATCCCCATGCTCCACGGTCTGCGCGAAGCCCTGGTCATGCTGGAAGAAGAAGGACTCGAAAACGTCTTCGCCCGTCATCATTATCTGGCCGAGGGGGTCCGGGCCGCCGTTACCCAGGGATGGAAATTATCCCTATGTGCCAAAGCGCCCCAGTGGTACTCGGACTCGGTTTCGGCCATCGTGGTTCCCGCCGGGTTCAACGCTGCCGAAGTCATCGAACGAGCCTTCCGCCGTTATAATCTGGCGCTGGGCACCGGGCTTTCGAAAGTGGCTGGCAAGGTTTTCCGTATCGGACACCTGGGCGACCTCAACGAGGTGATGCTGATGGGGGCCATTGCGGGTGCCGAGATGGCCATGCTGGACTGTGGCATCCCTGTCACCCCCGGAAGCGGTGTGGCCGCTGCCGCCCAATTCTGGTGCGCCCATGAAGCCCCGGTTGGCCTGGGAGTGAGGGTATGAGCGGACGCGTGGTCTTTCTTGACCGCGCCTCTCTCAAGGCGCAGGTTCGTACCCCGGACTTTTCCGACAGTTACGTCGAGCATGAGCAGACGACCCTCGCACAGGTGGTGGAACGCTTGCGCGGCGCTCAAGTGGCCATCACCAACAAGGTGCCCTTGCGCGCCGAAACCCTGCACCAATTACCCGATCTCAAAATGATCGCCGTGGCCGCCACGGGATACGATGTGATCGACATTCCCGCCTGCCAGGCTCGAGGCATTCGCGTGGCCAACATCCGCAATTATGCCGTCCATACGGTGCCGGAGCATGCCTTTGCCCTGATTCTGGCTCTGCGTCGCAATCTGCTGGCCTACCGCCAGGACGTGGAGAACGGGGTCTGGCAAACTTCCTCTCAATTCTGTTTCTTTGAGCATCCCATCGGTGATCTGTTTGGAGCCACCCTGGGCATCATCGGTGAAGGGGTCCTGGGTCAGGGAACAGCGCGCATCGCGGCAGGCTTTGGCATGAAGGTCCTGTTTGCCGATCATGAGGGCCCCAAGCATGAGGGAATCCTCTATACACCCCTGGAGGAGATCCTCGAACAGGCAGATGTTCTCTCACTCCATTGTCCGCTCACGGTCAACACACGCAACCTCATCGGCGAAAAGGAACTGCGTCGCATGAAACCCACCGCGCTCCTCATCAATACCGCGCGCGGTGGTTTGGTGGATGAGGCTGCGTTGGTCCGCGCACTGGAGGAAGGGTGGATCGGAGGCGCGGGATTTGATGTCCTGACCATCGAACCGCCCACTCAGGGCCACCCACTCCTCGACGTGCGCCGTCCCAATTTCATTCTGACCCCCCACGTCGCCTGGGCATCCGATGGTGCCATGCAATTCCTGGCGGATCAACTGATCGACAACATCGAAGCCTGGCAGCGCGGTACGCCCCAAAATCTGGTGGTTTGAGGTCTGCCACGGCGGTAACATCCGAAGCCCCGCCCGCCCGCGGTCGGGGAGGGCGAGAGTCGTATTTTGGACCATCTCCTGTTATCATCGCGAAATTATCGACAGGAGGTGACATGGATATTCATGAGTATCAGGCCAAGGAATTGCTGGCGCAACGTGGAGTTCCCATCCCGCGCGGCAAGGTGGTCTATACCCCGGCTGAGGCTGCCCAGGCCGCGATTGAACTCGGGGGCGAACTGTGGGCCGTCAAGGCCCAAATTCACGCCGGTGGACGCGGCAAAGCGGGGGGAGTGCGTCTGTGCAAGACTCCTCATGAAGTCTCCAAAGTCGCCGAAACCCTCCTCGGCACCACCCTCATCACGCACCAGACTGGCCCTGAAGGCAAGATCGTGGAACGTCTGTACGTTGAGGCAGCCGAACCTTTCGAGCGGGAAATCTATCTGGGGTTCGTCCTGGACCGCAAGACACAACGCATCCGGATCATCGCCTCCGCCCAGGGAGGAATGGAGATCGAAGACATCGTCAAGACCCATCCCGAAGCCATACTTCAGATCGAGATCGAGCCCGCCATCGGCCTGCTGGCCTTTCAGGCACGCGAACTGGCCTTTGGTCTGGGCGGATTGACCCTGAAGCAGGTCCAGAAATTTGTCACCCTCACCCTGGGGTGTTACCGCACCTTCCGTGATCTGGATGCATCCATGGCGGAAATCAATCCCCTGGTGGTGACCCGGGAAGGACAATTGATCGCTTTGGACGGCAAGATGTCCTTCGATGACAACGCCCTCTTCCGTCATCCCGAACTGCACGAAATGCATGACCCCGCCCAGGAAGACCCGCGCGAGGCACAGGCACACCTGCATGGACTGAACTACGTGGGCCTGACCGGCGATATCGGCTGCATCATCAACGGAGCCGGGCTGGCCATGGCCACCATGGACATGATCAAGTACGCCGGTGGCGAACCCGCCAATTTTCTGGATGTCGGTGGCGGAGCATCCCCCGAACGCGTCGCCGAAGCCTTCCGTCTGGTTTTGTCAGACCCTAACGTCAAGGCCATCCTGGTCAACATCTTTGCAGGCATCAACCGCTGTGATTGGGTCGCCCAAGGCGTCGTCCAGGCCGCCCGCGAACTGAAGGTGCCTCTCATCGTCCGACTGGCAGGAACCAACGTGGAAGCCGGGCAAAAGATCATCCAGGAAAGCGGTCTGCCCATCATCAGCGCCGATACCCTGGCAGAAGCTGCCGAGCGCGCCGTAGCCGCAGCCCATGGCAAAACCGCGTAACGCGCATTCAGGAGACACCGATTCATGAGTATTCTTATTGATGAAAACACCAAGGTCATCGTTCAGGGATTCACGGGCGACAAGGCCACTTTTCATGCCACCGAAATGATCCAGTACGGAACGAATGTGGTAGGGGGCGTCACCCCGGGCAAGGGGGGAATGAAACACCTCGAACGCCCCGTCTTTGACACCGTGCGACAAGCCGTAAAATCCACCGGGGCTGAAGCCAGTCTCGCTTTCGTCCCTCCGCCCTTTGCCGCCGATGCCCTGATGGAAGCCGCCGAAGCGGGACTGAGGTTGGTCTGCATCATCACCGATGGCATCCCCACTCAGGACATGATGCGGGTCAAACGCTACCTGCTTCGCTATCCAAAGGAAACCCGAACCCTGATCGTGGGCCCCAACTGTGCCGGAATCATCAGTGCCGGACGGGCCATGCTGGGGATCATGCCGGGACATATCTACAAACGTGGTCATGTGGGCATCGTCTCCCGTTCCGGCACGCTGGGCTATGAAGCCGCTGCCCAAATGACCGCCCTGGGCATCGGTGTCTCCACCAGCGTCGGGATTGGTGGCGACCCCATCAATGGCAGTTCCTTTCTCGACCATATGGCGCTTTTCGAACGGGATCCGGACACCCATGCCGTAGTCATGATCGGCGAAATCGGCGGTCCCCAGGAAGCCGAAGCCGCCCAGTGGATCAAGGAAAACATGAGCAAACCCGTGATCGGTTATGTCGCCGGACTCACCGCGCCCAAGGGCCGCCGTATGGGACATGCCGGTGCCATCATTTCCGCCGAGGGAGATACAGCCGGCGAGAAAGCCGAGATCATGAAATCCTATGGCCTGTTCGTTGCGCCCAGTGCATCCGAGTTGGGTAGCACCGTGGCTCAGGCCCTTGCCACCCTTTAAAAACTGGAGTTCCCATTCATGAGTTTTACCCAGATTACCCCCGCCACCGCCCGTCTGCATCGTTCCGAACTGGCCGTGCCGGGATCCAACGTCAGTCTTTTTGAAAAAGCCGCCCGCTCCAAAGCCGACATCGTTTTTCTGGATCTGGAAGATGCGGTTGCGCCGGATGACAAGGCCACGGCACGCAAGAACATCATCCAGGCCCTGAACGACATCGATTGGGGCCACAAGACCCTGATGATTCGCATGAACGGGTTGGATACGCATTATGCCTACCGCGATGTGGTGGATGTGGTGGAGGCCTGTCCCCGTCTGGACATGATTCTGGTTCCCAAGGTTGGGGTTCCTCAAGATCTGTATGCCATGGATATGCTCGTCACCCAAATCGAGAATGCCATGGGACGAACCAAACGGATCGGCTTTGAAGCCCTCATCGAAACCGCTCTGGGTCTGGCCAATGTGGAAGCCATTGCCCAGGCCAGCCCGCGTTTGGAGGCCATGAGTTTCGGTGTCGCCGACTATGCCGCCTCGACTCGTGCCCGGACCACCATCATCGGCGGCGTGCACAAGGACTCCGGGGTACTCACGGACAAGGATGAAAATGGTCATCGGGACTATTTCTGGACAGACCCCTGGCACGCGGCACAAACCCGCATGCTGGTAGCCTGTCGGGCCTATGGTCTGCGCCCCGTCGACGGCCCCTTTGGCGACTTCAGCGATCCCGAGGGGTTCATCGCTGCCGCCAATCGGGTGGCTGTGTTGGGCTACGAAGGAAAGTGGGCCATTCATCCTTCCCAGATCGACCTGTGCAATCAGGTCTTCACGCCCAGTGAGGCCGAAGTCCTCAAAGCCAAACGCATTGTGGAGGCCATGGAACAGGCCGCGCGCGAAGGGCGCGGTGCCGTCTCGCTGGATGGTCGCCTGATCGACATCGCCAGCATCCGGATGGCCGAAAGCCTGCTCAGCAAGGCGCGGACCATGGGTCTGGACGCCTGAGGGGGATTTCCGGATGGCCGATTCGGCCCTTCCCTTCACCCCACCCCACCCCCTCCAGCGCTGGATTCTGGGGGTCACGGGGGGAGTGGCCGCTTACAAGGCGGCCGAACTCACCCGCCTGATGGTCAAGGCAGGCCTCGAGGTTCAGGTCGTCATGACCGAGGCGGCCACACGTTTCATCACCCCCCTCACTTTCCAGGCGCTGTCCACTCGCCCGGTGGCGACGCACCTGTGGGAACCCCTGCGCAAGGGAGGCATGGATCACATCGATCTGGTCCGTCGTGCCGATGCCCTTCTGATAGCCCCCGCCAGTGCGAACTGTTTGGCCCACATCGCTGCAGGATTGGCAGACGACCTGCTCACCACCCTCGTCGCCGCTCGTACCATCCCTCTCTTCGTCGCCCCAGCCATGAATCAGGCCATGTGGCAAAATCCCGCGAATCAGCGCAACGTAACGCTGTTACAGGAAGACGGTGTCGTATTCCTGGGTCCCGCCATGGGATCTCAGGCCTGTGGAGAATCGGGCCTGGGACGTTTTCTGGAACCCAACGAGATCATGTCGCATCTGTCCCCCCATCTCGGCTATCATCCCCTGCCCTGTTTGCAAGGAAAAAAGGTCTTGCTGACCGCCGGCCCCACCGTGGAAGCCATCGACCCTATCCGCGTCCTGTCCAATATCAGTTCCGGAAAGATGGGGTACGCCCTGGCAGAAGCCGCCCTCGCCAGTGGAGCCGAGGTCGTCCTGGTCAGCGGCCCCACGTCCCTGGCGGCCCCCGCCGGTTGTCGCCTCATTCCTGTGCGCAGCGCTGCCCAGATGCGTGATGCCGTCCTATCCGAGGTTCCACAGACGGATCTGTTCTTTGCCGTCGCTGCCGTGGCAGACTATACCCCGGCCTCTCCCAGCGGGCATAAGATCAAAAAAAGTGGTGAACCCCTGACCCTGACCCTGGTCCCCACCCCGGATATCCTCGCCACCGTGGCTTCCTTGCCAAATCCTCCATTTTGTGTGGGGTTTGCAGCCGAAAGTCAGAATCTCGAGGAGTACGCCAAACATAAGCGTCTTGCCAAGAAGATACCACTGATCGTGGGTAATCTGGCCCAACGGGCGCTGGGACGGGAAGATAACGAAGTCATTCTGTTCGATGACCACGGATGCCACCCTCTCCCGCCTGCCTCCAAAATCGAATTGGCCCGACAGATCCTGAGTCACGCCGTAGCCCTGATGACTCATCGTGGAATTTCTTCCTGATTTTATTGAGGCCATCATGATCCCCCTGCAGGTAAAAATTCTTGACCCACGTCTACGAGACAACCTTCCCACCTATGGAACTGCAGGTGCGGCAGGCCTCGACCTACGCGCCTGTCTGGAGGAACCTTTGTTCCTCTACCCTGGGCAAACCGAATTGATTCCTGCCGGTCTGGCCATCCATATTGGCGATCCAAACTTTGCCGCCATGATCTTGCCTCGTTCTGGATTGGGTCATAAACATGGCATCGTTCTGGGCAATCTGGTCGGCCTGATCGACTCCGATTACCAGGGACAGGTGTTGGTCTCTCTCTGGAATCGTGGACACGAAGTCTTCGAAATCAAACCTATGGAACGTATGGCCCAACTGATCGTCGTCCCGGTGGTTCAGGCACGCCTCGAAGTGGTCGAGTATTTTTCCCTGAGTGACCGGGGTGAAGGGGGGTTTGGCAGCACCGGGAAGCATTGAGATGCTCCAGGGAATCCTGCTCTTTGCCCACGGAGCCCGTGATCCGCTCTGGGCCAGACCCTTCCTCGACATTCTGGATAAAGTCCGTTCCCTTCGTCCGACCCATGAGGTCGACCTGTGTTTTCTCGAATTGATGCCTCCTTCCCTGGACCAGGCGGTCCATGAACAAACCCGTCGAGGGGTCACCGATCTGACCATTATGCCCCTGTTCATGGCACAAGGAGGGCATTTGCGGCATGACCTTCCCGTCCTGATCGACGCCTTGCATCGCCAGCACCCCGCGCTCAAAATCAGAGTCACCACTGCCTTGGGAGACTCCCCCGAGTTGCTCGATGCCATCGCTCAGTGGGTCATCACCCAGGTGTGACCCTGAAGCATCACGCACCGGACCGGGTCAGGGGCCTTTCACTGCTTCGGGAGGAATTCGGCTATCGTGCTGGCAAAGGAATTCACATCGATGGGTTTGTCGATATAGCCGTCAAAGCCGCTGGCCAAGAGCAGTTCGCGTTCTCCCTTCATGGCACTGGCCGTCAATGCGATGATGGGAATGTGCCGCGTCAACTCGTTGGCCTTGATATGCTTCATCGCATGTTTGCCATCCATCACCGGCATGCGCAGGTCCATGAGAATCAGATCCGGCGGTTCCGATTCTGCGATCTCGATCGCGTTCCTGCCATCCGAAGCGCCCAGAGTCTCGTGTCCGGCCAGTTCAAGCGCGATGCAGGCCAACTGCAGATTCAGCGCATTGTCATCAACCACCAGAATCCTGCTCATGATTCCCCCTCATCGGAGCATATGCAACGATCGCCGCCAGATCTCGAGGCAACCGCCACGCGCGCGTTCAGTTGTGTCACCAGACCTTCGGGGGTGAATGCACCAATACCGAATTGCACACACCCAAACGAGGCGGTAAAGTTTCCGACCTCACCACCCGAAAGGGGAAATTTGTGGATGCGAATGCGCAATCGCAACTTCTCAGCCACCCGTTCGGCCACAGATTGCGCGGTGCCGGTCAAAATCAGCATGAAGGACGCTTCACTGGAGCGAACCAGTACATCCCCCTCGCGGGTGACCGCATTCACCAATTCGACGATTTCCTTGAGCGCAGCCACGCCCCAGTGCTGACCATATTTCTTCGCATAGACATCATAGGCATCCATCTGCCAGCCCACCAGTGAAAAAGTCTGACCGTAACGTTCGGCGCGGTTGCATTCCTGCGCCAGACGAAGTTGCCTGTAACGCAAATTGTAGCAACGCAACGCCCTGTCCATCAGTCGTGCCTGCACCGGATACAACAATTCCATGGAGCGCAGTTCTCGCAACAAATCGGCGCGACCGGTGGCCCCTTTGGTCAATACCTTTTCCACTTCCTGGCCAAGCCGCATGACCTCTTCGCGCGTCAAGTCCTTGGCCGAGAAAATGACGACCGGAATATCGCGGGCCGTGGGATGACGCTTCAATTCCTCCACCACCTCAAATCCACTGATGCCCGGCATCATCAAATCCAGTATGATCAGATCCGGATCGTGTTCGATGGCTGCCCGGATGCCATCGCGTCCACTGGACGCCAGCAGGAGACGATAGCCCTGGCCGCGGAGACATTCCCTGATGTATTCGCGCACACTGACCTCATCATCGATCACCAGCACCGTCATGCCTGGCGCATGCGGACTGTGACGCCCGTGACGACTGATCAGATTCACCAGATCATTCTTGCTCACCTGCTTGTCCATGGTATCAACGGTACCGAGTGAGAAACTGGGTGACTCGGCGTCGCCGCCAAGCAACACGAGCGGAATATGGCGGGTGGCCTTGCGCGAACGCAGCAGGTGCAATTGACGATAAATGTCCACGGGGTCGTCCGGTATGCCGACGATGATCAGGAAAGGACATTTTTCTTCCGCCAGAAGTTCGACATGGCTCAGATCGGTCATCTCACCCAGGTATCCTTCTTCCCGCAACAAGGAGGATACTGCGGCAGCACGAGCCTTGTTGTCATCGACGATCAGAATGACCGGCAACTCCACCAACCCGGGGAGGTCTTCCTCAACCACTTCCATGAGCGCCCGGGATTCAGCCTGTTCCGCCAGCCCCTCTGTGGGTATCATCATCACCTCGCCTTCAGCCGTCACCATCTGCACCGGGAGCGTAAAGACGAACAGACTGCCTGTGCCCGGCTTGCTCTCCACCCGGATGGCCCCCCCCTGTATCTCCAGCAAGCGACGCACCAATGTCAGTCCCAGCCCTGTGCCGCCGAACTCGCGCGTCAATCCGCCCTCACCCTGGACAAATGGCTGGAAAATACGCTCGATATCGGCCGGCTCGATGCCTATACCGCTGTCTCGCACCCAGCCTTCGAGCATGGCATGGGTATCGTCGCCCCTGATGGCAAAGCCCACCTCGATGCTCCCCCCATCCGGCGTGAACTTGATGGCATTTCCCATCAGGTTGACCCACACCTGCTGCAATTTACCGGCATCGAGATATGCCGTGCGATCTTCTTCAGGCAAGACGAGACTGACTTCCAGTTTCTTCCTGTCCAGCAGCGGCCTGAGATGATTGACCATGAATTTGAGGATAGTGCCCGGAATTGCAGGTTCCTGATGGATCTCCAGCATGCCTGCCTCGATCTTGGACAGATCCAGCAGACTGTTGATCAACTCCAGCAAGCGCTTGCCGCTGACATTGATGTATTCTACATATTCCTTGTGTTTGGCCGGTAATTCCTTCGATTTTACAAGAAGCAGGTCGGAAAAACCGATAATTGCATTCAAGGGCGTACGCAATTCATGACTGGTGTTGGCCAGGAATTGGTTTTTTGCCTCGCTGGCATGGCGCAACTCGTCATTCATCAATTCCAGTTCGATTTCATGGCCTCGCAGCAGGCGGTTGGCGCTATTGAGTTCACTCGTGCGCGCGGCCACACGATTTTCCAGTTCGGCATTGGCTTCCTGCAAGTGCTCGAACTGTCGTGCGTTGGACAATGCCACGGCGCAACCCGATGCCAGCATTCGCACTGCCGATTCATCATCATCAGAAAATGGCCCCCCCCCTTTCTTGTCCGTCAGATACAACGCCCCGATCATCTTGCCGGCAAACTCGATTGGAACACCGAGGAATGTAGTCATGTGCGGATGACCTTCCGGATAACCGATGGATTTCGAATGGTTGGCAATATTTTCCGCACGTACCACCTGACGGTCATTCCACAGGAGCCCGAGCAAACCCAGTCCCTGTGGCGAATGACCTTTGAGTTTCTCCAGTTGGACATGGTCCATCCCCAAGGGAACGAACTGCTTCTCGCCATCCTTCAGGTAGGACAGCATGGCATAACGCGCATCCGTCAATTGCATCGCCAGTTCACCGATCTTCCTGAGCACCACCTCGTCGACCAATTCGCGGGACAGGCCGATGATGGCTTCGTAAATGATCGCCTGCTGGATCGCCTTTTGCTGCAGGTGGCTCACCAGTTCGTTGAACATGTTCGCGAGACTTCCCAGTTCGTCGGTACGATCCAGCGTCACGCGGTAGGAGTGGTCCCCCTCCAGTTCGATCTTTTTTGCGCCGGCCTGTAGCAGACCGATGGGCCGGATCACCTCGCGGTTCAACAACCACAACAGCAACACCCCCGTCAACAGGATGACCGCGGCAACCGACCAGAAGATTTTGCTGCGTTGATCGGCAAAGGCCTGGGTCAAGGCGCTTGTCGGCACGGACAATTCGAGCACGCCGCGCACGGGATTCGCGGGGGTTCCATCATAGCCGTGGCATTGTAGGCAAGCATCCTCGATACGGATGGGAAGCAGCAGGGTCAGGCGACCGTCTTCGATGACCCGCGTCTCGGTTCCGGCGGTGGCCGCGATGAACGATTTTCTGAGGGACGGTGGCAAGGTTTCCGGTTTGATCTCCCGATCATGGTGTGCAAAGCGTTTCTTGCCCAGCCAATCGTCAACACGATCGATGGTGGCGTTGTCCACGAAAGCCTCGGTACCGTCGCGGCGGTAGATGCGTACATCATTAAAGTCGGTGGTCTGCCTGACACGCTTCAACCAGTCGTGCGCAATCGGACCCTCGCCGGCCAGCATGATGGATTTCAGGCTGGCTTCCAGCGCCAGCGCCGATTGATCGGTGGATCGCTCTGCCTGCTCCATCATGTACTGGCGCTCGCTGTGGTCGAGCCAGGTCAGTCCGCCGACCAGCAGCAGGGTCAGGACTGCGCCCAGAATGGCGCTCAACCGCAGGCCCAGCCGTGATCTAAACATACCCGCCCCCCCCCTCATTGCTGCGGTACTCCTGCGGTTCGTCAGGGCAGACGACCGGCGAAGCCAGGCACGCGCCGACGATGTCCAGAAGCCGGCGTGCTTCCACGGGTTTGGGCAATAGGGCGGCCACCCCGGCGGATCGCGCAGCCTGCACGACATCAGACCGATCAAAGAGCGCAGTGACCACAACGATGGCCATGTCATCGAGATCGGGGTCAGCCCTGATGCGGTTCAGCACCTCCAAACCGTCGATGCCGGGCATGAGAATGTCCAGCACCAACATATCCG
This sequence comes from Pseudomonadota bacterium, assembly GCA_021805445.1. Lineage (GTDB taxonomy): Bacteria > Pseudomonadota > Gammaproteobacteria > Burkholderiales > Ferrovaceae > Ferrovum. The sequence continues at coordinate 107,284 of JAJZFH010000047.1, forward strand.
GTCGCCACGCGCCAATCCGCATCAACCCCGTGTAGCCATCGTGGATGCATTGGATATTCAAAGGGAAGTCGGCCTGTTCCAGTACGGCCCTGAGCAATGTGCACTCGGAAGGGTCGTCATCAATGATGAGCACGCGCGCCGGTGTCGTCTTGCGCCTGCCCGGGATCGACAGGCCTCTCGCCCGCATGAAGGCGTAAAGATCGTCTTTCGAAATGCGCCAGTGACCGCCAGGGGTGCAAGCACCCCGCAAGTCACCCTTGTTTATCCAGCGTTTGACCGTATTCAGACCTACGCCGAGCATGCGCGCTGCCTCACCAGTTGTCATATACCCGACCCATGTTCATAAAAATTTGTCAAAGTTTACACTCAAGCGCCTCTTGAACACAGTATAACGAATAATATGGACATTTTGGACAGATCATGGGTAGAATGCCCCCACTCGATCGGGATGTTCGAGCAACATGAACAAAACGTCCAACGGTTTCCTAAAACGAGATCCCATGAAAAAACACGCCATTGCATTCAAAATCCAACTGGCTGTTCAATCCATCCTGATGTTGGTCGGCATTGCCGTCGCGGTATCTTTCTACAGTGTCGAAAAGGGTTCAATGCGTCTGGGCGAGCAAAGCAGGATCGAGGTATTGGCCGATGGCGTGATCAACGGAGCCAACATGCTCATGCTCAACGGGATCATCAGCGATGTGGAGCAGAGGAAACTCTTCATCCGGAAGATGGGTTCGAGCGAGAACGTCAAATCCCTGCGGCTGATCAGAAACAAACTGGTACAAGCGCAGTTCGGCACGGGATTGCCGGAAGAGCAACCCGTCGGAGACGAAGAAAGACTGTCCCTGGATGACGGAAAGACGCGCTTCAGGGTCAACGGCAATCTGTTGCACGGGATCGTTCCTTACACCGAGAGCCACAATTTCAGGGGGACCGACTGCCTGATGTGCCACGTCGTACCGGTTGGCTATCACAATGGCGCTTCGGTCATCGACCTGGACATCTCGGCCGACCAGACCAAACTGGAACGGCTGGCCTGGACCTCCGTTGCCGTCGTGGTCATCGTTCAGGGCCTCCTATGGCTGCTGATCCGCTTCATTCTCACCGTGCTCGTGTCGGCGCCCGCACACAGAATGCAGACAACGATCCAGGAAATCGCAAAGACCGGCGATTTCACGATGCGCGTCGATGTGCATTCCGAAGACGAGATCGGGCAGACAAGTCGTGCATTCAACGATCTCATGGCGAACCTGCAGCAATCATTCCGTCAGGTGCATGAAGGCATCGAGAAACTGGCCGAATCGTCTCATGCACTTTCGGTGTCGTCGCATCAGGTTGCGACCGGCTCATCGCATCAAAGCGAAGCCACTGCCGCGATGGCGGCAACCGTGGAGCAGATCGTGGTCAGCATCAGCCACATTTCCGAAGGGAGCCAGGAGGCAATGAGGTTTTCACAGCACTCCGGTGAACTTTCCGAGCAGGGGAGCAAGATCATTCACCGCGCTTCGGAAGAAATGAAACGGATTGCCGACGTTGCGAAGGCGACTGCACAGTCCATAGAAAACCTCGGAAAGCAGTCGACCAAGATTTCATCCATCGTCGAGGTCATCAAGGAAATCGCGGACCAGACCAACCTGCTCGCCCTGAACGCCGCCATCGAAGCGGCGCGAGCCGGAGAGTTGGGAAGAGGTTTTGCCGTAGTGGCGGACGAGGTTCGTAAACTGTCTGAAAGAACCAGTTTGGCGACTGCCGAAGTGGCACAGATGATCGACACCATGCAGCAGGCTTCCAAAATATCCGTAGACAGCATGGCCACCATGGTCAATCAGGTTCACGAAGGCGTGAAATTGGCCGATCAAGCAGGCGAAGCCATCAATCAGATCAAGACGGGGTCCGGGCAGACGGCCGACACGGTCGGTGAGATATCCACTGCCTTGAACGAGCAAACCGCCGCAAGCAACGACATCGCCACACATATCGAAAGGATCTCGCAATTGACGGAGAGAAACAGTACCGCAGCAGGAACCGCCGCAGACGCCGCAGATTACCTCGAACGACTGGCCGATGATATGCGCACCACAATCAACCGGTTCAAAATTTGAACCCGACAGAGACAATGGGGATGACATCCTTTGTGGGAACCTTGGCGGACGATACCCGGAGCCGGGTACTCGTCGTGGATGACGATGCGCAGACCCGTCATCTGCTCGAGGTCCTGCTTCAAAGCGAAGGGCTCGAAACGGTTCTGGCTGAAAATGGGCAGCAGGCCCTGGAAATCGTAAAGACCTTCAAACCCCACCTGATCCTTCTGGATCTGATGATGCCTGGCATGACGGGATTCGAGGTGGTCAAAAAACTCAAAAGGGATTCGGATACCCGATCGATCCCGATCATCCTGGTCAGCGCTTTGGAAGACAGGGCTTCGCGTTTGCAAGGACTGAAGGCTGGGGCCGAGGAATTCCTCACCAAACCCATCGACCACACAGATCTGCAAATTCGTGTACGCAATCTGCTGCAACTGAAGAAATTCAACGATTTTTTGGAAAGCCACAACCAGATACTGGAAACCAAGGTGCAGGAGCGCACCAATGCGTTACGTGAATCTTTCGTCGAATCGATATTCACCCTTATCCGCGCAGCGGAATTTCGCGATGACGAAACTGGCGAGCATGTAAAGAGGATCAGCCATTACAGCCAAGAACTGGCAAAACAAATGGGACTGGACAAGGAATTCTGTGACCTCATTTTTTACGCCAGCCCCATGCACGATATCGGAAAAATCGGCATTCCCGACCATATCCTGCTGAAGACCGGGAGTTTGGAGCTCGCCGAATGGACGATCATGAAAAGTCATACCACCATTGGAGCCAAGATTCTGGCGAATAATTCCTCCCCTTTTCTGAAGATGGGGTACGATATCGCCTTGGGTCACCACGAACGCTGGGATGGCAGCGGTTACCCCGACGGCCTCAGGGGAGAGGCAATTCCCTTGCCGGCACGGATCATGCAACTCGCGGATGTCTACGATGCCCTGCGCAGCAAACGTCCCTACAAGCCTGCGTTCGAGCATGAAAAGACCATTGACATCATTCTTAACGGGGATGGTCGCACCCTGAACTCTCATTTCGACCCGGCAGTATTGGAGGCATTCCATCGCCGGGCAGACACCATGGAAGAAATATTTGCCGGCAGCGGTGAACATGCACTGTAAAACAGAGTGGGAGCACCGGGCCTGTTTGCTTCAACGTCACGAAGCGACGAGAAAACCAGTTAACTCGATGAGATAACTGGTCGGGGCGAGAGGATTCGAACCTCCGACCACCTGCACCCCATGCAGGTACGCTACCAGGCTGCGCTACGCCCCGAGTTTTCTATTATGACACAGTCAGCGCGAAAGGAGAAGCAGGATTTCCTTCAATTCCGCTCGCACTGTTTCGCCCATGAGGCTTGTACGGGTGGATGAGGAGTCGCCAATGCTCGGTTCGGCGGGAAGGTCTCGAACCAAGGTCAGGGAAGTGTCCCTCTCTTCAGAGAAGGGAGTTTTTTCCTCGGGGAAGCGGGAAACCGATTGCCGGTCATCTTTCCCCAGATGAGACAATTCATGACGCGCACCCGTGATGGTAAAACCTCGTTCATAGAGCAGCGAACGGATATGCCGGATCAGTTCCACTTCACGAGGCTGATAATAACGACGGTTCCCGCGCCGCTTGACCTGGCGAAGTTGCAGAAATTCCTGCTCCCAGTAACGCAGGACATGAGGTTTGATGTCGCATAACTGGCTCACCTCCCCTATCGTGAAGTAATGCTTGGGAGGAATGGGCGGAAGATCGCGTTCAGCGCGCTGAAGCCTTGCCACGGCGTTCCTCTACCATGGACTTCAATTTCTGGCTGGCGTGAAAAGTCACCACGCGACGCGCAGTAATTGGAATCTCTTCACCCGTTTTTGGGTTGCGTCCCGGTCGCTGGGGTTTTGAGCGTACCTGAAAGTTACCGAAACCCGAAAGTTTTACTTCCTCACCCGCCTCCAGAGAGAGACGAATTTCTTCGAAAAAGGATTCCACAAACGCTTTGGCCTCCCGTTTGTTCAAACCCACCCGCTCAAACAACTGTTCTGCGAGTTCTGCCTTGGTCAACGTCATATTTCACTCCCTATCTCAAGACCGCACCGAAACGTTGTTCTGCAACCCGTATCAACTCCTGGCAAATCTGCTCCAATTCCCCTTCGGTGGAAGAGCGTTCCGTATCCTGGATTTTCACACAAAACGCCAAACTTTTCTTTCCTTCGTCCACTCCGGCCCCTTGATAAACATCGAACAACAGGATGTCCGTGACATTTTTCCGGGCCGCTGCACGCAGGGCGTCCAAGACGGCCATGGCCGGAACACCCTCTTCCATAACCAAGGCCAGATCGCGCCGCACAGGCTGAAAACGCGGCGTAGGACGATACTCGGGCCACGCTTCCCGGGTCAGGGGAACCCATTCTAACTCAAACAACAAGGGCATGCGGGAAAGGTCGAAGGAGGGACCCAAACGGGGGTGCAACTCCCCCACCCAGCCGATACTTTGCCCATTCCACCGGACTTCGGCAGAACGCCCGGGATGCAAGGCAGGATGTTGGGTCGAAACAAAACTTGCGCCAGGGGGCAAGAGTTCTTCCACGACCCCTTTGAGATCGAAAAAGTCGGCGGGTTCGCTCTTGATCCCCCACTGTTCAGGAAAACGGGTCCCGTACCACAAGCCGCCCAGACGCACGGGCTGGGCGCAAAGTCCGTCCGTATCCCGTGCAGGAAGAAAACATCGTCCCCATTCAAAAATCCGTACCTGTTCCTGTTTGCGCTTGAGATTGAACACCAGGGTTTCCATCAAGCCCACCGACAAGGTGGAACGCATGACAGCCAGATCCTGCGACAGGGGATTGAGCAACGCAAGGGGCGACGGCTGCATGGCCAGACGCTGCTCCCCTTCTGCCGGGACGAAACTGTAGGTGATGACCTCCTGGAATCCGTGCGCCTGCAAATGCTGGGCGACAGTCTGCCGGGAGCGTTGCCGTTCCGGCAGGTGGAGTGCCCTCAAGGGGGCCTTGGGCACCTGCATCGGAATCTGGTCATAGCCTACACAGCGCGCTATTTCTTCCACATAATCCACTTCCTGTTCCAGATCCACACGCCAGGTAGGCGCCGTGGCGGTCCAGTCCGCACCGTTCCCTTCCAGGCAAACGCCCAACCGGGTCAGAATTTGTTGCATCGCCTCCACGGTGATCTCAAAGCCCAACAAACGGCGCACACGGTCAGGACGAACCCGTACCGGGAGGCGCTGCGGCATTTTTTCAGGGTGAACGAGATCGAGAATGGGACCCGCCTGACCTCCGCCGGCACAGTCCAGCAACAGTTGGGTGGCCCGTTCCAGTGCTTCCTGGGTCAGACGGGCATCCACGCCCCGTTCAAACCGAAAAGCGGCCTCTGACGCCAGTCCCAGGCGACGGGCGCGCCCCGCCAGCGCCACGGGAGAAAACCAGGCCGCCTCGAGAAAAATATCCTGGGTTTGCGCAGAGACCGCAGAATTCTGGCCCCCCATGAGACCTGCCAGGGCCTGGGGCCCTGTTTCATCGGCCACTACCAGCAGATCCGCAGTCAATGCGAAAGTTTGGCCGGAAAGCACGGTAAGGGATTCCCCTTCCCGCGCCCAACGCACCTCGAGGTTTCCGGTCAGTGCCGCATCGGAAAAAGCATGGAGGGGTTGCCCCAATTCCAGCATGACATAGTTGGTCACATCCACGACCAGCGCCTTGGCACGCAGGCCGGCGCGTTCCAGACGGCGCACCATCCAGTCCGGCGTGGGCAGATCCGGCTGTTCGAGATGGACCAAACGCCCACAATAGCGCGCGCATCCCTCGATCGCATCGACCCGGACGGTGCGGGTACTGAATTCGGGATTTGTCTTCCTGGGGATGAAACTCAGCGGACTGAGCGGACTCTGAGTCAATGCGGCCACTTCGCGGGCCACACCCCGCATACTCAGACAGTCTGCCCGGTTGGGGGTCAGTTTGAGCGTGAATTGCTGATCATCCAGATCCAGCCAGACACGAATGGATTGACCCACCGGGGCATGCGCAGCGAGCGCCAGCAATCCGTCGCTTTCTTCGCTCAACCCCAGTTCCCGAGCCGAACACATCATGCCCTGCGACTCGATCCCCCGCACCTTGGCCGCCCTGATGGTCAGATCCCCGGGAAGAATCGCCCCGACCAGGGCACAGGGGGCTTTCATCCCCACCTCGACATTGGGAGCGCCACAGACGATGGGTAGGGGCGTTGAAGTACCCACATCCACCCGCAGACAATTCAGTCGATCGGCTTGGGGATGTTTTTCCACCGTCAGAATCTGGCCGATCACCACCTGCTCGAAAGAGGGCGCGCAGGGGCTCAAGGCTTCCACTTCCAACCCCCCCATGGTCAGAACATGGGCCAACTCGGCAGCGTCGAGTTCCGGATCGACCCAGGTTCTCAACCATGCTTCAGAAAATTTCACCGCGCATCTCCTATTGAAAGTGCTTCAGAAAACGCAGATCATTCTCGTAAAAAGTACGCAGGTCATCCACGCCGTACCGGATCATGGCCAGACGTTCGACGCCCATGCCAAAAGCCAGTCCCACATACCGTTCACTGTCGATACCCAGGGGTTCCAGGACATTGGGGTGAACCAAGCCACACCCCAGCACTTCCAGCCACCCGGTATGGCTGCATACCCTGCACCCATGCCCATGACAAATGACGCAGCCGACATCCATTTCAGCCGAAGGTTCGGTAAAGGGGAAAAACGAAGGGCGAAAACGAGTCGGCAAGTCTTCCTGTTCAAAGAAGTGGCGCATGAACTCGCTCAACAATCCTTTGAGGGCTGCCAGGGAAACCCCTTCTTCCGCGACCCAGAGCCCTTCCACCTGATGAAACATGGGGGTATGCGTGACGTCGGAATCACAGCGAAACACTCGCCCCGGAGCAATGATGCGAACCGGCAACGCATGGGATTTCAGGTAACGGACCTGAACGGGAGAAGTATGAGTCCGCAACACCACCCCCGGCGCCAGGTAAAAGGTATCGTGCATGGCCCGCGCCGGATGATCGGCCGGAATATTGAGCGCAGTAAAGTTATAGTCGTCACTTTCGACTTCCGGCCCATCCGCCACCTCGAATCCAAGACTTCGAAACAAGGTTTCCATGCGTTCCAGGGTACGGGTCACCGGGTGGGTCGCTCCCCTTCCAGGGTGCCGTCCCGGCAGCGTCACATCCAGAACCGAGGCGCGCAATTCTCGCTCCTGCTGGGCCAGGACCAGCGCCTCGCGGCGTTGCTGCAACGCCTTCTCCAGCACGCCTTTGACCTGATTGATCGCGGCCCCCGCAGACTTGCGTTCTTCGTGGGGAAGTGCACCCAAACCCTTGAGGTGTTCCGTCAACGCCCCGGTCTTACCTAGATAACGGGCCTTGGCTTCTTCCAGCGCATGGGGAGAGTCGAGACGGGCAAAAAGGGCCAACGCCTCTTCCTGCAATGACATCAAAACTTGCATGGACGATCCCGGAATAGAAAACCCCCCGTGGGAGAACCACGGGGGTGGATTTCAACGTCAGGCAGACAAAACGGTACGAGCCGTTTCCACCATTTGACCAAAGGCCGGTTTATCGAAAACCGCCAGATCAGCCAAAACCTTACGATCGATCTCGATACAGGCTTTTTTCAGGCCATTCATGAATACGCTGTAGGTCATGCCGCATTCCCGTGCTGCCGCATTGATCCGGGCAATCCACAAAACACGAAAATCACGCTTGCGGCGCCGGCGATCCCGATAGGCGTACTGGCCGGCCTTCATCACCGCTTCCTTGGCAATCCGATAGACATTCTTGCGCCGACCGCGGTACCCCTTGGCCTGATCCAGAATTTTCTTGTGACGGGCGTGGGCCGTTACTCCCCGTTTGACTCGTGGCATGGACGGTTCTCCTTAAGCGTAGGGCAACATGGCTTTGACCGAGCCCATGTTGGTGGAATGAATTTCTGCCGTCCCGCGCAATTGACGCTTGGTCTTGGTACTTTTTTTGGTCAGAATATGGCGTTTGAATGCCTGGGAGCGCTTGATACTGCCACTCCCTCGCACGCGGAAGCGTTTTGCTGCGCCGCTTTTGGTTTTCATCTTGGGCATGAAGAGCTCCAATCGTTATAGTAATCCGCGTCGGGTGAACAGGCTACGCGCCTGATGCTTGATGACCCGCCGCGCCTTGTGGGCACTGCTTGCTACGCATCTACTGCCGTCGACGTAGCATCGACTTTGTTTTCCTTGACGGTTTTGCCGACCACTTCGACTTTTTTACGGGGGGCCAGCACCATCACCATCTGACGTCCTTCCATCTTGGGAAACTGCTCGACGACTCCATGGGCCGCCAGATCGGCTTCTACCCGCTTGAGCAGGTTATATCCCAATTCCTGATGCGTCATCTCACGGCCACGAAACCGCAAGGTCACCTTGGTCTTGTCGCCCTCGGACAGGAAGCGGATCAGATTTCGCACCTTGATGGCGTAATCCCCATCATCGGTGCCGGGACGGAACTTGATTTCCTTGACTTGAATCTGTTTCTGTTTGACCTTGGCTTCGTGTTGTCGCTTGCTCTCGCGGTACTTGAACTTGCCAAAATCCATCAGGCGACAGACCGGTGGATTTGCCGTCGGGGCAATCTCCACCAGATCGACGTCGGCTTCTTCAGCCTGACGCAATGCGTCATTCAGACGCATGATCCCCAATTGTTCTCCCTCTATCCCCACCAACCGCACTTCTGCGACGGTGATTTCCCCGTTGATCCGGACTTCCTTATCCTGAGCGATCGCCATTTCTCCCAAAAAAAAATAACCAACCAAGACCTGACCAGATCTTGATCCCAAAACCTTCGATTTCAGTCGGTGGGTTCGCCTTTGGCCAGAATTTCAGCCTTCATGCGGGACACGACGACCTCCACAGGCTGTGCGCCCAGGTCTTTTCCTCCCCATAAGCGCACCGACACCTGACCAGAGACCGCTTCCCGATCACCCATCACCAGTTGATAGGGAACCTTCTGCAAACTGTGCGACCGTATTTTATAACCGATTTTCTCATTACGCAAGTCCATCTCCACACGCACCCCTTCTGCGCGCAATCGTTGGGCCACGTTTTCCACAGAATCCCGCTGGGCTTCACTGATATTTGCCACTACGGCCTGTACGGGCGACAACCACAAAGGCAGTGCCCCCGCATAGTGCTCGATCAAAATTCCAATGAACCGCTCCAGAGAACCCAGAATGGCGCGATGGAGCATGACGGGGGTCTGACGGCTGTTGTCGGCCGCCACAAAGGTCGCACCCAGCCGTTCCGGCATGGAAAAATCCGCCTGGATGGTGCCACACTGCCAGGTACGTCCCAGACTGTCGCTCAAATGAAATTCGATCTTGGGACCATAGAAGGCCCCTTCCCCGGGCAAGGTTTGAAAATCCACTGCGTTGTGCTCCAGCGCAGCGCGCAGCGCATCTTCCGCCTTGTCCCAAATGGCTTCGGAGCCGACCCGTGAAGTGGGTCGGGTCGCCAGTTTGTACTGAATCTCTGTGAATCCGAAATCTGCATAGACCCGTCGCAGCAACTGGATGAAGGCCGACACTTCTTCCAGTATCTGGTCCTCGGTGCAAAAAATATGTCCGTCATCCTGGGTGAACCCGCGCACTCGCATGACCCCGTGCAGGGCACCGGAGGGCTCATTGCGATGGCAGGAGCCGAATTCGCCGTAACGGACGGGCAATTCCCGATAACTGCGCACCCCCTGATTAAAAATCTGGACATGCCCTGGACAGTTCATCGGCTTGATGGCAAATTCCCGCTCTTCCGACAAGGTAGTAAACATGTTCTGATGAAAATGTCCCCAGTGCCCTGATTTTTCCCATAGACCACGATCCAGGATCTGTGGGCAGCGCACCTCCTGGTACCCGTTCTCCCGGTAGATGCGGCGCATGTACTGCTCGATCTCCTGCCACACGGTCCACCCCTTGGGATGCCAGAAGATCATTCCCGGCGCTTCTTCCTGCAAGTGAAACAAGTCCAGTTCCCGTCCCAGACGCCGGTGATCGCGCCGCTCGGCTTCCGCCAGTCGATGCAGATGGGCATCCTGATCCTCGCGCGTTGCCCAGGCTGTTCCGTACACCCGAGTCAGCATTTCATTCTTCGCATCTCCCCGCCAGTACGCACCAGCCACACGGGTCAGTTTGAACACCTTGAGTTTTCCCGTGGAAGGCACGTGGGGGCCGCGACACAGATCGACGAAATTGTCCTGTCGATAGAGGGAAATGGGCTCATCCGTGGGAATGGCCGCGATGATCTCCGCCTTGTATTTTTCTCCCGATCCCTCAAAAAACCGCACAGCCTCGGCCCGTGACATCAGTTCCCGTCGTACGGGCAGATCGCGGCGCACGATCTCTTCCATGCGCTTTTCAATACGTTCGAGATCTTCAGGGGTAAAGGGACGCAGGTAAGAGAAATCATAATAAAAACCGTTCTCGATCACCGGACCGATGGTCACCTGTGCTTCAGGATAGAGTTCCTTGACGGCGTGCGCCAACAGATGCGCGGTGGAATGGCGCAGGATATCCACCCCCTCCGGATCTTTTGCCGTCACCAGCGCCAGGGTGACGTCCTGTTCGATCAAGGTCGAGGTGTCCACCAGACGTCCATCCACTTTGCCGGCCAGGGCAGCCTTGGCCAGCCCGGACCCGATACTTTTGGCCACCTCAGCCACGGTCAGGGGAGTTGGGTAGGTACGATGGGAACCATCGGGCAGTTGTATAGTAATCACGGAGTTTCCTTTCAACGTTTCCCAAACAGTTTACGTCCCCGCCGCCGTTGACGGCGCAGACTGTTTTCCTCGGACACGGTCAGGGGCTTGGGTTTGCGGTCGGCAAAGGGGTTATGTCCCTGCCGAAACTCGACCCGCAGTGGAGTCCCGCGCAATTCAAAGGCCTCCCGAAAAGTGTTTTCCAGATAGCGGCGATAGTTGTCCTGGATATGGGCAACCGCCGATCCATGGATCACCACGATGGGCGGATTGTGCCCCCCCTGGTGGGCATAACGCAGTTTCGGACGGAACGGGCCCGCCTTGGCAGGCTGATGCTTCTGCACCGCCGCCTGAAGCGTCCGGGTCAGACGTGGTGTGGGCAAACGTGCCATGGCAGCCTGATAGGCGGCATCCACCGCTGGCAGCAGCCCCTGGACACCCAATCCATCCAGTGCGGAAATGAACAGATGGTGGGCAAAATCGAGAAAGCCCAATTTGCGTGCAATATCCTGGCGCAGCATGTCACGCCGATGGGCATCGAGCCCCTCCCATTTGTTCACCGCCAATACCACCGCCCGCCCTGTGGTCAGGACATGCCCTGCAATGTGTGCATCCTGATCCGAGATGTCCTGGCGCGCATCCAGAGTCAGGACCACGACATTGGCTTCCTCGATGGACTGCATGGTCTTGAATACGGAAAACTTTTCCACGGCCTCGAACACCTTGCCCCGACGCCGTAACCCGGCCGTATCGATCAGGGTGTAAAGACGCCCGTTTTCTTCGAAATCCACCTCGATACTGTCCCGCGTCGTGCCCGGCTGGTCAAAAGCAATGACTCTCTCTTCTCCGAGCAATCGGTTGACAAGGGTCGATTTGCCCACATTGGGACGCCCCACGATGGCGATTCGTGGACGATCCGGACGTTCCTCGGAAGAAGTGGAGGATTCGGGGATCGGAATCCCCTCCAGAACCTCGTCCATGAGATCCCCGATCCCTTCGCCATGAGAAGACGAGATGGCCAGGGGGTCGCCCAGCCCCAATTCATGGAATTCGGCGGTTACCATGGCGCGCGCCATGCCTTCCACCTTGTTCACCGCCAGAGTCACCTGTTTCCCTCTTTGGCGCAGGCGTTCGGCAATGGTGCGATCCCCGGGAGTCAACCCGCTGCGTCCATCGGTCAAAAAGATGACCCGGTCCGCCTCATCCAGTGCCTGTTCCGTCTGGCGTGCCATTTCACGCAGGATACCGTCCTTCGCCACGGGTTCGAAACCGCCGGTATCGATGACCAGATAAGGCAACTCTTCCCAGACGGCACGCCCATAGTGGCGATCCCGGGTCAAACCCGGCAGATCCGCCACCAGGGCGTCCCGGCTACGGGTCAGACGATTGAACAGGGTGGACTTGCCCACATTGGGTCGTCCCACGATAACCACGGTGGTCAGGGGGCGGAAATCAATGGGTTGCATGGGCTGTCAACGCAAACATTTGACCTGTACGATTCACCACCAGTACCCGTTCATTCCCCAGATAAACAGGAGCCTGAACGATGGGGGTCGTGTCGGTGGCGATTCTTCCCACCTCGACGCCATTCTCTCGATTGATGAAATGCACCACGCCTTCCGCATCCCCCAGTACGACGTAGGAAGCCGTCACAGTCGGCGGAGACAGATAACGTCCCTCGAGATCGCTCATTTTCCACATCACTCCTCCGGAACTGCGATCCAGCGCCATGACATCGGATTTGGCCGTGGTCAGCACCAACTGGGAACCCGCTTCGACCAAGGGGCCCAAAGCATCCACATCACGGGACCAGACCATTTGGCCATGTTCACTGTCCAGACACGCAGCCCGTCCTTGATAACTGGCCGTACACACCATACCGTCTCCCACCAGGGGGTCGCCCAACACATCATTCATTCGTTCCAACTCCGTTGCACCGTGCGGTGAAGAAACCAACGACTCCCATTGAATGGTGCCATCGGACAGGTTCAGAGACATCAGTTTTCCTCCCGGCATACTGACCAGCGCCACGCCATGCCCCAGGGTCATCCCGCCCACCCCCCGCAAAACCAGAGCCGGCATGGGGCGCGCTTGCGTCCACAAGACCTTGCCCTCCGCTTCACTCAGTCCCATCACTTTGCCTTCCGCCGTCCGCACCACCACGATACCATCAGCACCTTGCGGTGCCGCCAGCAATTCACTGGAAATGGAGGTGCGCCACAAAAACTGCCCTGTTGGCAACCAGGCCAGCACTTCTCCTTTCTTGTTGCCCAGCAATATCTCGTGCTCCCCCACGCCAATACCCGCCGCAAAGAATTCTCCGGTTTTCAGATCCCACTTGGTCTTCCCGGTATCCGGGTCCACGGCCCTCAATTCGCCCTTCTCTCCGGCAACATAGAGCAAGTGGTCGTGCAGGAGTGGCACCAGAAAGCCCTCTTCGGTCTCGCCCAGAGAAAGTTTCCAGTCGACCTCCACCGCCACCGTGGGTTTCAGAAGCGGCATGGGGGCGATGGGCAACTTGTCTGCACATCCCGCGCCCAAAGCAGCCAGGGCAATGCCCAGCCATTGGATTTTCTTCATCGTCCCCCTCCCAGGGCTTCCCATTTGTTTTGTGCCAGTTGATGCAATGCATCCATCGGCTGCGATTTTTCCATGGCGCTCCGGTAGGCCGCGCGGGCCTCGGCCAAACGATTCAGTGCCAACAGGATATCACCGCGCAAATCCAGCGTCAGGGCAGCAAAGTCCGGCGCGTGATTATCATCCAATAACCGCAGGGCTTGCTCGAACTTTTTCTGATCCGCCAGCAGACCCGCCAGACGCAAACGTGCAAGGTCGACCAATGCCGGTTCCTGGGAATGCTGGATGACCCATTCCAACTCCCCCTGAGCGTTCCCTTCATCGCCATGGGCATGGCAAATCGCCGCCGCAATCAAGGCGCCCCGGGTGGCCAGGGCGCTGTCGGGCTGCTGGGACTGCAATGCGCGGGCGGCTCCCAGAGTGGGCGTAACCGCTCCCGTGCGGGCCGCCACCCGTACGGCTTCAAAAGCACGTCCGGCTTCTGCTGCCTGCCGTTGTCCATACCAGAGCCAACCGTTGTATCCCCCGACTCCCAGCAGGGCTGCCACAGCCCCTCCCATCACCCACTTGCCATACTGACGCCACCAGGCTTTCAGGGAATCGATTTGTTCCTGTTCTTCGAGATCGTACATGAGTTCACTCACTTGACTTGATTTGTTGGATCGCTTCCATGACATCCAGTGTCGACTGGGTCCCCTGACCACGCAGCGGCTTGAGCGAAACCTTCTGGTGCGCTGCCTCCTCTTCGCCCAGAATGATGGCCCAACCCGCACCGCTGGCGTCGGCACGTTTGATCTGGGATTTGAAATTTCCTCCGCCCGCATGAAAGTACACGTCCAGCCCGGAGGAACGTAACGTCTCTGCCACGCGCAGAGCCCAGGCTTCCTGACGCTGGTGCATGACATACACCTCAGGATGAACGCTGAACCGTTGCGCCCAATGCGGTTGCTGTTCCAGCAACGCCAGGAGCCGCTCCATTCCAAGGGCGAAACCACACGCCGGGGCGGGTTTCCCGCCCAACTGCTCCAGCAGTCCGTCGTACCGTCCACCGCCACAAATGGTGCTCTGTGCGCCCAGCAAGGGAGTCATCCATTCAAACACCGTGGCATTGTAATAGTCCAACCCGCGCACCAGGCGGGTATCGATCTGGTACGCCACGCCATTCTGCTGCAACAACCCCTGTAATGTCTCGAAATGGATGCGGGACTCCTCGTCCAGATCGTCCATGAGACGGGGGGCCTTCTCGATCAAGTCGGTCATGGCCGGGTTCTTGCTGTCCAGGATACGCAAGGGATTGGTGACGAGACGGCGCCGTGAATCTTCATCCAACCGGTCCATGTGGGCGGAAAAATACGCCTGCAGACGCGTGCGATGACGGGCCCGGGTGGCACTGGAACCGATGGTATTGAGATGCAGGGAAACGTCGCTCAACCCCAGACGCTGCCATAGTCTGGCGGTCATGAGGATCAGTTCCGCGTCCACCTCCGGACCGGCAAAGCCCATCGCTTCCACACCACATTGGTGAAATTGCCGGTAGCGTCCTTTCTGGGGACGTTCATGGCGAAACATGGGTCCCATGTACCACAGTCGTTGAGGTCCGTCGTACAACAGATGATGTTGTATGGCCAGTCGGGCACAGGAAGCCGTTCCTTCGGGCCGCAAGGTCAAGGCCTCCCCGTTGAGGGAATCCACGAAACTGTACATCTCTTTTTCCACGATATCCGTCGCCGTCCCAATGGAACGAACGAACAGACCAGTGGGTTCCACCACAGGAAACCGGACTTCCCGATAAGCATACGCACGCAGCCACTGGCGAATTTCTTCCTCGAGAAATGCCCACTGCTCGCTCGCTCCGGGGACCACGTCGTTCATCCCCCGGACCGCCTGAAACTGTTCGG
Source organism: Pseudomonadota bacterium (assembly GCA_021805445.1). Classification (GTDB taxonomy): domain Bacteria; phylum Pseudomonadota; class Gammaproteobacteria; order Burkholderiales; family Ferrovaceae; genus Ferrovum. The sequence continues at coordinate 122,591 of JAJZFH010000047.1, forward strand.
CTTTCATATTCCCACTCCGTAGCGCCGGGCCACATAAGTTTCCACCAGCGCTTGAAACTCTTCCGCAATCCGCTCGCCCTTGAGGGTCACGGTCTTTTCTCCGTCCACATAGACGGGGGCCACCGGACGCTCGCCCGAACCGGGGAGGCTGATACCGATGTTGGCCAACTTGCTCTCGCCGGGGCCATTGACCACACATCCCATCACCGCCACCTGCAGATGCTCCACTCCGGGATATCGATGCCGCCAGAGAGGCATTTGACGGCGCAGGTACTCCTCGATTTGTTGAGCCAGGGACTGGAAATAGGTGCTGGTAGTCCGTCCACATCCGGGACAGGCCGTCACCTGCGGCGTAAAGGCGCGCAGCCCCTGAGTCTGAAGGATTTCCTGGGCTACCCGTACTTCCAGGGTACGGTCGCCGCCGGGCTCCGGCGTCAAGGATACCCTGAGGGTATCCCCGATCCCTTCCTGCAGCAGCACGGCAAGCGCCGCAGTGGACGCCACGATCCCCTTGCTCCCCATGCCGGCTTCCGTCAAACCGAGATGCAGCGGGTAGTCACAGCGTCGGGCCAGATCTCGATAAACGGCGATCAGATCCTGCACCCCACTCACTTTGCAGGAGAGGAGAATACGCTCCCGTGCCAACCCCCAGGCCACCGCCTGCTCGGCACTTTCCAGCGCCGAGGCCACCAGCGCCTGGCGCATGACCCAGGAAACCGGGTGTGGCTCGGCCAAACGGGCATTTTCATCCATGCAACGCGCCATGACCTGAGGGTCCAGGCTACCCCAGTTCACGCCGATCCGAATCGGTTTATCGTAGGTCCGCGCAAGTTCGATCAAACGGGCAAACTGTTCGTCGCGCCGGGAACCCTGCCCGACATTGCCGGGATTGATGCGGTATTTGTCCAGTGCCCGGGCACAGTCGGGAAACTCGCTCAACAGTTTATGTCCGTTGAAGTGAAAATCGCCCGCCAGAGGAACGGCATACCCGGACCGGTCGAGGGCCTGGCGCAATTCGGGGATCCGGCGAGCGGCTTCTGCCGTATTCACGGTCACCCGCACCAATTCCGAACCCGCCTGCGCCAATGCCTGAATCTGGTGGAGGGTCGCCTCGAAATCCGCAGTATCGGTATTGGTCATGGATTGCACGACGATGGGCGCATCCCCACCGACCCATAGATGACCCACCCGGACCGGACGAGAATGACGGCGCTGGATGCCGCCTTCCTGCAGACTGCCGCTCATGGCTGCCTCGTCACCGATCCCTGCGGGGGCACGGCCAGAACGGCGGACGACAAGGGAATCCTGTTTTCTTCAGGGGGCTTACCGCCAGGAAGGATTTGCACCGGTTCTGTCTGAACGGGCGCGGGCTCCAGAGGAGGAAGCGCATTGGAAAACGAGGATCGTGGGGATGCCGTATGCACCAGGGTCATCACTTCCGGGGGGTTCTTTCCCGAAAAAACGCCGGTTTGCCAACCCACCATGCCGGCCGTCCCCAGGATGACCACGATCAGCAGCATGCCCGCCGAGAACGCGCGCGGCACCTGTTTCCAAAGAGTCGAAAACTCCTGACCCCAGGACCGATGTTTCCTGGGCAGAATGGGCACGGAAAGCAGCGGCGTGAGATGCGGGGGGCGTGCATCCTGTCGTTCCTGCTCGAGTTGGGCCAGCAAGGCTTCGGGAGATTCTCCCAACTGACGGGCATAAGTACGCACCAGGGCACGCACGAACATGATGTCGGGCAAGGCGTCAAAGTCCCCCGCTTCCAGCAACTGCAACTGGTGCGAGGAAAAACGCAATCGTTGAACCATATCCTGAAGTGTGAGCCCCTCCCGCTCGCGCAATGCGATGAGGCGTCGCCCTACGTTGAAGGGCTCGCCGGTTTCCTCATTCATATCCGTTCTTCCTCGCGTTTCTCGTGCCGCCGACTGCGATCAACCACTTTTCCTGCCAGTTGACCACAGGCGGCATCGATGTCATCCCCACGCGTCCTGCGCACCGTCACGATCAGTCCCGCAGCCATGAGAATGTCACGAAAACGGGAAACTCTTTCCGGTAAAGATCGTCGATAATCGGACCCAGGAAAGGGGTTGAAAGGAATCAGATTGAACTTGCAGGGGATGTCTCGTACGCAATCGATCAATTGCCGCGCCTGCAGGTCAGAATCGTTGACCCCGGCCAGCATCACATATTCGAAGGTAATGAAATCACGGGGCGCCGTCTTCAGATAGCGCCGACATGCCGCCATCAAGGCGGCCAGGGGATATTTCCGGTTGATCGGCACCAACCGGTTGCGCAACTCGTCGGTGGGCGCATGCAGGGAAACCGCCAGAGCCACCGGGATGCGTTCTCCCAAACGGTCCAGGGCCGGAATCACGCCCGAGGTGGACAACGTCACACGGCGCCGTGACAGCCCATAGCCAAAATCATCCAGCAAAATATCCAGGGCCATCACGACCGCATCATAATTGAGCAAAGGCTCGCCCATGCCCATCAGAACGACATTGCTGATGACCCGCTCATTCGAGTGATTGGCGCCCAACGCCTGGTTGGCCCACCAAACCTGCCCAATGATCTCGGCCGTCGTCAGGTTACGATTGAACCCTTGCTGCCCGGTAGAACAGAAAGAGCATTCAAGGGCACAGCCCACTTGAGAGGAGATGCACAGTGTCCCCCGATGGGCTTCAGGAATGAAAACCGTTTCGATGGCATTCCCGGGCCCCAGGGAGAGAACCCATTTGCGCGTCCCATCCGCGGCGGTGTGCTCGGAAACCAGGGCGGGCACCTCCACATGGGCATGTTCTGCCAAACGTTGACGGGCTGTTTTGGACAGATCGGTCATTTGACTGAAATCCGCCACGCCTTCCTGATGAATCCAGCGCATCACCTGCCGGGCACGAAAAGGCTTCTCACCCAATCCTGTCAAAAACTGGGTGAGCTCAGCGCGATTCAAGCCCAACAGATTGAGGGTCATCGTTCATCAAATCAACGGGAATGAATCTGGGATGCCGGGAAAAAGTAAGCGATTTCCACCGCCGCCGTCTCCGCACCATCAGAACCATGGACCGCATTGGCGTCGATGCTTTCGGCAAAGTCCGCACGAATCGTGCCTGGAGCCGCTTTTTTGGGATCGGTGGCGCCCAGCAGATCACGATGCTTGAGGATCGCGTTCTCCCCTTCCAATACCTGAATCATCACCGGCCCCGAGGTCATGAACGCAACCAGATCCTTGAAAAAAGGACGTTCGCGGTGGACGGCATAAAAGCCCTCGGCTTCACTTTGGGACAGCCAAGCCATGCGGGCGGCAATCACCTTGAGACCGGCCTTTTCAAAGCGCGAGTAAATTTCACCGATCACGTTCTTGGCAACGGCATCCGGTTTCAGAATGGACAAGGTTCTCTCGAGGGACATGCGGGGGGACTCCAAAATAAAGTATAGGGTAAAATCCCTCCCATTCTATCATGGCCTCAAAGAAAACGCAGCCCGTCCTCCCGGACGGATTCAGGAGGGATCTTGCCCGCCCGGCGGCGAAATTTTCCAGTACCCCCGATGCCGCACCAACGTCCAACCCGCCCAACGAACTTCCGGGTGGTGGTCCGGACGTGCCTTTCCCTGGCGCAGAATCTCCTGCAAACGCCGTTCCGAGCAGGCCGGTGCCCCCTGTTGCCGAATCCACCAGCGCAGGAGATGGAGCGCGCGCGCATCCGCCAAGGCGTGCAAGGCCGCGACTTTCAAACCCCGTTCATCGGAAACCTGCTGCCAATCCTGAGCAGACAGGTCATCGAGGACTGCCTGCGCCTGCGCCAGATGGCGCGCACTCCGGCTCAGCGTGGCGCGCCATGCCGGAAAAGCCTCGTCCAGCAAGGGCCCCACACGCTGGCGCAAAAAATTCCGCGCATGACGGGGATCCCGATTGGAGGGGTCCTCGACCCAGACCAACCCCCGTGCCACGGCATAACATTGCAAGGATGCGCGCGAAAACTCCAACAGAGGGCGAACCAGGCTCGGTCCGCCCGGCGCCAGCAAACGCTGCGGGGGCATGGCCTGCAGACCTGGCAACCCCGCACCGCGCAACAACTGCAACAATACGGTTTCCGCCTGATCGTCCTGATGGTGCGCCAGCGCCACCCACTCCGCCGCCTGACGGGCAAAGACTTCGTAACGCCGGGCACGAGCCACCGCTTCCAGACTTTCGCCCCCCTTCCGGGTCACCGCCACGACAAATTCCGCGCAGGGGATCTGCCACTGTCGGCATAACCGCGCACAGAACGCCGCCCAGTCATCGGCCGCAGATTGAAGTCGATGATTGACATGCACCGCACTCAAACGAAAGTCCAGGTCGGACTGGAGCCCACACAGCACGTGCAGCAATACGACCGAATCCAGTCCGCCACTCAGGGCCACCACCAGACGCTGACCCGGTTGCAGGAACCCGGTCAGGTGTCGGGATACCTGCCGGGACAGGAGATCAGTGATTTTCCTTGAACTTTCCATACCCCATGAGACGGTCATAACGTCGCGCCAACAATTCATCCAGGGTCAAGGCATCCAGGGATTTCAAGGTATCCTGCAGGGCACGACGCAGGTTCTGCATCATGGTCACCGGGTCCCGATGCGCGCCCCCAAGCGGTTCTGCAACCACTTTGTCCACCAGACCCAGCGACTTCAGACGAGCGGAAGTAATGCCCAGGGCTTCCGCCGCATCGCTGGTTTTTTCAGACGTTTTCCAAAGGATGGCAGCACAGCCCTCTGGGGAGATCACCGAATAGATCCCATACTGGAGCATCAGGGTGGCATCGCCCACCCCCACCGCCAGTGCGCCGCCCGACCCCCCTTCTCCAATCACCGTACAGAGGATGGGCGTTTGCAGGGCTGCCATTTCCAGCAAATTGCGCCCAATGGCCTCCGACTGTCCCCGTTCCTCGGCACCGATTCCCGGATAGGCACCGGGCGTATCGATGAAGGTAAAAATCGGCAGGTGGAACTTCTCGGCCAGGCGCATCAGACGCAGAGCCTTCCGGTAACCTTCCGGACGTGCCTGCCCAAAATTCCGGTAGATACGGTCCTTGGTATCGCGCCCCTTTTGATGGCCAATCACCACGACCGGACGTTCACCAAAACGAGCCACCCCGCAGACGATCGCCGGATCATCGGAAAAACTCCGGTCGCCATGTAATTCTTCAAACCCCGTAAACAGCGCCTCGATGTAGTCCAGGGTATAGGGGCGCTGGCTATGACGGGCCACCTGGGCCACCTGCCAGGCCTTGAGACCCGCGTAGATATCCTTGGTCAGGGTCTGACTCTTTTTTTGCAACCGTTCGATTTCCTGGGAGATATCCACCGCCGAATCTTCCTGCATGAAACGCAGTTCCTCGATTTTGGCTTCCAATTCTCCAATGGGTTGTTCAAATTCCAGAAATACCGTTTTCATTGCCCGTCCTCAGAGATAAGCCCAAACCGTCAACCCACAGCCCACCAGCGCGCCCAGACCAGCCGGCCAGAGCAACCAGCGCCGCTGAGTCAGTGCGGTCACCGAAGCCAGGGCAATGGCAATCTGTATGAAGGTCATGGCCAGCGCCAGGGCATGGTGTGGATGAAAATACTTGTCGGCCAACTCATTCTCGTATCGAGACTGCGCCTCGAAAGCCTCGGCCCGCGCCTTGATCTCCTTCTTTTCCTTCTCATAACGCGGCAAATCCGCGGCATACCCCTCCCGCTTGTCTGCCGGAGCCAGTTGGGCAGCCAAAGACATCAGATGCGCCTTGGTACTTTTGGCCTGATAGAAACTCCACTGGTCACTGGCATGAGCTTTATAGAGGACCGCTTCATTCTTGTGCATGAGCGATTCATTCTGCGTATTCCCTCCCAGATAACTGACCACCGCCCCAATCGCTGCCAGAATCGCCGTGAAAATCGCCACCTGCTGGGCCAACGTCACCGTCCCTCCCTGCCCATGGGTGGCCGCCGCATGTTCCATTTCATGTTCATGGGCACCATGAACGTGAAAATCATGTTCCATCGTTCATTCCTCCTCGCTTTCCCGGGCACGCCGGGCCCGCACGGCCATCCCCAGTTCTTCCAGGATGTGCGCGGTCTGTGGCATGGCCAGACATCCATCGGTGATACTCTGACCATAGATCAGAGGTTTCCCCGGAATCAGATCCTGACGCCCGGCACGCAAGTGGCTCTCGATCATGACTCCCATGATACGTTGTTCGCCATGGCGCAACTGCAGTGCCACATCGCGTCCGACAGGCACTTGATTCTCCGGGTTTTTGCTGCTGTTGGCATGGCTGAGATCAATCATGATGCGCGCGCTCAACCCTTCCTGAGCCAATTGACTGGCCGCCTCGTCCACATGGAGCGCCTGATAATTGGGCAGTTTTCCGCCCCGCAGGATCACATGGCAATCTTCGTTTCCTCGAGTCGCCACGATGGCCGAACGTCCCGTCTTGGTCACCGACAGGAAATGATGGGGCTGCTGCGCCGCCCGAATGGCGTCCACCGCAATCCGCAGATTTCCATCGGTTCCATTTTTGAACCCCACGGGGCAGGACAATCCCGAAGCCAACTCGCGATGCACCTGACTTTCCGTGGTACGTGCCCCGATGGCCCCCCAACTGATCAAATCGGCCAAGTACTGCGGGGTGATCAAATCCAGAAATTCAGTCCCGGCAGGAACCCCCAGTTCATTGACGGCCAACAGCAGGCGACGCGCCACCCGCAACCCTTCATTGATCTCGAAACTGCCGTCGAGTCCAGGGTCATTGATCAACCCTTTCCACCCCACCGTGGTGCGCGGCTTCTCGAAATACACCCGCATCACGAGAAGCAATTCCTGCTTCCAGTGCTGGATCAGGGGAATCAACCCCCGAGCATATTCCAGCGCGGCTTTGGGATCATGGATCGAACAGGGCCCGACGATCACCAGCAGACGATCATCCACCCCGTGAAGAATGCGATGGATCTGCTGACGCGTATCGAAGACCACCTGAGCGGCCACCGCCGTGCTGGGGGTCTCGCGCAACACCTGATCCGGGGTCACCAATTCCTTGATGCCCTGAACCCTTACATCGTCGACCTCTGGTAAAACACCCTTCATTTCCCGAATTCCCGACTGGCCAAAAGCGATATTCTACCAAAGGGGACGCTAGACCGTCCCACCCACCGTCAGGCCATCGATCCGCAAGGTCGGTTGGCCGACACCCACGGGAACACTCTGCCCCTCCTTGCCACAGATACCGACCCCGGGATCCAGCGCCAGATCATGACCGATCATGGAGACCCGGGTGAGCACGTCCGGACCATTGCCGATCAAGGTTGCGCCCTTGACCGGATACCTGCGTTTCCCATTTTCCACCCACCATGCCTCGGACATGGAAAAAACAAATTTGCCGCTGGTGATGTCCACTTGCCCGCCGCCAAAGTTGACGGCATAGATCCCCCGATCCATGGAAGCGATGATCTCTTCAGGGTGGCAACTTCCGTTGCGCATGTAGGTATTGGTCATGCGTGGCAACGGCAGATGGGCAAAGGATTCGCGCCGTCCGTTTCCGGTGGGGGCCATCTTCATCAACCGGGCATTCAAGCCATCTTGCAGATAACCCCGCAAGATCCCATCCTCGATCAGTGGGGTACATTGTCCCGGCTGACCTTCGTCATCCCACTGCAGGGAACCCCGTCGCCCCGGCAAGGTCCCGTCATCCACCACCGTCACCCCCGAAGATGCGACCCGTTGACCGATCCGCCCGCTGAATGCCGAGGTTCCCTTGCGGTTGAAATCCCCTTCCAATCCATGACCAATGGCCTCATGCAGGAGGATTCCCGGCCAACCCGGGCCCAGGACCACCGTCATGGTGCCGGCCGGGGCGGGGCGAGCCTCCAGATTGAGCAGAGCCTGTTGGACGGCTTGATGGGCATACCCTTCCAGAATGGCGTCACTGAAATATTCGTAGCCACAACGTCCTCCCCCACCCGCCGATCCCTGTTCACGCAATCCCCCCTGCTCGGCGATCACCTGCAGGGAAACCCGTACCAGAGGACGTACGTCGGCCTGCAATCCCCCATCACTGCGCGCCACCAATACCACTTCGTATTCGCCTGCCAGCGAAGCCATGACCTGGACCACGCGCGGGTCGATCTGGCGCGCCATCCCTTCCAAACGTTCCAGAAGCCGTACCTTGGCTTCGTCAGGCAAGGTCGACAGGGGGTCCTGCGGGGCATAGAGAAGTGCCGCCGGGTGTGGTTTCGCGCTCAACAAGGGGCAGGTCGCCTCCTGACCGGAGCGTCCAATGGCCCGCGTGGCTCGAGCCGCCTGCTGCAGCGCTTCGGCGTGAATGTCGTCGGAATAGGCAAAAGCGGTCTTTTCTCCGCTGATGGCACGGATGCCCACCCCCTGCTCAATATGAAAGGAGCCTGACTTGACCGCGCCCTCCTCCAGACTCCAGCCTTCAGAGCGTGAATACTGAAAATACAGATCGGCATGATCCACGTCGTGGGTCAGCATCGAACCCAGGGTACGGGACAAATCTTCTTCTTCAAGCGCAAAAGGTGCCAGCAAAGTCGCTTTGGCAATCGAAATGGGGTCCATGGACATGATCCTAAATATTCCTGTACGAGATGAAATGTGGCGCCACCCTGAATTCAGACCGATCCTCTATTCCCAGGGAACCCGGCGTCGGGACAATGCAGGTAACTGACTGCGCAGATCGGCCTGATGGACCGGATTGACGCCCGCCATCACCACCCCGGATCCCCGTGGCAACTGATCCAGAACCACGCCCCAGGGATCGACGATCATGCTGGCTCCATGGGTTTCCCGTCCGTTCATATGGTAGCCTCCCTGGGCCGGGGCCACGACATAGGCCAGATTCTCGATGGCACGAGCCCGCACCAGAGGTTCCCAGTGAGCTCGACCGGTGGTTTCCGTGAAGGCCGATGGAATGAAAATCATGTCCACTTCGCCCATGGCGCGATACAGTTCCGGAAAGCGCAGATCATAGCAGACGGATAACCCGATCTTGCCAAAAGGGGACTCGAAAGTCACCACCTCGTCACCCGGTTCGATGGTTTGCGCCTCGTCATAATGTTCCCGGGCACGTTGAAACTCAAACAAATGGATCTTGTCGTAGCGTGCCACACATTGACCCTCCTTGTCATAAACCAGGCAACTGTTCCGGATGCGCCGATCGTCATGCCCCTTGAGGGGAACCGTTCCTCCCACGAGCCAGACTCCGAAGCGGCGTGCGCTGCGCGCCAGAAACTCCTGGATCGGCCCCCGGCCGAAGGGTTCTGCAATGGTCACCTTGTCTGAATCCCGCATCCCCATCAAGGCAAAGAACTCGGGCAAACCCACCAGGGACGCCCCGGCATCGGCCGCCATCTTGATCAGCCGCTCTGCCTCACATAGGTTGGCATCGAGATGAGGTCCGGAAGCCATCTGTAACGCCGCCACCCGAAAACTGCCTGGCAAGGGACGCGCTTTGCCGAACCCGGAATCGATGGTCTCTCCCGCTGCCTCAAGAACCCGCTTCATCATTCATTCTCCCTGTGGACTGTCAATGCTAAGGATGACCCACGGATTGTATCCGAGGATCGTCCCAAGGCCCCTGAATCGTGTAGGCATAACTCAATGCCTGGTTGAAGGGGTTGCCCAGAATCTTTTGCAACACCCAGGACGCCGCGCCCACCACCGGTCCGCCCACCATGGTGGAAGCCAAAGTCACACTGTCCGTGACCGACGGGGCCACCTGGGCGGTCAGGTCGCTGGTTTCGTGCGCCAGATCCACGTGTCCAAACAACTTGACGTGGGCTGCGGGCCCCACCATCTCAAAATCCCGCGTATCCAGTTGGGAATGGTCCAGGGCGAGGTCTGCAGTCAGATGATCAAAGGCAAAACCCGCCGAAAAGACATCGTTGAAATCCAGGGTGATTCGGCGTGGCAATGTTTGCAGGCTGAACAAACTGATCAGACGCCCCAGCCCCCCCGTTTGCACTTTGGAGAACTGCCCATCCTTGAGAGTCAGTGACGCATGCCCCGACAACCCTGTCAAACTGAATTCTTCCAGCGCGCCGACCCACTGGATATGCCCCTGTCCCTCGCCTCTCCCACGGGCCACCAGCCCAGGATACCCCAATCCGGCCAGGAAATTTCCCAAATCCTCCGTTTTGACTTCCCATTGATAGTGGTTTTGCGGCTTGGGCTGGTCCTGCCAGACCCCTTCCACCTGAATCTGGGTTTCCGGAGAAACCAGCGTCAGGGTCTGCAGATGCCAGACGCCCGCACCCTCCTGGGTGCCCACCAGATGGAAATGCCCCTCCAATCCTCCCGGCAGGGTCAGATGATCCACCTGCAGGTCCATCGTAGGCATGTGCGCAGCCAAAGCCGGGGAATGATCTTCTGCCTCGGAAGGGGAAGCGGGATGGGGACTCGCCGGAATGATGAGATGGGCCAAATGTCCCGTCAGACGCCCCGGTTCTCCCTGTATCCCGATCAAATCCCCGGCCATACTGCGCCCCCGGGTCCGGATCAGCCACTGTTTTCCCTCGATCCGGGCATCGATACCGACATCTGGCCAGAGTCGTCCGACCCAGGACACGGCCCCAAATGTCACATCGACATGACTCACCTTGCCCACCTTGGCAGAAGCCGTCCCCTCCTTTGGGCTCCAACGTTCCAGGTAACTCTGCCAAGCCGACAGATCCAGTAACGGCCAGGACCCTTCGACTGAAAAACCGGAAGCCAGGGGAGGATGAACTTCCGCTTTTCCCAGCCACAGTCGTCCGCTTTCGAGTTGCCAGGCCTCTCCTGCTCCCGGTCCTGTTTTCGTGGCACGATACACTGCCTGAAAAGCCAGTCGATCCCCCAGGCGCCCTTCGACTTCGCGTCCCTCGCCAAACAATTGGGCATGGATTTCCAGAGGCAGTGCCGTGGCTGCGTCCTTCTGCAATGGCTGCGGAAGATTCAGTTCCATGCCGACCAGAGACGTATTGATCCACAGTTGAGGATCTTCGTTTTCTTTCTTTTCCAGTCGACCCGACCAGTCGGTTTTTCCTTTCAAGGCTTCCAACGGGGCCAGGGCCGTCCATTTTCTCAGGGCAGCCGCTTCGATATGCCCGGCAAAGGAAGCCCGCAGGGTATGATGGATGCCCCGGATCGCCACAAAGGTGGTGTGTGCGCCCAACCATGAGGCATCGCCCCGCACCTCGGCCCGCACGTGTTTGTCCTGCAGACGGACATGGCCTTCCCAATGCACCGGTCCTTCCAGACCTTGGGTCCAGAAGGAAGAGAAACGTCGCCGGAGCGCTTCTGGAGAAGTCGCCCCCACGAATTTCAGATCCACTCCGCGCTCCGGCTTGGCAGACAGTTGAAAAGCAAAAGGTTCACCCAGATAACTGCCCTGCGTCTGAAGTTGTGCGTCTGTCCCCCCCTGTCCAAAGGCAAACTCTCCCTGCCAGGGTTCATGCCCTGCGACATCTTTCAGAATGGGCTCGTCATACACCGTCTGCAATTGGGACCAGTCGCCCTGTCCACTGGCCTTGAGATGCAGAACCCCGCGCTTGTCCGTATGAAACGCCAGCGCCGCATCCCCCCCCAGGACACGGGCCGTCAAACCTTGGGAATTCAACTCCCGTTCGGTAAACAGGAGATGCCCCTTGACCTTGGTCAGAGGGGGAATGCCCAGCGCGCCTTCCTCCAGACTCGCTCCCAGGAATTCATAATCTCCTTGCACATGGGTTTTCTGGGGCTGGTCCAGAGGGATGTCCAGTTGCAGGGCCAGGTGGCCCTCCCCCGTTCCTGACCAATCCTCCAGAGCCTGGTCGAGAAGGGTCTTCAGAGGACTCCGGTGGATAAAAGCCAATCCGGCCGGTACTGGTCCCTGAGCCTGGCCCGAAATCATCAGCATGGGATCTTGTGCCGTCAGGTCCGGAATACGCGCCTGTACAGCGCCGAGGTGCGTACCCAGCACTTCCCCGGACTGGGTCAGCACGAGCAATTCGCCCCCCCGGATCTGAAGCGTCCCTTCCAGATGGGTGAGGGTAGGCCAGGTCGGATCGAAGTTCAAGTTGACGTCATGAAGTTGAGCGTCCACCCGAAAAGTGCCGCCCTGATCTCCCACGAAGGGGAAGCGGGACAGATCCCCGGCTACGGCAAACCGCACCGGATTGGCTTCTCCTCCCTGCAGCGCCTGATGAAGCCAAAGCCGCGCCGGATGCGGGATCACCCGCGGTAGATAGCGCCATACCGCATCCGGTCGCGCATGGGTCAAACTGCCGCTCAGGCGAACCTGCCCAGGCCCCTGGGGCCCCACTTCGAGACTGCCTTCGACGGACCCGGTCAAATCCTCATTGCTTACCTGCAACTGCTTGAGCGTCAGGGCCAGATGGTCACTCTGACGCTGCCACTGGGCATCCACCTGCAAGGAATTCACTTTGAGGGGAGCCACGAACAGATCAGGCAGATCCCATTGGGTCTCCAACCCCGCCCCTTTGACCTGCCCGCCCCGCGCATCACAGGTCACCTGCCCTGAAAAGGCCTGCAGGGCAGGCAAGCCATGCCAGGCATGAACCGACACATGATGCAGGGTGCCCTGGAACCCCAGGGAATCGGAGAGGGTCCCGCCGTCTTTCCAGGTGAGACGCAGTCCCTCCAGTTCTCCGCTGGGAGCCAGATCCTGCCAGATTTTTTGTTGATTGGGGGTGAGCGGCAATACTTTGACGAAGGGGTGCAGAACCGCCAGATCCACCCAGGAGGCTTCTATCTGATTGCCCTCGCCCTCCTTATGAAAACTCACCTCCAGAGGACGCACCCAATGGATGAAGGAGGGCCCGCTCAACCGGACCTGATGCAACGCCCAGGCACGCACCCCGCCCTGCCAGCGCATCGTCAGTTCGCCCTGCAAACGATTGACCATGAGGGCTTGTTCAGCGCCCGGAATATGCCAGACCAGAGGATGCAGATCCAGGTCGGAATGCAGATCCCAACCGTGCGCGGGGGTCAATTCGCCCACCACATGCAGCCCCCCACGTGCCTGCTGAACCCCGTTCAACACTTCCACCCAGGGCGTGAGAGCGACCCAGTCCACCCGGGCCGCATCCAGTTGTACTCGCCCCTGCCAATCCGACCAACGCCCCAGATCCATTCCCCGAACCCGGCCCGCCAGGTGGAGCGGGCTGGAGAGGGTGCCCGGCGGCGTCAACGCCACATCCCAGCGATGCGCGCCGCCACCGTTACTCAGATGTAACCGGATATTTTTCAGGAGCAGAGGGGGGGCCTGGCGAATTTCATCCTGCCAGACCAATTCACCGCCGCTGACACGAATGTCTCCTTGCCGTGTCAACCATTCCAGAAAGGGGCTGGGACCTTGTCCGGGAGGAGGCAAAAGAATCCCCGACAGAAACATCTGTCCCTCCGGACTGCGGCGTAAAGTCAGGTGGGGTTCCTCGATCTGCAGGTGGTCGAAATTCACCTGCCCGCGCAGAAAATCCAGCACATTGATGCGCGCCTGCACACGTTTGATGATGATCCCTGGCTGGTTTTGTGGCGTAAACACGACGACGCGATCCAGCACCAGGGAGGGCATCCAATGGAACGCCCCTGCGGAAAGTCTCCCCACTTCCACTCGATTTCCTGTGGCTCTGGTCAGCAGGTCCATGGCTTGAGGTCGAAAACGCCCCACGTCATGCAGCACGACCCACTGCATCCCACCCCAGGCGAGCAGGCACAGCAGAGCCACCCCCACCGTCAACCAGAGCAGGGCGCGGCGGGAATGGTAAAATAAAACCCGATGACTGATCATGGGGCCATTATAAAGCAGTCCCTCTGGAGCCGGGAGAAGACATCCGCTAGAATGGGAGGTTTACAGTGCAGGAGTCATTTTCATGTCCATGTCCGACCGGGATGGTACCCTCTGGCTAGATGGTCGATATATCCCCTGGCGTACCGCCAACACCCATGTGCTCACCCACTCCCTGCACTATGGCATGGCGGTGTTCGAGGGGGTACGGGCCTACCAGACGACGGAGGGCACGGCACTCTTTCGTCTGCGCGAACATACCGAACGCTTGCTCCGTTCGGCGCACATCCTGCAAATCCCTGTGCCCTTTACGCTGGAAACCCTGATGGACGCCCAATGTCAGGTCGTCGCCCAAAACCACTTGAAAGAGGGGTATATTCGCCCCCTGGTCTATCTGGGTTCGGAAAAAATGGGGGTATCCCCCCGGGGTGCCCAGACCCACGTCGCCATCGCCGCCTGGCCCTGGGGGGCCTACCTGGGCGAAGAAGCCCTGCAACAAGGCATTCGCGTCAAGGTGTCGTCCTACACCCGCCACCATCCCAACATCACCCTGTGCAAAGCCAAGGCCAGCGGCAATTACATGAATTCCATCCTGGCCAACAATGAAGCCACCGCCGATGGCTACGACGAAGCCCTGCTTCTGGACGTGGAAGGATTCGTGGCCGAAGGTTCCGGAGAAAACCTGTTCATGGTCAAGCGCGGGGTCCTGTATACCCCTGACCTGTCCAGTGCACTGGAAGGAATCACGCGCGACAGCATCATCCAACTGGCACAGGAAAGGGGGATCACCGTGCTGGAACGACGCATTTCCCGGGATGAACTCTATACGGCCGACGAAGTTTTTTTCACCGGGACTGCCGCCGAAGTCACCCCGATCCGCGAAATTGATCGCCGGGTCATCGGACAAGGGACCCGCGGCCCCCTGACAGAAAAATTACAGTCTGCCTATTTCGATTGCGTCAAGGGTCGCGCCCCGGCGCACCGGGACTGGCTGACCTTTCTTGGAGACTGAGACATGAGTACCTCGCCCGCCCGTCCTCCGGTACAGATCACCGCTGCCGACCTTCCCTTCCACTGCCCTCCGCCCAAGGATGCGCTGTGGAACGCCCATCCCCGTGTTTTTCTGGATGTGGCGCGCACCGGACGGATGGCCTGTCCCTATTGCGGCACGGTCTATGAATTGAGTGGTCCAGCCCCTGCCGCCCATTGAAGCGGATCCTGATCGTCGGCGCCGCCTGGGTGGGTGACGCCGTCCTGGCCCAACCCCTGTTCTCTGCACTGCACGCGGCTTCCCCGGACTTGCACCTGACGGTGATGGGACCGCGCTGGACCCATGGGGTATTACAGCGCATGCCCGAAGTGAATGCCCTCCTCGACCATCCTTTCCCCCATGGTCGCCTGGACCTGCCAGGGCGCTGGCGACTGGGGCGCAGACTGCGCTCCATGGGTTTCGATCAAGCCATCGTCCTGCCCAATTCCCTGAAATCGGCGCTGGTCCCCTGGTTTGCAAAGATTCCCCGACGCACCGGATTCATCGGAGAGCAACGCCATTGGTTGCTGAACGATGCGCGCCGCCTCGACACCGAACGCCTGCCGCTCATGGCTCAGCGTTTTTTGTCCCTGGCCGATCCGCAGGGCCGATGCCCCGAACCCCTGCCCCCTCCGCGTCTGGTCATCGATCCGGAGAGCCAATCCCGAACCCTGGAACGGCTGCAATTGTCCCGCGTACGCCCCATTGCCATCCTCTGTCCCGGTGCCGAATATGGCCCGGCCAAGCGTTGGCCCGCCGCCCATTTTGCCCAGGTCGCCCGGCGCTGGACAGCACAGGGCTGGCAACTCTGGGTTCTGGGTTCCGCAAAAGATCATCCGGTGGGTGCAGAGATTGCCCGCTTGGTCCCCGCCCCTCTGCACAATCTGTGCGGCATCACCACCCTGGAGGAGGCTGTGGACTTGATGGCCCTGGCCCGACGGGTGGTGACCAACGACTCCGGCCTGATGCACGTCGCCGCCGCCCTGGAGCGCCCCCTGGTCGCCCTGTTCGGCTCTTCGAGTCCCCGGTTCACCCCTCCCCTCAGCACACAGGCCCGGGTCTTGCGTCTGGGATTGCCCTGTAGCCCCTGTTTCCAGCGCACCTGCCCTCTGATGCACCTGGATTGTCTCAACCTTCTGGGCCCGGAACAAGTTCTGGCCGCCTTCCCCGACCCGACTTAAAACCAGCGCCCCAATAGTTCCCCGCCCCAGCGCACGCCTTCTCCCAGGGCCAGCGTCAACCCGAACGCCGTGCGCAAGGGATGGTCGTAGGCCTCCGTGAGCAGGACCCAGGCGCAGTGACCCCGGAAGCACTGGCGCAATCCTTCCGGCACGGGATAGTGCAGGCGGGTGTCCACCGGGCTGTCCGCCCGCTCGAGCAGACCCACCCACAGGTATTCCCATTCCCGATCCGTCAGCAGATAAGGCCGAAGTTTCATGAAGATTTGGTCTTCTCCACCTCGGCCTTGCCATAACTTTTGATCTGCCGGGCCAGCCAGTCATTGGTTCGATCCATCCGGGTCTGCACGAAACGCTGGGTCTGCCCGGCGAATCCGGTGTCCACCCGCCCGTGTCCGATCAAGGCTGCCGCGATCTGGGGAACGTGACTCATGAGATGGGCAAGGATACTGGCGGTGATGACCAGAAGCAACGCCAGAGCCATACTGTCCGCCGGGGACGCATGCGTCCAGACCCCGGATTGGGCCATCATCCACTGCTGGATCAGGACGAACACCGGCTTGGCCATGACCAGGACCGTGACCGCCACCACCTGATAAAAACAGGCGATGAAGAGAAAACGGATCCACCCCAGACATAACTCACGGGTGCTGTCCCACAACAGCCAGGGAATGAAAAACGGGCCGAGGGCCAGCGCCAGGCCGGCCAGGGCGTTTCCCATGATATGAATCACCGCCACCAGAGTCAGGGCCACGGTAAATACGCAGAGGGCCACGAAAAGAAAGGCCATGGTGATCATCCAGCCGCCCAGAGCCGTCCAGAAGGCGCTCGACAACGGGGTGGCACCCGCCAGATAGCGTCCGGGACTGGACACCATCCCATCCCAGATCGTCCCGATGAGATCGGCGAACACACTCCAGGCCGTGGTAAACCCCTGACTTTGCCCTTGCGGTCCGGCGATGGCACTGGTGAGTGCCACGCACCCCTGATACAGACCGTCATAAAAGACAAAATCATAGGAATCCAGAAACCAGCGCGTGAATCCCGCCAGAAAAATGAAGCGGATCAAGTGAGTCAACACCGCCCCCAAACTCTCGCCCACACTCGACTCGATCAACAGGTTGACCGTTGACCAGGAGAAAGTCAGGACCAGCAAGGAACCATACAGACTGTCTGCCACGCCACCCATCCGAACGTGCAACTGACGCCCGCCCTCCAGAAGAGCCAGGGCCATCTGGTCGATGAGGGACGGGTCGAGAGACAACATGGCGCGTCAGGGTCCGGGTGCCGTCAGGATTCCCCATCCCAGGCCATTTTCATTCTGTTGCAACTGATCGTGCCATTGCCGGATCTTGAGGTGGTCATTCTGCAGACGCCGTTGCACCGTCTGTGCCGCTGCCCCATTGACCAAGGCATCCTGTTGCTGCTGAGCCGAAGCATTGGCCTGAGCACTGGCGATCAATCCCATCAATTGGGCATTCTGTCCCGCCAGCAGATTGAGATGCTGATTCACCGTCTGAAAACTCTGTTGCATCCCTCCCGTCGTTCCGATCTGCCCCTGTAATTGCTGCAGTTGTGCATAGGAACCGGAGAGCCCCTGCAGGACCCCCACTTCGCCCTGGAGGGTCACCCCCAGTCCGGTCCCCTGGGTCTGGGACCACTGGATTTCGCGCGCCAGATAGTCCTGAGGCGTCAACTGGAGGGTGCTCATCTGGCGGGACTGATCGAGCAGGGTCTGTTGCAGGGAAGTGATCTGTTGTCCCGTGAAGGCCAGAGTCTGGGCCAAGGATTGAGCCGCTGCCATCTGCTGGGTATAGGGCAACAAGACCTGCGCCAGCACGGCCTGCGGCAAAGTTTGCAAATTCTGCATTTGCGCCGCGAATTGCTGCAGTTGAATCAGATACGCCTGAACCTGCTGGGCCGTTTGCTGAACGGCGTTGGCGGCAGTCAGCGCCGTCTCGATATGGTTGATGGGGTCGTAGACCACCATCCCCATGGCCTGGAGAGATCCCGTCCAGAGTATCCCCAGCATTCCCCCGATCCATCCCTTCATGAATTCCTCGCTCCCTCTTCCTGTGCCAATGCCTGAAAATACGCTTCTCGCCCCTCCACTCCCCGTTCTCCGATGCGTACATGCCGATCGAACAGGCGCTGGGCCTGGACATCGGAACGCAGCCATGCCAACAGGTCTGCATCGAAGGTGGCCTCGAGCAGAACGCATTCCCCGGGGGTATGAAGCAGGTAATGTCGCTTGGGACGCGCCCGCGCCAACAGATCGATCTGGCTCTCGAGCAGGCCGAACTGGTGCCGATACAGTTCCCGATGTACCTGGGCCTGGGGGTTGGGCAGGAAGATGCGCGTCGGCACATTGTCAGCAATGGTCGCAAAGATCTGCGATCCAGACAGGTCATCGAGGGACTGGGTGGCAAGGATGACGAAGCCCATCTTTTTGGGCAGGGTTTTCAGCCAATCGCGAATGCGCCCGGCAAAAAACGGGTCTGCCAGCATGAACCAGGCTTCCTCGATGTAGATCAGCGTGGGAATCCCCGAGTGTTGGGCCAGGCGTTGATCGATGCGACGAAAGGCGTATTCCAGAAAGGAGCGTGCCAAGACCGGGTGACGCAACACTTCCCCCATCTCGAAACAGGTCAGGGAAGCCCACTGCAGGTCGTCGTCTTCATGATCGAAATACCCTCCCCATTGCCCGCCCGCCAGCCAGGGTTCCAGTTCCTCCACCAGAGGGCGAGGAAGCAGCCCGGTGAGACTGCGCAGACGATGCAGTTCCGGGGCCCGGAGGCTGAGGTCTTCCAGTGCCTGGCGCAGCACCCGTTGTTCTGACGAACTCAGGTGATGTCCGCGCGCACTCAGCAACCCCTCCAGCCAACCCAGCAACCAGAGACGCTCCGCCGGGTCCCGAATCCCTTTCAAGGGGTTCAGTCTCATCCCCTGCTGGGCCACCTCGAAACAGCGCCCTCCCTGCAACAAGGCAGGAATGCGGCAGGAACGATCCTTGTCGAAGATGATCGTATGCACCGGTGCATACCTTTGAAACTGGCTGATCACAAAATTGACCCAGACCGACTTGCCCGCCCGGGAAGGGCCCACGACGAATGTGTGGGCCAGATCCTGCTGGTGCAGGTTGAACGCATAGGGACTGCCGAAGCGTGTACGGAATACCGTCAAGGCAGGAGAAAATATCCCCCGTTGCTGGGTCAGGTAGGCATTCTCCCGTCGCCCGTCAGGCACCGTTCGCAACGCAAACAAATCCGCCCAGTTGCTGCTGCTGATGAAATGCCAACGCACCAGTTCGCCCCACTGTCCGGGCAAGGTTCCGGACCAGGCCGAGTTGAGATGGAGCCGTTCGCGCAAGACCAGAAATCCCTCCCCGCGAATGGCCTGAGCCACCTGGGTGACGGCCTCGTCCAGCGCATCGGGGGTGGGACTCCAGACCAAAACAGTGACATTGACATAACCATAGAGACGGCGTTGGGCCGTCATGTCCGTCAATGCCTGACGCGCCTCTGCGGCCGAGACTGCCCGGCCGGTATCGCGCACCACACTCTCTTCGCCGGAGATGGCCTCACGCACATAACTGAAGAGAGATTTCTGGAGATTGAGGTGGAACCGCTGGACATTCTTGATGTAACGCTGGGCCTGAGCCTGGTCCACCAACCGAAAAACCTGGGACAAGGTCAAACTGACCGGCACTTCGAGAAGACTGTCCAACATGCCGGGAAACGTATGATCTGGCCAGGCTTTGAGGGTCAGTGCGGCACCGTACCGCACGCCGTGGATACTGGTACAGCGCAGATGGTCGGCGCCCACCACCACCTCGTCCTCCCCCAGCGCTCCATCCAGATAGGCGCCCTGCGGGAACGCCAGGGACAAGTCGCCGGGCGCGGAAGGACTGCATGTTTCCTGCAAAAACTGCAGCAGGGCAGCGCCTTCCAGACGCTGTGCGCCCAGCGCTGGAACCGCGTGCATGAACTGGATGAGGATTTCCTCGAACTGTTTCTGGCGCTGTTGCAACTGTTCCCATTCCCTGACCCGTACCTGACCATAACCCAGACCTCGGACCCAGAGGTATGCCCGTTGCAGGAGCGAGGCCCCCGTTGGCGGCGCAGCCCACAACACGGACAGATAGTGACGATTCGCCAGATGCAGGTGACGTGCCAGTCCTTCCCCGTAAATCCGGTCGATCCCCTGACTGGCTTCCTGGGTAAAGATGCCGGGCTGAAACGGTGCCACCGGACGGCGCAAAACCGTGCACCAGAGGGTACAGCGGCCTTCCAGCCCGTGAAGTGCCTGTTCCAGGTCCTCCACGGCCTGATCGAGGGTGTGGGGATCATGGTTTTCCGCATACAGACCGCGCAGGGAAAAACAGGCCAGCAACCCACCATCCTTGTTCAATACCACCCCGGGGGAAAGTTGTACCAGCCAGGGCAGGATTTCGGCCAAACCCCGCTCCCGGTTTTTTCCGGTGGGTGGCCCCACGTTCAACATGCCAGACTCCTGCCCCACCCCGCGGGGCGCCTTCCCCGGAGGCAAGACACGGGAGGCCAGGGAACATACCGGTCGGCCTGCCAATTGTAACGGGCATAGATCTGGCGCAAAAAGGGGTCACTGGCCGTCAGATGTCGCATCACTCCATGAAAAAGCGCCGCCACGAGCAACCAGCCATAAAAATGCAGATCTCCCACCAAAGCAATGGCCAGAGTGGCGTTGACGATGGCAAACGGTTTTTCCACCCCGCCGATCAGCAGTGGTTCCCACAGACACCGATGACAGGAAGACCGACGGCGGGGGGCACGCATCACAGACACCCGGGCATCACCACCCCGGGGAACAGGGCCGTGATGATGCTGACCACGGAAAGCGCGCAGGACATGCCCAGCAGCCAACTGGCTATGCGCGCCACCACGCCGCCCGTTTCCGCATACATGAACATGATTCCGATCATGATGGTGGCCACGACGGACAACACCACCGCCACCTGCCCTTTCAAGCTGCTGGCCACCATACAGATGGGGCCCTCCCAGGGCATGGGGGTATACATCGCCATGACCGGAGGAGCCGCGCACAGAAGCCCCCAGAGCACCCCCTGAACATACCCCTTGACCCGCCGATTCCTTGCCCTGTCACGGATAACACTGATATCGCCCATGTTCATACCCCTCCACTCGTTGAATGTGATCGATCTGCCGCCGTCCTTCCACTCGCCCCAATTGGATGATGCCCCCGATGGTGCGTCCCACCTGTCGTGCAATCGCCTCTTCCGTCCAGCCCATGCCCGCCTGCAATACCAGTTGGACGAGACGATGCAGGGCTTCCTCGGCGCTGTTGGCGTGGAGCGTGCCCAGACACCCCTCATGCCCCGTATTCATCGCCTGTAACAGATCAAAGGCCTCCGCGCCCCGCACTTCGCCGATGATGATTCGGTCCGGACGAAAACGCAGGGCTTGACGCACCAGATCGCGCAGGGTGACGCCAGCGGCGGGATGGGCTTCAAAAACCACCCGATTGGGATGTTCCACCCGCAGTTCCCGTGTATCTTCTATCACCACCAGGCGTTGGGTTTCCGGGATCCGGGCAATCAGGGCATTGAGCAGGGCGGTTTTTCCGGTCCCGGTACCGCCACTGACCAGCAGATTTTTTCTCTCCTGAACCCAGTGCAGCAGTTGATCCTGGACATCGAGTCGACGGGAGATTTCCGGCGCCGGGGAAGTCGTCGTGCTTCCTGTCGGAGAGCCTTCCGTAAACTGCCGGAGAGGAAAAATTCTTCCTCCATGCTTGCGCAGACAGAGGGCAGGACCCTGTACCGCCACTGGAGGAAGTACGGCAGAGATACGCCAATCGCGAAAGCCCATGTCGAGCAAGGGGCGCGTCTGTTCAAAGCCCGCCGTACGGGCAGACAGGGCCGCCAACACCTGGATCACGGTACGCGTGGCCGCCGCACTGAAGCGGAGGTGGGCGGGCTCCAGTTGCCCGGCCCGTTCTACCCAGACATCGTCCGGGGCATTGACCATCACCTCGCGGACATTCGCCTCGTCCAGCAACCGGGAGAGGTCGCCCAAGGCGTCATCCAGCAGGGATTCCAGATAGGAAGGTTCGTTCGACATGCCCCCATCATAGGGCAGCACGATTCACCGATTCTGCGGAGAAACGACCCGGAGTTCCCCTGTTCCGGGTTTAACCGTCCGTGTGGCGCACTGCACGTTGCACTCTGCACACCAGTTCATAGGCCAGCGTGCCGCAACAGTAGGCCAGGGTACTGACCGAAACCTGATCTCCCCACAGTTCCACTTCCGTTCCCACCGTCACCCGAGGGGCATCGGTCAGGTCCACGGTGATCATGTCCATGGACACCCGTCCTGCCAGAGGAACCAGATCCTCCCCGGCGCCCACCCAGGTCCCCTGGGGGGCCGTGCGGGGATAACCATCGGCATAACCACAGGGAATGACCCCGATGCGGGCCGGACGACGCGCCTGAAACAGCCCGCCATAGCCCACGCTCTCCCCCGTTTCGATCCAACGCTCGGCCACGATCCGGGAACGCAGGGACATGACGGGACGAAGTCCGGCACGCACCGTCTGCCCGGGAGAGGCGGGATCGAGGCCATAGAGCATCAGTCCGGGGCGTCCCCAATCGCTCCGGGCTTCCGGATAGCCCAGAATGGCACCGGAATTGGCCAGACTGGTCCGGACCGACAGACCGTGTATCGCCTGACGAAAAAGAGTCAGGGCCGGATCCAGGGCTCCTGGATTCACCCTATCGGCATGGGCGAAATGGGTCATGACCGTGACCGTCACACCGGGAAATCTGCGCCGCAACTGGTCCACAGCCCAACGCAGTTCAGGTTCGTTCATGCCCAGACGGTGCATCCCGCTGTCGAACTTGAGCCAGAATCCGCCCGCAGGGGGAACTTCCAGCCCCGACAGGAGTTGCACCTGCCAGGGTTGATGCAGGACCGCCGTCAGGGCTTGATCCCGAACCTGTCCCAGATCTGCCGCAGAAAAAATCCCTTCCAGCAGGACGATGGGCTGCGTGATGCCCGCAGCGCGCAGTTCCGCCCCCTCTTCCGGGGTCGCCACCGCAAAACCTTCGGCCAGGGGCGCCAGCGCCCGGGCACAGGTCACCGCGCCATGACCGTAGGCGTTGGCCTTGACGACGGCGAGCAGGGCTCCTCCATGAAGGCGTCGCGCGCAGCGAAAGTTTTCGCACAGACGTTCCAGGTCGACATGAATAGAAGTAGGACGCGACATCCGCGCACTTTACCCCAATTCCCTCCCTTTTGCCGGTTCTCACCGCGTATACTCTGGAGGTTTTCATTACGCGCCCCAGGTCGTCATGTTGCGGCTTTCTCCTGCCCCGCTCTCCCCCCCCCTTTTTTCGCCTTCCTTCTGGCTGCGCAATCCCCATGTCCAGACCATCTGCGGGGCCCGTTGGGTCTCGGTTCCCCGCCCTGTCTGGCGCCAGGAAATCTGGGCCAGCCCGGATGAGGATGCCCTCCAGGTCGAACGTCTGACCGGCGCGCCGGATCGGCCCGTCCTGACCCTCTTTCACGGCCTGGAAGGCAGTGCGGAATCGCCCTATATCCGCACCTTGGCCAATGCCGCACAGGCCCTCGGGTGGAGTGTGGTGGCTCCTCATTTCCGTGCCTGCGGCTCTCTCCTCAATACCCGCCCCCGCCTCTACCATGCCGGAGACAGCCCGGAAATCCACTGGATACTCCAGCGCGTTCGCGCCGAATTCCCGCACGCGCTGCGTTATGCCGCAGGGTTTTCCCTGGGGGGCAACATGCTCCTCAAATGGCTGGGGGAACAGGGCGACGATGCCGGCCAATGGATCGACCGCTGCGCGGCCGTGGCCACCCCCTTTGATCTGACCGCCGTGGGAGACCATTTGACCCAGGGCTTGAACCGGTTCTACGGCCGTCATTTCCTGACCACCCTGAAGGCCAAGGCCCGGGCCAAACATGCGCAATTCCCCGGGCTGTTCGATCTCGAAGCGACCCTGGCCGCGCGTACCCTGCGTCAGTTCGACGACCATTGCATGGCCCCCCTGCATGGCTTTCGCGATGCAGGCGAGTATTGGGAACGCAGCAGTTGTCTGCCCCTCTTGCCGCATATCCGCTGTCCCACGCTGCTTCTGCAGGCACGGGACGACCCCTTCATGCCCCCCCACGGGCTACCCTCTCGCCATGCCTTGCCGCCAGACGTCACGCTGGATTTCCAGGCACGGGGGGGGCATGTGGGCTTCATCTCCGGGATTCTGCCGCCCAGAGCCGATTGGATGCCTGTCCATCTGCTGAATTATTTGAAGCCTTCTCCACCCTCTTCACAGATGTGTCACAATCCTTCAGAATGAACCTTTCCCTCCCGAAAGGACCCGCCATGCGCCCCCCCAAAGAGATATTCAAGGCCTACGACATCCGTGGCATCGTCGATCAAACCCTGACCGTCGCAGGCGTCACCGCCATCGGCCGGGCCATCGGCTCCGAAGCTCGGGAGCGGGGTTTGACCAGCATGGCCATCGGGCGCGACGGACGCCTCTCCGGACCGACCTTGAGCGATGCGCTGGCCAAAGGTCTGCAAAGCGCGGGCTTGAGGGTCTTGGATGTGGGCATGGTCGCCACCCCCATGTTGTACTACGCGGCTCATACGCACACCCATGGTTCCGGGGTCATGGTCACCGGCTCCCATAATCCCCCCGAGTACAACGGGCTCAAGATGATGCTGGGCGGAGAAACCCTGTCCGGCCCCACGATCCTGTCCCTCCACGAGCGGCTGTGCCAGCAGCGTCTGGTGTCCGGAGCAGGCTCATTGGAATCCATCGATATCAGTGAAGACTACCTGAGACAGATCACGAATACGGTGCGACTGGCCCGTCCCATGAAAATCGTGGTGGACAGCGGGAACGGGATCCCCGGACGTTTCGGCCCCGAACTCTACCGGCGTCTGGGCTGTACCGTGGTGGAACTGTTCTGCGACGTCGACGGCCATTTTCCCAACCACCACCCGGACCCCTCTCAACCCGAGAACCTGCAGGACCTCGTCCTGGCCCTGAGCCAGGGACGAGGCGAGTTGGGGTTGGCCTTTGACGGCGATGGGGACCGTCTGGGCGTCGTCACGCGCGAAGGCCATATCATTTACCCCGACCGCCAGTTGATGCTCTTTGCCGAAGACGTCCTGTCCCGCAATCCGGGGGCCGAAATCATCTTCGACGTGAAATGCACGCGCAACCTGTTTTCCTGGGTTCGTTCCCACGGCGGAAAACCCCTTCTCTGGAAGACCGGCCATTCCCTGATCAAAGCCAAGATGAAGGAAACCGGCGCGTTGCTGGCAGGCGAAATGAGCGGCCATACCTTCTTCAAGGAACGCTGGTTCGGATTCGACGATGGAATATATGCGGGTGCCCGCCTGCTCGAAATCCTGAGCCGGTTCAGCGACCCGGGCGCGGTCCTCGATGCCCTGCCGGACACCGTCTCCACACCGGAACTGCAGATTCGCTTGCAGGAAGGCGAAAATTTTCGCATCATCGCAACCCTTCAGGAAAACGGAGACTTTCCTGACGCACAGGAACGCATCACCCTGGACGGACTTCGCATCGAGTACACCGACGGCTTTGGCCTGGCGCGTTCCAGCAATACCACCCCGGTGATCGTCCTGCGTTTCGAGGCAGAAGATGCGGCGGCCCTGGCACGCATCCAGCAAGACTTCAAACGCGAGATCCTGAAGATCAAACCTGAGGCGATCTTTCCCTACTGAACCCGCCAAAATGAAAAGGCTCTCCCACCCCACCCCTTGATTTTTTCCGCATTCTGGAGGATCATGAACCCCTGGCGGGTCTCCCCGCATTACAGAGCGGTGAATCGGGTCAGGTCCGGAAGGAAGCAGCCACAGCC
Source organism: Pseudomonadota bacterium (assembly GCA_021805445.1). Lineage (GTDB taxonomy): Bacteria > Pseudomonadota > Gammaproteobacteria > Burkholderiales > Ferrovaceae > Ferrovum. The sequence continues at coordinate 148,500 of JAJZFH010000047.1, forward strand.
GCATCCTGCAAGTGCCGGGGGTCGGGCTCGCCACCTCACCCCTAATTCTTACCTTATCGACGAGTTTTCCGATGACGCGTTTATTTTCGCGCTGCCTGTCTTCGTTGATCACGACAGGCCTCACGGTGGTCCTGTCTTTTTCTGCGCTGGCAGCCCAGGCCCTCCCCTCCCAAACACTCCCCTCTGCCTGGGGAGATCCGGTCTCCGCCATGCCCATTCGGGACGCCGTCTCGCTGGAAGCCGGCTACGGTTACCATACGGAAATGGAACGAATTTCCTTTTCCCGTTCCTGGGGCACCCGCTGGTTCAGCGACCAGACCTGGGCGCTGAGTGGCTATTGGGACGCCAGCGTGGGCCGCTGGACGCCCCATGCTGCTTCGGGCGGCAATCATGAAATCAACGACTACGGCATCACGCCCGTGCTCCGCTACGCGCCCACCACCCCCTCGGGCGATTGCATCCCTTTCCTGGAGGCCGGAATCGGGGTACATTACCTCAGCCAACACGACCTCTATACGGGACACGACATGAGCACCTATTTTCAGTTCGGCGATCACATCGGCGCCGGAGTCACCCTGGGGTCCCAACACGACTGGGATGTCATGATGCGCCTTCAACACCTATCCAATGCCGGCATACAGAACCCGAACCCCGGCATCAATTTTCTGCAACTGCGCGTGTCTCACTGGTTCTGAGGTGGACACCCCCGTCCCTTCCCAGGTTCTGGCGCGCAAGTGGCGTCCGCGCACCTTCGACGACATGGTGGGACAGGAGACGATCGTGCAGGCCCTGCGGCATGCCCTCAGGAGCGGACGCCTGCATCAGGCGTATCTGCTCACGGGAACCCGGGGCGTCGGCAAGACCACCCTGGCACGCCTCATGGCACGGGGTCTCAATTGTGAGCAGGGTCCCACTGATGTTCCCTGTGGGCACTGCCCGGCATGCATCGGCATCGAGCAAGGGCGTTTTCCCGACCTGCTGGAAGTGGATGCCGCCACCAACACCCGCGTCGAGGAAATGCGCGAGTTACTCGAAAATACCCAATACCTGCCCGTGGCAGGCCGATTCAAGGTGTACCTCATCGATGAAGTCCACATGCTGTCCCGTTCGGCCTTCAACGCCATGCTCAAAACCCTGGAAGAACCGCCTCCCCACGTCAAGTTCATCCTGGCCACCACCGACCCCCAGAAAGTCCCGGTCACGGTTCTCTCCCGCTGTCTGCAATTTTCTCTGCACCCCTTGCCGTCCACCCAGATTGCAGACCGCCTGCGTCATGTGCTCGAACAGGAACAGTTGTCTTTCGAGGCTTCGGCCTTGCCCTTGTTGGCGCAAGCCGCCCAGGGTAGCCTGCGCGATGCCCTGAGCCTGCTCGATCAGGCACTCGCCTTTGGCGGCGGAGAAGTGCGCAAGGAACCGGTCCGGGCCATGCTCGGCACTCTCGAGCGCAGCGCCCTGCTCGACCTGGTTCGCGCGCTGGCCGAAGAGGACGGGGAGACGCTGATCGCCTGTGCCGACACCCTGGCCGAACACAGTCTGTCCTTCGACCATGCCTTGCAGGAACTGGCCGTCCTGTTTCATGACCTGGCGCTCCTGCAGGCCGTTCCCAACGCCCCGACCCTGCAGGACAGTGCTCAGGAGTTGGGGGCCTGGAAGGAACGCTGGCCTGCCTCCGCCTTGCAATTGCTGTATCAGATTGCCGTACAGGCACGCCGCGATCTGCCCTTTGCGCCCGATGAACGGGCCGGATTTCGCATGGCATTGCTGCGACTCCTGGCCTTTCAACCCGGACCGCCCGTGCCGCTCCCCGCATCGCCGCCCCTCGCACCCGCCCCCCCTCTGCCTGATCCGGCGCCTGCGCCCGCCGCACCGACCCCGCAACGCGCGCACCTCCCCCCAGCCATCGATGACTGGGCCGGCTTGGTGGAACGCCTGCAATTGATGGGCATGACCCATGAACTGGCCCGCCATGTGGAATGGTTGGGCATGACCCAGCACCAGATCCGTCTGCGTCTGGCGCGTAAATTTTCCCATCTGCTGCCTTACCAGGAACATTTGCGTACCGGTCTGGAAAGTTTTCTGGACTGCGACCTGCGCCTTTCCATCGAATTAGGCGAGGAGGAAGGTACCAGCGTCGCGCAACAGGAAGCCCGAACCCAGGCCCAGATCCGCCAGCAAGCCCTTCAGACCCTGGCGCAAGACCCCTTCGCTCAGGCGGTTCGTGACGCACTGGGGGGGACACTGGTAGAATCCAGCGTCAAACCCCTTCCCCAAGGAGAAAAATCATGATGAAAGGTGGACTTTCCGGCCTGATGAAACAGGCGCAGAAGGTGCAGGACAATCTGCGCCGTGCCCAGGACACTTTGGCCCAAATCGAGGTGGAAGGCAGTGCCGGTGCAGGTGCCCTCAAAATTCGCGGCACCTGTGCCCATGAAGTCCGTCAGGTCAGCATCCAGGAAAGCCTGATGGATGACCGCGAAATGCTGGAAGACCTGCTGCTGGTGGCCCTCAAGGATCTGCAACGAAAAATCGACGAAGTCTCCCAGCAACATATGTCTGGACTGACCGGGGGCATGGGCCTGCCGCCAGGCATGAAATTACCCTTCTGATCGTCCATGTCACGCGCTCACCCCCTGTCCCGGCTCATCGACGCCCTGCGCGTATTGCCCGGCGTCGGCCCCAGGACGGCACAGCGCATGGCCTATCAATTGCTCCAACGCCAGCGCAGCGGTGCCGAGCAGTTGCTCGCCGCCCTGGTGCATACCCTGGATCGGGTCACGCAATGCAGCCACTGCAACAATTACTCGACCACCCCGACCTGCGAACTGTGTCAGGACGAGTCCCGCGATCCGCGCCTGCTGTGCGTGGTGGAAACGCCCACCGATCTCCTGATGATGGAACAAACCCTGGCTTATCAGGGCCATTATTTCGTTCTCATGGGACACCTCTCCCCGCTGGACGGGATCGGATCGCAGGATATCCACTTGCCCCGCCTGGTGACACGCATTCAGGGCTCCGCCCTGGAAGAAGTGATCCTGGCGACCAATCTGACGGCAGAGGGGGAAGCCACCGCCCATGCCATCGCCACCTTGCTGCACCCGCTCGGACTGCGCCTGTCCCGTCTGGCCCGCGGCGTTCCGGTGGGCGGCGAACTGGAATACATCGACAGCGGCACCCTGGCCCAGGCCTTGCGGGAAAGACGCCAAGCCCTCAACTGAGTCACAGGAGACTTTCATGCTGGACATTCAATGGTTGCGTAACGATCTGGAACGAGTCGCCGAACGGCTGGAGACGCGCGGCCATCCCTTCGACCCCGCCCAGTTTCAGGCGCTGGAAAGCGAACGGAAAGAGGTACAGGTACGCACCCAGAACCTTCAATCCGAACGCAACCAACTGGCCAAACTCATCGGTCAATGCAAGGCACGCGGAGAGGATGCCACGGCTCCTCTGGATCGGGCGGCTGGCGTCAACCGCCAGTTGAGCGAACTGGAAACTCGTTTGGCCGACCTGCAGCGGCGCCTGGAAGTTCTGCTCCTGATGTTGCCCAACCTCCCCCACGAATCCGTTCCTGTAGGCCGTGACGAACAGGACAACGTGGAACTGCGCCGGGTGGGGTGCCCACCCGTCTTCGATTTTCCGGTGCGCGACCACGTGGATATCGGTGAAACCCTGGGGTTACTGGATTTCAAGGCGGCCAGCAAATTATCCGGGGCCCGTTTCTCGGTCCTCAGGGGCGGTTTGGCACGCCTGCACCGGGCCCTGGCCCAGTTCATGCTGGATACCCACACCCAGGAGCATGGTTATACGGAAGCCTATGTCCCCTATCTGGTGAATGCCGAAACCCTGCGCGGCACCGGTCAGTTGCCCCGTTTCGAAGCCGACCTTTTCAAGGTTCCGCGCGGCGAACAGGAATGCCACTATCTGATCCCCACGGCCGAAGTCCCGCTCACCAATCTGGTACGTAACGAGATTCTCAGGGAAACCGACCTACCCCTGCGCCTGACCGCCCACACGCCCTGTTTTCGCTCTGAAGCCGGAGCCTATGGCAAGGATGTTCGAGGGTTGATCCGCCAACATCAATTCGACAAGGTGGAACTGGTCCAGATCGTTCATCCCGACCGCTCCTATGAAGCGCTCGAAGAACTGACGGGCCATGCCGAACGCATCCTTCAATTGCTCGAACTGCCCTACCGCGTCATCGTACTGTGCACCGGCGACATGGGCGCCGGCTCCAGCAAGACTTATGATCTCGAAGTCTGGGTCCCGGCGCAACAGACCTATCGTGAGATCTCTTCCTGCAGCAACTGCGAGGCTTACCAGGCGCGCCGCATGCAGGCCCGTTTTCGGAATGAGACGGGACGCACGGAACTGGTTCATACCCTCAATGGCTCGGGCGTTGCGGTGGGGCGCGCCCTGGTCGCCATTCTGGAAAACTACCAGACCGCCAGTGGGGCCGTGCGCATACCGACGGTCCTGCGTCCCTATATGGGTGGAGAAAATCTGATCGGCCCATGACTTTCCACGGGAAAGATGCGCGAATCCGACTCGAAATGCACGAGAACATCGTAGTAGCCCCGTACGTTTTCCACCAGACGCACGGGCTCTCCGCCCCGTGCGAACCCATGGCGTACCTGCTCGTAATACCGGGGTTCCGCCAGCAGCGGCAGGGTCTGACGCAACGCATTCCAGGTCCGGTCATTCAGCCCCCGCTGCCGTGCCAGTTGGCGCGCATCCTCCACATGGGCCAATCCCACGTTGTAGGCCGCCAAAGCAATCCAGGTACGGTCCGGCTCCTCGATCGGCAACGGGAGTTCATTGCGGATCCTCGCCAGATAGAGTGCAGCGGCAGGTACTGCCTGGTTCGGATCGAGACGATCCGTCACCCCCAGATGATCGGCCGTATCCGCCGTCAGCATCATCAGCCCCCGCACTCCGGTGGGGGATACGGCCTGGTTGTTCCAGCGCGATTCCTGAAAGGACAAGGCAGCCAGCAGACGCCAGTCCAGCCCCGACAGACGTTCCGCCGCCCGAAATATCGGACTCAGATTGGGCAGACGGACCACCCGCTTCTGTAAAAATTCCAGGGCATCGTCATGGGATAAAGCGCCCACCGATCCATAATAACGCTCCACCACCTGGGCCAGTCCTCCGCTATTGCGGAATCCTTCCATGAAATGCAGGGCCGCCTCATACAACAGGGACGACCCGAGGGGAAAGGCCCATGCCAGGGGCGTTTCCTGCCCGATGCCAAAAGCCACCGCCAGATCGGGGTAATCATTCTGGGCCAGAGCAATCTCCTCCGAGGCCCCCACGGCATACCCCACCTGTCCCTCATAGACCTGACGCAGCAAATCCTCTTCCTGCACGCCGCGGGGCGCCCATTTCCAACGCAGTCCAGGGACCTGGGTGCGCAGGCCTTGCAGTTGGGTTTCCATTTGCGGGTTATGCACCAGGGTCAGCGGATCATTCGCCAGATCTGACAGCGTATGGGGCGCAGATTGGCGCAACGCGTTGAAGACGATCTGAAAGCGGCTGTGATAGTAGGGGGGGGTGAACATGAACCCCTGGGCGGAATTTTCCTTTTCCCCCTCGGGCATGGCTGCAAAATGGGCCTTGCCCGTGCGCAGTGCGCGCATGACTTGCTCCAGATCATCCAGCACCAGAAAATGCACCGGCTTACCCAGAAAAGCGCCCAACCCAAGGGCCAGATCATGCTCGATGCCCAGCGTCCGCCCATCCGGTTCCGTCCAGTAACTGCCGGGTGCCCGACGGGTCGCCACCACCAACTCGGACAGGGGGCCCAGGGCCGTCACGGGGGGGAGCACCGGCGCCTCTTCCAGTATTTGTTCGCCAGGATCCGGCGGATGCTCGCTGTGGCGCAACCATACCCCCCCGCCCAGCACCAGCAGAATCAACAGCAACAGCCGTTCCGGACGACGCCACAGGTGCACGCCCAGCCACTGCCCCAAGGTCATCACCTGGGCTTGTGTTACCATTCCATGTTGTCTTTTATTCAAGATCGATCATGTCTCCCTGCGTGGTTATCATTCCTGCCGGCGGTTCGGGAAGCCGGTTTGGTGGTCCGGTCCCCAAACAATTCTCCCTGCTCGGAGGGGTTCCCCTCCTGCATCATACACTCCGTATTTTTGATGCACACCCGCGCATTTCCAGGATTTATCCCGTGCTCTCCGCGCCGCCCGAGGCGCTCGGTCTGGACTGGCCCTTCTCTTCCGAACGCGTTCAACCTCTGGCCTGCGCCGGCCCCACCCGGGCCCAAACCGTGCTCGCTGCCCTCCAAACCCTCCAGCCCCTTCATGCGCCAGATACCTGGGTGCTGGTCCATGATGCCGCACGCCCCTGCCTGTCGCGCACTGCGCTCGACCATTTGATCCACACCCTGCAGGATGATCCGCTGGGCGGACTGTTGGCCATTCCCCTGAACGACACCCTCAAGCGCCAGAACGACCACCATGCCTGCGTGGCAGCCACCCTGGATCGCACAGGACTGTGGTTAGCCCAGACTCCCCAGATGTTTCGTCTGGGGAGTCTGATCGAAGCCCTGTGCGCACACCCCGCTGCCACAGACGAATCTTCCGCACTGGAGGCTGCAGGATACGCCCCTCGCCTGGTGATGGGAGAAAGCACCAATCTGAAGGTCACCTGGCCCGCCGACCTGCGGTTGGCCCAGGCCATTCTGGGGGTTCGCCATGCGCATCGGTCAAGGATTTGACGTGCACGCCCTGGTGCCCGGACGTCCGCTCATCCTGGGCGGCGTGACCATCCCCTTCGAGCGGGGACTGGACGGGCACTCCGACGCGGATGTCCTGCTGCATGCCATTTGTGATGCCTTGCTGGGTGCCGCAGGACTGGGCGATATCGGGCATCATTTTCCGGACAGCGACCCCGGCTGGAAAAATGCCGACAGCCGTGTCCTGCTCCGTCACGTTTACCGACGCGTCAAGGAATGTGGTTACCGTCTGGGCAATCTGGATGCCACTCTGATCCTGCAAGCGCCCAAGGTCGCGCCCTATCTGGCGCAGATGCTGGATCACCTGGCCACCGACCTCGAAACACCGCGCCCGCAACTCAACCTGAAAGCCACCACCACGGAGAAACTGGGCTTTACCGGGCGGGGCGAAGGCGTCGCGGCACAGGCCGTGTGCCTGCTCCTGCCGTCCTGATTCTATAGATCGAGCCAATGTCCCAGACGCTGACGCTTGGTTTCCAGGTAGGCGCGATGTTCTTCGTCCACGGCCACCTGTAAGGCGACCCGTTCCACGATTTCCAGCGGGGGCTGTTCCAACTGGCGAATCTTGTCCGGATTATTGGTCAACAAACGCAGTTGACGCACGCCCAATGTCGTCAATATCTCCACCACGCCGTCGTAACTGCGGGCATCCACGGGAAGTCCCAGATGCAGATTGGCATCCACCGTATCCAATCCCTGATCCTGCAAAGCATAGGCCGCCAACTTGGCCCGCAATCCGATCCCGCGCCCTTCCTGTCCACGCACATACACGAGCACTCCGGCTCGAGCCTGCCCCAGCAATTCCAGGGAACGCGCCAACTGGGGACCACAGTCACAACGACGGGAGAACAAGGCATCCCCGGTCAGACATTCGGAGTGAATCCGCACCAGTACGCCGGGCGTGTTGGCCACATCCCCCCGTTGGAGCACCAGATGTTCCTCGCCCTGCACGGAAAACACCCGGGCGCTAAATTCGCCATGAACCGTTGGCATCCGCACCCAAGGCATCGCGGAAGAATCGAAGGACATCCCTAAACTCCAGAGCTTGATGAAAAATCATCAAAAGGAGCATTCTAGCAAATCCGTGCGCCATTCAGGAACGCAGGCGCAGCACTCCCACCAGAAACGCGCAAAGGAGGGAGAAAACCAGGGGGGCATGGGGCCAGCCTCCCCAGGGCATCCTTTGCCAGAGACTGTCACTGGCCAACATCTCCCCCCCCACCTGGGCGAGCAGGGCAGCGCCCAGCACTACCAGCCAGGGAAATCGTTCGAAGGTACGCAGCAACAGGGAACTGCCCACCACCACCAAAGGCAAACTGGTCAGCAGGCCCAGAATGAGCAGCAGATGATCGCCGCGCGCCACGCCTGCCAAGGAAAGCACATTATCCAGACTCATGAACACGTCGGCCACCAGAATGGTGCGGATGGCCCGCCAGCGTCCTTCCACCGGAAACTCTCCCGAGTCCGAAGGCGCTTCGGGCGCGCCCAATCCGTAGGCCACCCAGAGCAGCACCGCGCCGCCCAGCAGTTGAATCCCCGGCCAGGCGAGCAGGGAGACAGCCAAAAATGTCAACCCGATGCGCAGTCCCACCGCGCCCAGACTGCCCCACCACAGGGCAATGCTTCGTTGGGTCGGCTCGAGACGACAGGCTGCCAGCGCGATGACCGCCGCATTATCCCCACTCAGGATCAGATTGATGAGGATGATCTGTCCCAGGGCCAGCCAGAATGCCATGTCCATGCAAGGATCAGGAAGGTCCCACAGTCAGGACGATCTTGCCGGTATGGGCACTGGATTCCATCAGTTCATGGGCCAGGGCCGCGTGTTGTAGGGGGAAGGTCTGGTAAATCACCGGCTGGATGAGTTTCTGGTCCAGCAGCGGCCAGATGCGTTCCTGAAGCCGTTGGGCAATCTCGCCCTTGAATCCGGGGGAACGGGAACGCAAGGTGGATCCGGTGATCGTCAGACGCCGGCGCATCAGATCGGCCAAATCCACCTGTCCTTTGGAACCTCGCAGGAAAGCGATCAGCACCAGCCGTCCATCCTCTGCCAGGGCTTTGATTTCCCGGGGCAGATAATCCCCGCCCACCATATCGAGAATGACATCGACCCCCCTGCCCTGCGTGACCTCCCGGATCACCTCAAGAAAATCTTCTTCTTTGTAATTGATGGCGCGCTCGGCGCCTAGGGCGACACAGGCCGCACATTTTTCGGCAGACCCCGCCGTGACGAAAACCCGATGTCCCAGGTGATGCGCCATCTGAATGGCGGTGGTCCCGATGCCGCTGGACCCTCCCTGGACCAGCAAGGTTTCTCCGGGTTTGAGCGCTGCGCGTTCAAATACATTGCTCCAGACGGTAAAGAAGGTCTCGGGCAGGGCAGCCGCCATGACTGCGGTGAAGTCACGGGGCCAAGGCAGGCAGGTCAAGGCCGGCGCCACACAATATTCGGCATACCCTCCACCCGCCAGCAGGGCACAGACCCGATCACCTTCCTCCCACAGGGTCACGCCCTCGCCCACCGCCACCACCTCCCCGGCCACCTCCAATCCCGGCAAGTCGGAAGCATCGGGCGGCGCAGGATAAAATCCGGCGCGTTGGAAACAATCCGGGCGATTGACTCCCGCCGCTTCCACACGAATCAAAACCTCTCCCAATCCCGGGTGCGGCACAGGACGATGGGCCCACACCAGAACCTCGGGCCCCCCCGCCCTGGAAATTTCCACACACCCCATATTCACCGGTCTATCCCACATCGCCTTTCCCTCCCTGAAGAGATCCTCCGGGTGAGCCACTCGCCCATCCTGCAGGCGGAGCATAGCATGTCTGTGGGATAATCCGCCCATGAACCCCGGTAATTCCTCTGTCTGGTCCAGGGATACATGGACGGCTCGTCCTTTGCGCTCAAACCTGTCCCGGGCCCATCGATGTTGGCTGACCACGCCGGATTCCCTCACGGCCGCCCTCAGGACCGTCTGCCCCCGGTTTCGGGTCCGACTCCTGGAAACCGGCACCCGGTTTCCTTTTCCCGACGAAGCGCGCCTGCTCAAAATTTCCCGCCACCAACAGGTCTGGAGCCGTGAAGTGCTGCTGTGCAATGGAGCCTCGCCCTTGGTCTTCGCCCGCAGCATCCTGCCTCTGAAGGACTTGCCACGTGCCTGGCCCACCCTCGATGCCCGCGATCCTCGCCCCCTCGGGGAATTACTCTTTACCGATGCCCGGGTCCGGCGCACGCCCCTGCATTTCCAAAAACTTCCCTTGCGCCATCCCCTCCGTGTGCGGTTGGCCCTGTTCCCGCTGGACTTGCCCCCTCTGGCGCGCCGTTCCCTTCATGTGCGTCAGGGGTCGGCCTTGCTGGTCACCGAAATTTTTCTCACACTCCCCCCCACCCGCTCCGATCTCGCCTGAGTACCGTCATTTTTGCATAATCTTAAGGTTTTCTTATATACTTGGGGCACTTAGTCTGGTACTCCCATACCCCATCAAACTTTCGGCCTCAAGAATTTATGTCTGAAAAAATAAAAGTTCTGGTGGTAGACGATCACGCCATCATTCGTAAAGGCATCACCCAACTGCTCCGGGACACCGAGGACATGGAAGTGGTGGCCGAAGCGCAAAATGGGGCGGAAGCCCTGCAATTGATCCGTGACAATCCTTATGACGTCATCTTGCTGGACATCAGCATGCCCGGCGAACATGGCATCGACGTACTGATCAAGATCAAGGACCTCAAGCCCAACCTGCCCGTCCTGATGCTCAGCATGTACCCCGAGGATCAGTACGCCATCCGTTCCCTCAAAGCCGGTGCCTCAGGGTACATCAATAAACAGGATGCACTGAGCCAGATGGTGATTGCGATTCGCCAGGTCTCCACCGGACGCAAGTACATCAGCAGCGAACTGGCCATTCAACTGGCGGAGAACCTGACTCATCACAATCAGGACCTGCCGCACCAAACCCTGTCTCACCGCGAATATCAGACTCTGTGTCTGATCGCCTCCGGAAAAAAATTGAGTGAAATTGCCGAAACCATGATCCTGAGCGCCAAGACGGTGAGCGTCTATCGTGCCCGCCTCCTGGAAAAAATGAAAATGCGCACCAACGCCGAATTGATCCATTACGCCATCACGCACCATCTGATTCCCTGATCCTTTCCTCAGTGGACGAAAAGCGATTCCACCGCCTTTTCCAGCACCTGAACCAGCGTACGCGCCAAGACGCCCCCCACCGAAAACCGGGGATCATCGAGCGATCCGGCAATGGGCAAATTCATGGTGATCCTGCCCTGTGGGTCCTGGAGCAGAGAAACCGCCAATGCCACTGGAAAGTGGGTAATCCCGGGGCTGGCCACCGGTTTTCCAAAAGTCAGTTCATTCAGAACCAGATGATTGGTGGCTTGCAGGTCATGGTTCTTGACCGAGTAATGCGCATCGAAGGACAATTTTCCCCGTTCGATGTCATATCCCACGTATTTTCCCGAATAGGGACTGAACTGCGCCAGATCCATGCCGTTCACCTGAGCGGTCATGTCCAGAAAAAGATTCTGCGCCAGCGGATTGATCTGTCCCTCGATCAAGAGCGGGGCATCATGGACGCGTCCCCGCAATTCCAGACGTGCCGTGGTATCTTCCGCCGAGGAAAGCCCATCGATTTCCCCGCCCAGACCGGTGAGATCGGCTTCATAACTGGGATGCACATAGTCATCCCGATAGTGGATCGTCCCCCCTCGCAAGGTCACCTTGCGGATCACCACCGCCGCCTCCTGCGCGGCAACCGATGAACCCTCGGGCCGGACCGTCTCCCGAGGAGGGGAGGATCCCGCGAATTTTGAAGGAACGGGCAAGGAATTCAGCAAATTCCCCCAGTTCAGGGTTGCATCCGGCAAGAGGTGGAGTCGGGCATAGAAATCGCCGAATGCCAACTGATCCAGGGTCAGATGCAGGGGGTTCAAGGTGGCTTCCCCCTGCGCGAACAGGCTCTTGCTGCGCCACAGCAGTCGGCCTCGTCGACCTTCGCGCACCACCAACTCATCGGCCCATACCTGCCCTCGATAGCGCCCCTGCCAGAGTCGTTGCGCAGAGAAGGTCCCATCCAGGACCCCCTCCGACGATAACTGCCCATGTTCCAGCCGGACCTGGGCATATGCTGCCAACCAGGGCTGGAAGGGCCGTAAATCCAGGTGTTGGACATGCACGGCCAAGTGTGCCGTGCGGGCCGCCGGGTCCACGGGACCGGTCATTTGAATTTGGCCCTGCGCGCCCACCTGCAGCGTCAAAGACAGAGGAAAGGAGGCGGGCCAGGCCAGTTTTTTCACCTGGGCACTCAATTGCACGCCCTCCAGCCCGGCACCTCGCCACCGCACCTGATCCGTGGTCCAGTGCAGCCCGCTCAATTCTCCCTGCAACGCGCTCCAGTCGGAGCCCCAAAAGGCAAAGTGCGTGGTCAGTACGCCGGGGGAAACCGACCAGGGCGGAACCCAGGGCGCCAGCATGCGCATCAGATCGAATCCGCGTATGGACAAGTCTCCTTCCCCCCTCAATCGGGAAGAAAAAGGACGAATCTGCGCTACCAGGGCAATGGAGGCACCATCCACCTCGGCGTGAAGCGAGGGGAATAACCAGGTGTCCTTGTTCCGTAAGGACAGTCGAGGAATCTCGAACTGAAGATTGCGAATGTCGTGCCGGATGCCCTTACCCTGGTCCCATACCGACCCTTCGCCGCGCACGATCCGGACCTTTTCCACGAGTAAAGGAAACCCGCCCCCCGAAGAAGGGCCAGCCAGACGCGCCAGATTCCATTCTCCCGCAGGACTGCGTACCAGGTGAACGACGGGATGGGTCAGGGTCAATTCATCGATGACGGGGATGGGACGCAGGCCCGAGTGAAGTACCAAGTGCCCGTCCAGATCCTCACACCCCCCCACGAGCGTCTGCCCGTCGGCTTCGTAGAGCCGAACCGCATGCGCATGGACCCGAAAAGGAAAAACCCCCACCTCGAGCGAACCGATCACCAACCGGTGATGGGTCTCCTCTGCCCAGTGTTGCGCTTGGCGGTGAATCAACCCAGGCAACCACCCTGGCATGGTCAGCAAGCCGATCAGCCCGCCGCTCAGGAGAAGTCCAAGCCCCCACCCCAACTTACGCACGGTTCAGACAGCCTTCAAGACATCTCCCGCAGCATCCACTACGGTCATCCGCACCGGAATCCCCTGAGCCACACTGCGCCCCACCGTACAAAACTCTTCAAACTGACCCAGGATACGGTCGAGATGGGCATATTTCGCTCCTTCCTGTGGCAGACGCAACATCACCCGGATCTCCAGCACGCGCAAGCGCCCTGCCGGGTTGCGCCCAATCTCTGCCCAGCCCTGCGCCTTCAATGCGCCTTCCAGAGTTGGATTGAACTTGCGCAAGGCAAAATACAAGGCATCCGCCAAACAATTGGACACGGCAGCGGCCAATAATTGCGCCGGGGTGGGACCCTTACCCTGCCCCAAGGGAGGAGACTCATCGCCCAGCCACGCAGGGCCCCCTGTACCGAATTGAATTTCGAAACAAAAGTTCTCCTGCTGGGTCAACGTCACGCCATGCGCCGGGTTCTCTGGAGTCACTGAGGTTTTCCACCCATATCCAAAGGTTTTCCTTGCGCCAGGCTGGTCACATACACGGTTAGGGCCGTCAGTTCGTCACTGCCGTAGGCGGGCGCTTTACCCTGGAGCGCCATGCCCACACAGCCGCGAATCTGGTCCGACAACGTAAACACCCGCCCCGCCTTTGCCTTGTAACGAGGAAATATGGCTGCCGCATTGCTCAGACTGGGGATGGCCTGCCCGTCAGGACGACGTCCCGGTCCCACCCCGCCATTGAGATGGCAGGATTCACAAAACGCTCCATTGCCGTCAAAGGTCGCATGACTGAACAGGTCCTTCCCCTGTTGCACCACCTTGTCCAACTCGGGATCCAGTCCCACCCCCTGTGCCACGACCATCCAACTTCCCAACACCAGTCCCAGCAATCCCTTGATGTTCGCTCTTCCTGTCATGATGTTCCCTCCAAGATTGACGCACTCACTGCCCATCGGCGTCGAAAAAAGATTTTTAACTGCTGTCGTGCTCGTCCTTTATGGACCAAGTCTACCACGGCTCCACGGAAAATCCTGGAGTCGCGCGAATCGGTCAACCCGGGGCATTTGAGTGATGCCGTCCGCCGAACCTGAACACTTCGCCAACCCATTCCTCAAGAGATATGGCCTCGATGCCGAGGCCGATGTCATCCGCACGGCCGCGAAAGTCTTCGGTGATGTAACCGCCGTCCACCCGCTCCAGCGTCGTGTAATCCAGACTGTGTCAATCCGAAAACAGATTGGCGATGCGCTCCCTGTTTGGCTGGCGCACAACCCCCCGTTCTGTTATGAGGGCGGTCACCAATTCTGCTGGCGTGATATCGAAAGCCGGATTACGAACCATGACGCCTTGAGCTGCCCACTGGCATTCCCGGAATCCAGTCACCTCGTCAGCCGATCTTTCCTCGATCGGAATGTCTGCGCCACTGTCGATAGTCCTGTCTATCGTGGATAACGGGCACGCCACATAAAACGGGATGCCATGCCGCTTCGCCAGGACTGCCACCATGTAGGTACCGATCTTGTTCGCCACGTCGCCATTGCTTGCCACACGGTCAGTGCCGACCACCACTGCGTCAACTTCGCCTCGACTCATCATGAAGCCTGACATGTTGTCGGTGATCAGCGTCACCGGGATGTTTTCCTGCACCATTTCCCATGCGGTCAGCCGCGCACCTTGCAGAAATGGGCGTGTCTCGCCGGCGATGACCGAAATTTTCTTGTCGGCCTCGACCGCAGAACGGAACACGCCGAGCGCCGTACCCCAGCCCGCGGTAGCCAAGGCTCCTGCGTTGCAATGAGTCAGCACTCGCGCACCGTCTGGCAACAGTTGCGCACCATGCGCGCCCATCGCGCGATTGATCCGGATGTCTTCCGCCAGAATCTCGTGCGCCTCGGTCAACCAACGCTGCGCAACCACGGAATTATCCTGCCCATCCATGCTCGCCCAGACCCGGCGCATGCGCTCCAGCCCCCAGAACAGATTGACCGCAGTCGGACGGCTTTGCGCCAGCACAACGAGTCCGGCCTCCATGCCCTTTCTGAAATCCTCCTTCGACATACCCCGCAAACGCAATGCTTCCAGTGCCACGCCATAAGCCGCCGCTACGCCGATGGCTGGCGCGCCGCGCACTACCATGCTGCGAATGCCTTCGGCCACCGACGATGCCGAATCGCAAGCAATATACTCGAAGGCCGCAGGCAGGATGCGCTGGTCGATCATCTCCAATTTGCCGTTTGCCCATCGTAACGTTTCAACCCTCACCTTCAGTCGCCCTCGAATTCGCACAAGGCAAAGACGTTATGTCCGTGCTTTTCCAGCCGCGCACGTCCACCGAGGTCAGGGAGGTCGATGATGAAACAGCATTCGATGATCCGTCCTCCCATTTTCCCAATCAACTTGCACGCCGCTTCCGCCGTTCCGCCCGTTGCAATCAGGTCGTCCACCAGCAATACCTTCTCACCCTTTTCGATGGCATCGGTATGAATCTCTATGCGGTCAGTCCCGTATTCGAGTTCATAGTCATGACCGATGGTCTCTGCGGGCAACTTGCCCTTCTTGCGAATCGGCACGAAGCCCTTGCCCAAGGCGTACGCCAATGGGGCTGCCAAAATGAATCCGCGTGATTCGATTCCTGCGACCTTGTCGATACTTGCGTCCACATAGCGACGTACCAGTTCATCCACGGTGACGCGCAGACCCACCGGATCCTTGAGCAAGGTCGTGATGTCGCGAAACATGACGCCTTGTTTGGGATAGTGCGGGACAGTGCGAATGCGGGATTTGATTGGCATGCTGATTCCTGTGGTGTGCGTACTGTCAGAGGGCTATCGGTTGAGTACGCGTGCGGCAACGGCATCCAGATGCCTGATTTTTTCCGGATCGCGCGCCTGCGGGGCGGTGATCAGCGCATGTTCCAGCGCCGTGCGGCAGGAACACACGTGGGCCCCCGCATCTGCAGCCAGTTTCGGGACGACATGCTTCACCAGGCTTCTCGCCCTGTCGGCATTTTCCAGCAGGACCTTGACGATCTGGTCTACCGTCACATCGTCGTGATCCGGATGCCAGCAGTCGTAATCCGTGACCATCGCCACCGTGGCATAACATAATTCGGCCTCGCGCGCGAGTTTGGCTTCGGGCATGTTGGTCATGCCGATCACATCGCATCCCCAGGTTTGGTAAAGTTCGGATTCCGCCAAACTGGAGAACTGCGGACCTTCCATGACGAGATAAGTGCCACCACGAAGCGCGGCAATACCTGCCTCATTCGCAGCCACCTCGAGATGATCCCCAAGGCGGGAACACACTGGGCGCGCCATCGACACATGCGCTACCAGCCCAGTGCCAAAGAACGACTTGTTTCGTGCAAAAGTTCGGTCGATGAACTGATCAACGATGACAAACATTCCCGGTTTCAAATGTTCTTTCAAAGAACCCACCGCACTGACCGAGATCACGTCGGTCACGCCAGAACGTTTCAAGGCATCAATATTGGCGCGGAAATTTATTTCAGAGGGGGGAATCGTGTGACCGCGTCCATGGCGTGGCAGAAACACCAACTGCTGGCTGTTCAGTTCGCCGAACAGCAATTCGTCGGAAGGCTCTCCGAATGGCGAGGATACTTTTTCCCAGCGCTTGTTGACGAGGCCATCGATGTCATACACCCCGCTGCCGCCGATGATGCCAAATACAGGCACCCAATTCGCTTCACTCATGCCGGTTTTCCCCATGGTTTGTTTTCGCCAACAAGGTCAGATCACGCGGTCATTTCCACCATCCACCGGTAGCCATGCCCCCGTGGTCTTGGCAAATAATGGGCCGCACATTTCTGCTGCCAATTCTGCCACATCGCGGCTCGTTACTTCGGTCTTCAGCACATTGCCGGTCTTGTATTCCTGCACGGTCAGCCCATAGTGCCTGGCGCGTGCAGCCAGCACTTCCTCGGTCCACAGCCCGGTGTCGAACACGGCATTCGGATGCAACGAGTTGATGCGGATATTGTCGGCACCCCATTCCAGTGCAGCCACGCGCGCCAACTGGTTGAGCGCGGCCTTGGAGGCAGAGTAGGCGGCAGCGCCCGGCCCCGGCGCCGGCACGTTCTTCGAGCCAATCACCACCACGCGGCCGCCGCAAGGGGCCAACTTGAGAAAAGGGTGGCATTCGCGCATCAGCATCAGGTTGGCATCGAGATTGACGCACATCACTTTCTGCCACTCATCGGTTTTGAGGGCATCGATGCGGCAGCCCCCAGGAAAAATTCCTGCGTTCAGCACCAGCATGTCCAACCCACCGAATTTTTCAATGGCCTGCTCCAACGCCCGCATAAAGTGCGGCTCCGAAGTCAGATCGCATTGCACGCCAAAAAAATTCGTGCTTTTCTTCATCCCAATCACCGCTGCATTCAGATCCAGCGCCACAACCGCCGCACCGCGGGCCAGCAGCGATTCGACGCAGGCCTTGCCGATGCCGGAAGCCGCACCGGTGACCAGCGCAATCTCGCCCGCAAACTGCGGTGCCTTGCCCCCCTTACGCAACTTGGCCTGCTCCAGGTCCCAGTATTCGACATCGAAAATATCCCTGGACGGCAATGCGCGGTAGCCACCCAGTGCGGTGGCGCGCAGGATGATGTCCATGGTGTGGTCATAGATATCGGCGACGATATCCGCATCCTTTACGGTCCGGCCTATCGCGCACAATCCGAGTTCTGCATCCAGCACCACGCGCGGCACCGGATCCAGCATGGTTTTTCGTTCCCTGGCCTGCGGCTCCAACTCCACGAAATATTTCCTGTATTCGCTCACATAAGCCACCACGTTGCGCCCGATCATCGGCAGTCGCTTGGTACGAATCACATGGTCGGGCGTGGCCGGCCCCTGTTGCGCAATCAGGGCAATATCCGGACGACGGGCGAAAGACAGCGTACGGCCGTTCGCATGGCGCGAAACGATGACCGGAAGCCCCGCCGCTTTCGACACGTCGAAGCGCAACTTGGCCAAGCCGTGCATGACCTCAGCCCCACGGGGCACACTTCCAACCGTCGGGGTAAACTCCCAGGCATCATGTTTTTTGAGATAATCTTCGGCGCGGCCGACCAATGAAATCATTCGTTCGTAAGATTCCCTGGCGCTCTGACCGAAGGAGAAAATGCCGTGATTCAGCAGCACCATGCCGAGGGTATTCGGCCCGGCTTCGGCGGCGAACCGTTCCGCACATAGCTTGGCGAGTTCGAAACCTGGCATGACGTAGGGAATGACGACCACGTCATCACCGTAGATCCCGCGGATTCTCGCTTCGCCATCTACCGTGTTGGTGATCGAAATGATCGCATCCGCATGGGTGTGATCCACATAGGGATAGGGCAGAATGGCGTGCAGGATGGCCTCCACCGACGGCACCGGGGCCGAGGCGCGAGTCTGGTGAGTGACCAACTGGTTGACCATTTCGGGATCGGACAGTTCTGGCAACTTGGCCAGCTTCTGCAGGTAGTCCAGTTGCACTGGCGCAAAACCCGGCGCCTCGATGGTTTCCAGATCCCAGCCGCTGCCCTTGACGAAGAGCACCTGCTCCTCTTCGCCGAACACATTCCTGACTGCCATTTTCACCGAAGTATTGCCGCCGCCATGCAGCACCAGCGACTTGTCCTGCCCCAGCAGACGCGAGGTATATACGCGCAACGCCAGGTCATCCCGATGACTTGATGCTGCCGTTTCCTCCCACAGATTACGCATACTCCTCCCCATTCGGATTCTCAAAACCATTTTCGTTGCCTGTAAGCCACCACTCGTAGCCTGTTGCCTTCGGCCAGAAGCAGCCCGTCATGAGTTTTCCCAATAACGGACACTCGCGAATGACAGACATGGAATTGCAACTTTGCAGTATGCCAGGATCCCACGAAATTCTGAATCCGAACGAGCGGAATACCCATCGACGTCTCCCATGGTTGACGACAACTTCTTCGTGACCATGGACGGTGACGTGCTGCGCTCCCTCGCGGCACACCTGCGACGATCACTCATGTGCTAGAATCCAATCCATACCGGGTTGCCCGGCAAGGTACGAGCCGTGGGCAATCATACCCACTAAAACCAATCCCCATGCCGTTTCAGAAAGCCATCCATCCCGTACTGTCCCTCCCTCGCCTGACCAAACGGTTGCTGGTGCTGATCGTGGATGCCTGTCTTTGCGTGCTCACGGTCTGGCTGGCCTATTACCTGCGCCTGGGTGAATGGGTATTCCTGTCCGGCCCCCCCTTATGGGCAGCGATCACTTCCGTCGCGCTGGCCCTGCCCGTGTTCGTTGCCTTCGGACTCTACCGGGCTATTTTCCGCTATTCCGGATGGCCCGCCCTGATGGCGGTCACGCGGGCCTCCTTCGTATATGGTTTGATGTTCGCCGCCCTCTTCACCGCCATCGAGGTGCCTGGGATTCCGCGCACCGTGGGGTTGATGCAACCCCTGCTGTTGCTGCTGGCCGTGGGGGCTTCCCGGGCCATGGCGCGCTTCTGGCTGGGCGGGGAATATCAGAATCTGCTGAAACACGACACCCTGCCCAGAGTCCTGGTTTACGGGGCCGGAACCTCGGGCCGCCAGTTGGCGGGGGCTCTGGCCCACAGCCATGAAATGCGCGTGGCAGGGTTTCTCGACGACGACCGCCTCCTGCAAGGCAATGTGCTGGACGGGCACCGTATCTACGCCCCCAGCGACCTGCCCGCCCTGAAGGAGACCCTCCAGATAAGCGACGTACTGTTGGCCATTCCCTCGCTCAACCGGCACCAGCGCAATGAGATCCTGGAGTTGATGCGTCGCTCCCGTGTATCCGTGCGCACCCTGCCCCGCATGGCCGACCTGGCCCAGGGACGGGTCAGCATCTCCGCCCTGCGCGAACTGGATCTGGAAGATCTGCTGGGCCGGGAACCCGTGGCCCCCAACCACATCCTCCTCAGAAAAAATATCCACCACAAGGTGGTGCTCGTGACCGGTGCCGGTGGCTCCATCGGCAGCGAACTGTGCCGCCAGGTCGCAGGTCTGGACCCAACCGCCCTGCTGCTGGTGGAACAAAGCGAATTTGCCTTGTACGAATTGCACCAGGAGTTGCTGTCCCGGGCCCCCCCCTTCAAATTGGTTCCCTTGCTGGCCTCCGTGCAGGACAGCCACCGCATGCACGAAATCCTCTCCACCTGGTCGCCCCACACGGTATACCACGCCGCCGCCTACAAACATGTGCCCATGGTGGAACATAACCCGGCGGAAGGACTCAAGAACAACGTACTGGGCACCTTCACTACCGCGATGGCCGCCCTGGGAAATGGCGTGTCGGACTTTGTGCTGATCAGCACGGACAAGGCCGTACGCCCCACCAACGTCATGGGGACCAGCAAGCGTCTGGCTGAAATGGTCCTTCAAGCCTTGGCGGCGGAATCCTCCGCCACCCGGTTTTCCATGGTGCGTTTCGGCAACGTGCTGGGATCTTCCGGTTCCGTGGTGCCTCTGTTCCGCCAGCAGATCAAGGAGGGAGGCCCCATCACCCTCACCCATGAGGAAGTGACCCGCTATTTCATGACCATCCCCGAAGCCGCCCAACTGGTCATCCAGGCCGGCGCCATGGCCCGCGGTGGAGACGTGTTCGTGCTGGACATGGGAGAACCCGTCAGGATCATGGATTTGGCGCGCCGCATGGTGGAACTGTCCGGCCTGCGGGTGCGCGACAGCGAAGATCCGGAGGGGGACATCAAAATTCAGGTGACTGGCCTGCGCCCCGGAGAAAAACTCTACGAAGAACTGCTCATCGGCAACCAGCCCGAACCCACGGAACACTCACGCATCATGAAAGCCCATGAAGATTTTCTGGGATGGTCAAAACTGGACAGTAAACTTGATGCCCTCACGGTAGCCCTCAATTCCAACGACGTGGACCTGATCCGGTCATTGCTCCAGCAACTGGTCCCCGGATACCAGCCGGAAGGCGACATCGTGGACTGGGTACACCTGGAACAGAACGCAGAGGAACCGGACGGATAAAATTCGCCTCACCTGCCGGGAGTTGACTTGATTATAATCCCCCTTATGTCTTCCCCTTTCTTTCGCCCCGTCAGGATTGGTCACGCCACCCTGGTCAACGCGCTTGGCACGGTCATCCCCGGTCTCGTCATGGTGGCCACGGTGCCCCTCTATATCCGCTCCATCGGCGAAGCCCGTTACGGAGTTCTGGCGCTTCTTTGGCTGTTACTCGGCTATTTCGGGGTCTTTGACCTGGGTTTTGGGCGTGCCCTCACCAACCGCTTTGCCGCTCTCCCCCCCGATGCTCACCTTCTCCGCCAACGAGCTTTCTGGACCGGACTGGGGCTCAGCCTCGGTGCCGGATGCTTGGGCGGCGGAATTCTCTACGCTCTGGGAACTCATTTTTTGGATACCTTTTCCTTGACCGTCCCCCTGCGACAGGAATGTCTGGTCACCCTGCCCTGGGTGCTGTTCGCCTTGCCCTTGGCCACGGTTCTGTCCATTCTCTCCGGTGCCCTCATGGGGCAACAGGCCTTCGTCGCCCTGAACGGTGGGCAGGCTCTGGGCAATCTGCTGTTTCAGTTATGTCCACTGATCCTGGCTGTGAGCCACCATCCCACCCTTCCCGCCTTGGTCCCCGCCGCCCTGTTGGGTCGATCGGTCAGCGTCATCGCCCTGGGACTTGCTTGTCGGCGCAAAATCCCTATCACCGGTCCTCCCCATTTTTCCACCGCCGAAATCCGGCCTCTGCTCCACTTCGGCGGGTGGGTCACGGTCACTGCCCTGGCGGGTCCCCTGCTCACCGTCTTCGACCGTTTCGTCATTGGCGCCCTCAGTGGAGTCACAGCGGTCACCGCTTATACCGTGCCCTTCAATCTGGTCAATTATTTGATGATTTTTCCCGCCAGCCTGCAGAAAGCGCTCACCCCCACCCTGACCGCCACATCGGAACCCGAGGCTCGCCAGCACGTCCTGTACTACACCCGCCTGCTCACCACCCTCATGACGGTCACGGTCCTATTGGCTCTACTGGGCCTGAAATCTTTTCTCGATCTCTGGTTGGGTCCCCGCCTGGCCCCAACCACCGAACCCATTGGCACCGTCCTGCTGCTGGGCATCTGGATCAACGCCCTGGCCTTCATCCCCTTCACCCACCTGCAATGCCGAAACCGCCCCGACTTGCCAGCCCGCTTTCATCTGCTGGAACTGCTGCCCTATGGCTTGGTGCTGTGGGGACTGATCTCAACCTTTGGAGCCGTCGGTGCTGC
Source organism: Pseudomonadota bacterium (assembly GCA_021805445.1). Classification (GTDB taxonomy): domain Bacteria; phylum Pseudomonadota; class Gammaproteobacteria; order Burkholderiales; family Ferrovaceae; genus Ferrovum. The sequence goes on from JAJZFH010000047.1 coordinate 170,631, forward strand.
CTGGGCCTGGGACCTGCGCGTCGCCGTCGATGCTCTCCTGTTGTTCTGGGCGGCAGGTAGCCTGCAGGCCTTGCGCCATAGTCTGAGCGAGGGATTGCTACTCGCCCTGGCCTTTGCCCTGACCCAACTTCTCCCCAGTCCTTCCCTGTTGTATCTGGCCTTGGCCTGCCCCTTGATCCTGCTTACCCTGTGGCGAGCCTGGACCCGCTTTCCCCGTCGTTACCCTTTGTGATTGATTTACCGGGAACAGACGTTTACACTCGGCCCATCTGTCATGATGAACCCAAAGATGACCCCGACCTGCTTTGACCCCAACGCCGCACCCGTCATCCGCCGCCGCCTTCCCCTTGTTGGGGACCACGAGAACAGGGTAAATGTGCACCCCTGCGCCGGAGCGTCATGACTCCCTGGCCAGAAGGGCAACTGGATATCGTTGAACACTGTCCCCTCTGCCATTCTCCGGAGCGCATCGTACTCCATGAAGGATTGACCGACCGGATCTTTTTCAGCGCTCCTGGGCGCTGGACCTTGTACCGGTGTACCCAATGCCTCTGCGCCTATCTCGATCCCATCCCCAGCCAGGCAAGCATTGCCTTGGCCTATCAAAATTATTACACCCACGGAGCAGACCCCTCCAGCACCTTTTGGCTAAAGCGTCTCAAGCAATCCCTACTGAACGATTACCTCAACGCCCGTTACGGAAGTTCCTTGTCCCCCCATTCACCGCTCGGACGCTGGATCATTCCCCTGTTTTTCCCCTTGAAAAACAAAGCCGACATGCAAGTCCGTCACTTGCCCTATGCCTCCGGAACCGCCAAGGCCCTGGCGGATATCGGCTGCGGCAACGGCGACTTCCTCGCCCTCGCCACCCGTTTGGGGTGGGACGTCTGGGGAACTGACCTGGACCCCACAGCCGTGGAATTTGTGCGCCGCCGTGGGTCACGGGTCCAATGCAGCGGTCTGCCCGACACCGGCTTGCCCTCTCGCCATTTTGACTATGTCACCCTCAGCCATGTCATCGAACATGTACCCGATCCCCGTGCCACCCTGCAGGAAATGCGCCGGATTCTCAAACCCGGCGGACGGCTCTGGGTGTCCACCCCCAATCTGGACAGTTTTGGACACGAGCACTTCGGACGGCATTGGCGCGGACTGGAACCACCCCGCCATCTTGTGCTCTTCACTCAGGCCACCCTGATTCAACTGCTCGAAGAACAGGGGTTTACCCACCTGACGGTCCACCCACCCGAGGTACCGAGCCGCTGGCTCTATCAGTCGAGTGAGCGTATCCGCCAGGGCAAGGATCCCTACGATCCCCAAGCCGGTTCCCTCTCTGCAGCCCTGTCCCTTCGATCTCTGCTGGCCGATCTGCGGGTGCTGTTCCTGACCTCCGGGCGGAGCGAATTTCTCACGATCTCGGCGCAATGCCCGCCCTCTGATCCTGACTCATGACCGACCCGCGCGCGCCCAGGATCGCCGTCTCCATCGTCAGCCATCGTCAGGCTCCCCTGGTCCAGGCACTGCTGGAGGATTTGGCGCAGCACGCCCCCGATGTGGCGATCCATCTCACGGCCAACCTGCCCGAACCTCCCCCCACTGCCCTTCTCCCCTTTACGCTGCTCACCAATCCTCACCCCAGGGGATTTGGAGAAAACCACAACGCCGCCCTCAAAGACAGCGATGCAGACTTCTTCTGTGTCCTCAATCCGGATATCCGTCTCACCAGCAACCCCTTTCCCGCCTTGCTGGAGGGTCTGAACGACCCCCGGGTCGGGCTGGTCGTTCCGCAGGTCTCCACGGCCCAAGGCATACCCGAGGATAGCGCCCGGCACTTTCCTACCCCGTTCGGATTGATGAAGAAAGTCGTGGGCTTGAATGATGGGCGTATCCTTTCGTCAGGCAGCGAACCCTATCCCATCGATTGGGGTGCCGGAATGTTCCTGCTGTTTCGGGCCAAGGCGTTCCGTGCCGTTCAGGGTTTCGATGAGAACTTCTTCCTGTATTATGAGGATGTGGATATTTGCGTCCGTCTCTGGGCCCGGCACTGGCAGGTCAAACTCTGCCCACAGGTCACCGTCATCCATGACGCACGACGGGATAGCCGCAGGAAACTGCGCTACACCCTGTGGCACCTATCCAGCATGGCCCGCTATTTTTTCAAACACGGCGGACGCCTTCCCGCCACGACGGCAAGATGACAGCCCGGTCCGAATTCATACCCGATTGAAAAGAGCTGCCACGAGTAACCCCAGTTGCCCGATGGCATGCTGGCGATGGACCCCGGAGCGTTTCAAGCCCAGCAAGCGCCCCTTCAAGGGTTGTTGTCGCGCCCACAGAAAAGTGCGCAGGGTCAGGGCATTCTCCAAGGTCAGGTGGCTCTCCAGACGCCGCAGGGCGCAGACGTGAATATCAGCCCAAAAAACGTAGTGCCGCTTCCACATGAAGCCCAGTCGAGACCAGCGTTTTGACCAACTGAGGCTGGCACCCACCAGGTTTTTCTCATGCTGGCGATAATTCAGGGAGGGCAGGGGATCGTAGCAGACTTGTCCGCCACACCCCGTCACCACCAGGTAAGTCCACCAGTCAAAAGTCACGACTTCCACCTCGGGTCCCGCTTCCTGCAACAAAATGCGGGCCGCCTGATTGAATACCATGGTGTTACCGCCGGCAATATTCTGCATGAGGGCATTGGCAAAGGACGGAGGTCGTTGCATCAGGGGAGAGAATCCACAAGGCAGGCCCTGCTCGTCCACCAAACGGGTACGCCCACAATACAAAGCCGGAACGGAGGCAGGGACCGTCGACAGCCAGGCCACAGCCCGGGTCAGTTTATCCCCATCCCACACGTCGTCCTGATCCGAGTAGGCGTAATAATCCGCCTGAATTTCGGACCGGTATACCAGGGACAAAAAATTGGTCACGAACCCCCGCTTCGGCCCCGCCACCACCTTCATGCGTCCGGTCCACCGATCCTGATACTCCGCCAAAATCTCCAGGGTACCGTCCGTAGACCCATCATCCGAAGCCCACACCTGCCAATTCCCATGGTGCTGTGCCTCATAGGAGGCCAACTGCTCACGCAGAAATGCCGCACCATTGTAAGTGGCCAGCAGGATGGCGACGGAGGTGCCAGACTCTCCATTAGGATCCATATATCCAACGATACCAGAACGAGTTCATATGCCCGGGATTATCCCACGATTGTCGCCATGCTAATGAAATCACGTTAAGAGGAACTTAACCCATCCTTTGAGCGTAATCCGTGGGCCACTTGAAAAATCACGAGGCACTCATGATTTCAGTAAATCAACAAGTTAAATAAATTGGTTAATTATGGAAAGGTCGCGTAGCGCCGGACTACAGCCGTATCCCCAGGGAAAATGCGGCCTTCGAATTCGGGCAAAACCTGCCTTTCCAGCCAGGCGCTCAACACGCGCCCCCCTTACCCCTCATAAACTGACAATATGGGCAGGATTGTCAGGCGGACTGGGCATGGACCCAGAATTAAGCCCGGATGGGCTGTTCGTCTCAAGCTGGAAATTTCAGTCATAAAAAAACCGATAAAATCTGCGGTTTTTTAATGTGTTGGCGGAGAGAGAGGGATTCGAACCCTCGATGCAGGTTTTGCCCGCATGCTCCCTTAGCAGGGGAGTGCCTTCGACCACTCGGCCATCTCTCCGATCTGACGCAGGCGACATTATCGCTCAACTGGGGAATTTTCGCTATCCCAGGCCAAAAGCTTTATGGAGAGCGCGGACAGCCAGTTCCATATATTTTTCGTCAATTACCACAGAAATCTTGATTTCCGAAGTGGAAATCATCTGAATGTTGATGCCTTCATCCGCCAAGGTGCGGAACATCAAACTGGCCACGCCCGCATGGGACCGCATGCCGACACCCACGATGGAAACCTTGCAAATCTTGCAATCGCCCTGCACTTCCCGAGCCCCAGTCAGGGGTTTGATGGACCGAGTCAAAATATCCAGAGTTTTCTGGTAATCGTTTCGGTGTACGGTGAAAGAAAAGTCCGTGGAACCATCCACTCCTGTATTCTGAATGATCATGTCCACATCGACATGGGCTTCACCCACGGGCGATAAAATCGCATGGGCAACTCCTGGGCGATCAGGTACGCCCAGCAACGAGAGTTTGGCTTCATCGCGGTTGAACGCGATACCTGAAATGATGGGTTGTTCCATGGTTTTGGTATCCTCGAAGGTGATCAAGGTGCCTTCATTGTCGTTTTCCGAAAAACTCGATAACACACGCAACTTGACTTTGTATTTCCCGGCAAATTCCACAGAGCGAATTTGCAACACTTTCGATCCCAAACTGGCCATTTCCAGCATTTCCTCGAAAGTGATGGTAGCGAGACGGCGAGCCTCTGGCACGATGCGTGGGTCTGTGGTGTATACCCCATCCACGTCAGTATAGATTTGGCATTCATCGGCCTTCAGGGCCGCTGCGATGGCCACGCCGGTCGTATCAGACCCTCCGCGTCCCAAGGTCGTGATATCTCCCTGCTCCGTCACCCCCTGAAAGCCCGCAACAACGATGACGGTGCCTGCGGCGATGTCAGCAAGCAACCGTTCGGCCTGGATGTCCAGAATTCTGGCCTTGGTATGCGCTTCATCGGTCAGGATGCGCACCTGGCTGCCCGTATAACTGCGTGCGGGAATCCCCTGCTCCTTGATGGCCATGGCCATCAAGGCAATGGTGACCTGTTCTCCGGTGGAAACCAGAACGTCCAGTTCGCGTCCGTCAGGATGAGGATTGATCTCCTTTGCCAACCGAATGAGTCGGTCCGTCTCCCCACTCATCGCAGACACGACCACCACGATTTGGTGTCCCTGGGCGTGAAACCGGGCTACCCGCTCCGCAACTTTCGTGATGCGTTCGGGATTGGCGACGGAAGTACCTCCATATTTTTGTACAATCAATGCCATGACAACAACCTAGCTAATGGGTTGGTCGATAATTTTACAGGAAATTATGGATACTGGCAGAATGGGAAAATATGTTTATCGTCAAGTTGCCCTCGTACTCCCAAGAGGGTGGAATTCCAAGACAGCATCATCACCTTACCAAACCGACCACGCCAGGACCCCATGACAGAGACCCGCTTGAGTTTTACAGACCATAACCGCCCCTTTTTTGGTCTGGAAACGGTTTATCCTGTCGTTTCCCGTCGTGCAGGCGGGGTATCCGTGGGAATCAACCTGAACCAGAACAATGCCTGCAACTGGGCTTGCGAGTATTGTCAAGTGCCGGGTCTGGTGCGCGGCAAGGCCGCGCCCACCGACCTGAACCAACTTGAACGGGAATTGAATTTCCTGTTGGATGCAGTGACCCAGGAAACATTTCTGGAGGCCTATGTCCCGGTTGAATTGCGTCATCTGAAGGACATTGCCTTTTCAGGAAATGGGGAACCGACCAGTTCAGATCAGTTTTCTGGTGCCATGGATATTGCCTTGCGGGCTCTTGAACAACGCCCGCCGTTACATTCGGTCAAAATCATTACCATCACGAATGGCAGTCATGTTCAGGAACCTGCTGTGCTCCATGCTCTGGAGAGTTCCACGAAACATGGCGGGGAACTCTGGTTCAAGATCGACCGGGGCTCATCTGAAGATATCTGGCAGGTCAATCAAATTCATCTATCGCTCCAACAGATACGACATCGACTGGCAACCGTCGCACCGCATTGCCCCACCTGGATTCAAACCTGCATGACGACACGGGATGGAGTGGTGCCTTCGGTGGAAGAGGTTCAGAGATATCTGGATTTTATTCAGCACATCAAGGATGCGCAGATCCCCCTCAAGGGCATCCTGCTGTACACGTTGGCGCGTCTTTCCTTGCAACCCGGAGGAACCCGTCTGGGGGCGATTCCGGGAACCTGGATGGCAACCTTGGCGGAAAAAATTGAAGCCCTCGGTGTTCCCGTTGTCACCGTCTGAACAACAATGCTATAATCCTCCGGATGCGCCCGTAGCTCAGTTGGATAGAGTACTTGGCTACGAACCAAGGGGTCGTGGGTTCGAATCCTGCCGGGCGCGCCAATAAATCAATGGGTTAGGTCATAAATGATCTAACCCATTTTTCTTTGCGTAGGGAAATCATCAGTATTGTTTTCAGCCTTGAGGCCGCATCTGCGATCTACCCACCGCCGGAAAAAACCAAAAAAGCAAACCTAATCCCTGATCAACTACCGAAAAACCGCGTAATACCCCTCAAATTTAAGCGGTTCCTCAACCCTGACAACACGTGCCGAACTCGCCCAGGTATACCGCAAATCATGCCACCGAAATCCTGATGCAATTCCAGCACGCTTTATTGCTTCCCGCCAAGTTTTCGTTGATGCAGCGTCAGTGCGCCGGGTGCATCGATTGCGCGACCAGGCGCACGCCCAGGGCTGCGCAAACGCGGCTGATCGTCTCGAAGCGCGGCTCACTGCCGGGCCGAAGGGCTTTGTACAGGGCTTCGCGTGCAATGCCGGAATCCTTCGCAACCTGCGACATACCGCGTGCGCGGGCAATGTCGCCAAGGGCAGCGGCCAGCAGCGCGGGGTCGTTCTCTTCAAGAACGGCCGTCAGGTATGCCGCCACATCCTCGTCCCCGTTCAGGTACTCGGATGCATCGAACTCGGCAAGTTCAGAAACCTTGATTCTCTTGGTCATGGTCAATCCTCCAAAAACTTCGCCAGCGCAATCGCTCGGCGAATGTCGGCCTGCTGAGTGGACTTGTCACCGCCGGCGAGCATCACGATCAGCGTCTCGCCACGCTGGACGCAGTACATGCGCCAGCCAGGCCCGAAGTGTTCGCGCATCTCGAACACGCCTTCACCTACCGGCTCCACGTCGCCCAGGTTGCCCAACTGGGCCTTGCGCAGCCGCTTGTTGAGGCGCTGCCGGGTCAACCCGTCCTTCAGGCCCTTGAGCCAGTCGGAGAACTCACCGAGTAGTTTCACCGTGTAGGCCATGGATGTAGTGTAATCGACTGATTACATGCAGTCAAGAGAGAGGACGTATACACGCGGCCGATGCAGGCGTAAAAAAGGCCGGACGTTGCTGGCCTGGACGCTCGCCGGCTTAGTGAGTGGTCTTGACCGGCAGGGCGGGAGCTGAAATCGCCTGTTCTGCCCCCCCCAAGTGAGGTTGTTTAAGGCTGATTACAGAATTTGCAGATATCGTAACTGAATGATATTAATTGCAATTATTCGCGCCACAGTTTGAATTCGACCCTACGAACCAAGGGGTCGTGGGATCGAATCCTGCCGAGCGCGCCAGAATCACATGATCGCAGTGATGGGCATAGATCTGGATGGGTTCAAGGAGGTGAACGATACTTACGGGCATCTCGCAGGAGACGAGGTCCTGGTGAAGGCCGCAGGCCGCATCAGGGATTCGATCCGCGAATCAGACCTGCTGGCAAGGCCGGGGGGAGATGAATTCATCATCGTATTCGACAGACTGGAAAGAAGGGATCCGGCCTACTGTCTGGCGGAAACCATACTGCAGAAACTTTCCGAGGAGATGGAACTCCAGGGCCATCCTGTCGTGCTTGGCGCGAGCATCGGTATTGCATTTTATCCGGATCACGGGACGAATCCGCAGGATCTTCTCAGGTACGCCGATCTTGCGCTTTACGAAGCGAAGCGGGACGGCAAAGGGTGTTTCAGATCCTTGGTGATACCATGAGGGCGTCCGCAATCATCTCCCTTGGGCGCGGCATACGTTCGATACCAATCAACGAACCGTTTCACGCCCTCCTCCACCGGCGTGTAGGAAGTGAAGTGGCAGTATTTTTCCAGTTCTTCGGTATTGGCTGCCGTAGCCATCACATCGCCTGGCTGCATGGGAAGAAGGTTTAGAATGGCTTTTCTGCCTGTAGCAACTTCGATGGCATGAATATAATCCATCAAAGGGGTGGGATGCTGGTTGCCTATATTGAAGAGTCGGTAAGGGGCCCAACTGGTGGCAGGGTCAGGATGTTCTTTCTGAAAATGTTCATTGGGGGTGGCGGGTTTGTCCAGAACGCTCACAGTGCCCTCCACGATGTCATCGACGTATGTGAAGTCACGCACCATCTTCCCTTCGTTGTAAACATCGATCGGGGATCCTGCCAGGATGGCCTGGGTGAATTTGAACAGAGCCATGTCCGGGCGCCCCCAGGGACCGTAGACGGTGAAGAAACGGAGGCCCGTGGTGGGCAGATTGAATAGATGACTATAGGTATGGGCCATCAGTTCATTGGACTTTTTGGTGGCAGCATACAGACTGACGGGATGATCGACGGCATGGTGCTCGGAAAAAGGCAGTTGAGTGTTGCCGCCATAGACACTGGAACTGCTGGCATAGACCAGATGTTCGACGGAATGGTGGCGACAACCTTCCAGGATATTCAGAAAACCCTGGATATTCGCATTGATATACGCCTGGGGATGCTGCAGTGAGTGGCGCACCCCCGCTTGGGCGGCCAGGTTCACGACCCTCCGGGGCTTTTCCTGGACGAAGAGTGCCTGCATGGCTGCTCCATCGGCAATATCGAGCCGATGAAAAGTGAAGTTTCCATAGGACGTGAGACGGGCCAGACGTGCTTCCTTGAGGGAAACGTCGTAGTAGTCATTGAGATTGTCCACCCCGACCACCTCATCCCCCCGCTCCAGAAGACGTCTGGAAACCTGCATGCCGATGAATCCGGCGCAACCTGTAAGAAGTATTTTCATCGATGATTTCAGATTACTTTTTTTTGCCCTTGCGTGCCGCCAGTTCTGCCTTGATTTCGCTCATCGTGGCTTCCACCTGGGACTTTTGATAGAAGTCTCCGTCGCCCGCTCCCAGGGCAATCTGGAGTTGATCCATGGCTGCACTGGGATTATCCAGCAACAGATAGGCCTGGGCCAGAGCCTCGTGACTCATCATCTGCTGGTTCAGCGCAGCATAGGCTTGAGACTGGAATTCATACAACTGCTCATCGCTGCTGGTGAGTGCGATTCGTTCATTGATGATCTTGAGTGCCTGGACCGGCAACCCCGCGATCAACAGAGCCGAGATATACCCGTAATTGAGCGCGCGCTCATCGGGAAAGCGTTGCAATCCGTGTTGAAACTGGAGAATGGCCTGATGCACATGCCCCGAGTCCAGGGTAATCTGAGCGTGCAGACTGTCAAACAAGGCATTGGGAGGAGAAACGGCACGCACCTGTTTGAGCAGGGACTGAGCCTCTTCATAATCACGATTACGCCAAAGCGCAACCGCCTTGCCGTAGAGCAGAGGAACTTCCTCGGGGCGATGGATATCGTAGTCATGGTTCTGAAAACTCTCCAGTGCTTCATGAGGAGTTCCTACCAGAGCCTGAATACGGGCCTTGATGAGAGCAAAATCGGGGCCATCCTGAACTTGCCGGTAAGGAACGTTCTGCAGCCTGTCCTGTATTTCAGCCAAACGCTCGGTAGTCAGGGGGTGAGTCTGGAGAAAAGCAGGAGCTCCTTCATAGAAGCGACCATAACGCCCCAACTTGGTAAAAAACGTCGCCATGGCACGAGGGTCGTAGTCGGTCTTGAGGAGGCGACGAATCCCCAGGCGATCGGCTTCCCGTTCATTCCCCCGAGAAAAGTTCAGTTGGGCCTGGACCATTCCGGCCTGCGCTCCCACCACCCCACCCATGGCCCCATCAGGGCTGCTCCGCGCCGCCAGAATGGCCGCCGCCATGGCCGCCAGAGACAGAGGCAAATTCTTGTTCTGGTCCTCCATGGCACGGGCAATGTGGTGCTGGGTGACGTGGGAGATTTCGTGGGCCAGTACCGAGGCCAGTTCAGACTCATTGTCCGCCGCTTCGATCAGGGCCGTATGTACCCCGATGAAACCACCGGGCAAGGCGAAGGCATTGAGGGTGGGATCTTCCAGGATAAAAAATTCGAAGTGATGCTGATCTCCCAGATCATCGCTCACTGCCAGAAGGCGGTGACCCACCGAACTGACAAAATCCACGCTCTCCGGATCATTGAAATAGGACGGATCGGCGCGGATTTCCTGCATCACCTGGCGCCCCAGAGCCATTTCGTCCTTGCTTGACAGAGTCATGGAAGAACTGTCGCCCAGATCGGGCAACTCGTAAGCCATCAGGTGCACGGACAGCAGGCTGGCACAAAGAAAAAGGAACCATCGTTTCATGGTGCTTATGATACCTCACCCAAGGCAGTTTTCGCGGCCCCCCTTGGGGGTATGACTTGCCCTCCTGCGTCAGAGGGCAGCCAGACGTGCCAACTGGATTTCCACCTCGGCCAGGGAGTGACTGAAGCGGACCAAACGTTCGCGTTCCTGGGCAACCACGGAAACAGGCGCACGATCCACGAAACCGGGGTTGCCAAGTTTGGCGCTACAGCGCTCCACTTCGATCTTGGTCTTGTCCCGTTGTTTGGTCAGACGCTCGATTTCTGCGGGAATGTCCACCCGCACCTGTAATTGCATCTGAAGATGTTCCACCGTCACCACCGGAGCCTCCGTCGACAGCAGGGGCGTGGCGCTGGCGTCCACCCCCGTGAGGCGTGCCAGATGCATCAGATAATGTTCCATACCGAGGAGCGCCTGCGTTGCCCCCGCCACTTTGAGAGGCAGTCGCTCTGCCGGACTGATGTTCATTTCTCCACGCAAGGTACGGCAACCGTTGACCCACGCCTTGAGACGTTCCATCGCCTCGTTGGCGGCCGGATCGGGGGCCAACGCAGGTTGCGGAAACGGCTGCAAGGCAATGCTGGAGCCCACGGCTTCCGGGGGGGCCACCTGCTGCCACAACTCCTCCGTGATGAAAGGCATCAGGGGGTGGGTCAGACGCAGAGCCGTTTCCAGAATCGAGCGCAATGTGGCATGGGTGGTGACCGCCGTGTCGGGGTTGGCCAACTGGGTCTTGGCCAGTTCCACATACCAGTCACAGAAGTCCTCCCATATGAATTCGTAGAGGGCACGCGCCACCGAATCAAATCGGTACTGAGCGAAATGCTCGTGAACCGCCCGAATGGTGGCATCGAGACGCTGTCCAATCCATCGGTCCGCCACCGTCGCTGCCCGAGCCGGCCCCTCCGGGGTCTCCTGCATCAGAACGAAGCGCGTGGCATTCCACAACTTGTTGCAAAAATTTCGATAGCCATCACAGCGTTGCAGATCAAACTTGATATCTCTTCCATGAGTGGCAAGACTGGCAAAGGTAAAACGCAGGGCATCGGTACCGAAGGCTGGAATGCCCTGAGGAAATTCGGCGCGCGTGGCCTTTTCGATCTTTTCTGCCTGACGAGGATCCATGAGGTGGGCAGTACGCTTGGCGACCAGAGATTCCAGATCGATCCCCTCGATCAGATCGAGGGGATCCAGCACGTTGCCACGGGACTTGCTCATTTTGTGACCTTGGGCATCGCGCACCAGACCGGTGACAAAAACCTCCCGGAAGGGTACCTGTCCGGTGAAATGGGTGGTCATCATGACCATGCGGGCCACCCAGAAGAAAATGATGTCGAAGCCCGTCACCAACACGCTGCTGGGCAGGAACTGGTGCAGTTCCGGGGTATTCTCCGGCCAACCCAGGGTAGAAAAGGGCCAGAGCGCCGAGGAGAACCAGGTATCGAGCACGTCGTCGTCCTGGCGCAGGGGTTTCCCGGCCTGTCGTTCCGCCTCCTGCTGGTTATCGGCCACATAGACTCGTCCCTCATCATCGTACCAGGCAGGAATCCGGTGACCCCACCATAATTGTCGGGAAATGCACCAATGTTGCAAGTTTCCCAGCCAATGCTCGTAGGTGTGGACCCAATTCCCCGGCACAAACCGGATCTGTCCCTCATGCACCACGCGCAAGGCTTCCTGGCCCATGAGTTCGGTATCGAGAAACCATTGATCCGAAAGCATGGGTTCGATCACTGCGCCACTACGATCACCGCGCGGAATCATCAGGGTATGGGGTTTCACTTCGGCCAGCAGATTCCGGGCCGCCAAGTCGTCGATGAGCCGCTGACGGGCGCGAAAACGTTCCAGCCCACGATATTCAGGGGGCACCTGATCGTTCAAGTGGGCATCCGGGGTAAAGATATTGAGAGGCGTCAATCCATGCCGCTTGCCCATCTGATAATCATTGAAATCATGGGCCGGGGTGATCTTGACACAGCCCGTGCCGAAGGTAGGGTCCACCGCATCATCGGCAATCACCGGAATGGTGCGATCAGTCAGGGGCAAATGAAGAGCGTGTCCGATGAGATCGCGATAACGCTCGTCGGCTGGGTGCACGGCCACGGCCACATCGCCCAGCAGGGTTTCGGGGCGGGTGGTGGCCACGACCAGATAGCCCTGGCCATCCACGCGGGGATAGCGGATATGCCAAAGATGCCCGGATTCTTCGTGGGCCTCCACTTCCAGGTCGGACACCGCCGTCTGCAGGTGAGGATCCCAATTGACCAGACGCTGGCCACGGTAGATCAACCCTTCCCGATACAGGTGAACGAATACCTGGGTGACGGCCCGACTGAGGTCCTCGTCCAGAGTGAAACGCTCGCGAGTCCAGTCACAGGAACTGCCCAGGCGCCGCATTTGCCGGGTGATGGTGGAACCGGACTGTTCCTTCCACTGCCAGACCCGCTCCAGAAAGGCCTCCCTCCCCAAAGTGTCACGCCTTTCCCCCCTGGCTTCCAGTTGACGTTCCACCAGCATCTGGGTGGCAATCCCTGCATGATCCGTCCCCGCCTGCCACAGCACGTTCTCGCCCTTCATTCGATGGTAACGAATCAGGGCATCCATGAGGGTATGCTGAAAAGCGTGCCCCATATGCAATGTCCCCGTCACGTTGGGCGGTGGCAACAGGATGCAGTAAGCCTGGGCTTGGGAATCGAGGGAAGGCTTGAAATCACCGCGCGCTTCCCAGATGGGGTACCAGCGCGCCTCGATGGCCTGAGGATCAAAACTTTTGGCAAGACTCATGGGAAACAATCCAGTAATTAAAGGTAGGGCTCAGGACTCAAAAACGATGGTTCGCCAGATTATGGGCCTGCACTTCAAAACCCCGCTGACGATAGAAGCGGAAGCGCTCCCGTGCCAGCGCCGCATCCTGATCGGCCTGGCTGACAATTTCCGCCAGACGTTCGAAACGGGCAAAATACAGCGGTGGGTCCGAACGCAGGTTGATCAATACCCGGTGCGAGCGTGGTTCCATTTCCAGGGCATCGATGACGATCGGGGTTTCGGCTGCCAGTGCGTGATCAGACCGGCAATGGGGCACAAATTCGGCCTGCGGATGGGTCCACAGCCTCTGGTCCAACTGCTGAGCCATGACTTCGTCCGGCACCCGCAACCACACCGGCAATCCTTGCGCCCATGCCTTGCAGGTCAACTGGATGGCCACCGGCACCTTATCCGCCACATGGGTATAAAAATCGATGCGGGTCACCCTTACCCCTGACAGCGCTGTTGCAGAAAACGGCAAAACAACCGGACAGGGCGACCCGTGGCTCCCTTTTCCTTGCCACTGCGCCAAGCCACGCCGGCGATATCCAGATGAGCCCAACGGTAACGTTTGGTGTAATACGCCAAAAAACTCGCCGCCGTGAGGGTCCCGGCAGGACGACCCGCCACGTTGGCCATGTCCGCAAAGTTGCTCTTCAACCCTTCCTGGTACTCTTCCCACAAGGGCAAAGGCCAGGCACGATCGCCACTGTAATCACCTGCCGCTTGCAATTCATTGCGCAGAACCTCGTCATTCGCCATCAGCCCTGCAGCTTCATGCCCCAGAGCAATGACACAGGCTCCTGTCAGGGTCGCCACATCCACCACCACGGCTGGTTCGAACCGTTCGGCGTAGGTCAGGGCATCGCACAGGATCAGACGCCCTTCCGCATCGGTATTGAGAATCTCGATGGTTTGTCCCGACAAACTCTTGACCACGTCGCCAGGGCGGGTGGCTCCGCCTCCCGGCATGTTCTCACAGGTGGGAATGAGCGCCACGACATTCAAGGGCAATTTCATTTCGGCCAGTGCACGCATCGTCCCCAGAACGCTGGCTGCGCCGCACATGTCAAATTTCATCTCATCCATCTCTGGCGCTGGCTTCAAGGATATCCCGCCCGTGTCGAAGGTGATACCCTTGCCGACCAGCACCACCGGTTTGGCTTTGGCCTTACCCCCGGCGTATTCCATGATGATGAACTGGGGAGGACGATGGCTTCCCGCCGTCACAGCCAGTAATGCGCCCATGCCCAACTTTTCCATATCGGCGCGGTCCAGCACACGCACTTTGAGCCCCCAGTCCTTGCCCATGGCCTGCGCCGTTTCCGCCAGATGGGTGGGCGTACACAGATTGGGGGGCAAATTACCCAGATCACGCGTCAGATCGGTTCCGTTGGCCACCGCCTGGGCTTGTTCCACAAAACCCTGGGCTTTTTTGAGCGACAGGGAGGAAGGCGCCAAGAGGGTAGTCTTTTTCCAGTGAGAAGGCGATTCCGGGGTCTGGGTCTGTTTTTGGATACGGTAGTGCTGCTCCCTCAGGGTCAGAACGGTCTGTTCCAGTACCCAGGCGCTGTCTCGTCCCGGCACCTCCAACTCGGTCAGGGTACAAAGCACCTCCTTGACAGCGGTACTCGCCAGAGCCTGCTCCATGGAACACACCAGGGTGCGGTAAGTGCGGTCCTTGAGTGGGTCGCTGCCCACTTCAACCAGCAGCACACGGCTCGCCGTCACTCCCTTGAGCCCAGGTAACAGGAGAGTTTTGCCCGCTTCCGCAGTCAGGTCGCCACGTTTGAGAATCTGCGTCAACTGACCTTCGCTCGCTTGTTCGAGGGCCTGGGCAGCGGGCGTCAGACAACGGCCTTCCGTCACCGGAATGACGACACAGGCAGTCTTGATTGAAGCCGGATGCGCTACTTTGAGTGTAAATTCCACGGGGTTTCTCCCTAAGAGGTCATGACCTGAGATAAAGCGGGAGATTATCCCGCCATCTCGGATTGAAGTCAAAAAGCAGGGCCGGAATTTCCACCAACCCCAACGGATCTCACGGAGTTTCCGCTCGCTCCCGGATCTCCCGGGAACGACGTTGGCCCATCCACCAACGCCAGGACCAGACGCGCTGACGTTGCTGCAACCAAATCCATGCCACGGCCAAAAAGAGCAGGTGCACGGGCCACAGTCCGATCCAGAAAGGCAGTTTTCCTTGCGCTACCCAGGCCTGGGCAATACTCATGCAGTTGTAATACACCATGTAGGCCAGCAGGGCAAAGATCATGTTGGTGGAACGCCCACCCCGCACATTGATATAGGACAGGGGAACAGAGAACACGGCCAGTACCAGCAGGCTCAGCGGCAACCCCAGGCGCCAATGCAATTCCCCCCACCCTTCCAGGGAGGGCTTGCGAATCAGGTCCTGAGCCGACATGGACTTGACCGAAAGGGTTGCCGCCGTCACCCCGTGCTGATCGATGCGCAGGCGCGCCTGCTCAAAATCCACCAGACGATAGTTGAGCGTGCCCGGTTCTCCCTCATAACGACGTCCACGTTGCAACACCACGAAACGATCTCCATTGGGCTCCGTCGCAATATAACCACTGTCCGCCGCGATCACGCCCACCTGATGGCCCTGAACAGACTGAACGAAGACATTGGAAACCTTTTCCTTGCTTTGGGATAGGGCATCCACGAAAAATACCTGATCCGATTGATGCGACTCACGGAACACACCGGGGGTGATCTGGGAAGTATCGTCCTGAACATCCAGTTGTTTCTGATACTGGACCTTCTGTCCAATGGCCCAGGGCGCAATGACCAGACTGAGAAGAGCCACCACCAGGACCATGGGTACCGTGAAGCGCAATACCGGGCCGAGAAAACGGTTCAGGCTGACCCCGGCACTCTGCCAGATGATCATTTCCGAGTCGCGGTAAAAACGGGTCAAGGCCAGCAGCAGTGCAGTAAAGATGGAGGCAGACAACAGCACGGGCAGGTAGGTCAGGGAACCGAAGGCCAACATGGCCATCACCGCACTGCCCGACAGAGTGCCTCCGGCAGCCAATCCCAGCAACTTGACCAAACTGACGGTCAGCAGGATGGCCAGCAGAACAACCATGGTCATCAATGCCGTGCGCGCAAACTCCTTGCGTAAGAGCCGACTGAAGAGCATGATGTCCCCTGAACCCGATAGTCCGCTATTCTACCAAGAAGCGTGGAACTGGCGTTGCGTCATATGCGCACCTTAAATCTGTCCGAAGTCCCGGCTATGGGTTTCACTCAAACCAGTTTCGCTATAGAATCTAGCGAATTTTGAGTAAAAACGAGGCTCGAGCATGATGGCATCATCCCCCAAGGATCACGATTCAGACCCCCAGGAAACTCAGGAATGGCTGGATGCGCTGGATGGCGTGCTCTTTGCCGAGGGACCGGAACGTGCTCATTTCCTGCTTGAACGACTGGTGGACAAAGCCCGTCGTTCGGGCGCCTTCCTGCCCTACAGCGCCAATACGGCCTACCTCAACACCATTCCGCCAGCGCTCGAAGAACCCATGCCCGGCGACCCGGAAATGGAGTATCGCATCCGTTCCCTGATTCGCTGGAATGCCTTGGCCATGGTAGTACGGGCCAACAAGGATGGGGAAGAACTGGGCGGACATATCGCCAGTTTTCAGTCGGCGGCCACCCTGTACGATGTGGGCTTCGACCACTTTTTTCGCGCGCCCACCCCGGAGCATGGGGGGGATGTGCTCTACACCCAGGGCCATTCAGCCCCGGGCATCTACGCTCGCGCCTTTCTGGAAGGGCGCTTGAGCGAAGAACAATTGGCCCACTTCCGCCGCGAAGTGGAGGGCAAGGGGTTATCCAGTTATCCTCATCCGTGGCTCATGCCGGATTTCTGGCAAATGCCCACCGTCTCCATGGGACTCGGTCCCCTCATGTCCATTTATCAGGCCCGTTTCATGAAATACCTGCAAAACCGCGGGTTGGCCCGGACCGAGGGGCGTAAGGTGTGGGCTTTCATGGGCGATGGAGAGATGGACGAACCCGAATCTCTGGGTGCCATTTCCCTGGCCGCCCGAGAAAACCTCGACAACCTGATCTTTGTGGTGAATTGCAACCTGCAACGTCTCGATGGCCCCGTGCGCGGCAATGGCAAGATCATTCAGGAACTGGAAGCGGATTTCCGCGGTGCCGGCTGGAATGTCATCAAGGTGATCTGGGGGAGTCCTTGGGATGCCCTCATCGCCAAGGACACGAGCGGCTTGCTCCTGCAACGTATGATGGAAGCCGTGGATGGCGAATACCAAAGTTTCAAAGCGCGCGACGGCGCCTATGTGCGTCAGCATTTCTTCGGCAAGTATCCCGAGTTGCTGCGCCTGGTAGCCAACATGTCCGATGACGAGATCTGGCACCTGTCGCGTGGCGGACACGATGCCTTCAAAGTCTATAACGCCTATCGGGCGGCAGTGCGCCACAATGGCCAACCCACGGTAATCCTGGCCAAGACCATCAAAGGCTATGGCATGGGCGAAGCGGGCGAAGGTCAAAACATCACCCACCAACAAAAGAAAATGGGCGAAAGCGCTCTCAAGCAGTTCCGTAACCGTTTCAAACTCCCCATCGACGATACCGTGATCGCCGCCGCCCCCTTCTACCGCCCTGCCGACGACAGCCCGGAGATCCGCTATCTGCAGGAACGGCGTCAGGCTCTGGGCGGTTACCTGCCGGTGCGGCACAGCGCCAGTGCCCCGCTGGAGATCCCTCCTCTGGAGTATTTTGCGCCTTTGCTGGAGGCCAGCGGCGAACGTCATCTGTCCACCACCATGGCCTTCGTGCGACTTCTTAATCTTCTCATCCGCGACAAGACACTGAGTCAGCGCATCGTCCCCATCGTTCCCGACGAATCGCGTACCTTCGGCATGGAGGGCATGTTCCGTAGTTTGGGTATCTATTCTTCCGTGGGGCAATTGTACGAACCGCAGGATCATGATCAACTGATGTACTACCGCGAAAGCGTGAACGGTCAGATCCTCCAGGAGGGGATCAATGAAGCCGGCGCTTTCTCCTCCTGGATCGCCGCCGCCACGTCTTATTCCACCCATGGCGTCACCACCCTCCCGTTCTATATTTTCTATTCCATGTTCGGTTTTCAGCGCGTCGGCGATCTGGCCTGGGCGGCAGGCGACATGCAGTGTCGCGGCTTCCTCATCGGCGGAACGGCAGGACGGACCACCCTGAATGGCGAGGGGTTGCAGCACCAGGACGGACACAGCCAGGTTCATGCCTCTTTCATTCCCAACTGCATCTCCTATGACCCCACCTATGCCTATGAACTGGCGGTCATTATTCAAGACGGCCTGCAGCGCATGTTCCACGCCCAGGAAAACGTCTTTTACTACCTCACCACCATGAATGAAAACTATGCCCACCCGGCGCTCCCTGAAGGTACGCGGGAAGGCATTCTCAAAGGCATGTATCTGCTGCATGAACAGGCTGCTCCCACTGGTCCCTGCGTCCAGTTGCTGGGGTCGGGTACCATCCTGCGCGAGGTGGAGGCGGCGGCCCAACTGTTGGCCAAGGACTGGGGCGTGTCGAGCAACGTATGGAGTTGTCCCAGTTTCAACGAATTGGCCAGAGAAGGGCAGAATGTCCTGCGCCACAATCGCCATCACCCCGCAGAACCGGCACAGGTCCCCTACGTCACCCAGTGTCTGAAGGATACCCGTGGGCCAGTGATTGCGGCCACCGACTACATCAAAACCTTCACGGAACAAATCCGTGCCTTCGTGCCCCGGCGTTTCGTGACCCTGGGTACCGATGGATTTGGTCGTTCCGACACGCGCGCCCAATTGCGCCATTTTTTCGAAGTAGACCGTTACTATGTGGTAGAAGCCGCACTCCATGCCCTGGCCGATGAGGGTGCGATCCCCTTGTCCCAAGTGGCCGAGGCGCAACGAAAATACGCCCTCGACCCCGCCAAACCGAATCCACTGAAGGTCTGACCCCATGACACAAAAGAGCGGCTTATTAAAACAGATCAAGGAATTGCTTTTTGGCCCGGCGCGCGACCCCTTTGCACCGGAAACGCGTCAGCACATCGCCCTCATGGCCTTTTTCGCGTGGGTGGGACTGGGGGCCGATGGTCTATCCTCCTCGGCCTATGGACCGGAAGAAGCCTTCAAGGCCCTGGGCACTCATGTCCACCTCAGCCTCTACCTGGCCATTGCCACCGCCTTCACGGTTTTCCTCATTTCCACCGCCTATAACCAGGTCATCGAACTGTTTCCCACAGGCGGCGGCGGGTATAAGGTCGCCACCCAACTGATCGGGCCTCACGCCGGTCTGATCAGTGGAGCTGCATTGATCGTGGATTATGTCCTGACCATCGCCATTTCCGTGGCCAGTGGGGTGGATGCCGTTTTCAGTTCCTTGCCCACGACCTGGCAAAGTCACAAACTGACCGTCGAACTGTTCCTCACCCTGTTTCTAATGTTCCTGAATCTGCGCGGCATGAAGGAGAGTATCAAGATCCTGACCCCCATCTTCATGGGCTTCGTCATCACCCATGTGCTGATCATCGTGTATGGGGTGGCCATCCGTGGAAACGAGATTCCCTCCATCGTTCATCAGACGCTGCATGAAACCTCTTCTCTGGCAGGCCAGATGGGTTGGGTCTTCGCGGCCTCCCTGTTCCTGCGCGCCTATTCCATGGGGGGCGGAACCTATACGGGGATCGAAGCGGTATCCAACAATGTCAATGTGCTCCAGGAACCCCGGGTGCATACCGGAAAACTGACCATGTTCTACATGGCCACTTCCCTGGCCTTCACGGCGGGGGGCATCATCCTGCTCTACCTGTTGTGGAATGCCGTGCCCTCCAGCAATGGCGAAACCCTGAATGCCGTCGCTTTCCGTTCGGTCATCGCATCCCTTGGGCTCAGCCCCGGACTCTCCTTCGCGCTCCTCACCACCGTCCTGGTCCTCGAGGGTGCGCTCCTGTATGTGGCCGCCAATACAGGCCTGCTGGGCGGCCCCGCCGTGCTGGCCAACATGGCCAACGACGGTTGGACACCTTCCCAGTTCAGTTCCCTGTCCAGTCGCCTGGTCACCAAGTACGGAATCCTTCTGATGGGCATGGCAGCCCTTTTCATCCTGCTCTGGAGTGGTGGCATCGTCGACTTGCTGGCGGTGCTCTACAGCATCAACGTCTTTCTCACCTTCAGTCTCTCGCTCACGGGACTGACCCTGTACTGGTGGAAGCACCGCGAACATCCCCAATGGGCCCTTCGCCTCGGGGTTTCCGTGGTGGGATTGCTGGTGACTTCGAGCATCCTCGTCGTCACCCTGGCGGAAAAGTTTTTTGAAGGCGGGTGGATGACCCTCCTCATCACCAGCGCCGTCATCGGCGTGTGTCTGTTGATTCGCCAACATTACCGCGAAACAGCCGCCCAGATGGCCAAGGCCGACCATCTGCTGTCCCAACTCCCGGCCACCCCGGTAGCCATTCCCCCAACCCTCGATCCCTATGCGCCCACCGCCGTCTTTCTGATCAGTCGTTCCAAGGGAGCGGGCATGCATACCATCCTGTGGGTCCAGCGCCTCTTTCCGCACGTCTACCGCAATTTCGTGTTCCTCAGCGTGGGTGCCGTGGATACCCAAAGTTATGGCGGAGAAGGATCGATCGAGGGGCTCAAAGCCTCCGTTCATTCCGCCTGCGACTACTATGTCAATTTCTGCCATCAGAATGGCATCGCCGCCAAATCCTACGAAGCCTATGGCACGGACCGGATCGCCGAACTCACCCGCTTGTCCGAGCAGGTCCATGAAGAATTTCCCAACAGCATCTTTTTTGCCAGCAAGTTGATCTTCGTCCACGATAACTGGCTGACACGCATCCTGCATAATCAAACCGCCCTGCAAATGCAACGGCTCCTTCATCTCCAGGGGATGACCATGGTGATCCTGCCCATGAAAGTCGACTGAGCCCCGCCTCGATGCTGCATACCTTCCCTTCCCGCCCCTTCATGCCCCCCACCTGATCTCCCGTTCATGGACCTCTCTTCCACCACCTATCCTTTATTTCGCCATCTGAATTCCTGGCTCTCCCCTGGAGGCAGTGCTGGCACCTTGTCCATCCTGATCTACCACCGTGTACTGCCCAAACCCGACCCCCTCTTTCCGGATGAGGTGGATGCCTTACGTTTTGACGCGCAATTGAACCTGCTCAAGAACGTTTTTCACCTCCTTCCCTTACCCGAAGCGGTGGACAGGCTGAAAAACCATACCTTGCCCCCGCGCGCTGCCTGCCTCACCTTCGACGACGGGTATGCCGACAACGCCTCCATCGCTCTCCCTCTGCTGAAAAAGCATGGGGTCTGCGCCACTTTTTTCGTGGCCTCGGGCTATTTGAACGGGGGATGCATGTTCAATGATCGCGCCATCGAGTTGATCCGTCATCACCCTGCAGAATCCATTGATCTTCGCTTTCTTGAATTGGGGTCACTTCCGCTGACGACCCTGGAAGAACGGCAAACCGCCCTTCAAACCCTGCTACGACGCCTCAAATACGAAGCACCGGAAGTGCGTTGCGACCATCTCCACCATCTCGAAACGCAACTGGGGTTCACGCCCCCCTCCGATCTCATGATGCATGATGCCCAAGTTTTGTCTCTGCACCAGGCGGGGATGAGCATAGGGGGACATACGGTCAATCATCCCATCTTGACCTCCCTTCCTCCCGCCGTTGCCCGCCGGGAAATCGAGCAGAACCGTTCCTACTTGACCCGGTTGCTGGGCGACCCTCCTGCCTTGTTCGCCTACCCCAATGGAAAATTCGGTCAGGACTATCGTCAGGAACACGCCGACATGGTGCGTGAAATGGGGTACTCGGCGGCGCTCTCCACTGAGCCGGGCATCGCACGGCGGGAAAGCGATCTGTTTCATTTGCCGCGTTTCACCCCCTGGGAGCGCTCGCTCCTGCGTTTCTCCCTGCGTCTCAGTCAAAACGTGTGGACCCATTCCTGAGTTTCAATGTTTCTCCCGCACCGGTCGTTTCAGGGCATACACCACGGGGATGAATACCAGGGCCAAGGTACCCAGCAAGCGAAAGTCATCCATGAAGGAAAGCAAACTGGCCTGTCTTTGCACGGTGGCATACAACAAGGCGTGTGCCACCGCCACCGCATGACTGCTGGCCCCCGCCAACTGATGGACCATGCCGGACAGCCATGTCTGGGTCGCCGTGGAGGGATCGGTCAAATGAGTCGTCAGAACGCTCTGATGACGTTGCGTCCCGCGCGTCAGCCAGGTTTGAACCAGGGATATGCCAAAACTCCCTCCCAGATTGCGCGATAAATTGATGATGGCCGAGGCATTGCTGCTTTTGTCCGGGGGTACCCATGAGTAAGCTGCCGCATTGACCGGTACGAATAGAAACCCCAACCCGATCCCCTGCAGGATTCTCAAAGTCGCCAAAGACCAGTAATCCGCCTGCAAATTCATCTGGGAAAAAAGATACAAAGCCACCCCGTTACACAATAACCCAAAAGCAATCATGTGACGAACATCCACCTTGTTGATGGCCCATCCCACGAAGGGTAATACCAACAACACGGTCAATGCGCCAGGAGACAACAACATTCCCGCCTGAGTGGCAGAATACCCCATCAGGGTCTGGACCCACATAGGAAGGAGCACCGTACTGCCAAACAGGACAAATCCCACGAGAAACATCAAGATGTTGCTGAACAGAAAGTTTCTTTCCTTGAGCAGATTGAAATCCACCATCGGGTACTGTTGACGGGTTTCCCAAAAGGGCAGGATAAGCAGTGCCAATGTCGACAGTGCTGACATCAGCATGATGAAGGGCGATGAAAACCAGTCATCTTGCTGCCCTCGGTCCAGCACCACCTGCAAACAGCCAAATCCCACCGACAACAACACGAACCCTTTCCAGTCGACCTTGAGACCCTGGCGCCGAAATTGGACACTCTGTTCAACCAATGCCGGAGGATCCGACAATAGCCGCCGTGACAGATACAAGGACAGAAACCCTACGGGAACGTTGATCAGGAAGATCCAGCGCCAGGAAAAGGTATCCGTTATCCATCCGCCGATGGTCGGACCAATGGCCGGTGCCAAAACAGTAGTAATACCATAGACCGCAAAGGCCATACCCCGTTTCGAGAGGGGAAAGCTGTCCGTCAGAATGGCTTGAGAACTGGGCTGCAATCCCCCACCACCGATGCCTTGCAGGGTACGAAACAGGATCAGGGTAGTTAGATTGGGGGCCATGCCACACAGCAACGAACTGACGGAAAACATGGCCACGCAGAACAGGTAGAAACGGCGACGCCCGAAGAGCATGGATAGCCAACCGCTCATGGGCAAGACGATGGCGTTGGCCACCATGTAAGAGGTCAGTACCCACACGGCTTCGTCTTCGCTCACGGACAGATCGCCGGCAATGTGACGCAACGCCACATTGGCAATGGAAATATCGAGGACCTCCATAAAGGTCGTCAAAGCCACGGTCACGGCCACCCACCATGGGTTGATCAGATCTCCACGAAAATTACGGGGGGGGGAAAACGCACCCATCGGGGAAGCCGCCATTCAAACAAGTCTCCGTATCACACACCCATGCAACCATTGAAATTCGGGCATGATTCCACACGATCACCCCGAAATGCCAAAGTGTCACGTTAACACAAAGTGGGCAGAAAAATGAGGACGCCGTTCGCTACGCAGTTCTCACCCCTCAATCTGTTCCAAATTTTGGGTAGCGTAAATATCCTTGTATGGGTTATCCTCACGGCTCAATCGATGAATCACTGTTCAGGAGGCATCATGTCTGTGGTGGGTGAAGAGAGGATTATTTCCGTAGTCGGTCTGGGTTACGTGGGATTACCCGTGGCCGTAGCCTTTGGCAAGGTGCGCCGAACCATTGGATTTGACATCAATCCCTTGAGAATCCGTGAGTTGCGCTCTGGACATGACCGGACAGGAGAAGTCGAAGAGGGGGACCTCGATAAAGCGGATATTCTGTATACCGACCAGATCAGCGAACTCCAGCTGGCCAATTTCCATATCGTCGCCGTCCCGACCCCCGTCAACGACGCCAATCAACCCGACCTCACCCCCATGTTGAAAGCCTCGGGAACGGTGGGAAGTGCCTTGAAGAAGGGGGATATCGTCGTTTATGAATCCACGGTCTACCCCGGAGTCACGGAAGAGGAATGCGTCCCCATTCTGGAAGCAAAATCCGGCCTGAAATGTGGTGTCGATTTCAAGGTAGGCTATAGTCCTGAACGCATCAACCCCGGGGACAAGGAACACACCTTTACCAAGATCAAGAAGGTGGTATCGGGACAGGATACCGAAACCTGCGAGATCGTCGCTCGGGTCTACGAATCCGTGGTCACGGCGGGCGTTCACCGCGCCCCCTCCATCAGGGTAGCCGAGGCCGCCAAGGTCATCGAGAACACGCAACGGGACCTGAATATCGCCTTGATGAATGAACTGGCCCTGATTTTCGATCTGATGAACATCGATACCAATGCCGTACTGGAAGCCGCCGGAACCAAATGGAACTTTCTCAAGTTCAAACCAGGCCTGGTCGGCGGTCACTGCATCGGGGTAGATCCCTATTATCTCACCCATAAAGCCGAAAAATTGGGATACATTCCCCAGGTCATCCTTTCCGGGCGACGCATCAACAATGGCATGGGGAAATTCGTGGCCCAGCGGTGTGTCAAGGAAATGGTCCATGCCGGGCATGTCATCTCGGGCAGTCGTGTCACCGTCCTCGGACTCACCTTCAAGGAAAACTGCCCGGATCTGCGGAATTCCAAGGTCATTGATATCATCCATGAATTACAGGATTATGGCATCGAGGTACAGATCCATGACCCCCTGGCAGACCCCCACGAAGCCGAAGAAGAATACGGCGTTTCCATCACCCCTACCGTTGCCCTGAAACCTGCGGCAGCCGTCATTCTGGCCGTGGCCCACGACGAATATCGGACCCTCCAGACCGCAGGAATCTTGGCCCTGATGGGCGATTGTCCCGTTCTGATCGATGTCAAGGGTCTTTTTTCCCGCGACGATTTCTCTCATTCCACCCTGCGTCTCTGGCGGCTATGACCACGCACTACGACCTCATTCAAAACGAGATTCAGGCAACGCCACGACGTTGGGCTGTCACCGGGGTGGCGGGGTTCATTGGTTCCAACCTGCTCGAGACCTTGCTTCGACTGGATCAGACGGTCGTGGGATTGGATAACTTTTCCACCATCGACGACCGTAACCTGAAGCAGGTCCAGAAACTGGTCGGAGAATCCCGCTGGAAAAACTTCACTTTTTTCAAGGGAGACATCCGCCACCTCGACGATTGTCAACGAGTCTGTGACCGGGCGGATATCGTGTTGCATCAGGCTGCCCTGGGCAGTGTTCCCCGTTCCATCGAGGACCCTCTGACCACCCATGCCAGCAACATCGATGGATTCCTCAACATGCTGAGAACGGCGCAACTCATGGGGATTGAACGCTTCATCTATGCCGCGTCGAGTTCCACTTATGGGGATCATCCCGGACTTCCCAAAAAAGAGGAGATCATCGGCAACCCTCTCTCCCCCTACGCCGTCACGAAACTGGTCAATGAACTCTATGCACAGGTCTTTGACCGGGTCTATCAGTTCAAAGCCACTGGTCTGCGCTATTTCAATGTCTTCGGTCCCCGTCAAAATCCGGAGGGCGCTTATGCTGCCGTCATTCCCAAGTGGTTTGGCGGACTATTGAAAGGAAATCCAATCGATATCAATGGCGATGGTGAAACCAGCCGCGATTTCTGTTACATCGACAATGTCGTTCAAGCCAATCTTCTGGCGGCTTGTACGGAACAGCCTGAGGCTCTGGGACAGGTCTATAACATCGCCTACTCGGAATCCACCACTCTCAACCAGTTGTACGCCCTGATCTGCGCCCAACTGAAGCAGCGATCTCCTTCCTGGGAGATCCCCCGCCCCCGTTACCGGGATTTTCGGGCAGGAGATGTTCGCCATTCCCTGGCGGACATTCACAAGGCCCGGCGACTCCTGGGTTACGAGCCCCGTTTCTCGGTCAAGGAAGGATTGGAAAAGGCCGCGGACTGGTACACGCACAATCTGTGAGTTCGTTTCCACAAACCCATCATGAGTAAACCGGTCCATCATCCTGCTTGTTTCGTCATGGGATCGGGCGATCCCTCGTCCATCGGCGGGGTAGATCTTCCACGCCTGGCCCATCAAATCGGCCAAACCCCCTTCTTTGCCTATGACCGCACACGGATCTTTGACCGTATCCGGCACCTGCGTTCCGTACTGCCCGAAGGAATTCACCTGCACTACGCCATCAAGGCCAATCCCATGCCAGCCGTGGTCCAGTTTCTCGCCACCCAGGTGGACGGTCTGGATGTGGCTTCCGGAGGAGAATTGGGCGTGGCGTTGGACACCCTGATCCCGCGCGCCCATATCAGTTTTGCCGGCCCCGGCAAATCCCACCGCGATCTTCTGATGGCCATGGCCGCAGGCGTCGTACTCAATCTGGAATCCGAAGGGGAACTGACGACAGTCTGCTCCTTGAGCGAACACCATGGCTACCGACCCAAAGTGGCCATCCGGGTCAACCCGGATTTTGAATTGCGGGGTTCCGGTATGCGCATGGGCGGCGGTGCCAAACCCTTTGGGGTCGATGTGGAACGGGTTCCTGCCATGGTCCGCCGCATCTTGTCCTCTGACCTGATTTTTCAGGGTTTTCATATTTTCAGCGGGTCACAGAGTCTCAAGGCGGATGCCCTCATCGAGGCTCAGAAAAATACGGTGGATCTGGCCATCCGACTGGTTCAGGAAACCGGGTGTCCCCTTCCCACCCTGAACTTGGGAGGAGGCTTCGGGATTCCTTATTTTCCTGGCGAATCTCCTCTGGAAGTCGAGCGGGTGGGAGAAGCCTTGCAGCACCTGTTATCTCATCTGCGCCAGCAGTTGCCCGATACCCAACCCGTCATCGAGTTGGGCCGTTACCTCGTCGGTGAAGCGGGCGTGTATGTGTGCCGCATCATCGACCGCAAGATTTCCCGGGGTCAGACCTTCCTCATCACCGATGGGGGACTCCACCACCACTTGGCGGCATCCGGCAATTTTGGTCAGGTCATCCGCAAGAATTATCCGGTGGCCATCGTCACCCGCAAAAAATCCCCTCCTCTGGAAGAAGTCTCGGTGGTAGGCCCTCTGTGCACTCCACTCGACCTCCTGGCCGACAAAATGATCCTGCCCTGTGCCGAGGTAGGTGACCTGGTGGTAATCTACCAGTCTGGGGCCTATGGCCCGAGCGCCAGCCCTGCAGCCTTTCTGGGACACCCCTCAGCTCGTGAAGCGTTGATCGGAGACGTATCGCCATGACCGCGTTGGCACTATTTTTTGGTCATCCACGCTTTCAGGAACGAGACCTGACCGAAATTTCCCGCACCCAGGGGATAGAGAGTGCATGGCGCGAAGCCTTTCGCCGTCATGGCCCTCAAGCCCCCAATCATGTTCAGGGAGACTTTGCCGTGGCTTTTTCGCCGGAGCCGGGCAAGACTTTCATGGCCGTGGATCGCTTCGCGCGCCGTTCGTTATGTTATCGCGTCGAGAATTCCTCAACTCTCCACGTGGCCGCGCGCGCCGATGAAGTTACGGCATCCCCTTCGTCGATCGATATACAGGCCATTTATGACTACTTTCATTTTCATGTCATTCCCGCGCCGCGCACCATCTTCCAGAATGTGTTGCGTCTCCCTGCAGCGCATTATGGACTGTTCCACGAGGGGCAACTCACGGTCGCCCCGTACTGGATACCCCGGTTCACCTCACCCGGTCCATCCGACTTTTCTTCCTTGAAGGAAGAATTTCGGGACATTCTACGAAGTTCGGTTCAAAGCCAATGTCATGCAGGCGATCGAACCGGCTGTTTTCTCAGTGGGGGGACCGACAGTTCCACCGTTGCAGGGGTATTGAGCCAGCACCTCGGAGAAGGCGTACCCACCTACTCCATCGGCTTCGATGCGGAAGGCTATGATGAAATGGAGTACGCACGCCTCGCTGCCCGTCATTTCAAAACCCAGCACCATGAATACTATGTCACCCCGGAGGATCTGGTTCAGGGAATTCCGCGTGTCGCGGCCTACTACGACCAACCCTTTGGCAATTCTTCCGCCCTGCCCGGCTTCTACTGCGCCCAACGAGCCCAACAGGACGGGGTACAACGATTGCTGGCAGGAGATGGCGGGGATGAATTGTTTGGCGGAAACAGCCGCTACGCCAAGCAAAAGTTGTTTCACGCCTATACCCGCTTGCCTTCCATCCTGCGGCAAGGGCTTCTCGAACCTCTGGCACCTCTTTTCAACCGACTCCCTCTGGCGCGCAAACTGGGCAGTTATATCGACCAGGCC
The DNA here is from genome assembly GCA_021805445.1 of Pseudomonadota bacterium. GTDB lineage: Bacteria > Pseudomonadota > Gammaproteobacteria > Burkholderiales > Ferrovaceae > Ferrovum. The sequence goes on from JAJZFH010000047.1 coordinate 199,068, forward strand.
AAGATCCCCATGCCGGACCGGATCACCGCCTATGGATTGCTGGAACACATCGGGGTGGAGAACATTTTTCCCGAACGGATTTTCTCCCTGTTTTCACCGAGGGCTTCTCGCACACTGGAACAAACGGTTTGGCACGCAACCGATGGAGCGGATTTCGTCAATCAGATGCTGGCCTATGACTGGCGCTTTACTCTGGCCGAAAATGATTTACCCAAGGTCTGCGGGACCTCAGCCCTGGCAGGCATCGAGGTCGGTTTTCCCTTGCTGGACGAGCGATTGGTGGATTTTTCCCTGAAACTCCCAACCCATTACAAGGTCAAGAACCTCAAACTGCGTTGGTTTTTCAAGGAAGCGTTACGAGGTTTCCTTCCGGACGAAATCATCACCAAGCAAAAGCATGGCTTCGGTCTTCCCTTCGGGGTATGGGTACTCCGTCATCCTCCCCTGCATCAACTGGCCGAATCTTCCCTGCATCAGTTGGCCGAACGCGGACTGATCCGACATACCTTCGTGGATCAACTGTTCCAGCAACACTTACCCGACCATCCGGGGTTCTATGGGGAAATGGTGTGGATCCTCCTCATGCTGGAACAGTGGTTTCAAGCCCACGCCGACCACTACCAGTTCGCTCCCTCCGACTGATCACAGATCTCCGACCTTTTGAGCAGGAAGATCCGGATCCTCTTCCGTCTCAGTGCGGAGCCCCCGGAGGCGCGGCGGGCACGGTGCGCCATGGCTCAGGACAATTCTGCACATAGGGGTAGTAACCCTTGGCAGAAGCGCAGTAAAACCAACTGTTGGCGGCGGTGTGCTGCTGGCTCTGCCCAGGGGGCGGCGGTGCCATGGACTGGGAAGGTTGCTGGCGCGGTGGCTGTGCCTGAGGAGGGGAGGAATAAACCATCGGTTGCTGCTGGACCACCACGGGCGGGGCAGCATAGACCACCGGCGCAGGGTAATAGGGGTAGGGATAAACACGGTAAGGATTTGCCAACTCCGCCCCTACCAGTGCCCCGGTTGCCAACCCCATCATTCCCCAACCCCAGCCCCAACCTCGATCCGCCTGTGCAGGTACCGCCACCAAAGCACCCCAGACCCCCAATCCCAGAAGAAGCATTCGTACCGGTTTCAAACTCATCATGGAATCTCTCCCAAAAAACCCAAAGCCCACGGAACAAGTGGACTCAATGGATAACGAAAAGTTCCCCCCCTCACGCACCATGCACGCCGCTGCATCGAAGGGATCCTCAGGGGCTTGTCAAATTCGTACGAACGCATACAATACACCCTACACTTCCGATTTTACTCCGATCTCACAAGGATGATCCATGAAACTCTACTTCAGCCCCGGGGCCTGTTCTCTTTCCCCGCATATCGTGTTGTGCGAACTCGGCGTGCCCTTCGATCTGGTCAAGGTCGACCTGCGCTCCAAGCAACTGAGTGATGGTTCCGATTTCTGCGCGATCAACCCCAAGGGCTACGTTCCACTGCTGATTCTCGACGACGGAACGAAACTCACCGAAGGCCCGGCCATCGTTCAATATCTGGCGGACCTCAAGCCAGAATCGGGTCTGGCCCCCGCCAATGGAACCCTGCCGCGCTACCAACTGCAGTCCTGGCTCAACTTCATTTCCACGGAATTGCACAAACAATTCAGCCCGCTTTTCAACCCCACGTTCCCTGACCCCATCAAGGACTTCCAGAAAGAGCGTCTGGCACTGCGCTTCAATCAACTCGTCGATACCCTGAAAACCCAGGAGTACCTCCTACCCGGTGGATTCACTGTCGCCGATGCCTACCTGTTCACCGTCCTGGGATGGGCCCGGCCCATGGGCATTTCTCTGGAACGCTGGCCCGAACTCCAGGCCTATATGGCGCGGATTCAGTCCCGACCCGCCGTTCAAGCGGCCCAGCAGGCGGAAAAAAACGGATAACTCCGAATACAACACCCCGTGCCCGGAGAAGCCCTATCCACGAAGACGATCTTTCAGGAACTGGATGAAGGCCCGTAGCGGATTGTTGCTGTCGCCCCCCGCGTAAAAGCAGGATCCAGGAGTGCTTCATGAACGATGATGGCGTGGGCCGGAACAGGCTCAAGCGGTACCGAAGACCCTTATTGGCGGCAGGACCCTTGCTTCTCCTGGCGATTGCCGGATTCCTGTATTTCAAAAACCTGAACCGGGTTTCCACGGACGATGCTTATGTCGTTGCTGCGCGCACAGACATCAGCACCAACGTGGCTGGTCGGGTAGTCGAAGTTCTGGTCAAGGATAATCAGTTCGTGCAGGCCGGGGAAATTTTGTTCAAACTCGACGAGCGGGATTTTGCGCTGAACGTGGCAGACGCCAGAGCGCGGCTGGCCAGTGCAAAACTTCAGGTGAGTTCGTTGAAGGCGTCCTATCGGCAACATCAGGCAGACGTCATGGCCGCAAAGGAAACCCTGGCTTATCAGGAAAATGAACTTGACCGGCAAAAGCGTCTGGTCGCCCAAGGGGTTTCTTCTCGAGCGCAATTGGATCAGGCCCGACATGCCTGCATCCAGGCCGCACAGAAATTGCAGGGGACTCAACAGGAACTGGAGAGCGTTCTGGCCGCCCTGAACCATCATCCCGACCAGGATCTCGATGATCACCCGGCGGTACGACAAGCACACGCAGTGCTGGAGCGAGCCCTGCTCAACCTGTCCTATACGGTGGTAAAGGCCCCTCAGGCGGGGATCGTTGCCAAGGTCGAACAGTTGCAGGTAGGCGACTATGTGAAGGCGGCAACCCCGCTGTTCGCTCTGGTTTCCAGACAAAACCTGTGGATCGAGGCCAATTTCAAGGAAACGGACTTGGCCCATCTGCATCCGGGTCAACCAGGAACAGTGGAAATTGATGCATTTCCTGGCCGGGTCCTCCATGGGCACGTTCAAAGTCTGAGCCCGGGCACGGGGTCCAGTTTTTCATTGCTGCCTCCGGAAAATGCCACGGGAAATTGGGTCAAGGTCGTGCAACGGTTGCCCGTTCGCATCAGCATCGAAAACGCGGACTCTGACCAGCCCCTTCAGGCAGGCCTGAGCGCTATCGTGGTGGTGGACACCCGTCATGACCACTGAAACAAAGCCGCTCAATCGGCCGCTGATTACGGTCTCGGTGATGGCTGCCACCATCATGCAGTCGCTGGACTCCACCATTGCCAATGTAGCGCTGCCGAAAATGCAGGGGACCCTGGCGGCCACCCAGGACGCGATGGCCTGGGTACTGACCTCCTACATCGTGGCAGCAGCCATCATGATCCCCCTGACGGGTTGGCTGGCCCAGCGATTCGGACGCAAGCCCGTATTTCTGATTTCAGTGACCGGGTTTACCCTTGCTTCAGCGCTCTGTGGGCTTGCCAGCACCCTGCCTGAAATGGTTTTCTTCCGACTGTTGCAAGGCATATCGGGCGCGGCCCTGGTACCGCTGTCCCAGGCCGTCCTGTTCGATATCAATCCCCGAGAAAATCATGGCAGGGCCATGGCCATCTGGGGCGTGGGAGTCACCATGGGGCCCATTCTGGGTCCGGCATTGGGGGGATGGCTGACAGATCAGTACAGTTGGCGCTGGGTGTTCTATATCAACGTACCCATCGGCATCCTGGCCTATCTGGGCTTGTCGAGTTTCATGCCCAATACCAAAAAAATTGCGGGGTCCTTCGATTTTTTTGGATTTCTGACTCTGAGTCTGGGGATCGGCGCTTTGCAGTTGTTCCTGGACCGGGGAGAGTTGAAAGATTGGTTCCATTCCCGGGAAATTGCCGTGTACGCCTTGACCATCGGCATTTCATTCTACCTGTTCATAGTCCATACCTTCACGACCGACCGGCCTTTCCTGAGCCTTACCCTGTTCAAGGACAAAAATTTTCTCACCTCCAATATCTTCATCTTCATCATTGGCGTCATCTTGTTTGCCACCCTGGCGCTGATTCCTCCCCTGCTCCAGAATGAAATGAACTACCCCGTCATGCTCACCGGGTTCGTGACGGCACCTCGGGGTATGGGAACCATGATGTCCATGATGGTGGTGGGAAGATTGATCGGAAAATATGACGTCCGGCTGATCATGGCGATCGGATTGGGGATGACCGTTCTCTCGCTGTGGCAAATGACGCACTTCGACCTGTTGATGGATGAAACCTCCATCATTTATACCGGGCTATTGCAAGGATTTGGCGTCGGACTGTCCTATATCTCCTTATCCACGGTAGCGTTCAGTTCCTTACCCCAGACTCTGCGCAATGAGGGCACGGCTTTTTTCAACCTGCTGCGCAATATTGGAAGTTCCATTGGAATTTCCATCGTACAAACCCTATTGACCCGGAATACGCAGATCAACCATGCCACACTGGCTCAACACATCACGCCGTATACACTGCATTCAGCGGCTTTCGGAGCACAGGCTCCAAGTATTCCGGCCCTAAATGGTCTCATCACTCGCCAAGCCGCCATGATTGCCTACAACGACGACTTTGAATTGATGATGATCGTGACGCTTGCCGTCATTCCCCTGTTACTTCTGTTGCGCCCAGCTTCCAAGGTACCGCAGGGCACCGAGCGGGTCATCGTGGAATGAATCCATGAAATTCCCTGTCCACCTGCGCACCTTGATCCTGACCGTCGGCTTATCCGCCTGCACCGTAGGGCCGGATTTCATCCCGCCCAAACTCGCTCCGGCCGATCACTATACTTCCCCCGCAGAGCGGGTAGAGCCGCAACCAGACAGGATCCTCGGAAAACAGATCGAATCCGAGTGGGGGACCGTATTTTCCTATCCGCCGCTCAGTGCTCTGATCCGCCGTGCCCTTGAAGACAACTACGATCTGACTGCAGCCCGGGAAACTCTGGCTCAGGCAGAAGAGGCCGTCAAAGCGCAGCAGGGTAGCCTGATGCCACAAGGCGCCATGAACGCCCTGGCTGGCCGACAAAAATATGGGGTCGCATTGTTTGGCCCCTCCAATTTCGTGATTCCTCCCTTCAGTTACTATGAAGTCGGTCCGTCCTTGAGTTGGAGTCCGGATTTTTTTGGCGGAGGAAAACGCAGCGTTGAACGTCAGCAAGCACTGGCCACCTACCAGCATCGCCAACTCGATGCCCTGTATGTGGAACTGACGGCCAATGTGGTCGCACAATCGGTCTTGATGGCCGCCATGAATGCGAAAATTGGCACGGTCCAGCGCATGGTGAACGCAGATGAAAAAACTCTGCGCCTGATTCAATCGTCCTACAGGGCAGGGATGGCCACACAAGCCGATATTCTGGATGCCCGGAATCGTTTGGCAGTGGATCGTGCGCTGTTGCCGGCGCTCAAGCAACAGTATAGTTCGAATCTGCATACGCTTTCGGTGTTGGTGGGTAAGGCGCCCGCAGACTGGCACCCCCCCTCCCTGGTTTTTGATGACCTGAAAATACCCGCATCATTGCCGGTAGCCCTGCCTTCGGCGTTGCTACGCAAACGACCGGACATTCTGGCGGCAGAAGCGAGTTTACAGGTAGCCAGCGCATCCCTGGGCGTGGCCACAGCCAATCAATATCCCGCGCTCACGCTGACGGCCAACATGTTTCAGGAAGCATTGACTCCCTCAAACCTGTTTCTGGGTGCAGGAAATGCGTGGGCATTGGCGGGAGGGATCTCTATGCCCCTATTCGATGGAGGCATGCTCGAGGCAGCCAAACAGGGGGCCTTCCATGCATATCAGGCATCCTTGGCAGAATATCACCAGACCGTCGTTCAAGCCTTCAGCCAGGTGGCCGATGCCCTGACCGCATTGGCCAATGACGCCGATACGGTCGGGGCGATGAAATCCGTCGTGGACACGGGCCAGTCTGCGCTGGACCTCTCCATGAAAAGTCGCGCTGCAGGCAATACTTCCGATCTGGAGATTGAAGCAGCCCATCGGACACTGGCTCAGACGCAATTGAAACTCGAGGAAGCGTTGACCCAGCAGTATCTCGATGTCACCCGTTTGTTTGTAGCCTTGGGAGGATCTCCTTTGGGCAAATCCCCCCAGTGATTCTCCAGATTGGATGAATTAATGGGTCAAAAAAAAAGCACGGTCCGTGGGGACTGTGCTTTTTTTGGAAGGGTGTCTGGCGGTGACCTACTTTCGCATGGGTAATCCACACTATCATCGGCGCTATCTCGTTTCA